>JBIKUD010000004.1:0-117076 GCA_044347745.1 Bdellovibrionota bacterium
AAAAATTCACACACTTCGTTATGGACAGATAGATGACGCACGTGGCATTTTTTTGAGATTCCGATAACCCCCCGATGTGCCTCACTAAAAAGGTAATTATAGGGACGGGGTTTTAGGGGAAGAATGTAGTCGATGCCGCACATCGAAGGTCAGTGAAAGAGGAGACTGACCTATGACGAAGGGTTCAAAAAGAGAGTCCTATCAAGCGATTACCCGACGGTATCAACGTAGTGGACGCAAAGCGAAGAGTAATTTCCTAAACGAGATTTTTCAGGTTTGCTCGACCGAAGTTCCGCGATAAGACACCGAGTCCCATCAAGCTGGGCCAGCAAAACATAAAGGCTTGCTAAACTGATAGGAGACCATGCCCCCATTGGGCTGAGTCAAGTCGCCTGCCATTAAGCGAATGGGCTACGTCGCTCGCTCTTGCCGAGACATAATCAACCGTGAATGGTTGCGAAGGTGCTACCGCTTCAGCACCGCCTTCATCTTTGCCCCCAGCTCAGCAGGAGACCTTACTGCATGCACTCCTGCAGCTTCCATGGCTGCAAACTTGGCATCAGCTGTTCCAGCACCACCGCTAATAATCGCTCCAGCGTGGCCCATGCGTCGACCTTCTGGCGCTGTAGCTCCTGCCACAAAACCAACCACTGGCTTTTTCATATTGGCTTTAATCCAGTCGCAAGCTGACTCTTCAGCGTTACCACCGATCTCACCAATCATGACCACAGATTCTGTTTTTGGATCTTCATTAAAGAGCTTAAGGCAATCAATGAAGTTAGTTCCGTTGAGAGGATCTCCACCGATGCCGATACAGGTAGATTGACCAATGCCCAGCTGAGTCAATTGAAACACAGCTTCGTATGTTAACGTTCCGCTGCGCGAAACAACGCCGACACTTCCAGGCTTATGAATATGTCCGGGCATAATGCCAATTTTGCATTCTCCAGGAGTGATAATACCTGGGCAGTTTGGTCCAATTAAACGACTGCGGCGGCCTTGCATAAAGGCATTCACTTTCAGCATATCCAATACAGGAATGCCTTCGGTGATGCAGATAACTAGATCAAGGTCGGCATCTACTGCTTCCATAATTGCATCAGCAGCAAAAGGAGGCGGCACATAAATAACGCTTACAGTAGCACCTGTAGCCGCTTTGGCATCACGCACGGTGTTGTAAAGCGGAATGCCCTCAAACTCTTGGCCAGCTTTGCCTGGTCCAACGCCAGCTACCATTTGCGTGCCGTAATCGCGGCAACCACGGGTATGGAATGAACCGGTTTTACCAGTCATGCCTTGGGTAATAACTTTGGTCGATTTATTAACTAAAACGCTCATGATTGCCTCTTACTTCACTGCATTAACAATTTTACGGGCAGCATCATCCATGGTGTCCGCGGGAGAAATTTTAAGCCCAGATTTAGAGAGAATTTCTCGCCCTAATTCAACGTTCGTGCCTTGTAAACGAACCACAAGTGGAACCTTGACGCCGAGCTCTTTGGCAGCCTCAACAATACCGTTGGCGATTACGTCGCACTTCATAATGCCGCCAAAGATATTCACTAAAATGCCTTTTACGTTTTCGTCGGAGAGCAAAATTTTAAATGCTTCGGTTACTGTTTCTTTAGTCGCTCCTCCGCCTACATCCAAAAAGTTTGCAGGATTTCCGCCAAAGAATTTAATAATGTCCATGGTGGCCATCGCTAGGCCGGCACCATTCACCATACAGCCGATGTTTCCATCAAGACCTACATAAGAAAGACCAAACTTGGTGGCGCGTAAATCGCGAGCATCTTGCTCGTCATAGTCCATCATTTCGCGTAATGCCGTATGACGGAACAATGCGTTATCATCAATGGCGCACTTGGCATCAAGCAAAATAAATCCGCCCTCTTTGGTCAGCACTAATGGGTTAATCTCAAGTAACGCCAGATCATTCTCAACAAACAACTTGTAAAGCTTTTGCAGGAGATCACTAAATCCTGCTTGAACTTTTAGTGGTAGGCCCAAATCTAAAAGCAAGCTAAGCGATTGGAATGGCTGCAACCCAACTTTTGGATCAACGGCCACAGTAAGAATTTTTTCTGGCGATTTGTGGGCAACTTCCTCAATCTCCATGCCGCCTTCAGTTGAAGCAACTATGGAGATACACTTACGCGCTCTATCAACCAGCATCGAGAGATAAAATTCTTTATCGATGTTACAACCAGCCTCGACGTACACCTTACGAACAAGCTTGCCCTTTTCGCCAGTCTGCGGCGTCACCAAGTTCATGCCTAAAATCTTCTCGGCGTGAGCGCGCGCTTCTGCTGGAGACTTGGCCAATTTTACCCCGCCGCCTTTTCCACGCCCACCTGCATGCACCTGGGCCTTCACCACACACACTGGGGTCTTAAGGCTATCTGCAGCAGCTTCTGCCTCTCCGGCGGTATAAGCTAAAAAGCCCTTCAACACGGGCAACCCATAACAGGCCATCAAACGCTTTGATTGATACTCATGCAAATTCATGTACTACGCTCCAACAATTAAAGTCCGAGATATTTTTTAAAGGTCCGTCCAGTAACCTGCCGGCCCACTTCAGCAATAGATTCGGTAAGCGGGATGGTTTTAGGACAAGCCTGCACGCAGTTTTGTGCATTACCACAGTCAGCTATACCGCCCTCGCCCATGAGGGCATCAAGTCGCTCACTAGATTTAAACGACCCAGTAGGATGGGAATTGAAAAGCCTCACTTGGCTAATAATCGCGGCCCCCACAAATGAATTCTCAATAGAAACTTGAGGACACACTTGCAAACACACGCCGCAGCTCATACAGGTTGAAAGTTTGTAACGCTCATCAGCCAATGCTGGTGATTGTTTAGGAGCAGCGCCTAGTGTGTGACTGCCGTCAATTTCTACCCAGGCTTTTACCTTCTTTAAATTCTCGAACATGCGTGATCGATCTACCGCAAGGTCTCTGACCACGGGAAATTTGTTCATAGGTTCAAGAGTAATCGGCTGCTCTAACTTATCAACCAAGGCCGTGCAACCTTGGCAAGCCTTGCCATTTACGACCATAGAGCAGGCTCCACACACTTGCTCAAGGCAGTTAGATTCCCAAACTACTGGTTCGCATTTTTTTCCGGTAATATCGACCGGATTTTTGCGAAGTTCCATTAAGAGCGAAAGCACATTGTGCCCCGCCACATAGGGTAGCTCAAATTCTTGCCAATATGGCAGCTCGCCCGGACCGTCTTGGCGCTTCACCTTGAGGCGAATCTTTCGATTCGATCCACTATGTGACGCATTACTCTCTGAGGCTGCATGTGAATGATGATGTCCCATGGGTGCTATTCCTAAAGATAATTTCTTAATGCCTCTTAAGCAGCGCTCTTGCTCGCCGCTTTATCTACATTGTAATTTCGTGCACGCGGCTTAATGTGCTTAATGTCAACTTCGGCATACGAAATCTTCGGCCCCTCCTTGGTCCACTTGGCCATGGTCGTTTTCAGCCATTCGCTGTCATTACGCTCGGGGTAATCCGGCTTATAATGAGCACCGCGGCTTTCATTTCGAAGTAATGCCCCCGTCGTAATAACTTCAGCAAGCTCAAGCATATTCCAGAAGTGATTTACAAAAAGTACTTCTTGATTGTAAGCCGAAACTTTTGAATTAATGCCGATCGAGGCGGCTTTCATTTTAAGTTCTTTAATCAACTGAACGGTTGCTGCAAGGTCCTTGTTGTTTCGAACTACAGTCACGTTGTTCGTCATCGCTTCGCCAAGAATTTGGTGAAGTTTGTACACATTTTCGGAACCCTGCATCTTGGAAATTGAACCAATTACTTCTTGGCGCTTCTTAAGCTCTGAGTTAAACACCGACTCGTCAACATCAGCGGTGCGCCGTTTTAGTCCTTTGCAATAGGACAAAATCTTCGGCCCACCTTTTAATCCGTCGAAAGTGCAACTAAGGAGGGCGTTTGCACCAAGACGATTTGCACCGTGGTATTCATAGTTACATTCACCACCAGCAAAGAGCCCCGGAATTGAGGTCATGAGGTTATAGTCAACCCAAAGACCTCCCATGCTGTAGTGCATGCCCGGAAAAATACGCATTGGAACTTTGCGTGGATCTTCACCAACAAAGGTCTCATAAATTTCTAAGATGCCGCCGAGGCGACGATTTAAGAAATCTGTCCCAAGGTGACTGAGATCGAGATAGACCTGATTTTCTCCGTTAACGCCAAGCTTCTGACGCACACAGACGTCGAAAATTTCGCGGGTCGCAATATCTCTTGGAACCAAATTTCCGTACGCAGGATATTTTTCCTCAAGGAAGTACCAAGGCTTCCCGTCCTTGTAGGTCCATACTCTTCCGCCTTCGCCACGAGCCGACTCACTCATAAGTCTGAGCTTGTCCAGTCCTGGAATGGCCGTGGGATGCACTTGAATAAACTCGCCGTTACCAAAGGTGGCGCCTTGTTGGTATACAGCTGAAGCGGCAGTCCCCGTGTTTACAACAGAGTTTGTGGATTTGCCAAAGACAAGTCCCAGTCCGCCTGTGCACATAAACACAGCATCGGCCTTGAAGCTCTTCATCTCCAGAGTTTTGACATTTACCGCAACGATTCCTCGGCAAACGCCTTCGTTATCAATAATTGCCGACTGAAATTCCCAGAACTCAAATTTTTCAACCTTTCCCTCAACTTCACGTCGGCGAACTTGCTCATCCAATGCATATAAAAGTTGCTGTCCCGTGGTGGCGCCAGCAAACGCAGTGCGATGGTGTTTGGTTCCGCCAAAACGTCTAAAATCTAAGTTGCCTTCTTCGGTTCGACTAAATGGCACCCCCATGCGATCAAAGAGAAAAATAATTTCGGGAGCCATGGCGGTCATCTCACGCACCGGCTCTTGATTAGCTAAGAAGTCCCCACCATAAATAGTGTCGTCGAAGTGCTCTTGGATGCTGTCGCCTTCACCTTTAATATTTACTGCAGCATTGATGCCGCCCTGAGCGCAAACCGAGTGGGATCGCTTTACGGGAACAATCGAAAATATTTTTACCTTGGCGCCCATTTCGGCAAGCTTCATCGAGGCCGCAAGTCCGGCCAATCCGCCGCCAACTACAATGACTTCAAACGCAGACATGTTTCTATGCTCCAAAAATGAGACTACCTAATTGGCCGAGGATACTTTGCTTCATGACGAAGGCTGAAACGATATCAAGCCCAACCGCACAAAGGACTATAAAGATACCCACCGAAGCACAGGCCAAACGTTTTTGCGCTTCCGCAGAACGCACAAGGCCCCAGGTAATAGAAAAACTCCAAATACCGTTAGCAAAGTGATAGGTAACCGCTATTATTCCCACCACATACAGAGCCATAATAAGAGGCTGCGACAACATGGCCTGCATATCAGCAAAGGTAATGTGATCGCCCTTCACAAAAAGTGCCCACCCACGAGTGGTTGCCACATGAACTGCGATATATACAAAGGCTATGATACCACTAAGGCGCTGTAGCAAATATGCCCAGTTTCTTCCGTATGGGTAATGCACCACGTTGGGGCGTGAAGACGCTGTGATAAAAAGCCCAAATACGGAGTGAAATAAAATGGGTAGCAATAACAACCCTATTTCAAGCGCATACAGATACGGCATTGAAGCAATTTTTTCTACTGTCTCATTAAATGCCTCGGGCCCCCGGCGGGCCGAAGCATTCTCAAAAAAATGGAACAATAAAAATCCACCAATGGGCACTAAACCTGTCAGCGAATGAAGACGCCTGAACAAGAAATACCACTCATCACGACTTGGCATGCTCATAGAATCCTAGAGGATAGAAATAATTGACTGCACTGCTTGGACACTCTTGGCCAACTGCGCTTTTTCGTTGTCGTTAAGCTCGATGGTCATAATTTTTTCGATACCACCAGCGCCAATTACCACAGGAACACCAAGGTAAATGCCCTTTACTCCAAACTCCCCGTTACACTGCGCTGCCGCCGCCATGACTTTTTTCTTATCAAAGAGGTAACTCTCTGCCATGAGAATAGCAGAGGCCGCTGGTGAATAGAAAGCAGAACCGGTTTTAAGTAACGCGACGACTTCTCCGCCCGACCCACGCACTCGTTTTTCAATTGCATCAAGCTTTTCCGTCGCGCAAAGCTGCGACACAGGAACACCACCGGCTGTTGTGTATGAACGGACCGGCACCATATCGTCGCCGTGTCCGCCAAGAACAAAAGCAGAAACAGACGTTGTAGAAACTTTTAATTCTTCAGCCAAATGGGCTTGATATCTCGCTGTATCTAAAACTCCAGCCATACCGCAGACTTTTGCGGCTGGGAAACCAGTCGTTTTCTGCATGAGGTAGGCCATTGCATCTAGCGGGTTCGTAATAACAATCACAAACGCATGTGGCGCGTGCTGCTTAATACCTTCACCAACTTTACGAACAATTTCGGCGTTAGTTTTTACCAAATCGTCACGGCTCATCCCTGGCTTACGTGGAATTCCAGATGTGACGATGCACACATCGGCGCCAGCAATATCTTCGATATTGTTTGTTCCTTTAACTGTAAAGTCGAGTCCAAAAACTGGACTCAAGTGACAAAGGTCTAGCGCTTTTCCCTGGGGCATTCCCTCTACCACATCAAATAAAACAACGTCGCCTAAGCCGCGCATACCACAAAGAAGGGCCAACGTGCCGCCAATTTGACCGGCGCCCAAGAGGGCAATTTTTTTACGCTTACTCATTGTTTTAGTTCTCCTTGATCTTTAGTAGAAGTCTGCGCCTCTGTATTTACTCCTGTCTGAGGAGATGATCCAGTCTTTGTCTGCATTGCTTCAATTAAACCCAGCTGCTTCAGCAATTCGTTCGTGTCCAGGCGTTTCACATCCACGCTTCCAGCCGCATTAGAATCACCAAGCACTACAAACTTGGGCTGAGCCTTCATTAATTGCTTGCCGAGCTCAAGTTTTAATATAGCCTCGCCGCCGCTACCTGAAAGCGCATTTATTTGCTCTACAATACCTTGAACCTCAGCTTTTCCTTGGGCCAATATACCGAGCGCCTCATTTGACTTAGCCTGAAAGTAGCCGTCGCCTCGTAGAGTAGCTTGTTTTTTATATCCATCAGCCTCAGCCACCAAACGGTTTACCACGGCTTCAGTGTTGTTAAGTTCTTGAAGCTTCTTTGCCTTTACCGTAGCAATTCGAGATTTCTCGCGGTTAGTATCCTCTCGAAGTTTCTGAATTTCGGTTAGCTTTTCCTGGTAGCTCGCGTCAACCAGGCCTTCCTTTACTACACGCTCAAATCGGTAGTCATCAAGCGCAACACCCAGCACCTCTATGCCGTAGTGCTCCAGTCTCGCTTTCATACTGTCGCGCGCTTTGTCTATGGCCTCATATCGAGACTTGTCGTCCAAAAATTCTGACGTTTCAAGCTCGTTCATAAAGGTTCGGATGTCGGCTCGGCCTATGGCAACGACCAAGGCTCTAACCCCAGCCTCATCTGTGGCCCCATCTTGCACCAGCTTCACTAGCTGGTCCTCAGTAGGAGCTATTCGATAGCGAATGGTAACTCCCAAAGCCACTTCATTGCCATCAAGCGCCCGAGTATGCACATAAGAGCCCTTACCCTTCTCTCCAGCATCCCCGCCCCAACTGATGTCTTTTACCGAAGTATCAAAACGGTAAATCGAATCCCAAGGCATCACTGCGGTAGTTTCGCCAGGCTTAATGACTTGAGAGGAGACTCCACCGAACAAAAAGGGCGGTAATCTGCGAAAGCGCACGCCATACTCGGTGGGCTCCATCTTTTGGCAGCCCGACACTATTAAGACAATTAGCAGCAGCCCTATAAGTCTTTGAATTTTCATTTTACAGCCCCCAGGCGCCGCGCCCATTTTTGAACATCGAATGGGTCAATATCTTGCACCACCCCACCTCGCAAAGAAGAAAGTAATGGAGCCATTTCACGAGCTACAAACACACTAGCTCCAGAACTTTGCGCCAAAGCATTCGCCTTTAATCTATCAACCTCAGCCCGTGCTTTTGCTACGGCTAAATCGGCCTCAGCTTTTTGTGTGCTTTCATACAAGTCCCCCTCACTGCGTATAACCTTAGCTTTACTTTCACCTTGCACAAGCTTGGTTTGAATTTGAGCATCCAATTCAGCAGCAACTTGCTCAAGATCGGCTTGCGCCTTGGCTAAATCGCTTGCAGCTTCGTTAAGGCGTTCTTCCTGAACCTGTAAATTTTTCTGGAATATAGCGTTATCAATACGCTCAGCTCGATAGGTGTAGCGACGAAGCAACACGGCTTCTACAAGAATTCCATCTTGCGCGAGTGCCTGGTTAATATTTTTTGTAGCCTCCTGCAGCTGTTCTTCGCGCGCGGCTGGTTTATAAAAGTCGCCTGTTTTCAAACGACCAAGGGTGCGCTTCAAATTATCATCCACCGTGCGACGGATATGATTCTCCCAGCGCCCCTGAGTAATGCCAATTTTCTGAAGCAGATCGGCTGGGCCTCCATGCCCGGTACCGGGCTTATCAAAAAATCGGCTGAGCACGGAAATATCTACATCTATAGTGGCGCGGTCGGCAGTCTGAATTTCGAGAGCTCCAGTAGTTTCTACTCTATCTTCATATTCACGATGCATGTGCAAAACCTGCACGGTGCGCGGCACCAGATGAATCATCGAGTAACTAGGAAGCACGAAATGATATCCTGGTGACAGACCATTTTGATTAAATCCCTGTCCCGGACCAAAAGCGATCTGCCTTACGCCCATCATTCCGGGAGGAACAACTTGTCCAAAAAAATAGAGAAAAACGCCGCCTACGACTGCGACAAGAATAAGAAACGACAACGAACCTTTCATAAGCACTTATTTTGGAGAACATCGACCAAAGCTCAAAAACGTGAGGAGAGCAAAGGCCAATAAAAAACTTTGGCCATACTATCGCCCGTGCGTAAAAAGGACGCAATCTTGTTTGTTCGCTACAGAAATGGGCAGTAGGAAATCAACTAAAGAACAGCCTGAAGATCTTTGGCGAGCGCTAAGAAACGCGCTGGGTTCTTTTGACGACCATCAACAAGCACTTCAAAATGAAGATGGGGCCCAGTTGAACGCCCACTCGACCCAGTCAAGCCTATGACCTGACCGCGAGCAATTCTATCCCCCACTTTGACAAGTGCCTTGGATAAATGGGCATATCGGGTCGTAATGCGGCCGTTATGCTTAATGTCAATCATTAAGCCATAAGCTCCATTACGGTCCACCCGCTGAACGGTACCATAGGCCGATGCAAAAATTTTTGTTCCAATCGGGGCCGAAAAATCTATGCCTTCATGCATGCGTAGGCCATGCTCAAAAGGAGAAAAACGCACTCCGTAAGGCGAACTTACTGAGCCCTTAGCCGGCAAACCGAATGGAATAACCCGCAAGGCTTCAGTAAGCTTGTCGAGCATTACAATAAGCTCCTCATCGGGAGTAAACTCTTCTCCAGATAAACTTAGATAGTCTTGCTTACTTTCATTCGGATCAAGGTCCATAAGGCCCGCACAAGAACCACCGCGGCACTCGACTTCAGCACCACCTATACCTTCCTTGGATTTTGCAGACGGGTTCTTTGCCTTTCCAGATCGCTCAAAAACCCCGAGTGCAGTAGCAGATTCAACCAAACTTGCAATTTGTTCGAGGCGCTGACGCACATCCTCTTGGTAGTTCGAGGCTTTGCCCTTAACAGCTTGGAGATCTTTCACCTGAGCCTTAAGGCCCTTGGTGGTATTCATCAATTCATTGCGTTCAGAAGTGAGCTTCCTTAGGGTAAAGTAATTATCAAGCCGCACAATCTGCAGGCGAGCATAATCCCCCATGACATACACCAGACCGCCGCCACACATAACGCCAAGCATCAGCGCAGCGAGTATTTTGCGAAGGGTGAAGCGATATTTTCTTACTTTACCTTCATTGGGTGGAACTACCCAAAGACAGTAATCTTTATTTAACGAGATCTTCATACTTCAAACTTCTTAAACTACCAGGCCTAGCCTTGTAAACCTAGAAACCAAAGGCCAAGGGCCCGGGAAACGCTACTGAATCCACGGAACCTTTTCAACCAAAGTAGCTTTTTAAAGCTCCCCAAATGAATTTCATCAGCTATCAGCACGCCCTAATTGCGTTATTTAGCTTCTGAGGCAAAAGCCCTAGGAAGCTAAAAAATAACCGATGTTATAAAATTAACCAAGTAACCTACAGAATCTTAGATGACACTAGCTCTCTGGCGGAGGCTCTTGCAGCTGCAGTTACCTCATAACCCGCTAACATTCTTGCTATTTCTTCTACTCTTTCTTCTGCATCCAATTCTCGCGCATGGGCAAATCCCTGCTTGCCTTTGCCCTTTTCGACCAAAATATGCCTATCGGCGAGGCTAGCGACCTGAGGCAAATGGGTTATGCAAATAACCTGAGAATTCTGCGAAAGAGCCTTCAACTTTTCGCCCACGGCTCGAGCCACGCCACCCGATATTCCGGTATCAACCTCATCAAATACAAGCACGTTCACCCCAGTGCGCTCCTGGAGAATTTTTTTGAGCACCAAAGTTATGCGAGACAACTCTCCGCCCGAGGCAATTTGCCGGAGGGGCAAGGGCTTAAGCCCCTTGTTGGCAGAAATAAGCAGCTCTACTTTTTCGGCCCCCTGCTCGCCCCACGCTATGGGCTCAAGCTGTGCCAAGAAGCGGGCCTCCATACTAAGCTCAGAAAGTTCGGCTTCAACCTGTTTGGAAAGTTTTTTAGCCGCATCCCCCCGGCGCTTAGAAAGCACTTCCGCACAACGCTTCATTTCTGTTTCAGCGACTAACAAATCTGAATCGAGGCGCTTGCGATCGGGCAAATCTGAGAGTCCCTGAAGCTCAAGGGTTGCGGATTGAAGCATTTCCGCTAATTCAGAGTCAGTTCTTTTAAACTTACGTTCGAGTCGAGCTACTTCAGCCAAGCGCTCTTGGACTAGTTCGAGAGCCGCCGGATCTGTGTCAAGGCCCGCCGCATAGCTACGAATTTCATCGGCCAACTCAAGCGCTTGGGTTCGTAGTTCGCGGCAGCGACGAACAAATGGCTCTACCGAGGCATCATGTTTGCTTAGCTCAGCCAATCGCGCTCCAGCCACGCCAAGGTTCTCTGCGGTTCCAGATTCGCCCTCGATATTTTCTACTATTTGAGAAACCCCAGCCACAACATCTGCCACTCGTGATAATTTTTTGGACTCAGCATCAAGCTTTTGACGAAGGCCTGGGGCAATCTGTACCTTAGTGAGCTCATCAACTAAAAACTCCAGTTCTGCCTTTCTTAAAGCCTGAACCCGCTCACGGTTTGCGTATTCTTCAAGTTGACTTTTCAGACTGCGCCACTGCCGATATACTTCGCGATAGGCGCTCAGCGCCAATTCATTCTGAGCGAACCCGTCTAGCAGAGCTAGATGATAGGCCGGATCTAAAAGTCTGACATGCTGATGTTGTCCGCAGATACTCACTAGCTTTCCGGCAACTTCAGTTAAAATAGACAGCGTAGCCAAGCGCCCATTTATAAAAATCTTACTTTTAGATGCAGCATTTAAACTGCGACTAATGGCCAATTGCTCACCTTGCGCAATCTCTGGCAAGTCCGAGCGAACGTGTTCAGGAACAACGCTTAAATCAAAAAGAGCCTGAACTTCTAATTCATCACAGCCCTCACGTAGAAAATGAGGTCTGGGCTTCGCGCCAAGTAAAAATTCAATCGAATTTAGAATTATAGATTTTCCGCTTCCCGTTTCCCCACTCAACACCGTGAGGCCGGGTCCAAACGACACAGCCTGGCGCTCGAAGATTGCAGCATTTTTTATATGCAGTTCTAGCAACATAAAACAAACTACTCAGCTTTGTTGGCTACGCCCCAATTTAACTTTCCACGTAGTATTTCAAAGTATGTTTTACGTGGAGAGCAGGCGAATTTAAGCAAATTATCGGCTTGTTTAATACGCACCCGGTCTCCGGTCTCTAGCTCTATTGACACCTGACCATCGACTGAACACAGCACCTTGCCGCGACAGAGAGGCACGCGTACTTCAATGCGTGAGTTCATGCCCACAATCAAAGGCCGGCTTGTCAAGGAATGAGCACAGATTGGTGTTACCAAAAACGCACTTACTTCTGGATGAACAATTGACCCCCCAGCTGCCAATGAATAGGCTGTCGAGCCCGTCGGCGTAGCCATTATTAGTCCATCGGCTCTAATTCGAACGAGATCCTCACCATCTACAGCCAAATCAAGATTAACAAGCGGAGCCTTGCTGCTCTTTTGAATTACAAAGTCGTTCAGCCCTTGCGAAGAAAAAATACAAGTCTCTTTACCATCCTGCAGACGATGCACTTCTCCATACAGCATGCGCCGCTGCGCCGTTGGAATTGGAGTATTCTTTTCAATCAACGATTTTAAGGCCGGCATTAATTCGTGCGGGGTTAATTCAGTGAGAAACCCAAGCGTTCCAAAATTAACGCCAATCAGTAAGGGACTCAGTTTTGTAACATAGCGCGCGATGCCAATCATGGTGCCATCGCCACCAAGAATCACAATGGGATCAGCCTGAGTTGCTAACTGGTAAGCAGGAACACCAGGCACTCCGAGGATGCGGGCGCTAACATCATCCGTTTTTACTTCAAGCCCAATTTTTTTGGCCCAAGCAATAACTTCACGCCCCAGCTCTTCAGCCGCAGCAATATCAGACTTTACAACTAATCCGAGCGGGCGCCTCACTTCAGCACTCATGGCGTGGTCCTTTGCAAATCGTTTTTCGGCTCATTCATTAACACAGTTACGCGCTCTTTCGCATGTTCCTTGGTGATAAATTCTCGCCCGGCGACTGCCGCCGATACCTGGCCCGGGGCTGCGGTCACCCCATCGTATACTGAAAGCCAATTTTTTCGCTCCTCCTCGGGTAATGCGTCAGAAAGGCGCATCTGTTCGTATCCACTCAGCCCCAAGACGGCGTTGCCAAGCAGGTAAAAAGCATACGGCGGAAAAAGAAACACAGTGCCAGCAGCAAGTGCAGTCTCTCCTACGCCCTGCCCGTAAAACCAATTTTCCCCCACTGTCCCCAGTAGTTTCTGGGATTCTTCCTCAGAAAGTGGTTTCTGCGCTATCTGCTCCAAGGTGGGCACTGTCTGGTTCTGGGTTTTTGCCGGAGTGCAAGCAACAAGCAGCACCGGCAATAACAGTGTCAAAACTACGTTTCCTAGAAGGCTATACATTTTCCCTTTCTCTCTATTCGGCATATTCTTTGTAATGTTGCGTCCCCCGCAGAGATTTGAAAAGGTATATTTGCAGGTTTCTACTTTCCTGCAACAATTATCCTACCCAGATTGCACCTCGGTAATTTCCAAGGTTGACGTTGTGGCTGGCTTTTTTGACCGGACGAATAGGAGTTATATGAATCATTACCGCAGACCTTCCGCGCTCGCCTGTTTTTGTGTGGGTCTTTCCTTGTTTGGTCTTCACGGAATCCCCTCTGCTCAGGCCCAGACGGCAACACCGACACCCGCAGCAAGCAGCGCAAATGTACTCGTATCTGAAGGGATTGCAGGCGATGTTGATAAACACCACCGCGGCCCCCTCGTTTCAATTGGCATCAAACGTGAAGGAACTGTGGTGAAGCTCCTCGTTGATACCAGCATCCAAAATGAGCAGTACAGCAAATATCCCGTACAGGTGGACTACTACGTAAACCGCATGCATTTTACTTCGCAGCTTCGTAGCAACGCGCTCCCTGGACCTCTTGGAATTGATGTTGGCGCCGATTACGCTGTTCCGCCGTTTAACTACAGTGTAGTAGCTAAGCTTTTACATCCCAACCGAGAATTCACCACCGTAATCGAAGGTGCGGTCTATGAATTTGATCTGGCCAGTAGCTTAGACTGCACCCTCACTCGTCCTGTTGCCGATGAAGCAGATACGAGCCGCGTTTACACAGAAAGCGCAGTAAGCATGGTTCAGCTAAGCAATGATACCCTGCTTTTGAATGCGGCGAGCCTAAAAACACCGAATAAAACTTTCAGCGCCAGCATAAACGGAAATGTGCTCGTTAAAAGCCCAGACTTAAGCGCAAGCGGCACCGTTACCATTGTTGAAAATGAAAAATCTTCAAGTATTGAAATGACCGGAAGCTTCACTACTTCAGATGCAAAACTTGCAAGCCTCTCACTGAGCTCTAGCGATGGAGAGACCGTGATTGAATGCTCGTAGTTGGTCTTGTACTTTCACTAGCTTAGCTTTAGATAGGGTCACAATCTTTTTTGCGTAGCAGCAAAACCGATGTTACTATACCCAGAGTCTTAGGTGGTGATGCCTTAATTAGGAATGTGGTATGCAAGCAAAATCAACGCAAGTCGTCGGTGTTCCAACCTTTGTATCGGGTGACGGTCTTACCGTTTCAAATAAGGGACAAAGCCCTATCGGAATAGGCGCAGCCGCCGAGGTTCTACAGATGCCCAAATTGGACGAAGAGAGAGGAAGCGTCGCCCCAGACACTGGCGCTACAAATGTGCCCCCTCTTACCCAAACGGAGCCGATGACAGAGGCAGAATCCGCAAGACTTGATGAGCTTAGGCGTTCACTGTAAGAGCTTCGAAATACGGGCAATGGCGTCTGGGCTATCCCAGGCTCTGGGCCCCAATATTCGAACAACAGGCTGTCCGTCATCTGGGTCGCTTACCATCAATAGTTTGCCGTCTCGCCCTACGATAAAACTTTCGGGAACCCCAGATATTCTATACTTCCCTTTAATTCCACCCTGTTCGTCGACAACAATGGGGAAGCTTAGTCCAAAACGGGATTTAAATTGCAAAAGACTTTCAGCGTGATCGTCTACTCCAACGCCGAGGACCACAAACCCCTTTGGCCCAAGCTGTTCATACAGCCTTTGTAAGGCGGGCAATTCTTCCACGCAGGGGGCACACCAGCTTGCCCAAAAATTAATAAGCACGACCTTGCCAGCGTGTTCACTCAGACTTCCAAGTCCAGAACCATCGATGCGAGGAAATTCAATAGGAGGAGGCGAATCGCCGGGGTTAAGCCCCACGCCGACGCCCGTTTGACAGGACGAGAAAGCAAAAATAATGCAGATAACGAAAAGGGCGAACTGCAAACGCGTCCGCCCTTTCAACACAAGTTGTATCACTTGAACTACTTGCTCGATGGAGCAGGTGCGTTGGCGTACTTCTTTTTAAAGCGATCTACGCGTCCTTCTACGTCGATAATCTTTTGCTTACCGGAGTAAAATGGATGACAAGCGGAGCAAATAGCAATACGAAGCTCAGGTAACACTGAACCAGTCGTAAATACTCCACCGCAACCTGCACAGGTTACTGTAGCTTGATGGTACTGAGGATGAATGCCTTCTTTCATAACTGAACTCAAAATCGAAACGCAAAAATCAAAACTAAGTTGACTAAACTACAGGAACTTATCGTGCCTGTCAATGCGAGCCGGTTGTCAGAGCAATCTGATAAGCTATGAAAATAATTAACAAAATGCAGCAAGGAACTCCGGGGGAGGATAAATTGACCTGCCCTTGGCTGCATCTAACATCATGGAACTTACCCGAGCTTCAACCGCTAGCTTTCCCTTCTCGTTCAGGATGTTTTGGGTGAGCAATAAAGCTTTACCGTCCACCTTGGGCTCTGAGCAGTTAACCAGAATTTTCCCGCGCTTAATTTCCCTTTTATATTTTACCGCAATTGATTCAATCACAAGAAAAATACCTTTCTCAAAAAAGGACTCCTGAGAAAATCCAATTTTTTTCAAATACGCCAAGCGCGCCATTTCAAGCAGCCTCACAATATCGGCATGGTGCACATGCTGATACTCAGAGTTGATCCATTTTTCGTCTATGTTTATCTCAAGTTCAAATAAATTCACTTTGGGTTCCCCACTACGCATTCTCGAAGCAAACTTGACTGCTATGCATGCCGATAAAGGCATTATAGTCTTGGAGCAGCAATTATTGTCCAGCGCCGGAATGGATTCTCTCTGCCATTATTGTCCAGAAACGCTTTTTTCGCAGTTATGAAAGGATTTTCATGAAAACCAATGCGTTTAATCGCCGCATCAAAGCTTGTCTCACAATTCTAAAAAGTAGCGTCAATCAAAGCGCACTGCTGCTCTCTTCGCATCCACCCGTCATACGTAGCCATGACACCCATTATCCATATAAACAACAAAGCGACTTCTACTATCTGACTGGTTCAGAAATACAGAATTCGGCCCTGCTAATATCGAGTAAGTTAAAACACCCCATACTTTTTGCGCCTCCGCAAGATGCACACAAGACACTTTGGGAGGGGAAACAACCCAATCCAAAAATATTGGCACAGCAAATAGGAGCAGAGCTTAAAGTAGCGAAGGACATGAGAGCGGAAGTGCTTGCGGCGCTTCGTGGGCACGATCAGTTATTGTTTCAGAACATACCGGGAAGTCTTAGTTTCAAAATTACAAGTGAACTTATTGCCATACCTTCCTATGCCCGAGGCAATTTACCATCGCAGTTCAGTCACTCCGATGTACTTCTGGAACGCCTACGGCTCTTTAAAGATGCTGAGGAAGTGGAAACTATTAGAGCCGCTAACGAGATTACTTCAGAGGCACTTTTGTTTGTAGCGGCAAAAATCCAACCGGGACAATTTGAATATGAAGTAGCGAGAACCCTTGAGTACATTTTTGGCATGAACAAATGCTCCCCTGCGTTCAATTCTATCATTGCCGCCGGTAAAAACGCAGCCACGCTACACTACGAGGCGCTTAATTCGAGGATCGGCAAAAATGATATGGTACTGATTGATTCAGGAGCTCAACTAGATAATTACTGTGCCGACATTACAAGAATGCTCCCCGCCAGCGGGCAATTCAGCCCAATCCATAAATGCGTCTACGAGACAGTTCTGGCGGCACAATACGCAGCTCTGAAAAAAGTGAGGCACGGGGTGAAAATAGCTGAAGTGTACAACGCGGCAGCTGAGGTTTTAGTGGAAGGACTCTGCGAGCTAAAGGTGCTGCGTGGCACTCGCAAATCGATTATGAAAAATAAAGCCTTTAAACCCTATTTCCCACATGGAATTGGGCATAGCCTAGGGCTTGATGTCCACGACCTCAGTCAATTACGTGGGAACAATGAGGCCGTGCTGGAAGCCGGCATGGTTTTCACTGTTGAACCCGGCTTATATTTTGCGAAAGCCCAGGGGCAAGTTCCCGCTTGCGGCGTGCGCTTAGAGGACAATGTACTTGTAACAAACAAAGGCTGCGAAATCTTAAGTCCAGGGTTCCCTAAAGAGACGGATGAGATTGAGGCGCTAATGGAAGCACATGCGTTCGCCGGGAAAAACCGAGAAACGCTTTAAATTGCCGGAAGTTGAGCTCGTAAGGAGCCCAAAATAATTGCAAGGGCAAATCGATTTCGAGCTCAATTCCTTTCAATTATTCAATCGTTTTAAATATGCCCACCCCAGCCGCGCCATGCGCGGCTCCCCTGAAAGGGGTGTGCGTTCATACTTTGTTCCGAAGCTCGGGACCTTATTGCGAGGTGCCTCTACGGCAGGAAAGCATTCGGCCCACAGAAGGACTCACGAAAATAGCCAGTAAGCGAGGCCTAGCGAAACTTGAGCGAGGCAAGGATGCAGGGTCAAAAAGCGCGGAGCTGTATCTATTTGGGATACAGCGAGCACATTTTGCCCCGAAGACGCAGCATCGCTCGAGTAGCAGCAGGCCGTAGCTCTGGATATTATTGTGAGCCCTTCTATACTTCGCGCCTCGTCTGAACGCATTTTGCCGACGAACAGAAACATAAAAGAGCTGCGTTTGCCTTAAGACTTTGCCAAAACTAAATTCTACACGGTGAGCACATGCGCAATAATCTTCTTTCTAAACTCCTCGAAGCCAACTCTCTTGAGCGCCGAAACTGCTACTGCATCATACTGTGCTGATAGATTTGCCACGATCGCTGGATCTTGAGCATCAATTTTATTAAGCACGTTCACTATGGGAGTATTTCCAAGCTCCATAGTTTGTAGCGTCGCTTCAACCGCAGCTTTCTTTTCAGCTACTTCGGGGTCAGAGGCATCCAGCACGTGCACTAAAACCGCAGCATCGTATAGTTCCTCAAGCGTGGCTCGAAATGCCGTGCGAAGTTCTTCAGGTAAATCGCGGATAAAACCTACGGTATCGGAGAGAATAACGGGAGCTAATGTTACCTGCCCTTCTGGTCCGATTTGATTGAGGGTTATGCGCCGCTGTGCCGGATCAAGGGTGGCAAATAATTTATTCTCAGCAAGTACCGTGCTTTGGGTTAAAGCATTAAAAAAGGTACTTTTACCTACGTTGGTGTACCCAAGAATTGCCACAAGCGGGACTCCCCGATCCTGACGTTTACTTCTTCTGAGGTGGCGTTGCTCCCCAAGCTTATCTATTCGTCGTTCTAGGTCGACGATACGATCACGAATGCGTCTGCGGCCAATTTCTAATTTTGTTTCACCTGGTCCCCGACCACCAATTCCACCACTCAAGCGCGAAAGCCCAGTATCTTTTTCAACGAGACGAGGCAGATTGTACTTAAGCTGGGCAAGCTCAACCTGCAAGCGACCTTCGCTACTCGTCGCTCGTTGAGCGAAAATATCCAAAATGAGCATGCTCCGGTCAATAACTTTAAGATCAGTCATTTTGGTAATAATGCGCCATTGTCCTGGCTTTAGTTCTCCGTCAAATATGAGCATTTCAGCGCCAAGGGCGAGACAACGGAGTACCACTTGCTCCAATTTGCCCTTACCGAGGAGCGATCGAGGATCGGGGGTTCGTCGCTGCACAAAGGTATCGACGATGGCAACTCCCGCAGTGCGGGCCAGCTCACGCAGTTCAAGCATCGAACTTTCAACCGCTTTCGCCGATTTTTCGTAGACACCAACGAGTACTGCTTTGACTCCCTGCACCTCTTTTGCGCTTGATTGCATCGCCTGAAGCTCGGCTTCAAGCTCTGCCAAAAACTCAGCGCAATTAAACTCAAAGCGACCTAAATCTGGAACTTTTTCGGTGCGTGAAAGGGGGTCGGCTTCAAGCCCAGGGGGAACTATGTAGGCATAAGCCATGCTCGTTTTTTTCTCGTCCCCTTTCAACGAAACTACCATATCAAGGCGCAGCTTATGCAAATCGGTGAAATGGTCTTGAGGGATTTGAGGTTCAGAAGTACTCGTTGACAAATCACTAAACAAGAGTCGCAGGCGTCGCAGGCGTCCGGGCCCTAATCGGTAACGTCCCAAATCAGGAAGATACAAAATTTCGCGTGAACCAATAAAAACCTCCTCTACTCGCCCCTCGCGAGAAACAAGCATACCGATGCGGCGTTTTATGGTGTGTGCGGCGCGCAAAATTTCACGTGCTACATCCAACGGCACAATCTCATCGCTTGAAAAACGACGGGAAAATAACTTTTGCACCATGCGAATTTCGCTTGGACTAAGTCCTTTGGTATTACCTTCAATATTCTGTGACATATTATTTTGAGCGTCCTTTTTTGAGGCTGGCCGAACGGGCATTCTAGTCGCGGCTTCAAATAAGCCAAGCAAGAACTCCGCAATATCAGCATCTTAGCTCTGCTTTTGCTTTTCTAAGATACGAGCCGCATCAAGCTGACTTTCTTACATTTTGTTGAGGCTCTACAATAGCGCGCAGTTAAGTAAAAGACCACTTTCCGTTCTGTTTCCCTTACCGTGGAGGCGCTTTGTGTTAAGTCTTCGCTTTAAACCAGTTAATGCCGATCATGGGCTCGAAACCCGTGCTCTTGTAGCTCTTTTTGAAGAAAGCCATGGAGCCAGCTATCCCTATCCCGAGGTGTATAACGAACATTTTTGGAAGACTCGAATAAACAGAGATTTTACAAGTCTTGTAGCGCTACAAAAAAACAAAATAGTTGCTCACATTGGATTGCGATTTGAAGCGCAGGGGCGTGCCGATGCGCATCTTCTCTTTATTGCCATTCACCCAGAATGGAGCACACAGGCCGGTGAAATACTTAATCAACTTTGGCAACTCGGCGCAAATTGCCGACGTTGGCCAGAAGTGTATGGCATTCATTGCGCCATGCCTTTTCCGCATCAGGCAATCGACGAGTTTCTCTCTGACGTAATTGGACTTCGCTTTGTTTCTCTGCTACCGCAATACGGCAAAACGGAAAGTGGAAGACATACTCTGGCTCTTTACTCTCGTGCAAAACAGCATCCGTTGCCAGCGCCAAAAATGCGAATTCCTCAAGCTCTGAGCGAGTATGCCCAAAAGGTGTATGCACAGTTTGGAATTACTCCCGAATTTGTATCCAACACCAAGCCTCAGCTTCGGGCAATTTCAGCCGATGTACAGGCCGTAGAGCAGGTGTGTAACCACTCACTCGGTGTTGAGCAATTGCTTATATCTCCCTCCTTAGCGAAGGCTCAACTTGAACTTTCCGATAGTAGTTTGAGAAAGATTTTGTACATCGATGCTCGAGATCCACTCTGTAGTGAGGTCATTACTGAAGCTGAAGAGAAAGGGTATTCATTTAGTGGCTTCGCGCCGTTCCTGCGCGGCAGACATTATGTGGTAATGGGCTCACATCCGGTACTTGAGCAAGCTTCGGATATTTCAAATTCGGCCCTTGCGCCTATTTTTGCAAGTCGAGGATCGCGAGCGCAGCCTTCACCGAAAAATCGAGGCCAAACTTCAAGACAAGCTATAGCAATTTAAGCCCGACATACTACTTCGCAGGCATCGACAATATTTTTTGCAATCTCGGGATTTGACCCGAAATGTAAGAAATGGAAGCTGCTTAATACTTGGGCTGAAGGTGAATGCCCTTCATGCTGTGCAGTGGGGCCCACTCCGGTGAAACGCAATGCTTTTACGTCCCGCTCCTCATTAGTCAAGCGCCAGTCTGCTGTTTTAATACCTTTTATTATCAGCCCAACACGCCCGAGGACTGATTCTTCAACCGAGACCGCTTCGACATAGCCGAATTGAGATACAGCACTAATTGCCAATCCTGAACATAAGCCCACACCGTCAAATACCTGCCCGGAGGATGTTTTGAATTGCCTACATAAATATGCTGAGCCAGCCCCTTCTGAATAAACCACCCCTCCGCTGTCAGCAAACTGAGCAATCGATTCTCTCATGCTCTGATTATCTGCAAGAGCTGCTGCGTATTCTTCTAAAAAACATCCGGGAATATAAAGCCCGCCAATATGTCCGGGGAGGTGATCATCCGCAAGCGGAGAAAAGGGCACAATTTCGGCTCCATAATAGCGCAGCAATTCAAGGTTGTCCTGAAAGAGCAGGCTAAAACAACCGTCATCGGCAACCGCAATGCGAGTTCTGCGGCTTAGAGGCGCATGCGAATATTCAGTAATACGGATCGCTGTGGCATGCGTAGCGGCCTCAACTATGGCATCCACATCGACATGCTTTGAAACGAGGCTTCCCACATCCATCAGAAATTGACGGCTCAATGCTTCGCAGGTTCGTGACTGAGATAACGGCATGTTTGGAAGCTGGCAATGAATCTGGGGTAAAATTCCCAAAGTAGCTTGCTGCCCGAGGGCGCGTAGTGCTTCATCGTAGCCTTCCTCATTCAAGATAGAGTCCGGGGCAAAATTATTCAGCAAGAGACCACTCACCTGAAAACCCTGCGCCGCTAATTGATAGCCGCGATATAAGGCGGCCAAACTGGCTCCAAACCCACCTGGATCTACCACCAATATAACGGGAGTGTGAAGTGCGGCTGCGTACTCCGCAGGCGAACCACGCAAAGCGCCGGGCTGAATCCCATCGTAAAGCCCCACAGCCCCACCATCAATCAGAAGTAGCTCTGCGCCGACACAGGCCTGATAGGTGCTGACTAAAATTTGGCCAGGAGCGAGCAAACGCTCATCACATATTCTCACATTGCGACCGATGACTCGCCTGAGCATAGTCGCAAAAGAAAGATTTGGGGCTATGAGCGCCATGGACAACGCCAGGCCCCTACGCTTCATCTCTAAGGCCAAAGCGAGCGTCATGAGGCTGCAATTTGCCTGCGGCCCAGCTCCAGCTAATACAATTCTCGAAGTATGGAGATTCTCCATGCGTAGTAACTCTTAGTCTATTAATGGAGCCTTTCGCCGAACCAAAGAAGAGGCCCTTCGTTCGGTAATTAAAAAAACCTAAAGCGCCAACACGTATATCGGCAGAATAGGCGGTTAAACTTAAACGCCAGCTCTAAGTGTCGATTTTAAACGCTTTTGCTCTCTCTTGTGTATTAACGCCGGCGTAAAACGAGGGATCTATTTCGTTGAGAAACTTTCCTCTGGTCTCTCTCAGCTTGAGCGCCTTTGAGTCGCGCCTCAGGCTCTTTGGATACCAAAATACACTCCGCTTCCCAGTATTGGCTCAAATTTGCGTTTACATACGCCATAAGTTCTTCATCAAGGTCAATAAGCTGACTTCCAATCTTAAGCCCCTTAAGAACCAAGACCGCACGCCCGCCACGTGACACAACGCGCGCGAGCTCAAAGAGACTTTCGCTCATAAATTCAAGCCAACACCCAAGTGTTTGCCAAGACTGATGCCGAGCCGAAACCTCCTTGGCCTGAATCCCCGAAAACCACAGACGCAACCAAAGGTCCTCGGCGGGATTACTCGTAACAGGGATTGGCGGTGCAGTGACCACAAGACTTACGCCAGGTCGCGAAATAAAATTAAGATTACGCGCATCGGCGCTTACGAAGCGCCCTTTCTGAGCACCTTGACGAGCCGCACTAGGCACCCCATCACGCAACAAGGACGCGGTTCTTCTAAGAATTCTTGGAACAACTGCACGATAATCCGGAGCCTGGTTACGTTTGCGGTTCAGCTCCTTTTGCATCTCTGGTCTTAAAGAAATTTGAGGAAACGTATAAACCGAAAATGCGCCCGCGCTCGGACCGTGCAAGAGACTCTGGGATATAAGCTCGATGAAACGGGCCACCGGGGTGCCAGTCTCGTGGACCCAATCACGAAGCTGCACAAGCTCTCTAAAGGTAGCTACGTCATAAAAATGACTAAAATATTCGGCATACACTTTTAGGTCCATGGGGCGCCTGAGCTGTAGACCCTGCAGCGCCAAAGTGACTTCAGTAAGATCGCTTGGACTGGTTTTTGCCTCCGCCATTCGAGCAAAAAAAGGATTAGGATCGCTAGCGTATGGAATGCGACCACGCAATGCGGCTTCAAGCGGAATAGCTCCAGTTCCGCAAAATGGGTCGAGAACTATTTCACCTTTCTTCGAAAAACGCTCAATAAAATACTGAGCAAGCTCAGGCGGGCAGCCTTCCGTAATCGGCAATGAATAATGCAGTGAGTGCTCCGACCCATTTGCTGACGCAGCCAACTCCAATTCCTTACGGTAGAAGGGAGTATTTTCAACTAACTGAAGTGCGGATCGCATGAGCCAGAACCTCGTAAATTTCGACGTTATTGCCTCACTATAATCTCAGGTGAGATCTCTGGCTATGGGGAATTTTCGTGTACTCTCAATTACTTACAAACACCGATCTATTCTGAGCTAAGTTTTTGATTTGCTTACATCAAGGCTGGGAAAACTCTTTAACGTTATTCTGAGCTGCCTTTAATGAAGGGTCCAAACGGACCGCTGCTTTAAATTCTCGAGCCGCTTCATCGGGTTTACCAATTCGCTGATAGAGCACACCAAGATTGTTATGCGCTGAAGCGTCCGAGGCATCCAACTCAATCGCCTTTTGCAGCGCGGCTTCAGCCTCTTTATATTTGCCTAACTCAAGCCTGGCCCAACCAAGCACTCCATGCGCCCAGGCATTCGTTGAGTCGATAGCCAAGGCCTTGAGCACTACCTCTTCGGCTAAACTTTCTTGGCGTTTATTAATGAGCACAACTGCTAAATTTACCTGAGTGGCTACATTCTGCTTATCAAGCTGCACGGCCTTACGCAGCGCCAACTCCGCCTTATCGAGATCTCCAAGCTTCTCATAAACAACTCCCAGTGCCTGCTGCGCTTCAGCATGCTCGGGACTAATGCGAGTGAGCCGAGAAAGAAACTGCTGTGCCTTATCATATTGACCAAGCCGTTGCGCCGTTAATCCCGCATAAAGTAATGCATCTTTATGCTGCGCATCTATTGCGAGACAGTTCTCATAGGCCGCCAATGCGTCCTCAAATCTTTGAAGACGTTCATACAAAACGCCAAGATTATAAAGCGTGATGCTGGACTTATCATCTAAGGCTTTCGCCTTTATTAAATAACCAACCGCCGCATCAAGATCGCCTTCCCGTTCTGTGCTCAGTGCCAACCCCTGCAGTCCAGGCACCAAACGTGCATCAAGCTCTACAGCCTTAGAAAAAGCTTGTTTTGCGGCTGCGTTATTCTGAAGCTCAAGATTCACTCGCCCGACCGCAATATAAAAAGCCACATCCTCTTTTAAAGACGCTGCCTTATTAAATGACTCAAGTGCCAAGGTATGTTCGTTCCTTCGCGAGAGCAGCACGCCCAAATTGTGGTGAGCTTCTGCCATGCCGGGACAGGTACTAATGGCGTCTCGATATAATTTTTCTTCCTGAGCCGAGCTATCTCCGAGCGCGACACCCTGCTTAACCAATCGCCCCGCCGCCACGCAGTCAGTTTGAGCATCGGCCGCAGCAGCAAGGAGCAGCGTGAAACAACCACCTAAAATTGGTGCCGTCAAACACGTTGCGATTTTATGACGACTGAAGCGAAGAGAAAAAAGCCAGCAAGGTTGCATACAAAAAAACTTAGAAGACTTGATACGCAGCTCTAGTATAAGACCGGTTTTTGTTAAAGTGAAATAGAGCTTTTACAATGACGGTGACAGGCTGCGAGGGTATCTCTAAGTATTTGGTCCGGGGCCACGGCGGCAATCCGTACATGCCTTTCGAATTCTGAACCAAAGTTAGTACCCGGCAAAAGAAATACTCCATCTTGCAGGGCTAGTTCCTGGCAGAAAGCCTCTGCCAAGCCAGCCTCTTTAGGCAGCTCAGCCCAAACCCCACATCCAGCTTGGGGCGCCGAGACGCTAAAACCTGCCTGGGTCAGGCCCTTTACAAGCAGCCCGCAGCGCTGTGCATATTGAGTCCTCGCGCTTGATACTAAATCGGCATTAGAAATAAGGGCTTGAGCTCCCGCAAGTTGAAGCGGCATAAAGAGCCCATAATCAAGATGTGCCTTAATGCGTGAAACACGCTCCACCATAGCAGCATCTCCAACTACGGCCCCAAGGCGCCACCCTGGAATGCTATAGGCCTTTGACAGGCTATAGATTTCTAGCGCCCTGCCAGTCAGAGCTTCACAAGAAAGCAGACTAGATGCCGGCTTTCCATCAAAACAGAGCTCTCCGTAAACAAAGTCGTTAACAATGTACGTGTCATCTTTTTTTAATATCTCTGAGAGGCGCTGCCAAAATTTAGATGAAACGGTGGCCCCTGTAGGATTGTGAGGAAAATTACAAACACAAAGAGCAATATGGGGTTGCGCAGAAACACTCAACTCGATTGAACGGAGCGTCTCTTCCTCGGTTCCCACTGAGTAAAAGAGAGGAATAAGGCCTTGAAACTCAATCGCGCTTAGGTAAGCCGCGTAGGTTGGCTTGGGCAGGAGTACTCTGGTTCCTCTCGGGCAAAGCGCCGCGAGGGAGCATAAAAAAGCATCTTTGGCACCGAGGGTAACGCAGACTTGCGTGTCTGCGGAAACAGAGATTGAGAACTGACGTCTATAAAGATGCGCAAACCCTTCCCTAAGCTTGGCAAGTCCGCGCGCAACGGAATAGCGGTGGTTCTTTTGTTGTAAAGTTGCTTCCACCAGTCTATCAAGCAATAGCCTGGGCGGAGGAAGATCGGGGTTGATCATCGATAAGTCGATGATGCGACGTCCTGCAGCTAAAGAACTCTCCTTTAGTTGCCTTAATGTCCTAAATCGAGGAGCGTCGACCCAGTCTGTCTCAGGATTTAATTGTACCATGCCAAGCCGTATCTAATATGAGCACATGAATTGAAGCTGCAATTTACAATCGTTGTTCCATCTTGGCAAACCACAGCAAGTGCTCATAAGCTCAATTTCTATGCAAGCCCAGGGCACCGAACTACTTAGAGTTTTCCAGAATTCAGATACACCAGCGATTGTAATCGACCTTGCCACCAATATTTTATGGCAAAACGCTGCTGCCCGCCCGTTTACCGACCCTTCCATGTGGAAAATACTTTGGACCCCAGACCGCATCGCGGCACTCAAACAGGGACTTAGGCTTCAGGTAATGTCGTTATCAGCGATCCAGCATGCTCTCTTCACGCATAAAGTAATCGACCTTATCGATGTATCTGGTGCTGACCCCAACGATGCGTATTATCTGCTGCGTATTCGGGTAAGTCGGAGTCAAAATCAACAGATGGAGCTTCAAACTTGGGCGCTCTCAAGTGCTGCCCATGATATGAAAAACCCGATTGGTGCCATTTACAGTTATGCCGACACGCTTTTACACAGTAATGCTGAATTTAAACTTGAGGGGAACTCAAAACTCATAGTCCAGAAAATTAGGGTCCTCGCGAATAGATCTCTCGAATTAATTAGAAACTACCAAGCGCTCACCACTTTTTCTCTAAGAACCCCAGGAAGCCTAATCGAGAAAACAGACCTCAATCACGCAGTAATAAGTGCGGTTGAACAGATTTGCCCAGGTGAGATTGAGCAGAAAAGAACAAAGCTTGAGCTACATAACGGCCCCATACCCATCTCTATACGCAACCTCTACGTCGAGCGAATTGTGGCTAATCTTTGCGCAAATGCACTGCGATATAGCCCCGAATTGAGCACGGTGCGAGTAATCACTGAGCTCACGGACAAAATCGCAATTTTGCGGGTGCACAACATTGGCGTTCCCATTCCACCACACGAACAACACTCAATTTTTGAACGTGGAGTAAGAGGCAGCGGCGCCGCATCCACCTCAGGCTCGGGACTTGGGCTCTACCTTGTAAAAACAATTACGGAGGCCTACGGCGGCACTGTCTCCGTGACAAGCGACGAAGTCTCAGGAACAGAGTTTTTGATTAGCTTTAAGCTTTCCTAGTCGGAGGCCTAGTTGGAGGGAGGAGCAACTAAGTTAAAAAAGTAAACCCCCAAGCTCAGCTTTCCCTCAACAAATATCTTATCTGAGAGCATCGCTATTTGGGGATTTAGATCTCCGCTTGCAATTTTTAAGAGGTGCTGCTCACTGAGGTGTATAGTGCAGTCTGCTGCTCCTGCCCCCTCAGACACTTGGAATCCGTCAGCATTCCACAGGACCTGATACTGCTCGCCCCTCTCTTTCAATTTTATTGCAACCGACCCAACCAGACAGTCTTTTAACTTGGGGCTGGCTTCTTTGGCCCGCAACGGAAGCTCATCTAGAATAAGCTCTTTGGCAATTTTAAAAAAACGCTTACGGGCAATCTTAGGAGCGGAACGTTCGCTTTCTTCAACGGAGGGATCAGAAGCAGTATCCCGGGCTTGGGGTACTGCCGTTTCTTTAGCGGGCTGCTGGGCCGTCGGCTCCTGGGATTCTAATGCCTGTGCTGGGGATTCTTGTTCTGCGCCGTCGCCATTCATAACTAACCTATTGTGCGTCGAAATAACGTTATTACTCTTCCACTAATTAAACACTGGGATCATACTAGACGCAATGTCTGAGCCTCACATTATAGCCCTAACGGGGTCAATTGGCAGCGGAAAATCGACCGTGGCTACTTTCTTTGAAGAATGGGGAGCCACTTTGGTGGATGCCGACGCTATTGCCCGCGAAGTGGTAGCTCCTGGAAGCCCAGGGTTAGCTGAAATTACAAACATATTTGGCACTGGCTTTATAAAGCCAGACGGTACTTTAGACAGAAAGGCCCTCGGCGCCCGTGTGTTCTCTGACCCAAAAGAGCGAGACAAACTTGAAGCAATTCTACATCCACGTATTAAAGCCCGTACTCAGGAACTTTTTCGTGAAGCTACGAAAAAAGGCGCCAAAATGATTGTACACGTGGTCCCACTGCTTTTTGAAAAGGGGCTCGATCTTTCACGTTATCATGCAATCGTAAGTATTTATGCTCCTGATTCTTTACTTATTCAGCGGATTCTAGCTCGTGATGGGTGTACTGAAAAAGAAGCATTGGCGCGGCTCGCTAGCCAACTTCCAAGCGCTGAAAAGGTGAAACGAAGCACGCACTCGATTTGCAACGACGGTGACAAAGAGCAGCTTAAAGAGCGTTCAAAACTCGTCTTCGACCTTATCGGTAGAAATTAACCTTTACATTGGTTTTGTAAGCTGAGAGAAAGAACAAGGGCATATGCAAGTTGAAAAGCAAGAAATTGAACAGATCTCTATAATTGAGGGGCAATTTTCCGCCTCTGAAATAAGCCCAATCGCAAAAGCGCCGCCAATTCAGCAAAAGATCCTCCAGTTCGTTATCTTCTCTGTCCTGATTATGAGCCCCTTCGCCTTTGGTGCAGTACACGAAACTGTGTATTTGCCGCTTTGTGCACTCATCTTTTTTGGGCTTTGTGCGCTAATTATCACAGGGCGCGGCGCTGTACTGAGCCTCCAAGACTACCCGGCAAGCACCGTAAGCCTTGGAACACTCGGCGCGTTTCTCTGCTACTGCGCTTTTCAGAGTCTCTTCCTCTCAGTTACCAGCGCCTCCCATCCAATCCAGGGGCTGTCATCCCAGCTGCTCGATGCAAGTGGCACCACCCGGGGTCTTCTCGTTCTTGCAGCTTCAATCACGCTTTGTTTCCTCGTCTCTACGCTATTTCAGGCGCAATCGAGCCTAGTGAGCTTTTTCTTAAAACTAATCAAATGGACTTCTTTCGGAGTTGCTTTGGTTGGTCTTAGTCACTGGTATTATGACAACGGTAAATTGTTTTGGTATTTTGAGCCTCAACATGTTTTTGTGAGTGAGCGCGCCCGGTGGCCATTCGTTAATGCAAACCATTTGGGCACATTTTTACTACCGGCTTTTTTTCTATTTCTCTCTGCGCTGTACTCGCAATTACAAGAAATTAGCAATTCTGCGGCAAAACGGGGCCGAATTAAAATTGGCCCCGCACTCTCTCAAATAGCTAGCAGCTCCAAAGGACAGACTCGCCTCGTGAGAGTCTTCGTGAATGGTGCAGCACTACTTACTATCACAATTACTATTATAGCCACCCTCTCTCGAGGGACCTGGGCAGGCCTGGCTGTTGGCATCGCCTTTTGGTATCTGGGAGCTCTTCACTCTCCTAAGCCAGAGAAGGAGGCTGCTCTCAGACAGTCTCCTTCGCGCTCAGGTCGGCACAAGCGCAAAAGCCGCGGAGATGATTTCCAGTCTGTACTGTCAGCATTACGCCGCCTGAATCGCCCTCTCGTTGGGGCCTTTCTTGCGCTGCTTTTAGTATTTTTCCTGAATGAACGAGGCCGTGAATTGCTGATTAACCGCTTGGACTTTGGGCTGATGCATTCAAAAGATGATATTCGTTGGCAAATGTATCAGGACAGCATGCCGCTATTTACCGATCATCCGCTTTTTGGAGTTGGGTACCGCTCGTGGGCAGAAAATTACCCCAAAGTCATGGATGAAAAACTTGCTGGCACGAATCCAGTTTACCTTCACTCCGATCCACTGCAAATTTTAATCGAAACGGGTCTTATCGGTATTACGCCGCTGGTCCTTTTATCATTTTACCTTTTATTGCGAGCCCATCGCTGCGCACGTAAACTTCTTCAGACAACCAATTATTTAGCCGGAGCCAGGATATTAGGATTAAGTTCTGGGCTCTTGGCGGCGCTTATTGGCTCCTGCTTCGACTTTCCGTTCCGCATGGGCGCAATATCGTTCTATTTTGCTGCCCTCTTAGGAACCCTTGCGTTTTACCTAGACAAACAACAGTCGACATAATTTACATAAATCTACGAGACCTGCACCTAATCGGCCTCTTTCATCATCGTTTCTAATGGACCTGAAGTATCTGGGAAAACTCGGCCTTTAGGTGATTGGGTATCTATCCGATTTTTCCCCTGAGGTGCTTCTCACAAGAGGAAAACTGAAGTCTGGTGCTTTTACTTGCGGAAGCTTCCAGCTACAATTCAAGAGCTTCCTTGTAACAAAGCACCGTGTATCGACTGCCAGGATATTTGGATATGAAGATGAGAGCTTTTGTAAAACCAGTTCTAATTGCCTCTTCTCTGCTTGCGGCTTGCTCGTCAGCCTTTGCTGAAGAACTAACCATTCAAGACACGAGCGGTTTTACGCGCTCGGCTGCGGAAATTGATGGCAGTACGCAAGTTGATTTTGCATTGGTAAATGGAGCTGGAGCCGCGGCTGATGGCATCGCTGTTACCCTTACAAATGCCACCACGGGAGAAGTGCTCACCGCTACATCAATTAATGGGATAGCAAGTTTTCAAGGAGTTACCGCAGGAGTGTGGACCGTAGCAACAACATCAGCTGGTATCACATTCACCTCAGTTTCTGTTGTTGGCGCTGTTGCAATGGGTGGAGCAACACTCACATCCACTCTCATCGGCGGAGCAGCGGTGGTAGGCGGCGGCACTGCCGCAGCGATTGCAATAACTGACTCAAACAATGACGATAACGACGAGCTCTCCCCCGCAGATTAAAGCGCCATTCTTAATTTCTTAATTTGCCAAGACGGTTTACGGTTGCCAAATTCCTTCAAGGTGGCAAACTGGGCCCATGGAAGTTAGACCCTATCAGCAGTGCACCGCCTGCGTCATGGATACCTCAGATTGTGACATCAGCTTCGATGCCTGCGGAGTCTGCAATCACCATCTCGAATATTTACAAAAATCTCGCTATGCCTGCTCCCCAGAAGACAGGACTCGTAAACTCGAGGCCGCTGCCGCACGTATTCGTGAAAGCAGAGGTGCCAAGCAGTATGACTGTGTACTCGGTTTAAGTGGTGGGCTTGACAGCTCCTATTTGGCTCTACTTGCCCATAGATTAGGGCTTCGCCCCCTCGCTATCCATCTCGACAATGGTTGGAATTCAGAGTTGGCTGTCGACAACATTCAGAAAATTGTTCAAAAACTCAAATTAGATTTAAAAACGGTAGTCCTTGACTGGGAGACTTTTCGAGAGCTGCAACTTGCTTTCCTTAAAGCATCGGTTGCTAATGTTGAAGTACCCACGGATCACGCAATTTTTGCATCGTTGTATCGTAGTGCGGCTGCCGAGGGACTTCAGTTCGTCCTGAGCGGCAACAACATTGCCACTGAGTCAATCCTCCCGCCTTCCTGGGGTTACAATTTTATGGATTTGCGCCACATTAAATCCATCCACCACCGCTTCGCCAAGCGGCCTCTTGGCGACTACCCCACACTCTCATTGCCCCGTTATTTGTACTACCGCTACCTAAAGCGAATTCAGAAAATACCGCTGCTTAATTATGTAGACTTTAATAAAAAAATTGCTATCCAAGAACTACAGTCAGAGTTTGGATGGCGCGACTACGGATGTAAACATGGAGAATCGAGGTTCACCAGATTTTTCCAAGGCTATATTCTGCCGAAAAAGTTTGGCTTCGATAAACGACGTGCACACTACTCTTCGCTTATTGTTTCGGGTCAGATGACCAGGGGCGAAGCGTTAGAGCTTTTAAAATACCCCCCGCTTGCTGAAACAGAACTGAACATCGAAAGGCAATATGTACTAAAAAAACTCGAGCTTTCTGAGCAAGAATTTACTGAAATAATGAAACAAGCTCCCAAACGCGCCGAAGAATACCCATCGAATGCCGGGCTTTTAAAAATTTTCGCACAACTTAAGCGGGAAAAACTTCAGAAAAATCTTGGATCGTATGTCCCTCAAATCGATCAAGCTTCCCTTTAGAGAGGAACCGCCTCAGGTTTTTCCAAGTCTTTGGGGCTTGGTGGCTGCTATTGTTCTGTTAATTTGGTTTGTGAGTCCCAGCTTCTGGACTGCCATTAATAACGAACGCCTCATTTTCAGTTTTGATTCAGATGAGGCGACCCATGTTCGCTTGCTCCGGGACGCACTCATCAATCAAAGCCTTAACTTTAACTTTCATGGATACGGGCATCTCTTTTTTAATGTTGCCTACGTAATTGCGCGGGGAACAGAACTTTTGTTGGGTCCTGTTGCAGACCAAACCCTTATTCAAATCCTGCGAGCCGTGTCTTTAAGCGGCGGAATTTTTTGTCTTCTGGCCGTTTTTTTTCTCGCGCGTCGTTTTTTTGGGGCCTGGCAGGCAGGTCTTGCTCCGCTTTTTTTGGTGATCTTCTGTGCTGAATTTCGGGCATATTCAGGCATTTCGCATCCCGACACCCTGCAATTAGCACTCACAGTGCTGACTCTATTTTGGTGCCTGAGTGCGCTCGATAGAAAAAATTTGTTTTTTACACTTGTAACCGCAACTATCTTCGCAGGTCTTACTTTTGTTACAAAATACTCAGGCCTGTTTTTGCTACCAATTATCTTTCTGTGCGCCTGGAGTCGTCGCGGAGAGCTCCCGACATGGAGGTTTATAGTTCCGGGAACAAGGCTCGTTTTGGCAGTTTTGGGACTTTGCGGTGTTGTCGTTTCGGTTACCCTTGGCTGGCACCTTTCTGCTGAAACTATTCTTAATTTTTTTAAGCCTGGAGATGCGTTAACTCCCAACGAACAACACATATTTAATTTGCTCCACCTTGGACTAAAAGTTGTCATAGTTCCTGGACTTGCCTTTGCTGGCGCCAGTCTATGGAACCCCCAAGGACGAGCCCCAGCCGCTGCAGTTTACCGATTTATGGGGATAGCCATTCTTCTCAGCGCCATCTTTATACTTACTATTCCTCTGTTTTCTCCCTATCTTTTAGTTCATGGAAGATTATTAAAAGGCATGTTGGCTGAAAGCCTGCATGTCTCTTTTGGGCATGGCTTTAAGGTTCACAGCTCGGCCTTCGAATGGTTCACCATTTTATATTCTCCTTTCGGCATAGGCTCGCTGAGTAGCTTACTTTTATTGTTCTCTTTAATGGGCGAGCAATTTTGGAAAAAACGCCCGCTGCCTGGCTTCAGTCCCCAACAGATCTTGTGGATCTGGATACTCGGATATTTTTCCTACTTATTTTTCAAAGTGAACTACCGAGAAGCAAGATATTTGCTCCCTCTGGTACCCGCCTGCTTTCTGCTGGCTAGCGACCTGCTTGCAAAGATCCTCAATCAGGGGGGACTTCGAAGAAGCTTTTGTGCGCTCGGCATCTTTGTGATTCTCCTCAGTCAAATTCCTCAACTTAAAGCAGAGAGACAGCGACTAGCGAACAGAGAGGCTAATTCAGTAGCACTTACATTTGCCCTTAAAAATCTTTCTGGGGTTCCAAAGGAGTCGCGCATAGGTTTTGACGCTTTTGTCTACGTGCCCCCGGAGTTTCAGAAGGCGTATTTTGAATGGCGCTGGTCAGAAGCTCGTATGAAGGAGCTACAAATCGAGTACTTCATTTTAAACCAAGACGTAGCCGCTCAATATAAAGATCCATCGCGTGCAGTTGATTTTTATTGGGGAGAGGCGCGATTTATGGAAGTGCATCACTTCTATAAGAGGCTAGAATCGGGCGCTCTAGGGTTTCAGGAGATAAGCCGCAGTAAAAATCTAATTCTGTATCAGCGCACTGCCATGTCTGAAGGAACTCCTCAGCCAAAAAATTCTTCGATACCAGAGGCGTCAACCTTAGACAATTCGGCACTCGACACGCGCCTTTCGCAGCAAATAGAGCGAATTTTATCGAGTCGCGATTTTAGTTCACCTGAATCGCTGTGTGATGCTCAGTATGTGCTTATGCTTCCCGCACTTGCAGCTTTTTCTCTTAATCTACCTGAAAGTAAACAGGTTTTTTGGTTTTACCTCAAGCGAGCTCTTAGCCAAACTCGAACTCTCGAGCAAATCCGCCTTGCTCATGTGAAACGGAGTTACCGAGTTGACCCATTTTTACTCGATGTTACCCAAAGTGGCCCAGACCAAAGAAGGATTTTTCCATTTGTTCAAAATAGAATTATGTTCCGAGTGCCGCACACTAAAACCGGCATTCCTGTTGCAGAAGTAACTGAACAGCCCCTATGCCAACTTCAGTTTTCTTATCTTTTGTCGTTTGTGATGCGACTGACCAGCGCCGAGTCTAAAACCACACCAGACTCAATACAATTTCTTAATGAAGCATATTCATTTCTTCTAAATGACCTCGTTATTCCATATTGGACTAGTGTTGCTGCCTGGCACTGGCAAGGTTTTTTTCCAAATATGCGCGAGGCTGTAATAGCGCGCCTCGACTTTATTCATCATAAAAATTTAATAAGCCCTACGTATTATCGTGCCTTTTATGATATGGATTTTTTTACGATGGCAATTGCTGCTGATTTGCTTGCAGCAAAAAAAATTTTTGCTCTTTCGAAAGAGCAAGAGACGCAACTCTACGATATTCAATCCCTTACGCGACGCATGTTTGAAGCCAGGCTTGAGCCGGGTCTTGGATTTCTCTTTCAAAAAGGTATTTGGACTGAGCACCAAGAGTATCAATATGCGCTTTGCGAGATAGGTCAATCGTTACCAGATACGCCTTGTCCCGACCCACAGCAGGCACCCGACTCAAATCATGCCGAGCGACTTCCCTGGTGGCTACTTAGTTTTGAATCCTCATTCGAACCCGATTCGGAAGGGGCAAAATATTATCAACATCTTCAAAAACGCCTAGCACACCAATTGGCAGAATCAGTGCTTGACTGGTCAGCTCAGTTCCCTCGGCTCACCAATTTTATGGACGGAAAAAATGGTTGGTATCGGGTACGCTACAATGGAAGAAATTGGGGCTATGGTCCATTTGCACTCTCTCACGCGGCAAAATGGTTTTCATGGTCCCCGCTAGGGAAATTTGACAATCGAATTACTCAATTTCATGACAAACTTTGTAACCTGATACATACAAAAGACCGAGCTTCAATTGCTTTTAGAACTGCCTACTACGGCAATCCCGTACAACCTAAACTTTATGGCCTTGGCACAGAAGACGATATCGGGACGAACCCCCTATACCCCCTTTATTGCGATCTTTGGACGCGCCTGACTTTTTTGCGTTGAATTTGAGAACTTGGGGGAACACAAGCTTCGCTTAATGTTCCCAGCAGGCGCAGTGTTTTAGGTGCCTTACCTTAGGAGCTAAGCCCCTCTCCTCCCTTCATAACTACTTGGAGTTCCTTAGCGCTGGCATGGTTAGGTAACAGAGCCTTAAGCTCAGCACAATTTGATTGGCATTTAATTTGCTCCTTCATACCAGCTGGTGGTTCCTCAATTAAAAAGGCGGCGATTCAACGCGCCACTAGAGGAACGGTGCAGGTTTGTGGTTTGAGGTGGTTATGTCGTGGCGTATTCTGTTGCGCAGTGCAATTTTTTTAATTGTATGTGTATTTTCGAGTAGTCCAGCGTGGGCCATATATACACGAATGCGTTTTACCGGCCCGTTTCACATTTCGAGCTGCCCCCCTTCGGGCCCCTCGCAGGTGGTCACAACGAACATACGGTATGACCTTGATTTTCGTCCTCTCCAAAACGTTGGTGCCATCGATCCGGTAGCAACTATCCTGCTCTACACCCAAAATCCACACCCGAGCTGCGCAGATGATCCGTTGGGAGCCAATTGTTTATCTTCATTCCCTCTGGGACAGCGCGCATTTTTGCCAAATCCACGTGAAATTCCAATCTCTATTACGAGCGCCATGGGGGGCCAAACCTTCCACCTCCTTGCCGTGGGCTTTTCTATGGCATCGGGATCATTACAGGTTACGCACACCCGCGTTACTCCATTCCGATTTCTTGAATGTACGAGCACACCAGCACCACTCGCTGTTCCCGGAGCAGGGTTTAGCTCAGGTCCGCCCGCTACCAGCGTGGTTGCTGGAACTCCCGCATTCTTACAAAACCAAACTACCGTGGCTCACTGGGCTCTTGAAATTCAGCGTGACCGCCTGAGCGAAGCCCGCGAAATCGGCGTCATGACCGACAACGCCAGTGGCATTCAACGGGTAGATTTTTCGGTCAATGGTGGTCCGATAGTTTCGGTAACGGAACGTCGATACGGCAAACGCGACGCGGCTCCGGGATATTTTATTACCGTCAATCCAGCTCAGTTTACTCCTGGCTCCCTTATTGAAATAAGAGCGGTAGTGTACCCCGTGTTCGGAAAAACTGCGGTACTGGCTGGACCAGTCACCACTCTTTCATCGGGATCAACCCCACCGACTTCAAATACGGGCTTACATAGTTTATTTTTGTACGCCGACCCAAATAATGCGCTGCCGAGGGCGACAGTTTATCTATCCCCAGGTGGCAATGACAACAGCGGCACAGGGTCGATTAGTGCTCCTTTTCTTACCTTTGCTCGGGCCGTAAATTCATTACGCACAACTCTTGGCAACAAACTAAGTGGTGGAACCATTGCTCTCTTGCCTGGTGACTATGTGCTTGGCTCTGGTCTGCCCAATTGGTGGACTCAAAGCGAATATCCAGACGGTTATCTAACTGTTGAATCGGCACCTGGTGTTCCTTCCGATCAAGTTCGCTTTGTAAATGTGCAGTCCAGCTGGATGGCGCGCTTTCTGAAAGTGCGTAACCTTACTATCTTGCCCCCTTTTAACGTTTCTATTTTGCGCGACGGCGATGGTGAACGAAGGGCACACCTCTACGTAGAAAATGTGGATGTGTATAGCCCGAGCCTTACCAGTGGGCACTTTAATTACGGCGGCAACGAGTTCGGGTTCAAAGCCGTGAAGCGTTCCTATACCGTGGGTGGTGACCGGGGCGTTGATTCCGCGTCATGGATTGCAAATTTTATGACCTATTACGGCACAGGGATCGCCTTTAACGACTCAATTCTTGTCTTTTCCTCGCTCGCCGAAAATTATGACCAGTATCGTCGTCATCCAGCGAATCATGGAGACCTATTCCACATTCATGGAAGGGAGAAAAATATTCTTATCCAATGGCTTCTTCGCGGCGTGGATTTGTTCCGAATCCAAGGTCTATTCTTGTCAGCGGCCAAAGACGGGGTAGCAATTATCGAAAGCGTCAGCGATGTTGCTACTCGCGAAAAAGAAGTTGGCGCTCCAGGCAATGCTGCCCCTATCGGAGGACAGCAGAACTTGATTATACGCAGCTCTGAATTTTTTGGTCAGGCAAACGTATTTAGTAATCCTGCAAACCAGCCGGGCAGCGTCTTTTTAGCAGACGGTGTGACATTCCCCATGAATCCTTGCAACACTTTTAATGAAGATTGCAATCCTTCTACGGGAACTTCAAACAACTCAAGCGGAGTGGTCTACTTAGGAAATGCCGCAGCATTAACAATGGTAAAATCGTCAGAGCCCGCTAAAACAATTGGGAAAGTCAACAAGGCAAAAATAGGCAAGCCCGCCCAAATTTCGCAAAAATCTCTTCGAATATTACTAAAATCTTTTCCTAAAGAGATTGCGCGCTTAATTCAAAAACAGACTGCGCTTTCAAAGCCAGCAGTCAAACGCAAGTTAGCTTTACGTAGGTTGAACAATAAGGCAAAAAGCGTGGTTATTAGTTAGTTCGCCTCAACGCTTTACCAAAACTGACTTATTCACGGTGAACTAGTTAGCGAAACTAAATCCGGGCTAACTCTTTTCCGAGTTTGTTTCTACGACCCCGGAATCGCAAAGAAACTTCCGCACCCGTTTCCATGGACTCATACATGGCGTTAATGAGGGTGAGCGATTTTAAGCCCTCCATGCCGTCCACAGCCCCGCCTTTGCCCTTTCGAATAGAATCAACAACTCCCTGCAAATAGCGTTGATGACCAAAGCCATAAACATTCGGCGGGTTCTCTTTGTATTTTTGAAGCACCTCTGCGTCTTCCGGTAGCGGCTTTGCAAAGTTCCAGGTCCTCATTTCGTTTACCGCAAACCCAGCAATTTCTACACTGCCTCCCTCTCCCAAAATGGAAATAGAACCTTCAAGATCTTTAGGGCGAGTGGCTGTAGTGGCTTCAACCACACCCAGCGCTCCGTTTGTAAACTTCAGAACTGCTACCGCCGTATCATCGGCCTCAATCTGGACTAACCGTGTAGTTGTATAACTGAATACCGATTCTACATCGCCCATTAAATAGGTGAGCAGGTCTATGTGATGACTTGCTTGATTTGAAATCACTCCCCCATCAAGCGACCAGGTACCACGCCAGGAATCCATGTCATAGTAACTTTGCTCGCGGCACCATCTGACACGAACCGTGCCCATTACCAATTTACCGAAGCGCCCCGCATCCATTGCGGCTTTTAATTGCTGCACGGGTAAGTTGTAGCGATTTTGTTTAACTACGAAAAGGCGCACTCCAGCCTGATCACAGGCTCGAATCATAGATTCTGCATCCTGGATGGTAAGCGCCATGGGTTTTTCAACGATGATATGTTTGCCATAAGGAGCCAGCTCCAAAGTCTCCCGCGCATGCAAGCCGCTTGGCGTCAAAATACTAAAAGCAGAAACTTCAGGATGTTTCGCGGCCATTTCATGATAGTTTGTGTACCAGGGAACGCCATATTTTTCCCCAGTGTTGCGTGCACGCTCCACTTGGATGTCACACACGGCAGCAAGCTCAGCGCCTTTAATATGCTGAATAGCATCCAGATGTTTACCCGAAATTCTACCGCAACCAACAAGAGCAAATAAAACAGGAGATTCGTTAGCCGTCATAAAAAAGGTTACCCTTCACTTCAATTATAATTGGTAGTTTGTCTCATTCTGAATAAAACTATTTAATTGGTTGCTGATTTCGTTAGTTCCCTGTACCTCCGGCGCACTCAACACTTCTGCTGCCTGGGCTTTGTTTTTCACTCCTACCAAGGCGACACCTCCCGCAAGGGAATCAAGCACCCAGCGCACACTAAAGGCTGCCACGCTACAGCTCCGTGCATCACAGATACGCCGGAGTTGCTGAACTTTCCATATATTTTTTTCTGCTTCCGGTCCATGGAACTTTGTATACTGAGGGTTCCGGCGTCTATCTCCTTCGGGAAACGCTGTTGGTTCTGCATAGCGACCTCCTAAAAGCCCCTGGGCCAGTACTCCATAAGCAAGTGGGGTAACTTGCCGCTCGCTCCAGGCTCTTAAGTATTCGAGCTGGCGCTGTTCGAGAAGGCTATATTCTAATTGGGCGCTAAGTACCCATTCAGGCAAAACCTCTGTGGCTAGGTCTTGGACATGCAGATTGGAAAGTCCAAAGTAGTTTATGATTCCTTTGGCACGAAGGTTCTCAGCACACTCAAAAATAGCTGTGAGCGGAGTTTGTCTATCCCAATAATGAAGATAATACAGATCAATAACCTCTCGCTGCAAACGTTTGCGGCTGGCTAAGGCGGCGGCTTCTAGCCAAGATGGGGAACTATCAAAAAAAGACTTGCCGCTGGTGTCTACGCGCACCCCCCCTTTCGTTGCCAACACGACATCAGGGTTTTTGCCAAAAAGCGCCCCTAAACGCTCTTCTGCTTGACCAAGACCATAGACATCAGCGCAATCAATAAAATTTACGCCTTGCTCAACTGCATATTGCAGCGCCGCTGAAGCATCTGTTATCGATACGTCTCCGTAGCCATGCACTCCAAGTGGTCCAGCACCGAGACAGATACGGGACACCAAAGGGCCACGCTTCCCTAACCGAATTTTTTCCATACACCAAGCTTGGAAGTTATTGTGTTTCCGAATCCCAACATTTTAGCGCAAAGCACCCAGGCTGTTTTAGCAATCAAATAGAGATCAAGCGCAAATGAGCGTTCACGGACATAACGCAGCCTCAATTCCATTTGCCGCGGCAGCACCACCTCGTCATACACCTTGCCCGCATCAGTTGAGCCAACGGCAGCTTGAAGGTCTGCAAATTCAACTGAACTAAAATCTGTAATGCCTGGCCTCACTGACAAAATAAGCTTTTCGTCTCCGACATAGCGAGCCGTATACTCCGGCAATTGAGGCCGAGGGCCAACAAAACTCATTTCTCCAACAAGGACATTAAAAAGCTGGGGCAATTCATCCAATTTTGAGGCTCTTAAAAACTTACCAAGTTTCGTAATTCGAGGGTCATTGAGTGCTGTCGTACCACTGCCTTTATCCGCGCCGACAACCATGGTGCGAAATTTCCAAATTTTAAACGGGACTCCAAATAGACCGCTGCGCACGGCTCTGTAAAATACTGGCCCTTTATGTTCCATACTAATTAGGGCAGCAATAACGAGCATCAACGGTGAAAACACTACAAGGAGCAGCGCAGCAAGGAGCAGGTCAAAGAGGCGTTTAAGAAAGTTATAACTCACTTATCTTAATCCAAAATGGCGAATCCTATGTAAGGATCAAATTCAAATCTTTGCAGCCTTAAATTCCTTAATCCCACAGATTCAAGCGTTGCTTGGGTTTCGCCTGGCCAAATAGGATTATCCAGTTCATCGAATGCCAAAATGGCACCTTTGGGCATTCGTGGAACTAAATGCTCAAGACATAATTTTGTCGGCTCATACAAATCTAAATCCATAAAAAGCAAACTTACGACTAAGTGGGGGTGCGTTTCCAAAAAGTTTGGCAATGTTTGACGAATATCGCCCTTTACTAACTCAACCTTTGGCACATGCCCCAAAAAGCGATTTTGATCATAGACCTCAACAAGTTTGCTGAGTTCCTGATACGAATCGGCAGCAAGCTGACCTTTTTGTGGCACAAAGTTTGTTGTTTTGTCCTTCGCATGACTATCAACAAAACCTGAGAACGTATCAAAGCCATAGATACGGCGGGTCAAATTATTCGGCTCCAAAACTGCCGAAAAATTAGCCCAAGACATGAGGCCAAAACCTTCATTCACGCCGCACTCAACCAGCGATCCCTTCACCGGCAAGGAGAGTTTAAAAAGTTCATACAAGGCCAAATATCTGGTCACTTTTTGGCGTTTTAGATACTTGGGGAAGTGCTCAAGCTTAACGTGGGTTGGCGCTGGATTTGCGTCGAAAAGCTCCCCAAGACGCGGCCCCACACTTGCCTCAGTTGCTGTGCGAAAACCACCCTCAGGCTTCAGCACTACATCCTTTAACGCTGCATTATCTGACATATTGTGCCTTTTGTGCCTGATGGCCAGGCTTCGATGTAAACAAAGCTGAAATACGCTTATACACTCCTAAATCGTCAAGACCGACGTGGCTGCGTAAATAAGCATTATCGCCGACAGCCTCAAAATAGGCGTCAGGTAATCCGAGTCTCATAAAGTCCCCGCGGTAGCCTCGTTCAAGAATTAATTCAGAGACTGCGGAACCGAGCCCGCCGATAATGGAATGCTCTTCTAAGGTAATAACTGTGGTTGCTTCAGAAAGAATTGACTCAATGAGCATCATATCGAGCGGCTTAATGGTGGGGACGCTCCAAACAGAAACTGGTGTCCCCTCGGCCTTAAGTTTTGAAGCCACTGTATGTGCCGTCGCCAACATTGGCCCAGAACTAAGAAGATAACGCCCACCGTCATTGGTTAAGCGTATCGCTTTCCCAATACCTACTTTTGGCAATTCTTGATGAACGACATCTGCACTGTCACGGGCGAGACGCAAATACAAAGGACCATTAAAATCAAGCGAACTTTCAGTCAGCATTCGCGCTTCTAGTTTGTCGCCGGGCGCCACGACTGTCATTCCAGGCAGTGAGCGCATTAACGCCACATCCTCGAATGCATGGTGCGTTATGCCTTCCATCGGATATCCAAGACCCGCACCTATTCCAACGAGTCGCACCGGAGCTTTATGAGCACAAACGTCAACGCGCACTTGCTCAAAAGCCCGCATAACCAAAAAAGGCGCCATCGAATAGCAATAAACCTTCTTGCCCATGAGTGCCATAGAAGCAGCCACACTCACCATATTGGATTCTGCAACGCCGGCATTTATAAAGCGCGGCCCCAAGACAGATCGCAAATTATCAAAAATGCGAAACCCCAAGTCTCCGGTAAGCAGCACGACATCCTTATCTTCGCGAGCCAAAGCGGTTAGAGTATCTATAAAAGTAGTTCTCATGCGCATCCCCCTTGCGCTGCACACTCTGCAATTTGAGCATCTATCTCTTGGCGAGCAGCAGCCAGTTCTTTTTCATCAGGGCAACGATAATGCCAAAGTAGCGTATCCCGCATAAAGGAAACTCCCTGCCCCTTAAACGTATGCAAAATGAGCACCTGGGGTTTCCCACGAATCGACGCTGTAGCCTTGAGAGATTTTACTACGGCATTAACATCGTTGCCTTGAACCTCGGAGACGGCCCAGCCAAATGCTTCAAATTTTTTTCCTAACGGTTCTAGACCAAGCACCTCTTCACAACGTCCGAGAGCCTGGATTTTATTATAATCAACCAAGGCTATTAAATTATCTAGCTTATGCTGAGCCGCGAACAAGACTGCTTCCCAGCTACTTCCTTCGTTTAGCTCACCGTCAGAGAGCAGCACAAAGGAGCGAGCAATCGAGGCATCAAGCTTCATGGTCCATGCGGCCCCGGCCGCTAGAGACAATCCATGGCCTAGCGACCCCCCACTTGATTCTATGCCCCAAGCCGGGTTGCGTTTCTGATGATGTTCAAGGGTGCCACCAGAAATACCGTAACGCTTATACACCTCGTCAGGTAGGAATCCCTTTTTGTTCAGCACCGTGTAAAGCGCCAAGCAAGCGTGGCCTTTACTGAGGAAAAATCTGTCCCTATGGGCAGCTTGAAGAGTCTCTGCCGTAACTTGCAGTTCTGAAAAATAAAGGGCCACTAATGCTTCGACACACGAGAAGCAACTCCCCAGATGTGGACTCGCCGTGGCATGAGTTACATCCAAAATTTGGCGACGCACCTCGGCACATATAAGGCCTAAATTCGGATTTCTGACTTCTGACATTACACACCTCGCATTAGCGCGTAGCAGTCGATTGCTGGGCTTCCAAAGCTTGCCTTAAACAGGTAGCCACCCACTGCTGCTGCTCGGCGCTTAGTTCAGCATACATAGGAATTGACATAATTCGGTGCATGCCCCGTGCTGCATTGGGGTGGGCGTTTCCGTCTAGCCCCAAATACGCATACGCCTGGGTAAGAGGGAGCGAGATAGGATAATGAATCCCTGTATGGACTCCACGCTGTAAAAGGAAATCTTGCACACGTTCACGGTTTTCTACCTGCACAACATACAAATGGAAAACATGACTGGCATAGTCGGGAACCACTGGAATCTGCGCTACTATTCCCTTAAGCAGATCATGATAGACACCTGCGTGCTCTTGCCGCAGTTCCGTCCATTTTTTTAAATACGGCAACTTGGCGCTCAATATGGCTGCCTGCAAACCATCCAGGCGGCTGTTTCGACCCTCTAATCCGTGATCAAACTTACCGAGTCTCCCGTGGTCACACACCATGCGGCTGTGTTTCGCAAGATTCTCGTCATTGGTTACAATTGCTCCGGCATCTCCGTACGCGCCTAGGTTTTTTCCCGGAAAAAAACTAAATGTGGCCATATGCCCCATGGTGCCAGCAACTCGGCCTTTATAGGTTGCTCCATGTGCCTGGGCACAATCTTCAATCACTTTAAGTTCAAATTTTTTCGCCAATGTTAAAATAGGGTCCATGTCAGCAGTGAGTCCGTAGAGGTGCACGGGTATAATTGCCCTGGTTCTCTCTGTAATAGCCTCTTCCAGCTTTGCGACATCCATGGTGTAGGTAATCGGGTCGTTATCAACAAACACCACCTTCGCACCCGCTGTAGTCACAGATTCCGAAGTAGATATCCAGGTGTTCGCGGGCACTATAACTTCATCCCCAGGTCCTATCCCCAAAACCCGCAAAGCAACTTCAATTGCATCTGTGCCGTTGGCGCAAGGCACACAGTGGGCAACTCCCAGATAATCGGCAAACTCACGCTCAAATTTTTCGACGTACTTACCTTTTATAAAAGCTGTTTCGCTAATTACGCGGCCCATGGCCTCATCAATTTCTTTTTTGATTGAATTGTATTGAGCCTTTAGGTCTACGAATGGAACTTCCATTTTTTTTCCTCTATTTCCACAAATTCTGGTGACAAATTGCAAGTTTTTGTCTTTTTGTTAGGGACAAGTCGAAGTATAACGATGTTAACTATTACGCGCTATGACAAATTCAACTCAAAGCGCATATTTGTTTAAACCCGGGCTGTTTCATTTTTTCAAATGTGGAGCATGCCGGTAGTGTTTGAGCCCCGCATATAAGGGCCACATTTAAAGGGGCATAAGGTGGCAGCACCAATTCTATTAAAAACTGGCATCGTTAACTGTTCTTTTGGTGAGCAGGTTAAAGTTGTTGAGCCTGTAAACCTTTATGGCTGCCAGATAGGAGATGGCTGTTTTGTTGGCCCATTTGTAGAAATTCAAGCTGGGGTCGAAATAGGCCCCCGCTGCCGTATCCAGTCTCACGCTTTTATTTGCGAACTTGTCAAAATTGGCGCCGATTGTTTTATCTCTCACGGTGCCATGTTTATAAACGACCGCTTTGAAACCGGTGGGCCAGCGCGAGGCCGTAAAGAGCTTTGGAAGCATACTTCCATCGGCAATAATGTAAGTATCGGAACAAACGCCACCATTCTTCCAGTACGCATCTGCGATAATGTGGTGATTGGTGCCGGCGCGGTGGTAACAAAAGACATTAGCAAACCGGGAATATATGTAGGTAATCCCGCACGTTTACTTCGAGCCCTCCCCTCTCCAAAGTAGTTTTTTATGAGCACCTCATCGCTTTGCATAGTGCACTACGGGCTTGGAAACCCTCGCTCCATTCAGAATATGTACTCACGCTTAGGAGTAAAGGCCCTGGTGAGCGCAGAGCCGCAGGTTATTAGCCAAGCTACCCACCTTATTTTGCCTGGTGTTGGCGCCTTTGATCGTGGCATGCAAAACCTAAAGGAGTTGAATTTAATTCCGGTACTTGAGGATTCTGTATTAAAGCGCAAGGTGCCTGTGCTTGGTATTTGCCTTGGACTTCAGCTTATGGGCCTCAGGAGCGAAGAAGGAAGAGAATCCGGCTTAGGTTGGTTCGATGCCGAATGTATTCGCTTTAGGCTCGCAGGAAGAACGGATCTGAAAGTGCCACTGATGGGCTGGCGTACAATCATTTCTAAACGAAAAGATGCACTACTGAGTCAATTAGGCCCAGATTCTCGCTTTTATTTTGTACATTCTTATCATTTGTCAGGCCTGCCTGAAGAGTCCTTAGTCGCTTCAGCAGAACATGGCTATGAATTTCCCGCTATTGTGCGCCAAGGTAATATCATGGGCGCTCAGTTTCATCCTGAAAAGAGCCATACATTTGGAATGCGCTTGCTTAAGAACTTCTATGAAAATACGGGCATGGATCAGGGCTACGGGCCCACTGGCGATAAAAAGTCGGGGGCTTCGACTCTATGATTCCTCCCCGCATTATCCCTACCTTACTTTTGGATAGCGGCAAGCTCGTTAAAACTACGCGTTTTAAGTCTCCCCGCTATATTGGAGATCCTATAAATGCGGTTAGAATCTTTAACGAGAAAGAAGTTGACGAACTAATCGTCATCGACATTTCAGCGAGCCTGCAAAAACGGGAGCCTCCCCTAAAATTAATTGGGGAACTGGCAAGTGAATGTTTTATGCCACTTTGTTATGGTGGAGGGATTCATACCCTCGGCCAAGCCCGAGCAATAATTGATAGCGGGGTTGAGAAAATCTGCTTCCAGAGCGGAGCCTTTCAGAATTTAAACCTCATTGAAGAGTGTGCCAAAAATTTTGGCTCCCAAGCTATAGTGATTTCTATCGACGTGAACCGCGGTCTCTTTGGTGGCCTAAAGCTGCACTCTGCAACGGGACTGCACCCAAAATACTCTCCAGCTGAGTTTGCTCAAACGGCCGTAAATGCTGGCGCGGGAGAGATTTTACTCTGTGCGGTACACCGCGAAGGTACATTTGAAGGTTATGATTTGCCCCTCATTCGAGAAATAAGTTCCTGCGTCAGCGTTCCCGTAATTGCCCTTGGCGGCGCAAGAGATTACCAAAACTTGCTCGATGCGATTGAGGCCGGCGCATCCGCTGCCGCGGCAGGCAGTTTGTTTGTCTATCATGGCCGACATAAAGCGGTGCTTATCAATGTGCCCAAATCAGCGGTTAATGCTTAACGCTTACTGTATGAGGAGCGTTTTTCGGATTTTCACGGAGAACGGGCGCTGTTTGAATGGGGCGTTTTTGCCCGAGGGATGAATCGAGTTTTCAACTCTTAGTTTCTCGTTCTCCCTCAAAATGCGTTCAGACGAGGCGCGAGGCTTGTGTGGCAACCGAGTGGTACAGAATGTACCTCGCAGGGAGCCTCCAAGCCTCGGAACAAAGTATGAACGCAACGAAAAGCGCATCCAGAATTGCAAGGGATTGAGCTCTTGGTGCCCCCTTCCCTGCAATGATCTAGGGCAAATCACGAGCTCAACTCCCCGCAATTCAGAGCGTTTTTCGGATTTTCACGGAGAACGAACCATTTAAAGGGGATACACGGCTTCCTATACAAATGCGGGGGTATCTTATCTGCAATTTCAGCGTGAAACTCGGGAAGTTTTGACCAATGCAGTCCGGGTTTTACATGATGAGCTGTATGATACCCCAAGTTGCCGGTGCAGAGATTATAGGTTGGATGCATTATATTATAAGAGGCTTCATACTCATTAGGGGTATCTAATCCGGCGTGATGATAGTAAGTGTGCCAACAAGTGGCGATGTATCCCCAAGTCATAGGAAGCCAAAACACAAACAGCGCAGGCAAAGGTCTTTGCACGGTCAAGAGAAGCAGCACACAAGCCACAAGGAATGTCGCGCTTAGAAATCCGCGTTGGTACTTTGGATGCTGTCTTCCTACTTGAAAAGCTCGCCAATACCCCGTTGCCGCGATGGTAAGTGTATACTCAACGGCACCCATAGTGGTGCCGTCTTTACGCTGCCATCCTGACTCGTCTTTCTTTTGATCGGTGTAATTAATGTGATGACCCAGCACGTGGTGCAATACCCAGGCGTTTGTCGTAATGCCTGTGTGCAAGGCATACACTATTTCGAGCATCCGATTCAGAATCAAAGATTTAAAGGTCGGAAGATGCTGGTGATGGTGATTCCAGGAGCAAATACAGGCCTTTGGGAAGAGCATTAATACGAACCAGAAGCTTAAGTACCAAGGTGAATCAACGAGGGCGTACACCAGCAAATCAAAGGCAAATAACCCCACTATAATAATAGTGGGACAACGGTCAGCCTGATAACGAAAAATGCCCATACTACATCCTAAACCTAGGTTCCCACCGCGCTTAGTACACTTGACGCTTGCTTGGACCACTGCCCCCGGCCAAGCGAAGTCAATTTCATTCGGCGGCGATGCCAATGACGGGTAAGCTCGTGGGGCGTGCCAACAAATATCGTCGGATCGCTTAACTGCGATTGCAATAACGCTAAAAAACTATCGGTAAAACCAGCAAAAAGCCATTGGTTGCATCCCGTTTCCGTATGCCAATCAACCACGGCGCAGAGTCCCCTCTCCTGAATTAATTTAAGTACATGCATTGCTGCTTCGAGCGCAATTCCTTCATCGGAAAATCCTCTTAACTTTGCATCTGCTGTTGGCAAGACGTGTTTCTCGAGCAAACAGGTTGGAAACACATACATATCAAGCGGTTTTTCCCGTTCAAGGTCATATGGTCGGTACGGTAAGGCAGTGCCAGCCCGAAATCCTGGAATATCTCTCCAGGCAATCGACATGTCATAGCGAAAGCCAGCATTTACATGTTTTCTATGCGTTCGATGCGGTTTTTCCCAATCAAGAGCCCAGTAATGATGCCGCAAACCCCAAATGGGAGTTTCAAGTTTCTCCTCCAAAAACTTTTTGGCATGAATGAAATAATCCAAAGATTTTTTAGCCTCGATACCTGCATGCAACCCAAACTCCCAGCCCTGCTGGCTCAAGGTTCTTAGCGGCTGCCAAAGCGCATCATCTGTTTTGGGATGAAAATAACTTTTACAATCATTCAGAGTTCTATGAGTGCCAAAAGCCGCTGTAGAGAGCAAAAAGCAAGACTTGGCAGCAAACTGATTCTCAAGGTCGGCCCAATTTTGGAAGCAAAAATAAGGATCCTGAATAATCGGGGCCCGGCGCGCTTTAAGACTTGCCCAGAGTAAATCTTTGTAAACCGGCAACCGGCGTCGAGCCCATTTCGCTACCAACGCACATAGTTCGTTCATAGACCCAAGTTGAAGGGCGTCGGTGTCATGTGTAACAACGAGGGCAGATTTTTTTCCTCCTGGCCAAAGCGTTTCGGTTTCGCCGAGGAGATTTTCGTACCTCGCTTTAAACGCCAAGGCACACTCATCAACCAGCGGACGGGCAGCAACCGCCTGCCTCCACTCAGGAAGCACAGAGGAATAGAATATTCCGCGATCATCACGGCAGTTCTCTCCAATTTCTTGCTCATCTAAGAAAGTGAGCAAGCGAAAAGTCAGGCCAATACAATCGAAGCCAGGCTCAAGGTAATTTTGGTAAGCTTGCCGAAGAGTTGCCGATAATTTTTTTTCGAAATACCATTCAGGCTCACAACGAATTACTTCCTTCCCGCTCAGCGCAGAACAGTTGGAATTTGTGTAGACCCAATGAGCAGACTCGATAGTATCTTCTAATTGCAGGGCCACTCCCAGCCTGAGCGCAAATTCCTGCCACGCATATTCAACGCGCGGTCTTAGTTGTGAGGGAACATCAATAAAAAGCTTCATGGTACACTCTTACTGAGCTGAGAACGAAGATTCAAGGCCCGCCAAGCCCACCATGCGACCATACACAACAACGCAAGGCAAAATTGGATCAGCACTGAATCTAACACGAGCGAGAGCAACACGAGAATAAAAAGCGAACTGCCCAAGCTCATGAGAATTGAGGCACCCAATGCAATCAAAGCTGTAACAGGCATGCCCGCGTAGGAATAAATAAACCAAAGATAAGCAACATGATACAAGACCGCACACACGGTAAATGCCTGAACCACCACAAGAGAGCTCCCGCCCCCAGCTAACAACAGATAGACAACAGCCATATTTATTAAATCAGCAACAAGCTGCAACAAAAAGACCACCCGCTGTTTGCCCGCAACTTCAAATATACGCTCTGGCCAGCTCGTGAAGGCTAAACAATAGCCCACCACAGCCATCACACTACAAAAAGTTCCCGCTTGGGCCCATTGCTGCCCCATCAGCAAAGGGAAGAGCTGCGGAGAAAACCACACAAGCAGCGCGAGCCCCGGAGTAGCAAACTCTGCCAAAAGCTGCATCAAACGTCTCGTCAGCTTTGTAAACGCTTCAGTACCTAAAGAAAGCGCAGCTTCCCGAAAAAATACCCTCCCCAGCGATACCGAAAGGACCGCCATCGGCGAAAAAAGCAAAGTGCGACAAAGCGCAACGTAACCCGCATCAGCATTTCTCCCAAACGCCAATAAAAAGACCGCCAAAAATCCGCCCGAAAAATTAGTAAGCAAAGAATGTGGAATATTGTAGAGCGGGAAAGCGCGGTAGTACCAAGCTACCTGAGACAGATACCCGAGCTGTCTCTTGCGATTTTGATAGATGCGCTGACATTCGGCGGTCAGTTGGCGCCAGAGTGGAAGTAGGCCCACAAAGCGCCCTGCTGCATGGCCCCAGAGTAGCCCCGTGCTGCCAAGACTAGCGCAACCGATTTTGCCGGCGGCTGAGGCCAACTGCATAAGGAGCATATTTTGGGACAAGCTAGCATAGCGCTCTTTCCGATTGAGCACATACGAGCCAAATTCGGCCAGACCGACCACTGCGACTGTCAGTGGTAAGGCGATAAGCCAAGTTGAAGGTACAAGCTGAACGTAATAAAATCCTATCAAAAGCAGAGCAAAGAGGATTAGAGATAAAGTTATCACCAATCCCACCCCCATACAGGTCACCGCAGAAGCCCGACGCGGATTACGTGGAAGCAGCACCGCAAGCTCATAGCGTCCGGTAACCACAGCCCCGCATAGCCCGGCTGCAAGCATAAAGGCAGCATAGTTACCAAAGGCTTCTGGAGAATAGAGCCTCGATAAAATGGGTAATACCGCAAAAGGGACGAGCTGGGCACACACCGAGCCCGTAAGTAGCACTGCCGCCTTCTTTAAAAGCGTTCCCATAGAACGGGTATTGGTGTTGACGTCGGTGTGCGAAAGCATCTTAGTGCGTAGGCCAATTCCCAGAATTATTGAGACCTGATGTTTTAAGTAAAAAAACTATTGAGCCCCTAGCCTACTCTTAGGATATAGTTAGCTCAATCACTTATCCGCCCTTCACAACTCATGAAAGCGTACCAAATATGTAATTCCTGTGTCATGGATACAAGCGATCCTCAGATTCGCTTCGATTCTCATGGCGTATGTAATCATCATGCTGAATATGCCGACACCTGCGCCTCTCAGCTTTTGCCCTCTCCCGCCCGTGAACAGGCACTTGAGCGTGTCGTTGCTCAAATGAAATCTGAAGGTAAAGGCAAACCGTATGACTGTGTCTTGGGACTTAGCGGCGGCGTAGACAGCTCCTACATGGCGCTACTGGTGCACCGACTCGGACTACGACCTCTCGTCGTGCATTTTGATAATGGATGGAATTCAGAGTTGGCAGTAAGCAACATAGAAAAAATCCTCACCAAACTTCAATTTGATCTCGAAACTTATGTCGTAGACTGGGAAGAGTTTAGAGATTTACAAGTCGCTTTCCTCAAAGCATCAGTTGCGAATGCTGAGTATCCTACCGATCATGGGATATTCGCCTGCCTCTACCGCTCCGCCGCCAAACACGGAATTCGTTATGTGCTGAGCGGGAGCAATCTACAATCGGAGGGGATTCTTCCTGCCAGCTGGGAATATCACTACATGGACTATCGCCACCTTCGGGCTATTCACGCTCAATTTGGCACTCGACCACTTAAGACGTTTCCCACACTTAGTTTTAGCCGCTACCTTTATTATTTCTACGTTAAGCGACTGCAGAAGGTACGGTTATTGCAGTTTGTCGATTATCACAAAGAATCCGCTATAGCTGAATTAAAGAATTTTTTTGATTGGCGTTATTACGGCGGAAAACATTACGAATCGTTGTTTACAAAATTTCATCAAGGTTTTTATCTTCCTAAAAAATTCGGAATCGACAAGCGCCGAGCCCATCTTTCATCGTTAATAGTCTCGGGGCAAATAACGAGAGAGGAGGCCCTGAAGGAGCTAGAAAAGCCGGCGTATCCAGAAGCCGAATTGGAAACTGACCTAAACTACATGCGGAAAAAGCTGGAACTAAGCGAAGAAGACTTCAGCCAAATCTTAAATTCGAAACCTAGGGCCTATTCCGAATACCCCAACAATAATAAGTTGTTCGAATTTTTGCGCTCAGGTCGTTCAAATCTTCGATCACTGATCCAGCACCGGCAAAACACATTCAATCCAAAGCCGGTGTAGTCGATGAAACTTGCCCTTCTTGGAATGCCAGACAACGACAACACCCGCCAATTTAGGCTGTACTTAGAGTCTGAGTTTGCGGACTGGGAACTCTCAGTAATTTATTGGAAGCCTGATTTTAGAAATCAGCTTCAAAGAACCCTGCGTAAGCTCAGACTGGCTGGTGCAAAGGCCACCACTCAGAGAATTTCTCAAGCACTCAAAATTAAAAAATCGAGACGGAGGAACGAGCAATTCCTAAAATACGCCGATACAACAAAAGAGTTTTGGGTATCCCATCATAACTCCGAGCACTGCGCCGAAATTATTATAAAGCAAAAAATCGACCTGGTTCTGCTCTCAACCGATGCTATTTTAACCAAAAAGGTACTGAGAGCCCCTCGACTACTCACCCTGAATGCTCACCCTGGACTCACCCCCCGCTATCGCGGGCTTGGCTCCCTTTTTTACATGCTTCAAGATGGGCTACAGCCGGTAGTCAGCGTTCACGCCGTCGACGAAGGTATAGATACAGGGCCGCTTTTATATCGAGAAGTGGTGCCGGTTGACCCCAAAACTGGCTTGGAGTCTATAGTGAACACCGTGCTTACGCAGCGACTTTCTATTGTTGGCAAAGTATTGCGTGCTATCGAGTTAGATGGTCCCACATATCAAGATACCTTCTTAGAGCAAAGTGCGATGACCAGAGGCATGCCACTTGCCGAACGACAAAATCTCGACGAAGCATTAAAAACCGGAAAGATACAATTAACTCTCCCCCAGCATGAGTTTCAGGATAATTGGGCGCCCTGATTTTCTAAACGCCGTTTAATTTACTGTTGTCAGTTGAACTACGCACATGTAAATATTTTTCTAGTTCCCGTGCGCTGTGCGAAGCTACTGCATCATTATAGAGAACGCACCGAGCTTGAGGTTTAAAAAGGTAGGCTGTGGTATCTCGATTAGAAACTCTCCTCATTCGTGTTAGACTCCCCCTCATTCTGTGCCTAGGGCTTATTCTTACCTCCCTCAGCTACACCCTAGCCTTAGGCCTACGCTTTGATTTTGATTGGAACGAAGTATTTCTTCTCGATCGCTTTTTATTGCCCTGGAGCCTCCTTCTTTTTTATCGGGCAGCCAGTTATTCGTTTTTTCAATTAAATCGCGGTTATTGGCGTTATGCTTCAACTCAAGACCTTATAGACATCATTAAGGCACACGGGCTTTCGAGTCTATTTTTAACCGCAACAGCTCTATTTTTGCGTCTGGAAGAATTCCCACGCTCCGTAGTTCTTATAGAACTCGCCATTTCGATTATATTTTGTGGCGGTAGCCGATTGGCAGTCCGTGTATTAGGTGAGCGCCTCGTGGCCCAGCAAGATATGGAGGAAGATACTGCCCGAGACGTAATCGTTATCGGCGCTGGTGATTCAGGGCATCTTATAATTAAAAACATGCTCAGTTTAAAGCGACTCTCGTATAGACCCGTAGCAGTGTTGGACGATAGCGACAATCTGCAGGGAGTCAACTTGTACGGCGTGAAGGTAGTTGGACGAATCACTAATCTCGAAGAACAACTAGAAAAGTTTCCTAGAGTCAGCGCAGTTATTGTAGCAATTCCCACAATTTCGAATACGCGTCTTCGCAGCATTGAGGCAGTTTGCAAAACCTTTGGAGTGGCACTTAAAAAACTCCAATCATTTGAAGATATCGCTTGCATCGACGCCTCTGTTAAGCACGAGGGCGTAAGCATCGAACAGGTGCTTGAAAAGAAAACTCAAATTGAACATGAAGATGAAATTCGTAGAGAACTGAATAATCGCACCATACTGATTACCGGAGCTGGCGGCTCTATTGGTTCGGAAATTGTGCGCCAGGTCTGTTATTTTGACCCCCATAAAGTGGTACTTCTCGATAGCTCTGAATACAATCTCTTTCGAATGGAGCGAGAACTACACACAGCCTTTGAGCGTGGAGGAAAAAAAGCTGAATTCCGCTGCGTAGTGGCAAATATTGTTGATGCCGCGAGACTAAGCAAAATTTTCAGTTCCGAAAAACCTGAATATGTCTTTCACGCCGCAGCCTATAAGCACGTGCCACTTATGGAGCATAACTGCTACGAGGCCTTTCGTAATAATGTAATTGGCACCAAAAATGTACTGGATGCCTCAGTGCAGTTTGGAGTGCGGCGCTTTGTGCTTATCTCCAGCGACAAAGCTGTGGCTCCGTCAAGCATTATGGGATGCTCAAAGCTTTTGGCTGAACTGCTCGTACAATGGTACTCGCATACCCAGCAAACCACAGCTAGCAATCACCCACTTGCCACCTCAATCGTCCGCTTTGGAAACGTGATCAACAGTACAGGCAGTGTCATTCCGATATTTAAAGAGCAGATTTTAAGTGGTGGTCCTGTGACTATCACCCACCCAGACATGGAGCGCTATTTCATGTCTATTCGTGAAGCAGTGCGTCTTGTGCTTACCGCAGGGACTCTCGGTCAGAAAGGAGAAATTTATATTCTCGACATGGGACGCCCGATGAAGATTGTAGATGTAGCGCGTAAAATGATGGCGCTCTACGGTCGCCGCGACATTGAAATTGAGTACACCGGCATGCGGCCTGGGGAAAAGCTCACGGAGGAGTTACTCACCTCGCATGAACTACGGGGACCAACTCGGTTTGATAAAGTAAACAGAGTGCAAAACTTTGAGCCACCAAGCATCGACATTTCTCGTTGGGTACTGGAGGTAGAACAAAAGCTGCCACGCCTCTCTGATACCGAGATACGAGATCTCATGTTTACGCTTGCGAATACTGCCTGCCCTTCGGCATCTCCAGTAGCGCAACCAAAGACAACAGCCAAAGTTGCCTAGGCGCCATTTATTTCCGATATCGCCGCAGCGAAGTCCCTGTGGATATTAAATTTTATAAGGAGCCCCTGGATGGGGTGCTCTACCCCCTGCGTACTTGGACTTTCTTTAGAGCACTTAGTGGCATATACTAAGCAAATGGGTGGCGATAGTTTTTCATTTTGGCGTTTCGACTTGGCTCAAGTCTTGAAGGCGCTTTTTGTTATTTTGCTTCTTAGAGGCATTACCATCTTGTTGGGTTTTGAGCAGCAAGTGCCAATTGTTGACGACATTCTAAATGTGCTTGTTAATGCGGCTAAGGTGATGGCAGAAGCGATTAGTGGGTTTGTGCGCGGCCGCACAAGCTTCTAAGCGCGCTGTGAAAAACGTAAAAATGCTTTAAATTGCAGAAATTCCGGCTCGAGAAAAACAGGACTCTCTTGACGGATAATTTGTAGCTCGAGCCCAATTCCTTGCAATTTTGGCCGCATTTTTACTCGCGTTCATACTTTGTTCCGAGGCTCGAAGTCTCCCTGCGAGGTGCATTGAGCACCACTCAGTCGCCATCAAGCCTCGCGCCTCGTCTGAACGCATTTTGACAGCGCGCTCAGAAAACAACTAACTCGCCTTGCACGATTTTCAAGAAGCCCATCTGTTTTTGTAAATCTTAAATACGCGCTGTGAAAAACGTAAAAATGCTTTAAATTGCAGAAGTTCTTCTGCTCGCCTACTTTGCTTTGTCGTCCTGATCATACTCGTCGACTATTTCGTGCCCAACGACCTCTTCGAGAATATCTTCCAGAGTAACAATTCCCGCTAACCCGCCGTGCTCATCAACAACCGAGCAAATATGCTCATTATATTCAAACATCTTAAGCAAGATATTATCCAGACGCGCAAGCTCTGGAACCGCGGTAAGCGGTCGCGCCAGATCCTTTAAGGTTGCATTTTTATTGCCGGAGACTATTTCTCTGTATAAATCACGCTGGCGCACATAACCTGTAAGATGCTCTGGCTCGGCCTCGTTATAAATTGGCACTCGGGTGTATTCCCACTCAAGAATTGAGGATGAGATATCCCCCAGCGTTTTATCCTCAGGAACTCGAAATACGACCACGCGCGGAGTAAGCACATCCCGCACTATTTTCTTATCAAGGCCAATGACATTATGAATTACCGAACCTTCTAGCTTATCAAGCGACCCTTCTCGGGTGCCCAGTTGAGCCAACGCCAATACCTCTTCATGTGAAACTTGGGGAGCACTTGCGCCAAAATGTAAGCGTTTTGAAATCTGAACAGAGACCCAAATTAAGGGAGAAAATAGTTTAACCAAAAAACTTAAGGGGATTGCAGCAAAAATCGCTACCTGTTTGGCATATCGCACCCCAATAACCTTAGGGGATACTTCAGCAATGTAGAGCACCAAAATTGAAAAAGTGGCGGAAAATAAAATGAGCCCGAGCTCCCCCCACATATCACCGGCTACCGCTCCTGCTACTGTAGCGCCTATCGTGTTCGCTCCAGAAGAAAGAATTAAGATAGCGGTAATCGGTCGTTCAACGTCACGCTTAAGCTGCTGAAGCACCCTGCCAGCGCGACCACCTGTATAGGCGAGCTGCTGCACGTAGGTCATGGGCACGGCAAAAAGTGCGGCCTCAACCACAGAGCAAACAAATGCTACTAGCAAAGAAAGTGAGACGGACAGAATAAGCAACGTGAGCATGTCGGAATAAGATAAGCTAAAAAGCCACGCCTTGTCACGCACTTAAGAAAGCCAACCGAAGCTCTTTACTTGTGAGGGTGAGGCGTTAAACTAGGCGTAGTAGTCTGAATCAAGAGGACTTCTCGCTACACCGAGCGTGACAAGTGGGGCCCTAAGCAAGCCTGACTATTCTTACATGGGCTATCGTGTCAAATCGAAATTTTAGACGATCTTACGAATGAGAGAGATAGTCAAAAAAGCTTCTCCTTTAGGAACATTCTATTTATCGGAAGATACGTTGTGAGTGAACATAGACGATCCTTTGCTCTCGGTCTTGGCACCTGGTTTGGCATTCCGGTGCGGGTGCATGTGTCGCTCGTCCTTCTATTTCTTTGGGTGGCATTTGATGCCAAGCGGGATCAGATCGAGCCACTTACCGAAGTAACAGTCGTCGGACTACTTCTTTTTTGCGTCCTCCTCCATGAGTTCGGCCATGCGCTCATGGCTCGCGTGTTTAAAATACAAACCAGCGATATTGTCCTTTATCCATTTGGTGGTATCGCCAGCATCCAGGGTTCACCAAGTCCATTTGCTGAGCTACTCATAGCCGCAGCCGGACCATTAGTAAATGTAATCATTGCGCTTGCTCTTTTATTAGTGAGTGAAATGCCTCAAGAACCTGAGGCTATCATTGAAAGCAACAGCCTCAGTGCCCGTCTACTGGTGGCCAACATTTTCCTCGTTATTTTCAATTTAATTCCTGCCTTGCCTATGGATGGCGGTCGAATTCTGAGAGCATTTTTAGCACTCTTAGGTCTCCAATCAGCCACCGCTATTAGTTGCCGGCTGAGTCAGGCTTTAAGCCTTTGCATGGGTTTTTATGCGCTTTATTCCGCCAGCCCTATTCTGGTTATAATTGCGGTACTCATTTTTACCCAAGCTACCAGTGAGCTTATGCATGACAAAGCACAGAGGCTTTCTCAAGGACTTACGGTGCGTCAAGCGATGATTGAAGCCAAACATCTCGTGAGCTTCCCGCATGGGGCAACCTTAGAAGCTGCCTTCCAAATTGCAGCTAAATCCCCCCAACCAGTTTTTCCAGTTTTTCATGGCTCAAGTTGTATTGGACTGATCGATCGTCAAACTTTAATTGAGGCCGGTGCAAGTAATCCGAGTGATGAGTACTTAAGCGCCTATATTCAAAGAGAGGTACCGCAGGTGCAGGTTGAAGCGCCTTTGACGGCGCTTATCCACACCCACATCTTGAATAGTCATGAATATATAATTGTCCTAGAACACCAGCAATTTGCCGGTCTACTCATCAGAGAGCGAGTGCTTGAGTTTTTGCTTCTAAACGGAATGCGTGTCGAACAAAAAACATTTGCTGAAAAATTTGGCGAAGATCTCCCTTGATATGCAGCAAAAAAAGCCCTTCCTGGCTCAAGTCTGTATTGTATGCATCCAACTTACAGGACTACTTCCACTCACGCTCAGACGCCATATTGGCTGGTTCTTAGGACAATTACTTGCTCCCTTTTTGCGCCGAGAAGTTCAGATTGCTCTCGCACAGACATCCTTTGCACTGCCTAAGAACCATCAACCATTGCCCTCGCACATATTTTCGCACCTCTGTCTGAGCGTTTTAGAAGCCTGCAATCTTAAGCCCATATTGACCCGTTCTCAGGAACTTATTACTTGCCCCGACTTGCTCAAAATGAAAGAAGCACTTGCCGAGAAGAAAGGGGTTATTTGCCTCACCGCCCATTTTGGATGCTGGGACCTTTTGGCTGCCTGGGCAATCCAATCCGGGTTTCCAATGCGACCTATCGGTCGCCCCGCACGCAACAAGATAGCTCAAGCTATTTTACAATTCTGGAGAGAACGCTATGGGGTATATACGGTGTGGAGACACACAAAAGGCGGAGTCTCGGAGATCCTTTCAACTTTAGAGAAGGGAGAAATGATTGCGGCCCTTATCGATCAGGATACAAGAGTAAAAAGCATCTACTCCCCCTTCTTTAGTCTAGATGCCAGGACACCTTCAGCGCTTATTGAGCTTGGCCTAAGGCGCAACTGTCCCATAATGGGTGCCTGTATGCGCAGAACGGTCGACGGACGTTACGAAGTTTCGGTTACCAGATTTACCGGTGGCTTGAATGAAGTTTTGGCTCAGTACCACAACTTCTTAGAGCAGCAAATCCTAAAAGCTCCGGCACAGTGGGTCTGGTTTCATAAACGCTGGCGTTCACGGCCGGATGGGCGCATTCTAAGAGGAGAGGAATACATTCAATTCTTAGATTCAACCAAAAAAAGAGGCTCTTTCTGATATGCGCACTGGACCGACAGCAATAGTTTGCCACTTCCTCAGGCACACAAGCGGAATGTTGGTTTTACTGATGCTCGCGCTAAACCTTACAGCCTGCGGCTCCTCGCTCACCCGCAGCCGCCACATTGAACGCGCAGAAGAGCTGGCCCGGCAAAATAAAATTGACGAAGCTGTCGAAGAATATAGGCTGCATATGCAGCAACGTTTAGATCTTAAGAATAGGCCCGAGTGGGAAAACCCACATCTATATCTTTTATTGATCGGTGATCTCTATCTGGGAATTGCCGAGATTGAAAAAGCTCAAAGTTATTATACCCAGGCTGAAAAAAATGGGGTGGATGAACGACTTATCTCAGATCGTATACGCGCGATGGCTTCCTTTTATGAGAAAATAGGCACACTTGAAAAAGCGATAGAAATTTTGCAGCGCGAGCGTACCCGCGACCCACTTTTGTTTGACGCGATGCTGGACAGAATATCAAAACAACTGGTGAAACTAGAGCAGCAAAAAAAGGAGTCCCAGGCCCCCTGATTTATTTTGCAAGCAATTATAAATGCGGAGCTACACGAGAATCCGAAAAAAACTCTTGAAGCGCAAATCCGAGCGCATCATTAAGTGCCCAGGTCACCTTGCTCTCGTTCATCAATGGATGCTGATAGGTGGTACTACCTTCATAACGTGACCGATAATCAAGAATTAAATTCTCGCTCCAGATTTCGATTTCCAACACGACGCGTGCCTCAACCGTGGAAGCAGGAAAACTAGGACGCACATCGGCGAACCATTCTTGCACTCGTACCGAAACAAGCTTACCAGTCCCTGGTCTTACATCCCAGTTATAGGCACGGGCATAGGTACGAAAAGCTTCATCAACCACTCCGCCGATATCTTGAGCTGGAACAATGCTTCGCCCCTCAATTTGCACAAGCGTAGGCAGATTTCTAGCGTCAACAACAGGCCGCATCTGAATGGTTCTAGAATCGACCTGATGCCCAATTACTGGGGTTGAAATTGGCGGCAGGCTAATTTTGTTTCCAAATCCAGGAGCACAGCTCGTAAGTCCCCACAGGGAAAATAAAATGACAATTTTGAACCAGCGCTTTCCCATATACGTTCCTACTCTCATGTTTATTAGGATCTTGATTGACTAGAACTCATCACAAATTTACGAATTATGAGATGGCTTCTAGAAGAGCATATTCCTTTTGCACTTCCGAGCTCACATCAGACTTGGCTGCCTGCACTATCGAGCACCAAGCTGAATGGCTCAAGGCCCCAAGATTATAAAACTCTGATAACGCCCAAAAGGAGGTGGCCCGTACCGCCGGAGCAGAGTCTTCTTTAAAAGCATTAACTAAATCGGGGATAAGCGCAACGGCGCCTGTATTTACTGCCACACAAGCTGCGTTCCTAAGCAGCCCAGCTCGACGCGCGCGCTCAAGAGCTGTATGGGCGAAACTTGTGCGCCATACCTCCTGCGTACGAATGCGAAGCACTGCGCTCAGGTTAAGAATTTTCCCCGCTCCTTTAAGTGCGCCTAAGTTTACCAGGTCGGGCTCTCGCCCCTCTTTTTGCACGGCATGGTTGAACGGACAAACTTCCTGGCACACATCACAGCCAAAAATCCAGTTGCCAAGAGCTCGGCGTTCCCAAAGCGACAGCATGCCTCGTTTCTCTATGCTTAAATAAGCAATACATTTTCGAGCATCCAGGACTCGTTCATCAACGAAAGCATTTGTAGGACAAGCATTGAGACAACGAGTGCAGCTTCGGCAGCCCGCGTATGCAGGAGTCTCGGGCTGATCGCAAATGTCCAACTCCCACACAATTTCCCCAAGCAGGAAAAAAGAACCCTGCCCGGGCCGGATCAAAAGTGTATTTTTGCCTACAAAACCAAGGCCACCGCGCGCCGCCACCGCTCGCTCTAAAATTGATACGGCATCACTGAATACTCCAGCCTCAAACCACCCTAGCTTCGCTTGGATGCGTTTAATGAGGCACTGCATTCGTTGGGGGAGCTCCGTATGGTAGTCGAGCCCCCAGGCATATCTGGCAACCTTGCCATACCCAGGAGGGCAAACTGGGTGCTGAGCTGCGCTATAAGGAACGGCAAAGCTCACTATTGATTTGGCTGAGGGCAGAAGTCGCGCAAGGTCACCAAAATGGCTTGCCGGACGCTGCATATAGGCCATTTCACCGCTATATCCTGCCTGCTGCCAGTCTATAAGAGCCTTTACGGCCCCTTCTAGCGGTGCTAAGCCAGTACTACGCAATACTCGTAGCCCCTCGGCGGCTGCGGCAGATTCAAGTTCTTGATAAGTGATGGATTTTATCTGCATGCTGCCGATATATGCTCTTATGAGATTTGGCTCTTTAACACAGCAGATTAGAATTTCCCTCTTATGAATTCTAGAGGAACAAAGCAAGAAGATCTGGGCTTCATTGATGCCCTCCTTGGCCTATTCTTTGAACCTAGCTCAACCACCGAAGTTTTGCTTAACCGCGAAAAACCGCCTTTTGCCGGCACCATCTGCCTCTGTTTTGTGCTCACCGTTTTTGTTCCCATATTTGCCCAGGCTTATAAATATGGTGTTTTTGTATTTGACGGGACCGCGCTTTTAAGCCTGGCGCTTGTAATGTTCTTTACCTTTTTAGTGTTCGTGCTGGTTGAGGGGCTTTTCCTGCAGCTCCTTGGCGTCGAAGTGAATGTACATCAACTTTTAGCCATTACCGCGTACTGCCTCACTCCCTTTGTTTTGGCACTGTGGTTGATTTATTTCTTTAACTATATGGCGATGGGCCGCCTCACGCTCATAACCCTTCTGATGACGGGGACCCAAGCCGGTGACGATAAGTTCATGCAAATCGTGCCCATTGCTTTTATTGTGGCACAATTAAACATGTGGATTGTGCTTTTTTATAGCCTGCGTTTTTTGGGTTCCATGCACGTAATAACGGGACTCCTCGTTACCCTTCTCTCTTTAATTCCGTTCTATCTTGCGCTGCTTATAGCCCTGTATATTGGCGAAACTGCTCGTGAAGGGACCATTGAGATTTTCAAGAGCATTCTTGTTTCCCCGCTCAATTTAACAGTGTATCGCTAATTTGCGCCCCATTCGGTTCTCCCCCTCAAATTAGCCCCCATAGAAGGGCCAATTTGGCCTGAACCTATTGACCTGTCTCAGTATTTTGGAGATAGTGCCGAGCACTCGAAAGTCCCTATCGTCTAGCCCGGTCTAGGACGTCAGCCTTTCACGTTGAAAACACGGGTTCGAATCCCGTTAGGGACACCAGAGTTTGAATAGACAGCCTGTTTGTTGAGCGTACATCAAACACCTAAATCCTTGGCACACTGCGTGCCCCTCACCTGAGCAGCAGATTCGCTTGAGCATCAAGACAAAAATTGAAATCGGAGCTCTGCTTAGCCAAGTCAAAGGCCTGGGTGCGGTCGAGGACATTGTCCGCTCAAAATTTGAATCAGATGCACCGCTGCTTTCAGAAATTCCCCGCTACACATTCGATCTTGGTGGAAAACGCATACGACCTATTTTAACGCTTACCGCAGCAAAACTTGCTGGACAAAGCCAACCGTCTCAGGAAGTTCTGGACGTTGCTGCTGGAATAGAACTTATTCACCTGGCGACGCTGCTCCACGACGATATTATTGATAAATCGCCAGTCAGACGGCATAAGGAATCGGCGTACTCAAAATTTGGGATAGAGAGCACCCTGCTTTCCGGCGATTTTTTGCTGGTTCGTGCTTTTGCCCTTTGTGCCCGGCTTAAGCCTGAAATAATAGCTGCAACCGAAAAAGCTTGTGTTGAGCTTGTTGAGGGCGAAATACTTGAGACGCCCTTACACACCAGTACCCATACAATTGAAAGTTCTCTGCAAGTTGCCCATAAAAAAACTGCTGCCCTCTTTAGGCTCTCTGCATTCTCAGGAACCTTCAGCATCACCGAAAATGCAAAGGTAGGAGAACAATTTTCGGACTTTGGGGAGTCCTTAGGCACCGCGTTTCAAATTTTAGATGATATCCTGGATATAACCTCCGATGAGTCAGTGCTCGGGAAACGCTCCGGCATGGATTTGGTCGAAAGAAAGCCCTCATTAGTAAACGTTTTGTGGCTTCAGTCTGGCGCACAACTAGCCCAGGAACTCCTCATTGCACCCCGCTCCCCGGAGAAAGAGGAGGCTTTTCGCCAGTTGGGCCTGAAAGCCTTGCGTAATTCCGAGGTAATAGAACAGGCGCGGCAGCTTGCAACCAATTATGTTGAAAAGGCTCGTAAATCCCTGACCGCTGGCTGTGAACTTTTAGGAAGCCCCGATGCAAATGCCCTCAAATTATTAGATGGCTTGCTGCAATATACTCTTGAAAGAGTGCATTAGTTTTCCGGGAAAACCCAAGAACAAAAAAGAGAAAATTAAGCTGCACCCGAAATTCTGTAAAACTGCCTTACTGAGGGTGACCACCATAGCTTGATTGGGCTCTCGCTTTGCCTAGAGCTTCAAGCACTCAACCCCTTGCAATTGCAGCTTATTTTAGATAACCAGGAGTTAGTCTTCCCTATAGCCGGGATAAAAATCTTCAAACCTTAGTCAAATTCTAGGATACGTACATTCTCTGCCCCTCCATAACTATACACAGACATTCAGGGAATTGCGCTTTGACCGTTCCCGATCTGGAGCCAAGAGCCGGGAAGCACTTGGTTAAAGTGAGGCCTAAAGCCCCATCCAGATAGCCCCACTCTCGCTCTTTTCTTTTTTGGGTGACTTGCTGGATCCCAGACAAACGCTCACCCGATATTGGTTCTTACTTAGGTTGTTTCTCATTTGTTCTCTGGAACTGTTTTTTGCCCGTGCACATTGGTTGCCTGGCTAAAAAAAGAAACACAACCTTTTTGTTGGAGTATATCGTGAGCAGCTCAGAAAAACTTCCTTCAATGGACCTTGGCTACCTAGGCGGTAGAGGGTACGACGCGATTAACGAATTAATGCGCGCCATAATCTTAAGAACCATAGAAGATTATAATTCGCAGGGCGAGTTTAGAGAGGAAGCCATCGAATATCTTTTCGATGAAGAAGAGGAATACATATTTTCATTCCGGGCTATATGCCGGCATCTTGGCTTCGACCCAGAGAAAACTAGGCATAGTATTATGCATGCTACTCATCGGATTAGCACCCGCAGACGCGCTGCATAAAAGCGTCACTGTGGTTATATAAGTGGTAATAAAAAAGGGCCCTCTCCGGGGCCCTTTCTATTAAAGTAAAGCCTTGAGGCGAACTTAGCTTTTTCACGTTTCTGTTCGTCGGCAAAATGCGTTCAGACGAGGCGCGAGGTTCGTGGGCCGAATGAGTGGTACTATACGTACCTCGCAATGAGGCCCCGAGCCTCGGAACAAAGTATGAACGCAACGAAAAACGCTCCTAGAATTGCTAGGAATTGAGCTCAAAATCGTTCTTTTTCCTGCAATAATGCGAGGCTTTTAGCGAGCTCAACTTCCTGCAATTTAGAGCGTTTTTCGGTTTTTCCCGGCGAACCTACTCTTTTTTATGGGGCTTGCGGCCTCTCCTCTGAAATCATAGCCATAATCCGTTCTTTACCTTTCAGTTTTTTCAATTTCAATTTTTTGGCCTCAATCTCCTCTACGGATGTCATAAACTTACGCTTTTCAAACCCCTCCAGAGCCTCTTCAAGCCGTTGATGCTCCTCATAAAGCCTTCGTAATGCCACATTCGTTTTGCTGGCTTCAAGTATTCGTTCTCTTTCCGTATTTTCCATTGGGCCATTCCTCCAATTTAAAGGATGGTTAAATAAAAACTACTTGTACACAATGCGAGGGATTACAGCGCTGAGACGTGATGAGAGGGGCTACAACATAAAGATTTTTGTGAAGAAGCGGGCTTACTGTCCGCATGCAGGAATCACCTCAAAAGTTCAGCCACATCACGAAGTACACTGCTCTCTTATTGTAAAAGTTGCGACGAAGAGCTGTCAAAAACTATTCAAAATGAGCTTGAAAGAATTTTCCGCTAGGCGCCAACTATCTGTAACTGTGCACTAAAATTATCGAATGCTCATTCTAGTATTCCGGTCTTTTATAACCAGGCGGAAGAAGATGGCTCCACTGCCCATCAAGAAGGATAAAGGACCACAAAACTTAAGTTTCGTCCTGCCGTTTTGCCCTCACGGCGGTAAGAGTGGAATGCCACATCTGAAATAGTACAGGCATTTGCTTTCCATATCATTTCTGGATCCACATACGACGACAGCACCATTGCGACGCTTGATTGCATGTCCAAGTAACATGAATTTGTTTGGGCGTCCGTTTTATATACCGCGCGAGACTCTCCAATATCTACAATTACCTCCCGCCCAACTTCATAACGCTGCCCTCCCGCACAGGGCCCGATTGAAGCCGAAGTGATTTTACCAAATTCAGAAAATAAAGCAGAACAAACCTGCTCAACAATTCCCTGAGCAAAACCCCGCCACCCAGCATGAATAAGTGCTACTCCGTTTTCTGCGGTTAAAATAATCGGCACACAGTCTGCCGTTTGAATGCCGAGGAGCACCGATTCAGGCACGCGCAAAGGAGCCAAAATTGCATCTGCCTCTCCGCCTGCTTGTTGCGGATAACGCAAGACAGAATTTCCGTGTACCTGTATGGGCAGCAGCACAGACGAAGCCCCATGGGCAGTAGCCAAATTTCTTGTATGCTCAACATTTCGAGCATCAAAGGGCTTAGTGGTAAACCCATGCACCAAGTTTTGCTGCCCCAACAGCGGCGAAGTTAGCTTCGAAACACCCATTTACGCACCACCAGTACCATCACCATAGCCCCTAAATATCTCAATTAAATTGAGTAAATCTGGTGGCAGCGGAGATTCAAAACTATAGCGCTTTAAGTCTCCCGGGTGCACAAACGCCAAGCTTTGGGCATGCAGGGCTTGGCGCCCAAACGTATCCGCAGCCTCCTTTAATACTGACGGGAGACCAGAAAAGTCTCCGTACACTTTATCGCCAATAATTGGCGACTGAAGACTCGTCAAATGCACGCGAATCTGATGGGTACGACCAGTTCCCAGTACGAGATCCACCAACACCCCATACCCCAGACGTTCCCTGACCTTCCAATTAGTAATCGCAGGTTTTCCACCTGTCTCAAGTACTGCAAATTTTTTTCTATCCCTGGGGCTACGCCCAATTTGAGACTCTATTCGACCTTGGCTCTCCTTCCCAATTATTCGTGCACCGCGAGGTGTCCCAAACACAAGAGCGCAATAAGACCGGCTCACAGTGCGTTTGGCAAACTGTGCAGACAATCGCGCCAGCGAAAAGGCAGTTTTTGCTACTACCACAACTCCTGTAGTGTCCTTATCAAGCCGGTGCACAATGCCTGGCCTTACTCCCTCTCGAAAAAGCTCCGGCCTCGAACTACCAAAATGCGCTACTAAGGCATTAACTAATGTCTGGCTCTGGTTTCCAGCCCCCGGATGCATGGAAATTCCAGCTGGTTTATCTAGCACAATGAGCTCTTCATCCTCATGTAAAATATGCAGCGGAAATTCAAACGGGGGAGCCTGACTCGGCGCCTCCTGTGGTAAGCAGATACTAAGGTTTGAGCCAGATTTTACAGGAGTTCCAGCCTTAAGTACCACGTGCCCATTTACCCGCACCTCTCCACGCTCAATAGTAGCCTTAATTTGCGAGCGAGTCGGTGCTTTCTCTATCTGCGAAAGCAACTGCGACAGTACCTTATCAAGCCGCTCTTCCGGCCCCTCATATAATAATTCGATACAAGCAGCTTGATTCATTTGAGGATTGTTCGCGCGGTGGCGACATCAGCGGCAATTTGAAGCTTTAATTCATCGAGTGAGGCAAATTTTTTCTCTTCGCGAATGCGCTCAATAAAGGCGAGGGCCAAGCGCTTTCGATACAGTGTACGAAATGGAAAATCGAGCAAATGGGTCTCGACTTGCAAAGAAGTACCGCCGAAACTGGGTCTTACCCCTACATTAGTCACCGCCGAGTACCAGATTCCCTCAAGCTCTGCCCGAGTTGCATACACCCCTTTAAGCGGGATGATTTGTTTTCCAAGTACAGCATTCGCGGTCGGAAATCCAAGCCCCGCTCCTTTCCCCTGCCCCGGATGTATTTTTACGTCCATGGTGTAGGGCCTTCCGAGCAAACAGGCAGCTTGAGCTACCTCACCGGCATCCAAGAGGCCTCGAATGCGCCTCGAACTAACAACTGCGTTTCCCTGCTCAAGAAACGATTCAACGTGCACCTGGCATCCATGCTTCAAAGCAATCTGTGTAATAACTTCTGGAGTTCCCTCCCGCGACTTTCCAAAACGAGCATCAGGGCCAAGCACCAAGTCTCGCACCCCAAGCTTCTCACACAAAAATTCGCCAACAAATTGTTCTGTGCTTAAACATGAAAAGGCTTCGGTAAAATGCACAAGTGCATAATTGGAAATTCCCAATCCTGCACAGAGCTGCAAGGTTTGACGTAAGGTTGTGAGCCTTGGTACCTGACCACGGGCTGATAAAACTTCAACCGGATGCGGATAAAAACTAACCATTAATGCCGAAGCATTTCGCTTTTTTGCAAGTGCAACTGTTTTCGCTACCAGCTGCTGGTGTCCTCGGTGTAAGCCATCGAAGTTTCCAACAGTTGCAACCACGCCAGGGGAGTCGGAGGCAACAGTAAGACCGGGTCTCCCTACCAGCCGCAGATCTGCAAAAGTATAACGCTTAAATCCACTTTGGCTCACAAACACTACTCCAAACTGCGAATTCTTTCTTTAGCAGCGGCTGCCTCAGAGGATTTGGGCCAGTCAGTTTGCAGCTTTTTAAGAATGAGCACAGCTGTTTTGTTGTCTCCAAGGCGAACTAAAGTATTGGCCTGTCTCATCAATACCAGTGGCGCACGATTATCTTTTGGAAATTTGGAGCTAAAGTCATGGTAGGTAGCTAGCGCATTACGAAAATCAGCTAAACCTTCAAAGGTAATTGCCGACCAGAAGAGAATTTCTCTTTCGTTTTTTCCGCGCGCAAACTGAGACACAAGGGCCAGTGCGTCTCGGGCCCGACTATAATTACCCATACGCAGCGCAGCAAAAGTCTCAAGCAAAGGCTGAGCAATTTCTGCCTCATAAGCAGCGGCCTTCAACTCATCCTCCTCAAGCTGTTTCAGTGGCACCAAACTCGGGGGTGGAATTCTATTTTGAATTGAAACGAGCATCTCCTTGAAGGACTCAAGCTCAATCTTCACTTGACGCCCGATTGAATGCTCAAGCTCATCGATACGCCCCTGAAGCTCCCGCATTTGAGATTCGAGGCTCGCCATTCGGGCCGTTTGACTACCTTGGATAGAACGGAGATCCGAAATATCACGCTGTGACTTACCAACTTCAACTTTTGTCGCAGGCAGCGCGCACCCACCAAGAAAAAGGAATAAAACGGATACAAATTTTATTTTTTTGGCTTCCCAAATCATACGAGCTCTAATTGATAAATAAAAAAGCCGACCCTGGCAGAACCGGGGCCGGCTTTCGAATGAAGTCTTACTTAAACTACTTCACGTTGAAATGAGCCCGACGATTTTTTGCATAGGCTTCCTCGTTATGACGAGGATCTAATGGCAATTCTTCACCGTAACTCACTGTTCCCATGCGGCTCTCTTCAATACCAAAACTCTTGAGCACATCATAAGCTGCACGGGCACGTTTTGCACCAAGAGCTAGGTTATACTCGTTCGTACCACGCTCATCGCAGTGGCCTTCTACTTGCACCTTAGCTTCTGGGTTAGCTTTCAACCACTCTGCATTCATACCCAACGTTTTCTGAGCGGTAGCATCTACATTGTAGCTATCAAAAGCAAAACGTACATCTGCTAGCGGGCCACCTTCTCCAGCAAATGGAATATTTCCATCTTCAGGCCCAACTTTTTTTGTACGACAAGCACAACCGGTGGTGAACGCTAGGAGCATTACAGCTGCTAGCAAAATCTTTCCAATACGCATAACTAGGCACTCCTCCAAAAAATCAAGCAATTTTTGCTCGGCATGACTGCACACTCCCAAGTAGGGGCGATTACGTGCCATGCCTACAGACATCACATTGCAAGCGCCACTCTAGTGCATGTAATACCCCCCTGCAATTGGGTATTTAGGCTTTTTTACCACTTATTTTTGATTTACTTACGGGACCACAGGGCCCCAACTTGGCTCAAAATCACCCCCACGGCTACTGGTGAGTTGCCGCATATTCGAGCCATCAGCTCGCATTAAAGCCAGGCCAAAGCCCGCTTTTTTGCCAAAGGTACTGGCGAATACAAGGTAGCGCCCATCTGGAGACCAATCTGGATCCTCATTACTACCGTACGAGGTTAGTTGCTGAGCATTCCCCCCACTCGGGTCGGTGACAAAAAGCTGGAACCCCGCATCCGCGCGGCAAACAAACGCAATCTTGTCCCCTTTGGGTGACCAGGCCGGGGAGGTACAGTAGTTGGATGCTACGAAGCTAATTCGCTGAGGGCTGCCTCCATCGGCATTCATCGTATAAATTTGAGGCCCACCGCCGCGATTAGAAACAAATACAATTCGCGAGTTATCAGGTGACCACTCAGGAGAAACGTCTATACCTCCAGAGTCGGTAAGGCGCTGAAAAATTGAACCGTCAGGATTTAAAAGCACAATAGACGAACCAGCGCCGGCAACCCGGGATGCCAAGATTTTTCCTCCTTGGCGAGAGAACTGCGCTCCCAACTCCAGGGCATCCCCCCTAGTTAGTTGTTGAATACCTTTTGACGCAACGTCAATTATAAATAAATCTGGAACTCGATTCCGATAGGATGTGTACACCAACCGCGAGCCGGTAGGGTCCCAGGAACTTGACACCGCAAGTCCCTTGTCATTGGTCAATTGACGTACATTGCTCCCATCCATATCCATTACGAAGAGCTCTTTAAACCGCCCAACTCGAGAGGAATAGGCTATCTGGGTTCCGAATACTCCCATTTCGCCCGTAAAAAACTTCATGATCTCATTCGCAAAACGATGTGCAATTTTGGTCGCCTGAGTAAGGTCTCCCTCGTATTCCTTACCCAGCACCGCTGCCTGCCGTTGGACATCGTGCAAGAAAAGCTGCGCACGAATTGAGTTTTGAGAAACGGTGATAACCCCTCTTACGAGCCCCTCAGCACCAATCACGGACCAGTCAGAATAGGCCAAGCCATCGGGCGCAGCACATTTGCCCGGAGTTTCAATATATGAATTGGGATTAAGGACCTCGAAGTACCCAGAAAGCTCAAGATCTTTGGCAATAACTCGGGGAATTTCAATATGAGCCTGTGACCCGCCTCCCTGTACACAGAGCTGAGGAACTGCGATTGGGAATAATTTTTGGGCCCCACGCACATAGATATCAGTTTGGGCCCATACAAAACTAGGAAGCAGGCTAAGGGCAAATAAAACATACGAAAGAAGTGACCGAGGCTGCATTGAATTATCCTTTTAAGAATTGTCTTAGGGACCAATTATTGGCCCCGTTCGCCACTTATTCACGCGGATCGAATACCATTCGTACGCGCTTAAAATATTGATATACCTTCTCAGGCGGCGCAGGAACAGGGCTAGCTTTGTAAATTGCTCTTAAAACAGAGTCATCAAACTCACGGTTTCCAGAAGAAGTAGAAACGCTCACCTGAGAGATTACGCCGTTTTCAGCGATATCAAAAACGACCGTGGTGACTAAGGCTGAATTTGTATCGTACCAACGCCAGCCCTCCTTTATGGCTTCCTTAAGTGCGTCTCTATAGGCCAAAGCTTCAGGAGGCAAGAGCACCCCTCCTCCCATTCCCTTTCCACCAAGCGCACCTGCTCCAAATCCTTTACCGCCAGCATCGGTAGATTCGCCCTTATAACGCTGCATGGCCTTCTCAAGCTGCTTATTGAGCTCTGCAGCAGCATCAGCCTCCTTTTTGGCTGCCTGTTTTTTCTTTTCGAGCTCCTTTTCCTTTTTTAGCTTTTCTTCTTTTTGTTTCTCTTTCAGGCTAATTTCGGCCTTCTCTTTTTCTTTTTTCTCTTTTTCTGCTTTAGTTTTCTCCGCAGCCTTTACCTTAGGATCCTCTTTTTCTTCCTTGGCCACTTTTTTATGCGGCGCGAGTGGGGTTTTTTTGTCATCCTTAGCCACTTGGCTCACCCCGCCAAGATTCTGGCCGGCTTCGACGGTGACTGAATAGATAATGGCTGGATCGGTAGTGCTTCGTCCCCCACCAAAATTGAAAAAAACCAAAAAGGCGCACAATAAATGCCCAGCTGCCGACCATACAAAGGGGCGGCGGTACTCTACGCCGATAAACGCCGGTGAACCCTCTGCAAACACCTCTCTATACCCTCATGATTACGACACATTCGCTTCAGGGACGTTCTCGCGCCTACCGCTTACCTTCTTCCGGGGCGGAAACAAGACCAATTTGGGTAATACCGGCAGCGTGAAGGCTGCTCATCACGTCCATAATGCGCCCATACTCAATACCCGTGTCTGCCTTAATATAGATCTTACGCTCAGCCTCTTCTTTATTTTGCAAAATGGCCGCAGCCTTTTTTCCTAATTCCGCTGGATCAATTTTATTACCGGAACCAATAAAGACTTCACCTGCTTTATTTATTGAAACAACTACCTGCTCGTTTGTACCCTTTAGGGCAGACGTACTGGCTTTCGGCAAATTAACATCCACCCCTTGCTGAAGCATCGGAGCAGTCACCATAAAAATAACCAAAAGCACCAACATGACATCGACCAAAGGCGTCACGTTGATATTTGCTACTGGGCCATCGTTTCCAAGACCGCCGCCTGCCATACCCTACCCCTTAAGCACGTAACGACGCGCAATATTTAGAAAATCGCCGCTAAAAGTCTCCATGTGCTCACGAAACTCCTTGGTAGCAACTACAAAGTAGTTGTAGGCAATAGCAGCCGGAATTGCAGCGGCCAATCCAATCGCCGTAGCAACGAGCGCCTCTGAGATACCGGGGGCGACAGCTTGGATACTCGTCGATTTGGCCATACCTAAGCCGTGGAACGCATTCATAATGCCCCACACGGTGCCGAATAACCCAATAAACGGCGCAGCACTTGCCACGGTAGCTAAGAATGTAATTCCCTGCTCTAACTTTTGACTCTGCTCAAAACTTGCTCGTTTAAGAGCCCGTTCAACAGTTCCCAAATCTCTCTCTGGATCCACCTCCGTTTTTGCTTTCTCCGATTCAGAAACAACTTGATTTAGCTCTCTAAATCCAGAGGCAAACACATGCGACAAGGGACTTGCGATCAGACGCCGTGAGGAGTCGTCAATCCGCACAAAATTGCGTGTATCCCAAAAAATGCCAGAAAACTCTTTAGAATCTTGCTTTGCTTTTTTTAATTGCAAATATTTGGCTATGGTAATGGTCCAGCTCCAAAGCGAAAGTCCAATTAAAATAAACAATACAGCTTGAACAACGGGGCCTGAGCCCAACATCATTGTGAGCAAATCACCATGCATTTGCGGCGGAGTATCAACCATATGAATCTCTCAATATACTCAAACTATTGTGGCCCGGATTATGTGGCGAGTACGCCCCTAAAAACCGACAAGGCCTTAGATCCCGTAACAAAATAAAAGCTACTGCGCCGAGTGACATATGGCCTTCAACATCGTCAGGCTACGCAAAGGAATCCTCTAATGTAGCCCTGCTACGTTTGCGGTTCCTTTGCTTGCCGTCCTTGTTTCGGCTTATATCTTACTCGCCTCGTAACGCCTTAATTTTGTTTCGCGCTCTTAAAAGTTTTAACACACTTTTACTAAACTGCACCATTCATCTCGTAATTGAATACCTACCAGAATATTACGCCCTCCTAAGCAAAAGAATGGGCAGAGTCCCCGTTTTAGGGTAGGATCTTTGTGCGTTAATAAACAGGCAGGCACTTCAGTTTAGGCATGGGCCTTGTGCCGGCCATAGGAATCAGCAATCGGAGGGAGTTATGGCGACAAAAATAGCAATAAACGGATTTGGGCGTATTGGAAGAATTGTACTTCGCCAGCTTTTGGCAAACTCCCATCAAGATCTCGAAGTAGTGGCGATAAATGACATCACCGATTCAAAGACACTTGCACATCTTTTTAAGTATGACTCCGTGCACAGAGCCTACCCTGGCCAAGTGTCTGTAGTTGACGGGGGAATTTCTATAGATGGCAAATCCATTCGAATTTTGGCCGAGAAAGATCCCTCAAAACTACCCTGGAAAGAGCTTGGGGTGCAGTTGGTGCTTGAGTGCTCAGGTATTTTTACTACCAAAGAAAAAGCGGGACTCCATCTCAACGCTGGTGCGCAATCGGTACTCATCTCGGCTCCAGCAACTGACCCCGATCTCACCGTGGTGTACGGAGTGAATCACTCCATGTTTAAGTCTGGAACCCACCGAATTCTTAGCTGTGCCTCATGCACGACTAACTGCCTTGCCCCGGTGGCCAAGGTACTTCTTGACTCTTTCGGTCTGGTTCGCGGAACCATGACAACTATCCATTCCTACACAAACGACCAGCGTATTTTAGACCTCCCGCACAAAGACTTGCGTCGCGCGCGGGCTGCGGCTCTTTCGATGATTCCCACAAGCACAGGAGCAGCCAAAGCAATAGGTCTGGTTATTCCAGAACTGAAAGGCAAACTTGATGGTTATGCCCTTCGTGTTCCTACTCCGGATGTCTCAGTGGTCGATTTAACGGCAGAACTCGGAAAAGATGTGAGTGTAGAGGAAATTAATGCAGCCCTGAAGAGTGCTGCATCTGGTTCGCTTAAAGGCGTACTTGGATTCTCGGATGAGCCGCTCGTGTCAAGCGATTACATTGGCGATCCTCGCTCATCGATTGTCGACGGCTTATCAACCATGGTTGTCCAGAAGCGGCTTGCTAAGGTAGTGGCTTGGTACGACAACGAAATGGGTTTCTCATGCCGCATGCTCGATGTTGCACAAATGATGTGTAGGTAGCCCCGAATGAAACGCGACCTGATCGTTGCAAACTGGAAGATGTTTCTAGGAGACCAGACATCTCAGAGTTACCTAGCAAACATAAAACCATCACTCGCTGGGCTCAATTCTGACGTTTGGTTTTCAGTGCCTTACACCGTCCTTTCATCCAGCGCGGCGTTGCTCCCCTCACAAATAGGGGCGCAAAATGCCCACTGGGAACCAGAAGGAGCATTTACCGGTGAAATATCCGCCCCCATGTTAAAAGCCGCTGGAGCAACTTTTAGCCTTTGTGGACATTCTGAACGCCGGCAACTTTTTGGTGAAAGCCCGGAAAGTGCCGCAAAGCGAGCCAGCGCAATTTTAGGTGCAAATCTACACTGCATTTTTTGTGTTGGCGAAACTCTTGAGCAATACGAGCAGGGCAAGACCTTTAAGGCACTAGAGAATCAACTTTTTCCCTTATTTGAACTCATAAAGGACCAATCTTTTAGTAATGAATTAATTTTTGCCTACGAGCCAGTATGGGCAATTGGCACAAATAAAGTGCCTTCACTCGATGAAATATCAAAAAGTCACACCTTTATAAAAAACCTGGCGCAATCTAAACTCAAACTAATCCCTCGAGTCCTCTACGGGGGAAGCGTGAATACCCAAAACTTCCCTGCTATTCGAAACCTAAAAGAGGTAGATGGCGCGCTTGTGGGTCGGGCGAGTTTGGATCCGCAGCAATTTATAGCTCTGGTTGGCTCGCTTTAAGAATGTCGCTAAAAAAATGCGGCAAACAGTCTCGTTCACCGTGAGGAAGTCTGTATTGCCAAAGTCATGAGTGGCCGTCAGCTTTTTCATGTTTTGGTTCGTCGGCAAAATGCGTTCAGACGAGGCGCGAGGCTCGAGTGTCGACTGAGGGGTGCTAGACGCACCTCGCAGGGAGGCACCGAGCCTCGCAACAAAGTATGAACGCAACGAAAAGCGCCCGAATAATTGCCTGGAATTGAGCTAGAAATCGCTTCTTCCTTGCACTAATTTGGGACTCTTGGCGAGCTCAACTTCCGGCAATTTCGAGCGTTTTTCGGTTTTTCCCGGCGAACTCCTAGAAAGTACCGATGGAGCTATTAGTCGCTCCCCCCTTATTGCCCGCTGTCAAAAAGAAGCGGTCAAGCTGGCGATTAATTTTATCGTCTTGTGCGTTGTAAGGGATGGCATATTGGCCAGTCGCTGAAACCCAGGCGAAGGCTCGAACCTTCGGATAGAAACTATAATACCTATTATACACTTCGCCATTATTGCCGTGGACACGAATGGTATACACGCCTCGTGCATCCCCTTGACGGAAGGACCAGGAACGCCGAGCTGTGGCTGGATCGGGCTCTGGCAGCACATACTCACCAACCATCTTGCCATCAAGTAAGATTTCTATACGCTGGGAGTCCTTCCCCACCACGATTCCATCAAAATCAACATACGCCTGACCAGGCTCATCATAACGGCCCGTAGTTCTATCTCCCGGATGGGTAATGGAAACGTTGGCTAGAGTAAGCCGCGGGTTAAACGGAATATTATACTGGTTTTTGAGCCGGGCAGCTCGGCTGACACGCAAATCATTGCCAAGAGACACAGATGCCCAGCGCAGGAAGTCCGTGCGGTCCACGCCCTCGCTCAACATCGCACGAGTGACAGAGGCATCCAAATTTTCAATATACACAACAGCATCTGTTGGTTCACCAAATTGTGCCGGGTTTGCCGATACGGCACTGAGGGCAGCTGCGTAATTAAAAAGCGCGTAACGCGAGCGAATGCTTCGTTTTGGCAACTGTGACGCTATTGAAAGTGCTTCAGAACGGGCTCTATCGAAAACTCCCAAAACTTCCCTGCTCTTCAGGCGCTCTATTGTCAGTGGATTTTCAGAGAGTACCTGTTCAGCTTTTTTATCTTGCACGCCCGGTGTTTCAGTTACCGATTCCGTTTCGGTTGTCTGATTTGTAATAGAGTTTGTTTCTGCTTCAGGCAGTGAATTCCCAGAAAGGGACTTTAGCGTCTGGTCAAGTAGCCGGGATACCTGAGTGAGTGGCGATTCTGCGGCTGTTTCTTGGCCAGCCAACAACGAACCCGCTGCGTCTGGTCCTAAGCTTGCCATAGGCGATGATTCTACCGGTGCCTCAGCTTCGATAGGTCCTACATAGTCTGTCTGCTTGCGCTGGTAGCCAACTATTTCAGGAATAAAGAAGAGCGCGACTACGACAAAAAGCACGATAGCAGAAAGCATCATGTTGCTTCTGCTCATCGACTGACTCCCGACACTGCGCCCCAGCACTACCATGTTCTGTATCCTTTGAACGGACTAGCCTTGCTAACTACCCGACTATACTGGTTATGCTCTTGCTACTCAACCAAAGCGCATAATTGCGACTCTTTACGTAGCTAAATCTAAATTAAGCAAGGAGGCAGTAAAACTTTCTACAATAAAATCAACTACATCCTTAACCGACACAATGCCAATGGGTCCACCCTCAGCATCAACGAGAGGTAAATGTCTAAAACCACCGCTCGACATGAGGTTTAGCGCAAAGGCGATAGTTGCATCAGGCCCCTCCGCAACAGGGTCTTTTGTCATAAACAAGGTAATTGGCTTCCCTGCTTTTACGGGGTAATCATCCATTACTTTTAGAAGCAGGTCGCGCTCAGAAAAAATCCCCACCAATTTCCCTTTTGGTGACACAACAAGAACACAGCCAACTCGGTTTGAACGTAAATGCTCCACCGTCTGAGAAACTGTAGTGTTTTCAGCTACACAAATAGGGTTTTTGGGATTAAGGACGCTAATGCTGCGACACAAAAAGCCGGAATCAAGCACACCAATCGATGTAGAGCAGGCGTTCTGAATGGATTTTTCGAGCGCAACCGGATCGAATAATTCTTTTTTCTGAGTCATAGGATTAGAAATCTCCAAAGATAAATTATTTTTTTGCTTCTTTTTTCTCGACTACCGGCAGGGGTTGAAAATCGGCGATAACAAAATCTGCCTCCCCTTCTTGGGGAGCGAGTACACTTTTGGGCCCTAGCACCGGCTCTTGCGGCTGGAATTTTTTTTCCCCCGCTTGAACTTCAACACCCGGCAGCAAAAACTGCCGGATATTGAGCCGCAATCCCTCAACCCCCTCTGCTCCAGACAGAAGCTCATGACGCTTTTGTTCTATTTTCCCTAAGCTCCGCTGAATCTCTCCCAGCTTAGAAAGCAAAGAGGACATTTTTGTCTTATGCGGCTCGTTTAAACGCTGCACCCTGAGTGGATTCTGTGCATAGGGCCCAAGATGTAACTTAACCAGCTCGATGGCCTGGTTATGTTTTACAATTTGCTGCATCACTGCAGTGTATTCAGCTCGAGCCTCTACGTTACTTGTAAGGTAAACCTGCGTACGCAAGGCGGCATCGTTGCCCCAAACTTTAGCTTCAGCAGCTTTCACCACATAACAATGCCCGCCTACAAAGCGAGCTCGAGGGAGACGCACATAGCCTTGTGAACGAAAGGTGCAATCAAGCGCTTCTCGTTCTACAGAAATATCGCCTGAACATTCAACATGGGCATGCTGCACCACAGAAAAAAAGACGTCTCCCTGAGCCGTTACCCGACCACGTTCACCACCGAATAGAAAACCTTTTACCTTTATACTTCCCGCGCTCGATATAAGTTTGGCTTCCCGAGCTCCCTCTACCTCGATGTCGCCTCGTGCCTGCACCGTAAGACCTGCGCCAACCTGTCCCGATATTTTTACTGAGCCGATAAAATTAATATTCCCGACCTTTAGATCAAGATCACCTTGTATTCTAAGTTCTTCATGTAACGCCAGGCGAAGGCCGTCTGCCTTAAGATATCCGGCAGCTTGCGCTACGACAACTTCGTACTCATTTCCTGGTCCTGGAGCTTTCACCAGGCCCTTTTCCAAAGTCACCTTTACAGGTTTTCCAGCAGCTCCAGTAATTTTTGCGCCTAGTGCCTCATACCCGTCATGTCCCAGTTTTGGCGCATAAATGCGAGCCACCTGCTGTCCAATTTCAATATTGTCAAAAAGATTCAGCTCCTCAAAACGGGCATAACCCCGCTCATCTAACTGCACCTCTCCCTTGCCCCCAAGTGGCTTTACAAGCAAGAGCAACTTTCCATCAGCCCCGGCTTCCGCGGGTTTGCCTTTTGCGACTCTGCGCTCCAACACCTTTTCGCCTGTAGCCAGAACCTTTCGAATATCGGCCAGAACCTCTTCATGCAAGTCAGCCTGAGGAGCAGCCTCTCCGATGAATAGTTTCAGCTCATCAACCGTAATGGAAACTGGACCCGCAAGAGGCTCAATGTCTACATATAACTTGAGCTTGTCGTCACTCAGCTTGACAACCAGGGAAAAAGCATCAGTTTTTTTTCCGAGTATTGTTTTCAACCTTTAGGTGCCCAACAAAAAGTGTACCCGAGTTGAAGCGCCGAACTCATTTATGCTGCTAACGCTTGCGCCCAAAAATCTTTGGTCCCCTTTGCTAAGCGTGGGCCCACCTGACTAATTACTTCCCGCGCCAAACGACAACCTCCGCGAGCACTCACTTCAGGCGACATTCCATTCGTTACACCATACAAAAAAGCACCCGCAAGCATATCGCCAGCGCCAGTCAAATCTACTGGGGTACAAGGGAAAGCTGGTGTGTGAAATTCCTTAGCCGCAAAACGAACAAATACGCCCTCTGCACCTGCCGTAACGACACATTCTGGAACAATAGTCTTTAGTCGTTTAAACGAATCTTCGGCAGTAACTCCACCAGTAAGCGCGCAACTTTCAGCTTCATTCGCAAATACCAAATCTACCTGAGGCAACAATGCTTTAATGGGCTCACCAAAATTTGCAAGCACCCAAGGCTCGGAGAGCGTAAGGGCAACTTTGGTCCCAGATTCACGAGCTACGTAGACTGCTTTTTTAATGCCTTCTAATGCCGAAGGTGGATTTGAGAATAAATACCCCTCAATAAACAGCCACTCCGCCGAGCGAATGGTATCTTCATGAATTGAATCTGGACCAAAATACTGAGCGGCGCCCAAATGAAACCGCATGGTACGTTCACCATCGGGGGTAATAAGCACGGCTACAGTTCCAGTCATCTTTCCCACGCGCAACAGATTTGGAAGTACTATTCCTTGCGCTACAAATTCGTCACGAAAATGAGTGCCATAACTGTCATCACCAATGCTCGTTAGAAACCCTCCCCGGCCACCTAACTGCGCCAGGGCAATAATTGAATTGGCGACCGATCCGGCGCTCGCAAGTACTACACCCGATTGGCCAGCAGAATCTAAAATTTGCATTTGTGTAAGTTCATCGACCATCTCGGCCGAGCCTCGCGTCATGGCAAAAGAGGAAAAAAGCGGCTCCGATACTTTGACCAAAATATCTACAAGGCCATTACCCATTCCAACTACATTCAACTTTTTCATACTATATTCCTCGGTCCCAGCTATACGTAATGCAAGCAACACCCTAACGCGGCACAGTGGATTGGCGCAATTGGAGAAAAATAAAGAATGCCTATGGGTCTTTTAGCAGCCCCCACCGGCCACATGTTCGAGCAGAAAATCGCTCCCGTTCCCGAATCGAACCCAACGGGTGTATTCGTGCGCGAAGCAATGGCTAAACTCTAGAACCTCAGCAATACAAGCAGCATTAGTGCAGGTGGAGTCATATTGGACTGACATGCGTAAGTTCTTGGGAAGTTGAAACCCAGGGAGATATACTTGGGCACTAGGATCTTGGATGGAGCCCGCTGTGTTTTGAGAAAAAAGGGCCACACTGGGTATAGTTGCATCGGGATTGGTGACACTTGCCTCAACCGCATTACGCGCATTCCGCAGCGAGGACTCGGCGACAGAGTAAGCTGCATCCCCTCGATAAACCTTAAATGAAGCAAGCCCTAACCCAGAGAGAACTCCAATTATGGCAATAACAGTCAACAGCTCTACTAACGTAAAGCCCGCCTGAGAACGTAATGACTGTAAATTACTCATAAAAATATAAGCAACCTGCGCTGCATCTGAGATCTAAACTAGGTCTTAAGCCTACTTAAGAAATAGTCAATCACACTGAAGATAGTCGGCCTGCCCCACAAAGACTGAAGGGTTGGGGGCAGAAAATTTATGAGATCTCTATACGAAAATCACTTAGAGGTGCATTTATGATGGTTATGTTGGCAGGCAGGCAGTTTCATACTGGGCACTGACACTTTTCACGGCCTCCATCAGCAGTTTTTCTTTGCCAAAAAAACTGCTTACTCTCTGAATAACCTGGTCTACCACTGCGTCGGGGCAACTTGCACCGGCACTTACTAATATGTCGAGAGGCTTTTGTAAATCGCCCAACCAGTTATTGGTAACTGTAATTTCGCGGGTGTCTAAGTTGAGATGTCTAATCTGCTCGATGCTCATTATTTCATCGGCATCTTTTATGTAGAACGTAGGCACGCGCGCAGAGCACAACTTGGCAAGGTGCGAGGTATTAGAAGAATTATAACCACCAACCACTAGCGCACAACTGCCCCCTGCTGAGATAAGGCTGGCAATAGCATCTTGATTTTCAGATGTGGCGTAACACAACGTGTCTCTGGTGTCCGCAAAATGTTCATCTAAGCCATGTTCGCCAAAGCACTCTCGCATAACCGATTTTAAAAATTCAGCAATCCCCTGAGTTTCATGGGCCAGCATTGTGGTTTGATTTACTACTCCAATCTTTTTCAAATCGGCGCTGGGATCAAATCCTTTCGAATACCGCCCTTGGAATTGGGCAAAAAACTCCTCAACAGAAACGGTGCCACGGATAAAAGCAGCAAGGCGTTCAGCCTCGGCCATATCACGAATTACGAGGGCCGGAGCAGCTTCACGCGCATGAGAGAAAGTAGCTCTCGTTTCTTCATGATAATGTTTGCCGTGGATTATTACGGTATATCCGCGCTCACCTAATTGAGAGGAACGCTTCCATACCTTTTCAACAAATGGACACGTGGCGTTATACAAGGCAGGATTAACGCCTCGGGCTTGAAGTTCCTCAAGCAGTTCTTTGGTAGTACCAAAGGCCGGAACAATTACAATGTCTGCTGCGGTAATTTCAGAAAATGGAATAAGCTGACTACCGTCCGGTGACAAAATAAAACGTACTCCGCGACGAAGAAGATCCTCATTAACCTGTGGGTTATGGATCATTTCAGAAAGCAAAAAAACTCTTTTGCCCGGATTTTCAGCAATGGCGCGATACGCAATTTCGATTGCATTTTCTACGCCGTAACAAAATCCAAAATGACGAGCGATTTTAAAACGTAGCCCTCTCGCCGGGGTGGGAGACGAATCTGATTCAGTTAAATCAAGCACCGTCGGCCTTAGATCTTTTTTTCGTGGATCAGCCAATCGTCGCGCCGCTTTTAATGGCGAAATAATGCCAGAACGATAAAATTCGGGGATATCAAAGCGTCGACTCATGTGGAGGAGCCTAGCACACCTCACATATGCAGTAAAAATAAGGGTGAGTTCTGTTTTTGTTACGGCAAGCCCGTCTTTACTTAGTCGCTTGTCTAGCCTCTTTAAGAGGCTTCCCAGAGTTGAAGCCCTAACCGGCGTGAATCAGAGGAATCTTGAAAATCGCTTGGCTGCCAGGTTCGGTCCACTTGCAGCCAAACGGTCAGTTGCGTAGCTCCGGCTGGGCAATGAAGACTAAGTTCCTGCATAGCCGCATCCTGAAGGGTAAAATTTTGCACGTGTTCACCAGATTTTAATTTGACGTGCAAGGGAGCAACCGATAGGTCGGGATGAACCGCACGGAAGTTTAGCGGCGCCTGGCCTTCGTTACAGGGGAGTTTAAAATGTGCGCTAGCATCGGTCCAGCGGAATACCCCTGCAGCAGTCTGCTCTTTAGCATACAGTCCCTGCACTGGGTTATGTAAATACATTCCAACCGCAAAAGCAGTGCCAATTAATGCCGTCACCTGAAAATGCCAGGCAGGTTTTCGATACGCCACATCAAAGCTAATGCCTACAATAAATGCACCCAAAATGGCGACTTCCAAAAATTCCAAATGGGGCCCTGTACATAGTGCAATTAAAAACGCACTCAGGGAGAGATTGGCAGCAGGAGAGACCGAGTTTTTAAGCCGAAACTGAGAAAGTGTTAAGCACAAAAGCCCTAGGCCAAGGAGACCACATTCAGCCAACCAACCAAGGTAAAAATTATTTGAATTATCAGTCCATAATCCAAGAGGCACCCCGGCCGCACGGGCGAACTCACTCACAAAAAAACGGAAATTCCCCAAGCCAACACCAAAGAGCGGATGGTCAAGCCACATCTGCGCTCCGGCTTGAATAAAGGCACTACGACTAAATAACGCTCCGCTCATGCTCCCCAATGAAAGCGTCGCCCAGACTCGCTCAAGGGTTGCGCCGTACCCACTACAGAGGGTTGGCAAATAGGTGGCCAGGGCCACCAGTCCCATTCCAGCACCTGCTCCTGCGAGAACTAATTTCCGACTGTAGTTCCAAGCTAGAATAAAAAGATAGACGAGCAGTATAAGCACAAAAGTTCTTGAGCCCGTGAAAAACCCAAAACCTAAGCTGAGGGCAGCACCAAAAAAATGCAAACAACGAAAGCGCTGAATGTCATAGAACCAGAATGGCAATAACAGCGCCAAAAAGACGCCAGCGGCATTTGGGTCGGTAAAACTGCCCGCATATCGCGATTGAGCTTCCCAAAAATGAGAATAATTTGGCAGAGAAGAGGCAAATATTTTTGAAATATCAATAAAACCAATTAAAGCAGCTCCGGCGGCACCGACAAGTACTCCACGCAAAAAAAACAATCGAGCGTTTTCCGAGCGTGAAAAAACTGGCAATACCCCCAAACAAAGTAGCCAATGTGCGCTTTGCCACACCTGCATGTTTACCTCTCGCGCAGGCAACAGTCCCTGGACCAGCAAACGCAGGCGAGCAAGCGGATCTAAGCTTGTGAAAAACAAAAATGGCTGCGTGCTGGCAAACACGAGGGCGGAACTTGCCACAACAAAAACGCAAAGGTGGAAACAATAAGAGTACAGAGAGGGGGAGCCCTGTTTCCTGGCGCTAAAAAGTGCCAAGAGTCCGTAAAGAAACAACCAACCAATCCCGAACATTGGCAGAATTGGGGTAAGCAGTCCAAATACAAAAAAAATCATTTAGAGCCAGGCCCCGATTGTGCAGATCTCAGCGATGGAGACACAAGTTCTATCTGAGCGGAACCGCCGCTAATATCGTTACGGCTACTCGGAGCCCAAAGCTGCACATCTCGAAGTGAGATTGAATTAGGTCGCTCAAGCGGTGCCTTAGCCAAATCTTTTACTATTTCTGGCAACTTCTCAGCTAGTTCAGTGCTCGAAATTACGCCAAATGGCCCGACCCGCCCTCTAAATTTTCCACTTCCAATAGCCCCCAAAATGAGAGGCGAGGCCGGAGCAGTAAAATCTTCCATCGGCACGTCATAGCCACCTAACAATTGCACCTGCGGAGCCCCTTCGCGTGAGAAGTTCACCACATGCAAGCCAAGGAATCTTGATTCGGTATAACTTAACGCAAAAAGCACCCAACTTTGGGGATACAATTCAACTTCAGAAAAAGAGAACCAACGACCAACTTTTCCGTTGCCCCAGAATACTATAGGACGAATTTTCTGTTCATCCCGAGAGAGTCCGATAGCAAATCCGCTTTGACTTTCCAAAGCAAAGTTAGATGTGGCGGAGAACAAAATTTTCTCAGACTTTTGTGGCAACCGTGTGGGACGAATCCAAACCGAAAAAAGAAAATCTTTATCCTGAGCTGGAGCCAATGCATCTTTAGTAGCGACTGATAGGTAACTCCCCGATGCGGTGATACTGGTTACCTCACCAAAAAGAGAATCCTCGTCAAAAACATGACTTGCTCGAGTAAGACCCCAATCACCTAATTTGAAGGCAAAGAAGAAGGGAATGCTAAAAGAAAGTATATAGAGCGCTACAAGAAGGAGCGCAAAAACAGAGTTACGGGTGGCCTCACGCACAGCGATGTGCATACTAGGCCCCTCCCCGTCAAAAGTTACTCAGCTTTCTCGGCAACGGCTTCGGTCTCAGCAGCTTCTGAATCCTTAGCTTTCTTTCGCCCACGGCCTTTTTTACCTTCAGCATCGCCTTCCTTTCGGGCAGCTTTTGCCGGAGCGGCTTCAGCGGACACTTTTACCGGAATCTGTGCAATTACTTCGGCATGCAATTTTACGTTAACCGTAAACTCGCCTACCTTACGAAGCGTGTCAGTCATACGAATTTGACGACGATCAATTTGATGACCTGCAGCCTGTAACGCAGCCTCAACATCCTTAGAGGTGATTGCTCCGAAGCTCTTGCCGCCTTCACTCATCTTCAAAGTAAAGCTAAGCGCAACAGATGCCAACTTCTTAGCCATTTCCTCTGCTTCGCTACGCATGCGCATTCTTTTTGCCATTACGTGCTGCATCTTGTGCTTCAACAGTCTCTCGTTCCTTGAAGAGGCCTCAAGCGCGATACCGCGGGGAATAAGAAAATTACGAGCAAACCCGCCTTTTACTTCAACGCGGTCGCCAACGTATCCTAGTGAGGGATAATTTTCTTGTAGAATAACTTCCATGACTAACCTCAGACTTAAACTAAAATCTTAAATTGTTATTAATAGTCAGCTACGGCAGCATCACCGAAATCATCGTCACCTGCCTGCATGACTGATGGCTTGCGTTTTGGGTTTCCTTTGAACTTACGCTTACGATCGTTCAAACGGTGTGCTTGATACTTAATAATGCTATCGGTCAATCTGCACTGAGCAGTCAGAGTATTGGCTGCTTCGAAGTTCTCAGTTTCAAAAGACATGCAGACGAAAGTGCCTACACTTTGCTTTTCAACTAAATACGCAATCTGCTTGCGGCCCCAAGTATCAAACTTGAGATTTTTTACCTTGAACGGTTCAACAACCTTCTCAAGCTTTTTGAGTTCGTCTTTAACTGCCGCTTCTGATAACGAAGGATTAAAAACGACAACCAATTCATACTTCCGCATCATGACTCACCTTTTCTTCTCTTTTCCAATCAACACTAAAGAAAAAATCCTTACAACTTCAGTGCCGCATTAAATTTGTTTTGCGTTACAGCCAAACCTTCTGTACACAGAAGCTCGACTGACTGTCTCACCTGAGTCAAAAAACTCGGCAATATACGCTCCTCTTCCGAGGAAAACTTTTCCAATACCCAAGCTGCAAGCTCATGCGCCGGGTGTACTGGCCTACCAACTCCAACTCGAACTCGATAGTACCCAATCTGAGCAGAACCGCCAGGCTCTTCAAGACTCCCGCTATGCTGAGAAATGGACTTTAGACCATTATGACCTCCGTCTCCACCTCCTTGCTTAATTCGCAAGGAGCCGAACGGAATGTCCACCTCATCATGCACCACAATCATCTTGCTGGTTTGCCCCTTGAAGAAGTTTAGTACTTCTCTCACAGGCTCCCCACTCTTGTTCATAAAAGACTGGGGCTTCACCAGCACACAGTCTTCATGAGCAAAATCGACTCTCGCAATTAATGCTCCGAACTGCTCTTTCCAGGACACCTGTCCTTTTAAAGAAGCAGCGATTTCATCTACTGCAAGAAACCCAATATTATGACGAGTTCGGGCGTATTTTACGCCCGGATTACCTAGCCCAACAATAAGTCGTGGCCCAGCCAATCAACAACCCCTCTAAGGCTCTTTGGGTTTTACTTCTTTGCAGCTTTCGCGGCTGGAGCAGCATCGGCCGCCTTCGCAGCCGGAGCAGCAGCGCCAGGCGCAGCAGCACCAGCAGCCGGAGCAGCAGCTCCTTCGGCCGTCGCAGCAGCAGCATCAGTTGTTGCAGCAGTCTCTTCCACAACCTGACGAACAGCAACAACGCTGGCGATAGTTTCGTGAGGATTTCCACCAAGGCGGACTCCCTCAGGAAGCTTTAAGTCTTCAGCGTGAATACTGCCACCAAGCTTAAGCTCAGACACATCGTATTCGAGAACTTGTGGAATCTTTTTAGGCAAGCAAGTCACCGTAATTTCGTGAGCCGAGGTAGTCAAGATACCTCCGTCAAGCTTCACGCCAGTAGCTTCGCCCAAGCCCTTAAGCGGGACACGTACAGTAATTTCTTCATTCTCACGAAGAGATTGCAAGTCAACATGAAGCACCTTGCCGCTTAAGTGGTGCTTTTGAATATCTTTGACGATCGCAAGACGACCGTTTAATGCGGTATCTTTGCTCTTCAGAGTAAAGACCGTAGAAATTCTTGAGGCTTTGGCGATGCGAACGAACTCTTTTTCCGACAATACGCAAGCAGTTGCGGCTTCGCCACGAGCATACACAATAGTTGGCAAATTGCCGCTAGCTCGCAAACGTTTCGCGGCGCGTGCGCCAACTTCAGAACGGGGCTCTACTTCAAGAGAAATATCAGTCACGGTAACACCTCATTTACGTTGAGTCTGGGGCTAAGCACTCACGCGCAAGCCACCCTCCCGACTACGCGGGGAGAGGGGCGCATAATAATCACACTAAGCCAAAGAGGTAAAGAGATTGGGCGATTAATTATAATCATTCTGAAACGTTAAGCAGACCCATCGTGTATAAAATTCTAGGGGCCAACCCTCACCTACTACTGTCAAATCTAATATTTACAGCTAGTTATCGTTTTAGGCCAGGATCTTCTGTGTCAGACTCGTCACCTAGGCAAAATCCGGCAAAAAAACGGGCACCAAAAGTACACCCAACCAATGCAGAAATACTTTTTTAGCGGAAGAGGCTACTAATCGAGTCATCAGAGTGGATACGCCGAATGGCCTCACCAAACAACGGGGCTACAGAAAGCACCGTCAATCTTGGGAAATCCTCTGCCTGCGGCACCGGGATAGTATCGGACACAATTACTTCCCTCAATTGCGATGCCTTTAGTCGCTCAATCGCATTTCCTGAAAAAACAGCGTGAGTACAACAGGCAACCACCGATTTCGCTCCAGCCTCCATTAACGTCTCAGCGGCTTTGACCAACGTGCCGCCTGTGTCGATCATATCATCAACAATTATACAGGTCGTGCCCTCAACTTTTCCAACCACATTCATTTCAGCGACTTTATTGGGACCCGATCTGCGCTTATCAATTACTGCAATTGCGGCATTATCGAGGCGTGTCGCAAAATGCCGTGCTCGCTCTAAGCCCCCAACGTCCGGAGACACAATCGTCAACTCCTCGCGTCCATAATTTTCTCTTAAATAGGGCAACAATAAGGGCATCGCATTTAGATTATCTACCGGGATATCAAAAAAGCCCACTATCTGCCCTGCATGCAGGTCCATAGAAAGCACCCGGTGGGCCCCTGCGGTAGTTATGAGGTTTGCAACCAATTTCGCTGTAATAGGAACTCGAGCTTTTAGTTTTCTATCTTGGCGCGCATACCCAAAGTACGGCAACACCGCCGTTATGCGCCACGCAGAGGCACGGCGTAGTGCGTCTATGCAGATAAGCAACTCCATGAGGTGATCATTTCCAGGCGCACTAGTGCTTTGCACTATGTACACATCCCTACCCCGCACATTATCGCCAATTTCAACTGCTAACTCACCGTCACTGAAACGCAGCACTTCAAGGCGCCCAATTTCGGTATTGAGTGTGTCACAAATGGAGGCTGCAATTTTTGGATTTGAGCGACCGGAGAAGACCAACAACTGACGTTTCAAGGTGACTCCTGCTGAAGGCGTTGGGAAATTCCCAAGGAACGATTAGGAAAGAATTGGCCGGGTAGGGGTCGAACCTACGTATGCCGGGATCAAAACCCGGTGCCTTACCACTTGGCGACCGGCCAACACTGCAGTGCAAAGACTGCCCTACATAACTACAAGGGGTTTAAGGAAAAATCAATGCGGCTTGATGCAGAAGACACATTTGTTGGAATAACAATAAAATTGGCTTGGCGGCCTATTGATTCCAGTAAGCCCAGCAAAGCGGTTAGCTCTGGTTGGGCTAAAGTGGGACTTGGCACCACATAAAACACGCTTCCACTGCCGGTAAGGCCCACAGGGTGTGACACTTGCTGCCTACAACTTTCTAGCGCCCGGGAGACCTCGGGGCAAAACTCAGCGAAGTCACCTTCAAAGTCGTTTCGCATCAGACTAAAAAGATTGCCATTCGAGAGCCCTTCAGAAGACTGTTTCGCTAATTCGCGCGCGGTCTCATCGAACTTCCGAGGCAAACTCGGATATTTAGTACGCAAAAATGCATAAAAATCACGGCTTGAAATACCTTGAGACGGCACACATAAAAATAGCGGCGACTCGTTGACGGCGCTCAAAGGGGAGATGACTTCCCCTATCCCACCTACATGCGCCAAGCCTCCTTTGAGAAAAAAGGGCACATCAGCGCCTAATTGGATCGCAATTTTTTGCATTTCATCGAAGAGCTGGGGCCGATTCGGCGATTTTCTTAACCAGCCGGCAATTGGTTCCGCATACTCCTTAAGAAGCACTCGCAGCATAGCGGCAGCATCACTGCTTCCTCCACCGAGGCCAGCACCAGAAGGCACATTTTTGGTTAATTTTACCGTAAACGGCGCGACACAAATTCCAAAATGCTGCGCAAACTTTTCAGCAGCGGAGGCTATAAGGTTCCCTTCTGCTGGAACTCCTGCCGCAAAGGGTCCTTCAATTACGAATTTATTTTTTGAGGAACCTGTCCCGAACTCCACCTCCAGGATATCTGCAAGTGTTATGGTGGTATTGAGCATACTTAACAGGTGATAGCCATCTTCACGGCGTCCCTCAATCACCAATCGAATATTTAATTTTGCTCTTGCACGCTCAGAATGCATACCAATCTCCGCAGTAGTCTATCTAACTTTACAAGCGCAGAACTGCAAACTACCATCTAATCACTTACTCTCATCAATAAGGCCCCACCACTATGAGCTCCCTTTTAAGCAAAAAACTCGAACTTGCCCTTAAAGGTGCTTCAGATGCCGGAAATCTCATGCGAGAGGCCCGAGAAAAATCTCAATTCGAGATTGGCTACAAGGGGAAAGATCTGGTAACCAGCACCGATTTAGCAGTCGAAAAAATGCTCCTCAACTCACTTAAGCAGGCGTTTCCGGAAGATCTCTTTTTAACTGAAGAGAACTACCCAAACTGGGATGATGGTCTTTTAAATGCACCAGGCCTTTGGATTATCGACCCGATTGACGGCACTACTAATTTTGCCAGTGGACACCTGCATTGTGCAGTGTCCATTGCCTACGCAGAGCATGGAAAAACTCAGCTTGGTGTGGTCTATGCCCCTTTCTTAAATGAACTTTTTTGGGCTCAGCTCGGCTGTGGTGCTTACCTCAATCAGAAAAAAATAAAATGCAGCAGTTGTAACGAGCTTGAAAACTCGTTAGTTGCGACCGGATTCCCATATGATCGCAGCGCAAATTTAGATCTGACTGTTGAGCGACTTAGGCGCTTCCTTGCCAAGGCACGGGATTTAAGAAGACTCGGCGCAGCTTCAATCGATGCCTGCTGGGTGGCCTGTGGAAGATTAGAGGCCTACTATGAAGATGTAAAACCTTGGGACATCGCTGCAGCTGGCCTGATTGCGAGAGAGTCAGGGGCAATAACTTCAACAACCGCCGAAGGCGCTCCATTTCATGAACTGTCTGGACTTGGATTTTTAGTTGCCTGCCCTGGGGTGCATGAAGAGGTGCGCCGATTACTAAAGGTATAGGCGCGCTACCTAATCTGCTCCAGCTGACAGAAAGCCAACGCGAACCTATAAGCGGCAAGCGTATACCTTGTACCAGCTTTCCCGGCTTATACCGTGTTATCCCAGTTACTGTGTTATCTCACTCAGTTTCTTCGCCGTCGTCCGTTGAAGCTTCTTCTGGCTCCTCTTCCTCTTCTTGACGGGTAGAGAATTTGCGCTCGTTATTCTCTTGAACTGTTTTACAGTCGATACAGAGCTGAGCTACTGGCCGAGCCTGCAAACGCGCTACGGCAATTTGTTCGCCACAATCTTCACATTCACCGTAGGTGCCATCTTCAACTTTCGCCAAGGCGAGGTCGATTTTTTTGAGCAAATAGGTTTCACGTTTGCCAATTTTCTGCAAATTAGCATGATTAATTTCAAGTGACGCGATATCGGCAGAATCGCCGGCCGGAACGATTTCTTCTTTCTCGGCCGAGTCACTTAACGTTTGGAGGTGGGATAGAATCTTCTTCTTCTCTTCTAGGAGGATCTTTTTGAACTGTTCAAGATCTTTTTTCTTGATGCCTTTGCCAGCATTAGTGTCCACTTGGGGCGTACTCATTTTTACCTTCTTTTCTGAAGTCTCTTTAACTTCTTTTTCTACAACCTTGGCTTTCGCCACACTCTTTTTCGCAGGGCCCATAATACTCCACACTGTATTTGTTGGTAACACTAAATGCGTTGTTAACACTGTATGCGTTATTACAAAGGAACGCCCTAAACACTCTAAATCAAGGTCAATTTGGACGAGAGACAGTAGCGTATTTTGCGCTCAAGTTAAAGTATTTAATTTTGGCCTTACAAAGCTGGTCCAAGAAGCTATTAAAGCCGCTGCTGATACTCACCAAAATGCTGGCGCAAGCAGTCAGAAATCTCCCCCAGCGTAGCTCCCTGACGCAAACATTCAACTATAAGGGGCATCAAATTTGTCTGTCCTTTGGCAGCCTCAGATAGCTTGGCAATACTTCCTTGGTAAGCTGCTGCATTACGAGCTTGGCGCAGTGTTTTGAGACGCTGCGCTTGTGAGGCCTCGAGTCCAGCCGGGATTGCAAGCACCGGGGTTTCGCCCTCCTCCTGCTCTTGAAATTTATTCACTCCCACAATTATTTGCTTCTGGCTCTCAATTTGTTGCTGATAACGATATGCCGACTTCTCAATCTCTCCCTGTGGGTATCCTGCCTCGATGGCTTTGACCATGCCCCCAAGCGCATCAATATGCGCGATGCGCTTAAGCGTTTCAGCCTCCAATCGGTCGGTCCACGATTCAATCAAATATGAACCACCAAATGGATCGACGGCGTCAGCAACACCTGACTCATACGCTATGACCTGCTGGGTACGCAGCGCTATTTTTGCACTGGCTTCAGTGGGCAGCCCCAGCGCTTCATCGAAAGAATTGGTGTGCAAGGACTGAGTTCCACCCAAAACAGCAGCTAACGCTTGAATGCTGGTACGGACGATATTATTCAGAGGCTGCTGTGCAGTTAAGGAGCTTCCTGCGGTTTGAGTGTGAAACCTAAGCATTTGCGATTTTGCAGATTTCGCGGAGAATCTCTCCTTCATCAGACGCGCCCAAATGCGGCGCGCAGCCCTAAATTTGGCAATTTCCTCTAAAAAATTATTGTGGCAATTAAAAAAGAAAGCCAAACGCGGCGCAAAAGTATCAATGGCAAGCCCAGCTTGTAACGCTGCCTCAACGTAGGCGATAGCATCGGCAAAAGTGAAGGCCAATTCCTCGACCGCCGTGCTGCCCGCCTCTCGAATGTGATATCCCGAAATACTAATGGTATTCCATTGAGGCACCTTTTCCGCACAAAACCCAAATATATCCGTAACCAAACGAAGTGCAGGTTTCGGGGGGAATATATAAGTGCCCCTTGCAATATATTCTTTAAGGACATCATTCTGGATAGTGCCTGACAAACTGGCCCAAGAGACGTTCCGGCGCTCAGCCACCACGAGCAGCATGCCTAAAAGAATTGCTGCCGTTGAGTTTATGGTCATAGAGATAGAGACTTTATCAAGCGGAATGTCTCGCATCAGGCGATCCATATCATCGACGCACGAGATGGCCACGCCAACCTTCCCCACCTCGCCTTTGGCCAAAGGGTGATCACTGTCGCGCCCCATTTGGGTTGGCAAATCAAAGGCAACACTTAAACCAGTGGTGCCCTGGCCTAGAAGATATAAATAGCGCTTATTGGCCTCCTCGGCGGTACCAAAGCCGGCATACTGCCGCATAGTCCAATGACGCCCCCGATACATGCTGCGATGTATCCCTCGCGTAAAGGGGTACTCACCCGGCAAGCCAATGGCTTGAGGAACTTCGGAAGCTCCTTGATAGAGCTCGGCTACTTCTAGTCCCGATGGAGTTTCAATTGTCTCGTTTTTTTGTGTGGCCATAAATGATTCCCAGCTGCCTCATCAATACACCGTCTCACCCTTAGGTGCCAGGGCGATAGAGAACTTGAGCTTACACACCGCTTAAGATTAAACTCCCCCCGTATGAGCGCACTTGACGAACTACGACGACGCACCGAACTTGCCGCCCTTGGAGGAGGTCAAGAACGTATTGATAAACAACATGAAGCTGGAAAACTGACGGCGCGTGAGCGCATAAACCAGCTACTCGATGCGGGGTCATTCACCGAGATAGACGCTTTTGTAACCCATAAATCTCAAAACTTCGGCCTCGGGGAAAAGCGCATCTACGGAGATGGTGTGGTTGTTGGCTCAGGCACCATTCAGGGGCGCCGAGTTTTTGTGTTCTCCCAAGACTTTACTGTTTTTGGGGGCTCACTGGCCGCCTATCATGCAAAGAAAATCTGCAAGGTGATGGATCTGGCCCTTGAAACCGGCTGTCCAATTATTGGTATCAATGACTCAGGCGGCGCACGCATTCAAGAAGGCGTAGAGAGCTTAGGCGGCTACGCCGATATTTTCCTGCGTAACACCCTAGTCTCTGGGGTCATTCCGCAAATCTCTTTAATTATGGGCCCTTGCGCTGGAGGAGCAGTCTACTCCCCTGCCATTACAGATTTTACATTGATGGTTGATAAAAACAGCCACATGTTTATTACAGGACCTGATGTAATAAAAACAGTTACTCGAGAAGAGGTCACTAAAGAAGCCTTGGGCGGCGCAGTTACCCACAATTCAGTAAGTGGTGTTGCACATTTGCTTACTAAAAATGATCAAGACTGCCTTGAAACCTGCAAACAACTTTTGTCGTATTTGCCCCAGAACAATGCCGAACCAGCCCCGCGCTTTGATTGCGGAGATCTAGCTTCACGCACAGATGAAAGCTTAAATACGCTTGTTCCCGAGCAGCCGAATCAGCCCTATGACATGAAGCAATTAATCGCCCGAGTGGTTGATTCAGGCAGTTTTTTTGAACTGCAATCACTCTTTGCGCAGAATATGATAATTGGCTTCGCTCGCATCAACGCGCAGTCAATTGGAATTGTGGCCAATCAGCCCAGCGTGCTGGCAGGCTGCCTCGACATCAATGCAAGCGTAAAAGCCGCTCGGTTTGTTCGTTTTTGTGATGCCTTTAATATTCCGCTTCTCACCCTAGTTGATGTTCCTGGTTTTCTTCCCGGAACTCAGCAAGAGCATGGAGGCATCATTCGCCATGGGGCAAAACTCCTGTATGCCTTCGCTGAAGCGACGGTGCCCAAGGTGACACTTATTACCCGCAAAGCTTACGGGGGTGCCTACGATGTGATGGCTTCTAAACATATACGAGCTGATATCAATTTAGCCTACCCCACAGCTGAAGTTGCAGTCATGGGCCCAGAGGGTGCAGTGAATATCATTTTTAGGCGCGAGCTCGACGCTGCCGAGAAAGAAGGGAAACTCGCCGAAGTGCGCGCAAAGTTAATTGCCGACTATCGACAAAAATTTGCTAATCCCTGGGAGGTTGCCGAGCTTGGTTTTATTGACGCGGTGATTGAGCCAAAAGAAACCAGGCCTCACATAGCAAAAGCGTTTGCCATGCTTCAAGGTAAACAGCAAACAAACCCACGCAAAAAACACGGCAACATTCCACTCTAGCTTTTGCCTGAAGGATATCTATGGGAATAATAAAACCTGCCTTAAAAAGACGCGAAGAAATCTCTGCGGCGCCGTACGATGAAATTGCTCCCTTCGTACCAGCCTACGACCTTTACAAGTCTCAGTCTCAAGATTTTTTATCCGACGCTGAGATTGCGAGCATCGCCATGACGCTTTATTTCGAGCTTCCAGATTCTAGCAATAATTCTTCTGAATGGGGGCGCCACGCTCTCCATCAGCAATTTTCTCAAAGAAGGTAGTATACATGAATCAATATAAAGTAATGATTAATGGCCGCGAGCTACAGGTTGGAGTTTTAAGTCGCTGTGGTGGCCTCGTTGCATTTAGCTGCCTTGGTAAAGAATATCAGGTAGAAATTGAACCGTTGCTGCGCTCCAGTGGAGCCGCCGCTCCGGTAGTGGGCGCCCAAGCCACAGCGCCGCGCCAGACGCCTCACGCAGCTGGAGCAAGCGCCCATGTACATGCGCCAATGCCTGGAATTGTTACCAAAGTGCTTGTGAGCGAAGGAAGCCAAGTAGAAGCCGGACAAATTGTCGCGGCCATTGAAGCGATGAAAATGGAAAATAATATCACCGCCACGCGCAGCGCCCGCGTAAAAAAAGTGCACGTTAAACCCGGCGTTGAAGTGCAGGGGCAGCAACTTTTAATCGAGTTGAGTTAGTTTTAGGGCGTTTTTCTGGGGCAGTTTTCTGAACTGTTGCAGATTTCGGAGTAACGGATTTCAGCTAGAACGGTAGAAGCACGCTCATGAGGAAGTGTGTAATGTAAATACTATACCTGCTAGCTAGCAGCGCGTCGGATCGGCTTTGAGTTTGCCTGGAACCAAGCGGCAAGCGTTTTCTCTTCGACCGAACTATCGGCGACTCCGAGCATTACAATAGTGGCTTCTTCTTCCGAAGCTGTCATTTCAACTTTATTGATATTCAAAAATGCGTAGGCCACAACAAGCCCGGTGCGTTTATTCCCATCAATGAAAGGGTGATTTTTGATTAGTCCAAAAGTGTAAGCGGCAGCCAATCTGAATAGGTCAGCTTTTTCGTAGACGTGAAGGTGTTTTGGTCGCGCGAGCGCGGATTCAAGAAGGCCCCGATCGCGCATTCCTGACTTTCCACCAAACTCTCGCAATAGCTCTGCATGAATGGTCAAAACAGCCGAAAACGGGACAAAACGGATCACTTGGCCAATTCTTTTAAGGCATTTCGATATTTTTTCATTCCAGCGCGAGCAGCCTCAATCGAATCCTCGAAGTCTGGATTGTAGGGAGTCAACCGGATGCCCTCGGAATCCGTGGTAACCAACAGCTCATCGCCCTCTTCAAGCTTGTAGGTGCTCAGTGACTCTGTAGGAAGGATTGCACCTAACGAATTGCCAATCTTGCGTATTTTGATTCGAACCATGCAGACCTCCATTGTTATTACACATGTTATAACATTTTGAGATGCCGCGCAAACGGTAAATTAGGCAGAAATATCGATTAAATCCGTTAGGTTGTTGCGCGATTACAATAAAACTCCATGCCACAGTGTGGCGCAAGAGCTGTTGATTTTTGCCGCTATCCTCAACTTTTCCACCCTGTGCGATTGCAAGGTGAATCCTGTTCGGTTTCTGCCATAACTACTTACCCGAATCCAAGCATCGCAAGAAGCTTTCAAATAATCATTATCAGGCACGTCATCCTAACCCCTTTTTAAATAGAGTTAACTCTCTAAAACAACTCGCACTTAAATGTATGGGAAAATATCACAGTGATATAATACATAGCCATTCGCATATGCTATAACTCTTGGGGATCTGTCTGTACGAAAAATCAACTTGGGCGAGTATAAGGGGGCGCAAGCTAGTTAACGTTTGCCGTTACTCCCAAACGGAGGGGAAGGAGAAATTATGACAAATACTGCAACGGATCGCGGAGATTCTGCCTCAAGAGGATTATTACAAATTAATTTTGGCAGATTCGATGAGGTGTTACGCCCGCTCAGAGAAGAGCTTGCGAGAAGCCATATTGGCGTTGAAGGTTGTGCGGCATACCAAGCCATCGATTCTATTAGAAGAGCGATCCAGTTCGGATTAAAGGGAGTCCAACTAGAAGGCATGGAAATGCAACTTCAGGGTGACAATTTACGTTTAAAACTGACCCTCGGACTCAATTGGCTAGGATTGGAAGAGGCATCTAGCGCTCCTCATAAAACTTTAACGGTAATTTCTGACAGTCTAAAGGGGCTCGACAGAGTCGCTGACTTAAGAAAAATAAATATGATATCGGAATCCGGTCAGATCGGAGTGGAATTGGAGTTCACTCTAAACAAGGAAGAGCCCCAACTTCAGATAGACGGCAACACTCCTCTAGCGAATTTTGAATTTTCTGTTAGGACGAGAAGCTGTCTTAGGAAAATGGGGATCGATACTGTAGCCAAGTTAATGGCGCATACCCCAGAAGAGTTGATTGGTGCCCCGAATTTTGGCGAAAATTCGCTTAAGGAAGTTCGTGCAACACTTAAAAGGGTGGGCGGCAGGCTAAGAAACGATTTTGATGCCGAATAACAGTTGGTTCTGAATTTTTAGTGAAGGATTTGTGACCGGAAATTTAAATAGAATTTCCACAAATTGTGTTCTGCAGGTGCCTTCGCGACTATCGAGCGACGTCCTTACTCGTTAAGCACTTATAGCTTACGGCTTCGAAGTAAATAGTGCTGCTCCCCTCGAACACCAACTCTAAGCAAAAATAAAAGCCCCTACTCCAACGCCACTGGCAACGTATCAATACACCGATGGCCAAGTTTAAGCCCTCGCTTAGCAGCTGTTCCCGCATGCAACTCAAGCACATACTGAGCTGGCACAAGACTTGGCCGAGGTTGCTCATTCAGAACGGGGACGTTCTCAAGAATTTGCACAATTTTACAGGTGTTATCCAAATACAAAATATCAAGCGAGATATAGGTATTTTTCATCCAGAACGAACGCTGTGCCTCATCCGGAAAGACAAAAAACATGCCCTGATGCGCCGCCATTTCAGATGGTTGACGAAACATGAGACCACGTCCACGAGTCGCTGCGGTGGTTGCAAGGTCAACCTTAAAGGACGCAACCGGCGCGTTTTGCTGATCCACAAAATGTAAAGAAAACTTTTCGCGATCCGCGTACCACTGCGACAGAGGGCGCCATGCCAAACCAGAAGCGAGGCACAGAACAAATAAAATAATAAGTTGGATCCAAAATCGCCGGGTGCGCTTTTGATTCGTTCCCATGAATGCTCCTTACGTGGGCCTTTGAATCTAAGGCTTAGCCTTGTTTCGCTTTTTTTATGGCCTCAGTAAGCTCAGGAACTACCTGATACAAATCGGCAACCAAACCGTAGTCGGCAACTTCAAAAATTGGTGCGTCGGCATCCTTATTAATTGCCACAATGACTTTTGAGTCCTTCATTCCGGCCAAATGCTGAATTGCCCCAGAAATTCCGACTGCAACATATAATTGAGGAGCTACAACTTTTCCCGTTTGACCAACTTGCCAGTCGTTGGGCGCATACCCAGAATCGACGGCGGCGCGCGAGGCTCCTACCGCTGCGCCGAAGGCGTCCGCTAATGGGAAAATATATTTTTCGAAATTTTCAGCCGACTGTAGCGCACGTCCACCACTGACCACTACTTCAGCGTCTCCTAGTTCAGGCCTCGCACTTTTGGCCTTATCAACCGAAACTACTTCGCCAGCATTGGTCATATCAAAACTGACACTCAATGCCTCGACGCTAGCACTCGACCCAGCCTGAACTGCTGGTGCAAAAGCCGTGCTACGCACAGTCACAACGTGCACCTCAGAGTGAAGCGCCACATCAGCTATTACATTCCCTGCATACATTGGGCGTTTGTAGGTTTTATCGTCATTAATGCCGATTACGTCAGAAGCTTGACCGGCGTCAAAATGAGCAGCCACTCGAGGCATAAAATCTTTAGCGGAACTTCCACCCGGAGCTACAATAAATTTGGCCCCGACTTGGGTTGCCGCAGCGATTACCGCCTGTGCATAAGGAACCGCTCGATATTCCGCCACTTCTGGCGCGTCAACGTACCGCACAATTTGAAGCCCAAAACCAGCCGCAGTAGCAGCTGCTTCAGCCGCTTTGGGTCCGATGCAAATTCCAACAAGTGAGGTAGCTGCATAAACAGCTTTTAGCCGCTGTGCTGCAGAGAGCGCACACAGTGAAGATTTAAGCAGTTGACCATTTTCTGATTGGAGGAAAATTAATACCTGACTCATAACACCTCTTAAATAACCTTAGCTTCGTTTTGTAGCGCCTGCACTAAGGCCGCCACATTCTCGACTTTTTTGCCGCCAGACCGGCCAGCCGGCATACTCATTTTTTTTACTTCCACCTTTGTCTTTGTGTCTATTCCTAAAGACTCTAACGACATCTCTTCAAGTGGCTTTTTCTTTGCTTTCATAATTCCAGGAAGAGAGGCATACCTTGGCTCATTCAGTCTCAAATCGGTGGAAATAACAGCGGGCAAATTAACTCGGAGCACTTCGAGTCCCCCATCAACCTCCCTCGTTACTGAAGCCGAATTGTTTTCGATTACAACTTTAGAAGCAAAACAGGCCTGTGGAAGCGCAAGCCGCGCCGCAAGTAGCTGAGCTGTCTGGTTTGCATCGGAATCAATAGCTTGCTTACCCATGATGACTAACCCATAGCCACCTTTTTTAAATACTTCCGCAAGAGCTCGCGAGGCTAAATCAGAATCAACAGGCTGCGAAGAAGACACATGAATTGCCGAGTCAGCGCCCATAGCCAACGCATACCGAAGCTGGGTCTGCACATCTGCGTCCCCGATGCCAACCACCACCACCTCTGTGGCTTTTCCAGCCTCTTTTAAGCGGAGCGCCTCTTCAACGGCAATTTCATCGAAAGGGTTTACAATCCACTTTACCCCTTCCGTTTCAATGCCAGAGCCATCAGGCTTCACTTTAATTTTGGCCTGATAATCAGTAACCTTCTTCACGCTCACTAGAATTTTCATGTGCTTAACCTCTTTTTCGAGCACTCTTTTGTGCCCCCGTAGTCTAAACAGCCTTAAGAATCGCGGCAAGAATGAAAGCCCACATAGGAGCCCCCGACCAGGGTGAACCAGGGTGAACAGGGTGAGGACCAGGGTGCCCCCAGCACCGCAATAGCCCAAAGGCTGAGGGACTCAGCTCGCCACTTTTGGAAGCAGAGTTACAGCTGTCCTTATCTGTTCGTAATAGGTCGATCCTAAATAAAGCTTAGAAATTACACGACTTTTTCTTTCACTCACTTTCAAACTTTCTTTATGCTCTGACGTCGCCTCACGCAACTTTACGCACTTTTGTGCGAATAGAAGATAGAAGCACTTTCTATCGATTAAGGAAGCTCGTCATGAAGCAAAACGAAAAAGGCCTTTCAATTTTAGAGCAAGTAATGGTCTACCCGGTGTTACTGACCATGATTCTAGGCGCGATAGACGTTAACACATTGTTACAGGCTTATTCGGCGCTGCAAAGTGGAGTACATGCAAGCCTGCGTTGTGTATACACCACCGATGGAAAATGCGTCTCAACAGCAGCAGATCCACGCACACGTTTTTATGACTATTACCAAGTGGACAGAACTCAACAGTTTGTCAGTGATACCTATAATTTTAGCGGCACCACAAGCTGGCTCGATATTCCAAACTACACCGCATCAAACTTCCAAGCGCGGATATTGCAGCAAGTACAGTTCGATTCAGCGCAAGCAACCTTCAGTGCTGCAAGACGTTACTTCAATGCACAAAGAACAGCTGATTATTTTCTGCGCACCGCAACCTACCCCTATGTAAGTGGAGATCCACTCGATCCAACCTTAAGTTATCGCGGGGCAGCACAAAATCAGCCTGCAACTCCCTACGGGAGTTATCCAGTTGCCGGCACCGTGGGACTTGGCAACGTAGATCTTTCGGTAAGCCCAGCCACTGCAGGCAATCCGCCCACCGCACTCTCTGGCTACCTACCAGCTCCTGCTGGTAATCAGCGGCCATTTTACTCCTCCTCAAGAGAAAGAGATGCCAACGACCCAAGTCACAGTGCCGTTTGGACTCAGCGAGCAAATGCAAATACCTATCCAATGGTAATTCATATCACCGGTACTAAGTCTGGAACCAACACCTTTAGCAGCGGCAATGTGGGCATTGAACTACTGAAATACAATTCAAATAATCAACTTGTTGATACAAGCTCACTGGGCGGTAGAAGTTTTGGTAGGCAAGACATTAATGACACCGACCCGCGTGCCAATTTTGTAATTCGCGGAGTACCAAGCAACTGGAGATCACAAAGCGTAAATAACAGTGGGTACACCGAGCTTGATATTCACAACGCAACACTTCAAGTAGAGTACGGCTTCCGATATCGAATTCGCTTTACTTTGCAACACTCGGCTGGTGGAGTAGTAGAATGGCATGGCGGCAGTATTCGGGTATATCTGCCACAAGAAACACCCAAAACGGAGGTGATTACCTGCACAAATTTGCTGCGCTATTGTGACACTTCGGCCCAATGCCAAACTCCTGTGCCTCAAAACTCGCAAGACATTTTCCAAGATTTTACCTTGCTTAATTCTGGGCCTCCCGTGTCCGTGGGGCCCCAAATTCAGCTTGGCAATACGTGTCAAAACGCAACTGCAAACTTCGCAAGTTTACTGCAAGCACAAGGCATAAATGAATGTGTGCAAAACTTTGAATTTAATGCCAACACCTCTGGCTGCGGTACAAGCGCACAAACGCTTGCGTGCCCCGCAATAGGCACGGTGGGAAGCCAAGGTACTCAGGCGAACTACGGCGTTGCTCAGTTAGCCAATGCCCAAGGATTTATTGTGGGCTCTACAGAAGCAGCTCTCATTTGCCCGCCATTAGTGCCCCAAGTTAATGGACTACCGGCTCCAACTAACGTGCGTTGGACCGAAGCACTAGTCAGTGTGCCTCCGCAGCATGTGCAGCCAAATGGCGTAACTCAAATTAACTGGACCAAGCAGAACTGCAATACCCAACTACAGTTTCCTGCGGGTTCATTGTTAGGCAACTACCCTAAGCTTTCTTTCGTAAACTCTCTGGCAAGCCAGCAACCGTATTACACCGGGGCTGTAGATCCTGCTGCGCTCAAAGCAAACCCACAGTCGGGATATGCCTGCCCAGAGATTGGATTATCATCTCAAGGGGTAGATGTGCTCCCGCATCAAGTCAGCAATGGAAATCAAAACTCACTCTTTTACGGTGAACGCACTATGCCCGGGTGCGCTTGGGAACAAGCGCTGCAAAATGACGCGCTCCAGCATAACCTTATGCCCGCAAATGCATTTTTTAGAGCGAACCAACCACAATTAGGCGTCAGCAAGTATATCAGCGCGCAAATCCCAGATATCTGCGTAGACCCAAGTCCTGAAATTCTCTGGAGCGAGCCAACTGGTAGGACGCTCATTCCCGGCGGCCCCTATCCTGATGGACAAATTCCAGCACAATGCCAACAAGGCAATGTGGCTTGTAGTCCTGAGTTTGTAGGATTTGGACCGGGGAGCCCAGCCCAAACAACCTATGACTTTAAAACCGCTTCCGAACACTTTGGGTTTAATGAAATACAGGCTAGTTATCCACGAGCCAAGTGGAACTGCGCGGATGAAGATTGCGTGGAAATGCAGGTGACAGACGATGGCACCCATTTTACCTCAACCGCCAGCGTGACTGTGCCCGTGCGGCTATTTTTTGGTAAAACAACCAAGATTGAATATACGCAGCGGGAGCGTAAAGAAGTGTTGCTCGCGCGTTAGTTTGCCGTGAAAATCTGAAAAACGCTTTGAATTGCTGGAAGTGGAGCTCGCTACTAGCCTGAAATGAAATAATTGCGAATGAAATGGCATTTCGAGCTCAATTCCTAGCAATTTTTCAAGCGTTTTTCATTGCGTTCATACTTTGTTCCGAGGCTCGGGGCCTCCCTGCGAGGTGCCTATAGCACCCCTCAGTCGACCCACTCCCCTCGCGCCTCGTCTGAACGCATTTTGACGGCAAACAGAAAAGCGGGGCAACCGTATCAATATTGAGACTTTGGCAAAATTAATTTTATCACCTTGAACACGGTGATTTGCCGTGAAAATCTGAAAAACGCTTTTAGAGCTTCACCATTGTTGCCTGGCTGGCCCGAAACGCTTCAACCTCAACCGCTTCACTCAGCGGCGGACGAAGCAATAAGCGTCTTCCATCGGCAGCCATACGGGCTAAATCTGGATGAGAATCTTCAAGCCGGGAGAGCTGGTTTAAATGATCTGCGGTTTGGGTAACTAAACGGGCAACGTCCCCTTCAGCCACACCTGCAAGCCGCAAAAGACTTGCAAATTCATACCAGTCGTTTGATTCAATCCAGGTAATTACTGTGGTTGCCGCATCTGGCTGTACAACTACTTCACTGGCAGCCGGATTTCGATAGGCGTTTTTAACCCGCTCAACGATCCCTTCCAATGCGCGAAATACATCTTTTTTCATGGGGTTTCGTTTTATGGTCAAATACGAACGGTGAGAATCGCCTGCAATTGAAGCCACTGCTCCGACAAGTTCAATGACACTGAGGTCAGCAAAAAGATGGTCTGCAACGGCCTCACCAAGCTCCAGCACCAAAGAAGTGCAAAGCTGGGCTGCCCAATATCCTTTCTCGGTTAATTTGCCGGCTTCAACGTACCCAAGAGTCTGAAGTCCTTGTAAAGCTGCTTCTAAACTCTGGTGCTGTTTACCCTCAAGCTCATCGGCATCCCGCAGCGAGCGTCGATACCGTTTCTCTGAGCGCTTTTTTTGCTCACTCGGCATATGCCCAGAGGCATTTACTTTTTCCATCTCTCGCTCTGCGCTTTCGCGTAAGCGATCAGCTTGTTTCCAATCTAAAAAAGCAGCCAGACTTTTGGAGACCGTAAATTTTAAATCATCTACATTTCTGAATTTTAATAAATTCAGCATCGTAGATGGAGCTGCAAAATAGGCCGAACGTAAGGGTTCCGGCGGACTTTTCGAAATAGCATGCACTACACGAGCATCTGCATAGGGCCCAGGAGCTACAAGGCAGATGCCAACCGAGTCTTTGCCACGCCGCCCTGCCCTTCCCGACATTTGTTGAAACTCAGCGGCACTGAGCACATCAAATCCGTCAGTACCTCGCTTACTATGGGCAGTAATAATTACGGTTCGAGCGGGGAAATCTACACCTGCAGCCACCGTGCCTGTGGCAATCAGCAGACGGAGCATTCCTCTGGTCATCAACTCTTCAAGCACCAAGCGCCAGATAAGCAGCTGCCCAGCATGATGCGCCCCAATTCCCGTGCGAATAAGCGCGTCATATTGGGGATAGGTGGTAAGCACATCATGCTCGACTCCATATTTGTCGGCAATCTGAGTTACCTCATACGCCAGGCGTGCCTGCGCTTCTGGCTCTAATTCAGCCCCTCTGGCCTGGTTTACGCGCTCAACATCAACGTCACATTGTTTACGTGCCGTACGAAAGAGAATTGCGGGAAGCAAGTTGTCCCGCTCCAACATGCTTAAAATTTTTGTTACTGAAAACTCGCCTATCACCTGCGGCCCCTTCGTTCTTTGCGTTTACGTCCATGAGACGCATTATTCGACTGCCGTGAATATTCACCTCGTCTCCGGCCCCTTAGCCTCATGCCACCTTGATCAAGCGAAAGTCCACTATAATACTGTTGAATTTCAGGCAAAATTTCGCCGCGACGGCTTGCTATCGGAATCGGCCCAAAGTCCGGATGCAAAAAACCATACCGCAGCTCTACCGATCGCTTTTCTTTAATCACAATGCGACATTTTTTTGAGCGAACACTTTCAATCCACTCCGCAATTTCATCTGGGTTCGAGATAGAGGCGGAAAGCATTAAAAGAGTAGTGCTCGAGGGAGTCAAAATAATGCTTTCTTCCCAAACTGCTCCGCGCTGGGCATCAGCAATAAAATGCACTTCATCCAATATGACCAGCGAGTAGCGCTCGGAGGATTTATAAAGTTCATTTCGGTAAATTTCTGTGGTGGCAACCACTACATCAGCGTCCCCGTCTATCTTTCTATCTCCCGTTAACAAACCGACTTTAAATTTTGGAGAAAAACGGGCACGTAATTCTGCAAATTTTCCATTCGATAATGCTTTGAGGGGCGTGGTGTACACCGCTTTTAATCCCAAAGCCAAGGTAGCTTCAATGGCTTCTGTAGCAATATAGGTTTTGCCCGAGCCCGTAGGTGCTACAACAAGGGTATCTACCCCATCAACTACCGAGGAAATGGCTTCCTTCTGAAATTCATCAGCAACAAACGAAGCTTGCTTGGGCACGCCAATGCCATCAAGCAATTCACGCCTTAAATCTTGGATATGTTTTGGACTACTCATATATCATACCTGCAACGCACAAACCGGAGCAGCAATTCATCAGGACTTGCCGAAAGGGCAGGCACGGGACCATCAAAACTTAGTTGCCCGTTAAATAGCCCCCAAACTCGCTGCACCAGAGGCAATAAACGGCGTAAATCGTGGCTCACAATAACAGTGGCCGGTTTATATTCGTGGTAAAGTTCGCCTATCAGTCTCATAATGACGCTACTCGCAACCGGATCAAGTCCAGCAGTGGGATCATCGAGCAAAAGCACTTGCGGCCTTGCCACCAGGGCCCTGGCCAAAGACACCCGTCTTCGCATGCCGCCACTAAGCTGCGCTGGGATTTTAAAGGCTGCTTGAGTCAACCCGACACGAGCCAAAATTGCGCTCACTTTCCCTCGCACTTCTTCTTGAATAGCTAAAGGCTGACTGTAGAGGGGTAAATTTCCGTTTACGAGCGGAAACGCGATATTATCAAACACGGTCATTGAGTCAAAGAGCGCACCTTCCTGAAACATAAAGCTCATTTGCGACTCGCCCCCGGGCAACTCAATTTGCCCAGAACTTGCGGTAAGCACTCCCGCCATCAGCTTCAGGAGCACACTTTTTCCGCCGCCACTGGGTCCAATAAGGCCGACGAGGTCACCAGCATGCAGGTGCACGCTCACATCGCGCAGCACCGCATGGGCACCAAAAGAATGGGAAATATTATGTAGAACTACGCTCGCAGTCATTTTGTAAACAGCCTACCCCAGACTCGCCCGCGTGGGGAGAGCGAAACGTGCCATCTTGAATAGCACTTAAGATCCTCATTTGCTCATCGAGGGTCATGGCCCGACAGATATCTTTACGCCAGGCGTAGCCACGACACATTTGAGTCACCAGTTGCTTAAAACGACCAATTACAGCCTTATCAGGATAATCTTGGCGCAAAAGCTCAAGATACCGAAGCAAAATGCCCAGTACTAAACGCTCCGAGTGACGCAGCTCTGGGGCTTGCCCCTTAGCAAGTTGCGTAAAAACGAGCGGGTTCTCCATGGCCCCTCGCCCGATATAAAGCCCGGCAACCTTCCCGCGCCAACGTTCCTGAGCCGTTTTGGCGTCAACCACGTCCCCACTTCCGAATACAGGAATAGAGACACTGTCGGCCACCGCCTCTACAATCGACCAGTCAGCTTGCCCCCGATAGAGCTGACTTCGAGTTCTCCCGTGAACTGCTAATGACTCAACGCCCTCTGCTTCAGCCATGCGTGCGATATCAATTGAATTTTTGGATGTCTCGTCCCAACCAGACCGCATTTTAAGGGTGAGAGGAATTTGTACAGCCTTCCTCACTTCATGCAGGATTTTGGACAAATGCTCTGGTTGCCGCATCAGCTCACAACCACCACCACGTTTGACAACTTTTGGGGCTGGGCAGCCACAATTTATATCGACCAAATCTGCCCCTGCATCCTGCACCATTAAGGCCGCATCTCGCATTCTTTGAATATCATAGCCAAAGATCTGAATCCCAAATGGACGTTCCATTTCACGAAAACGCATCATATCGCGGCTTCGAACAGACTCTCGAGTTAAGCCCTCAACCGAAATAAATTCACTGACAACCAAACCAACACTGTCTGGATTGAGCTCCTTAATCAGCGTGCGAAATGCCGAGCAGGTCACGCCACTCATGGGGGCCAGTACAAGACCAGGCTTTATTTCCAGATTGCGAATAACAGTGGAGCGGTTTAGCGACATAGGCCAAAGAGATAAAAGTGTAAGTGAATGTCAAAAGCAAAGAGCGAATTTTAATACAAAAGCCAGCTGGTCTTGCCAAACACAGGCCCTTCTTTAACTAACGCAGGCCTTGACCCGACGCGAGAGCTCCTCAATGGTAAAGGGTTTCTGAAGGAAGTCTAGTCCTCCACTGGCTAATATCGCTCTCACTGCTTTTTCTGAAGAAAAGCCGCTAATTACGAGTACTTTTACGTTCGGATCTAACTCTTTTAGGCAGAAAAACACCTCATCTCCGCTCTGCTGGGGCATAATCATGTCGAGGAGCACTAAATCGAACTTGCCGTTAGCCTCCTTAAATTTAGCAATCCCCTCGGGCCCATTACTGGCTGTTTCAACCTCGTACCCTAGGTGCTGCAAGCCCACAAGCAACACATTGCGAACAGAATATTCGTCATCAATAACTAATATGCGCTCGGCATTTTTGCTAAATTGAACTTCGGCGGCACCCGAGGTTTGCACTTCGCTGGCATTTGCTCCAGAAAGCGGCAAATACACATGCATGCTCGTGCCAACACCTACTTTAGAATCTACAATTATTGCGCCACCAAATAGTTCTACAATTTCGCGAACAACTGCCAATCCAAGCCCGGTACCTTTTTCTTTTTTGGTAGAAAAATAAGGTTCAAAAATCTTCTCCTGAATCTCCGGTGGAATCCCAGCTCCATTATCCTGAACAGAGATTCGTACATATCCTTTTGATCCACGATCTGCGCCATTAAATGCCTTTTGCAGTTCTAGATCATCCGGTACCTCGGAAGCAGATACACGAATAACCCCATCAGCTTTTACCGCATCTCTGGCATTGATTATTAAATTAACAAGCACCTGAGCAATTCGGCCCTCCACCGCAAGAACCCGCAAGGGCTCTTTAGGAAGCGCGAGCTCCAAAATATATTGAGAAGAAATGGCCCCTCGTAGAAGCTTGCAAATACTTCTAAGCACGTCACTTAAGTTTACTTCAGCAACCTTCTCGCCATCTTCACTTTTTGCATAACCCAAGATCTGTTTTGTAAGCGCCGTTGCCTTTTTTGCGCCATCCTCAATAGCGGTTAAACTTTCAACATGGTCTCCCCGAGCAGGCAACACAGTTTTTAAATACGAAACGTGCCCCAAAATTCCGGCCAAGACGTTATTAAAATCGTGAGCCACCCCGCCTGCCAACATGCCCAAGGTTTCGAGGCGTAGTCCTTTAAAGCTATGCAGTTTTTCATTGCGAGAAATTCCGGAAAGCACCCGAACCACCGCAGCTCCCGCTGACTTGGCTAAGGCAAGTCGCACCGAAAAGCGAGCGCCGTTACCGAGGGCAAATTCAGTGGCCAGCTCGCCAGAAGTGTAGTCAGCAACACCAAGGCCTGCGGGCCAAAATTCAGCAATTTGCACCGGGCTTTGGCCAGGGGAATATGGGAGCCCCAAAAATGAATACAGCGCCGGATTGGCAAACAACACGGCCCCTGAGTCTCCGACTATAAATATAGGTTCTCGCAGCCCATCGAGGACTCCGCACAGTGTATCGAGGTTCAAACTACTCATAGCGAACTTCTTGATGTTGTTAGACTTTATGCACACAAAAGAACACAACTCTAATACGCTGTTATGGCTGATTCAGCTAGCCCTGATCTAATGACAAATCACTGCTAGAGGCGAAGAAAGCTGCCATATTTTTGAGGCACTTGAACCAAAACCAACCCAGACTGTATCCAACAACCGCTATAACGTTGGCTTCAAATTTGCATTTTTTTGTGGACAGCAGAGATTTCGGGCGCTAAGTATCAAGGTAGTGATTTCCTTCATCCTTTCGCCCTTCGCCGTTTTTGGTTGTATTGAAGTGGTGAAAATGTGGATCCACCGGCGACTGATAAGAATCATAATTGATGGTTTATCAGCGAAACGTAATTCGGTTGGACCCACACAGTGATGCTGAAAGGTCGAAGGCCAACGTTGGTTACCAAACTCAAGCAGCCCAAGGTGCATGGTTGAGTAGCTAGGTCCAAAGTGAGGAGTTGGAGTATGTCCGACAGCGAAAAGGTCAAAGGGGTCGTTAAGTGGTTTAATGACGCGAAGGGGTTTGGATTTATCGAACACCCGAGTGGTCGTGATGTTTTTGTACACTATTCTGTTATCGAATCTGAGGGTTTTAAAACGCTCAAAGATGGCGAAGAAGTAGAGTACGAAATCAAAGAAGGACCAAAAGGACTTCAAGCCGCAAAAGTGCAGCGCGGAGCCAAGGAACTAGCCGCTGAGGCCGCAGCAAATGCGCAAGCCGCTACAGAATCAGCAGAAGTTCCCTCAGACGATAAGACCAATTAGTTTTGGCGTCTCTTGCCGACCGAGGAGGCGCTATCCCAGGCCTCTTAAGCTTAAGCCGCCGTCTAAAGGTGCGCCTTATCCGTCGCCTTCTTCTCTAGAATCTTCGTCGTATCAATCGTTCTTAATTTTCAAATCGAATCTCTGGAAGCCTGGGTCACAAATGTACTTTTCTAAAGTAACGCGTCAAAGAGCAGCCGACGGCTGCAACAAGCTCGGCTCCTGACTGTCCATCAAACTTAATCCTCTCGGAGTCTTTTTCTTCTTTTCAAGACCTTTCACAGCGAGTTGACCGCAAGCAGCATCAATATCTTTCCCCTTGGACCAGCGAATAGTGGTGTTTAATCCCCGTCTTGTAAGTACGTCCTGCCAACGATGCACCTTTTCTAATTCTGGTGCTTCAAATCCAAGGTCGGCGTTTGTGTTGTATGGAATCAGATTAACTTTTGAAGGAATACCTTGCAGCAAACCAGGCAGCCGCTTCAGGTCTGCGTCAGAATCATTTACTCCCCGAAGCATCACGTATTCGATTGTTAGTTTCTTTCGACCTTTATGGGGCAGCGCCTTAAGCGTTTGCAAAAGCTTTTCCAACGAATAAGCCTTGGTTATCGGCATTATTTTTGTGCGCACTTCGTCGGTCGTGGCGTTAAGCGAAATGGCCAAATTAACGTCGACGCCACTTTGTCCAAATTTTTCTATAGCCGGAACCAATCCAACTGTGGACACCGTAATTTTACGGGGGGAAATCGCCAATCCCTGCACGTCTACAAGAATTCGCAAGGCGCGCACGACCTGCTCATAATTGTGCAGAGGCTCGCCCATGCCCATAAAGACAATATTCTGAAAGCCATCTTCAAACTGCTTGGCATCTTCGATAACCCCAAGCACCTGGCGCAAAATTTCTGAACTACTTAAATTTCGGTGAAAGCCCATCGTCGCTGTACGGCAGAAGGCACAGCCCATGCCACAACCAATCTGCGAAGACACGCATAGGGTCATTCGCGCTGGCTGCTTAATCATTACCGATTCAACTGAGCCACCACGCTCCACCCCAAACAAATATTTACGGGTCCCATCCAAACTAATCTGTCGCGAAACAATCGGAGCCTTCGGAAAGAAAAATGTTTGGGCCAGTTGAGCTCGGAGCGCTGCACTAATGTTCGTCATCACCGAGAAATCGGTCACTTTCTCGCGATATACCCATCGAAAAAGCTGCTCAGCGCGATACGCTGGAGCCTGAAATTTTTCGGCCAAAAATACTTCCAACTCCGGCCGACTGAACATATAAAAATCCACAGCAGGCTCGGCTGCGCCTTGAGATAAATCTCCCATCGAAGATGATCCGAGCTGCTGTGGTTCAGTCATAGCGGGTTAGCGATTAAGCTCTGGGAAAAACAAACCAATTTCGATAGCAGCATTTTCTAAACTATCAGAACCATGCACCGCGTTGGCGCTAATGCTATCTGCAAAGTCAGCACGAATAGTTCCCTTATCAGCTTTCTTAGGGTCGGTGGCACCCATGAGCTTACGATTTAATGCTACGGCTCCTTGTCCCTCAAGCACGGAAAGAAATACTGGTCCCGATGTCATATATTGGACGAGTTCACCGAAAAAAGGTCGCTCTTTGTGAACGGCGTAGAATGTTTCAGCTTCTTTTTTGCTCATATGGGCAAAACGACCTGCAACAATTTTAAGCCCGGCATCTTCAAAGCGGGTCAAAATTTTACCAATAATATTCTTCTTCACCGCATCAGGCTTGATAATCGAAAAAGTACGCTCAATTGACATATAGTCCCTCTATAATTGAATACAAAAATCCCCAAGCAGCAGCGCCAGCGCCGCCAAACCCTCAAGAGCATTTCACAGAAGCGCCGAAAGGCACCTCACGGCTCAACCTGGTGGGTGACTAAATATAACGAATTTAAGAACTTAACTCAAGCAAGCAGGGCCTGAACGGCTGCAACTATGCGCTCACACCCGCTTTTTACCTCGGAATCGGGGGAGGCCACCGAAATTCGGAAGGCCGAGTCGTCGCCAAAAGCCTCGCCTGGAACTACAGCTACTCCGCCCTTTTCGAGCAAATAACGAGCGAAGGCTTGGGAGCTGGCTACCTGCTCGCTTTTTAGTTTTGCCTTCAGCTCTGCAAATGAACACCACACATAAAAAGCACCTACTGGAATACTCGGCACAGACAGACCTGGCGCTTCCGCCAAGAGCGCGCAGGCGGCGCGCACGCGGCGATCGTAGTTTTCGACAACGGGCTTCAAGAAATCTTGGGGACCATTCATAGCAACCACCGAGGCCCACTGCGCCACGGTGTTGATGCTTGAAGTTGCCTGGCTTTGGTGTTTGGCCATAGCATCGATAACTTCTCTTGGTCCAGCAGCGTATCCTACCCGCCACCCCGTCATGGCGTAGGTTTTAGCAAACCCATTCACTGTGATTGTTCGGTCGAATAGCGCGGGACATGCTTTTGCAAAGGAGACTGACTTAAAGCCATTAAAGCAAATTTTTTCATAAATTTCGTCCGACAACACCGCCACCTGGGTGGGTTCAAGCACCTTACCGAGCGCAGCCATCTCGGACTCGGTGTATCCCAAGCCAACTGGGTTTGAAGGACTATTAATAATAAATAATTTTGTTTTGGGTGTAATTGCTGCCTTGAGTTCAGCAGGCGTCAATTTAAATCCGTTTTCGGCCTTGGTTTGCACCAACACCGCTTTTGCCCCCGCCATCTCAATCATGGGCAAATAGCTCACCCAATACGGCACCGGCAAAATAACCTCGTCCCCTGCCTCAACCAGCACGTCTATGCAGGTGTACAAAGCCTGTTTACCGCCATTTGACACGATAATGTTATTTACATCATAGCTGAGACCATTTTCTCGCTCTAACTTGGCTTTAATTGCCTGGCGAAGTTCAATTATTCCCTGCGCGTGTGTGTATCTGGTTTTGCCTTCAGCCAAAGCTTTTACCGCTGCGTCCTTAATATGCTGCGGCGTTTCAATGTCAGGCTCACCCACGCTCATATCAACAATAGATTTGCCTTGAGCTTTAAGCTCAGTAGCTCTGGCTTTAATTACTAAGGTCTCGCTGGGCTTTAGTCGCTTCGCTTTCGAATTCACAGGAACCATACCAAACTCCATCACAAAAACTTTCTGGGGCATTTATTTTGATTTGACGTCTTTTGCTTTCTTTGCCAATGCTTTTCGCACCCCCGCCGGCACCATGCCTGACACGTCCCCGCCGAGCATTGCAACTTGTTTTACCAAGGTAGAACTTACATAGGAGTTTTGTTCGCTCGAAATGAGAAAGACGGTCTCAAGGTCTTCGCCCAAGTGGCGATTCATAAGCGCCATTTGCATTTCATATTCATAATCACTGACCGCTCGCAGCCCGCGCACCACCACCGATGATTTGCATTTTTTAACAAACTCGACGAGCAAGCCTGAAAAACTATCCACCACCACGCGGGGCCCAAATTCTTTAAATTCTGATCGAATCAGCTGTACCCGTTCTTCAGGACTAAAAAGCGATTGCTTTTGCTGGTTACAAAGCACACCAATTATCAGCGTATCGAAGATTTTGAGCGAACGGTGCACTAAATCAACATGCCCGTTTGTAAGGGGATCAAAGGACCCGGGGAATATGGCGCGGGCTGGATTTCGCATTTGTTTGGATATAACCCAGCAGGGTCTCCCCTCGCAAGATAACCTTGCGCGCTAATATATCCATAAAAATGTGGCGTTTAAGCCATTAGACCCAGAAAAGGTACCAGAACACTGCGTCGATTTGCGCTATACCAGGCATTTTAATTTTCCCTCAGTATATACTGAGCGCAGAATGAATTTCATCTTTTATCGCTGAGGTTCCATCGCGAAGTATATTGCGCAGGCGAAGCCGTAGCCATCAACAAATATACCGCTCATACAAAAAAGGGCAGCGCGGTAGCGCTAACAAGATAGGGAATTAAAGGTTTTGACGCCCTGCGGGCGACTCATTTACATAACGCTCAGTATATTTGCTCCTGGCTCGGCTCTGCCTCGCTATATACCGCTCACCTCAAGTTTACAGTGGCTAAAGGCGGAAATTCATTTCGTGAGCGGTATATACTGGGTCTATTTTTAAAAATTGCCACTTAGACCAGACACTATCAACGCTCCCCTCTACACCTGTCTAGAGGGGAGTGGCATACGGTCTAATCAACAAGAATGTGGTGCCTATGGACCAGTGCAATATATAATATGGCTAGTGATGAAACCGGGGAGATTTTTACCCGGACATGCCCTTAACGATTTCTGCTATGGCAGGCTCATATGTCGAATACAATCTCGGCGCTCTTCTCCTCGCTGCTAGACTGCTTTACCGAGGTGCTGCATGAACTTGGGGAAGGAGAGCTGGCAGCAATGTTGCCCTGGAGTGGAAACGGCGCGGTCGCTGCCAGCGGTAAACTTCTTCAGGCATATTCACTCAGCTTTCATCTACTCAACATTGCGTCTGGAGTTCACCGAAACCTTAATGCGATCCCATTAAACCGACTGCGGGCACTGTTTGACGAGCGGCCAGCAGATCGCAAAAAACTGCTTACGCTCATAGCCTCTGTGAAGGTTGAGCCAGTATTTACCGCCCACCCCACCGAAGCCAAACGCGTAACGGTGCTTGAGCATCATCGCGAACTTTTTATGCTTGCCGAAGCCGCGGCTTCTTCCGGTAACAGCTTGAAGGGAGCAGGCCGAGAACGAGCCAAGCTTATTATTGAACGGCTGTGGCGCACAGGTGAGATTTACGTCGACAAACCGGATGTTCAGTCCGAAGTGCGGAATGTGTTCTACTACCTTGAAGAGATCTTTCCAGAGGCCCTGGCGCTGGCAGATAAATAGCTAGCTCTGCTTCTATGCGACTACTCAGACCTCAGGGCGACCAGCACTTGCACTACCTTCCCCAAGATAGTGGTCTCTTCTTGGGTTGGCGGCGATCGCGACGGACATCCACTCGTCACTGCCAAGATTACAGAGGAAGTGCTGCGAGCTATGCGCACACGAGCCCTGACCCTGCTGACGGACGCCCTGACCAGACTGCTGCGAGGTTTAAGCTTTTCAATTCCCATGAATGCTGCGCCGCGTCCACTGCAAGAACGAGCAAAGGTTCTTGCTGACAAACTGGGGGCGGATGCTTCGGAACTGGTCTTAGAACGAAACGCTGGAGAGGCTTTTCGGCAATATCTTGGTCTTGTCCTAGCCTGCCTACCCTGTTGCAAACTGGGGGTTCGGAGCTCGGGTATGAGCTACGCCAGCGCGCCTGCCTTGCTCGCGGATCTCGAAATCTTGCGCCATGCACTTTTAGAGATTCGAGCAGTGCGTGAAGTGGAATGGGAACTTGTGCCTATCATGCGGCTGGTTTCATGTGTAGGCTTCTCGCTCGCCCGTCTCGATATTCGCCAGAATAGCGCTGTGCATGAGCGTGCGCTTAGAGAGGTCCTGGGAGACAGCGAGGACTCCAAGGATCCAGCTTGTATCGTAAAGCTACTGGGCCATTCAGGAAACCTTGCACCGCCAACTCTCAAGGATAAGGATGCCGCCCAAACCTTCAACACCATGGCGCGGGTCGCTTTGCACCTCCGCTCGTTCGGGCTCGAGGGGGTAGAGAATTACATCGTCAGCATGACTCGTTCTTCTTTTGACCTGCTTTCGGCCTGTTATCTTTTGGAGCGGGCTGGGGTATGGACAAGCACGCCTGCTGGGCCGGTCTTGCTTCTTCAGGTGGTGCCGCTTTTTGAAACAATAGATGATTTGCGCCGTGCACCGCAGATCCTTGAAGAGTATCTCGCGCATCCGTTTGTCCAAAGAACACTCGCCTATCACGCCCGCAGCAGAGATAGCAGCTCTTTGCAGCAGCAGGTAATGGTCGGCTATAGCGATAGCAACAAAGATGGGGGAATTCTCGCGAGTCGCTGGGAAATTCGCCAAGCTCTAGGCAATATGCGAGAAGCCGCGGCAAAGTGCGGAGTGGAACTCACGTATTTCCACGGACGCGGAGGAACAATAGCCCGTGGGGGCGGGCCTGACTTAGACTTCCTTCAGGCACTCCCCGAAGCCAACGGCTCTCACTTAAGGCTTACTGAGCAGGGAGAGCGAATTGAGCACAAGTATGGGACTATATCCACGGCGAGCAGCACTCTGCTTGAGCTAGTTGAGGGAACAGTACTGAGCCAAGCCCCTCCAGCTAACGGGGATTCCGCACCTTCTCCGGCGACCTGGCAATTGCTTGCCAGCGAGAGCCAGCGAGTGTACCGCGGTCTGGTGTTGTCCCCAAATTTTTCAGCTTTTTTCTCTGCGGCAACGCCGATTGACGCCATTGAAGCCTGTAGCATTGGCTCGCGCCCAACGAGGAGAACCAAGGGACCACGCTCGCTTGAAAACCTGCGAGCAATTCCGTGGGTTTTTGCCTGGGCCCAAGCACGCTTCAATCTGACCGGCTGGTTTGGATCTGGCAGCGCCTTGCACAAGCTACGTGAGAGCCAACCAGCAAACCACCAACTACTTGGTCAGGAGCTGGCTCATGAACCGTTTAGTCGCTACGCTTTTTTGAGCGTTGCCACCGCCCTAGCCTGGTCGGATCCAGAGGTCATGCGAAGTTATGCGATGCTTGTGCCCGACCCCATAGTTGGGCAGCAGCTACTGTCAATGATTGAATACGAGTGGGAGTTAACTCATGAGGAACTTAAAAAGATTTTGCCGCCAGAGATACACGAGCGCCAGCACGACATACATAAACAGGTCGCGTTCCGTAATCGTGGACTGCTCCCCCTGCATGCCGCACAGGTTCAGTTGCTAGCTGATTGGCGCGCGGGCTCTGACTGCCTCCCGAAGCTCCTGCTATCGATCAATGCCATCGCCGGAGCACTCAAAAGCACGGGCTAGAGTAAGAAAAAGAAATTGCGGACACCCTACTTTTATACACCCGGCCCCTGACATCACTAAGACCACACCGCACCTAGTGCTTTAAGCTTCTTTACGTGGTTTTCTATATAACATCAACAACTTAAACCTAAGGAAACTTACGAGAATTGTAGTTGGGACGCACCTCCGGCCAGCCAAACAGCCTCTCTTTGTGCGCTTTGCTGAACTCTCTTGGGTATCTCATGCCATGCCTTTATCACATTTCGTACAGCAAGGCCGATCGCTTCTCTCTAAGTCAATTAATACGGGGGAAGTTCTAAGCATAGCGATAGGGATAAGACAGCCTGAGCGAAGATTTAGACTAAACCGAATAGCTTAGAGTCTCGCCAATCGACAGCAGCTAATGCTTCGACGATTTCATAGCCTTGGCGGCCGCCTCATTACCCAAATAGGCAGCCTTTTCCAAAGCTAGGGCGTATAAATACCAAAACGTATGAGCAGAATCCTCTTCGTTAATTTTGACCAAAAAGCTTACTGCCTCGGGATTGTTGACCGCAGCGGGTTCAGCCATCGCCGATACCACTGACGTTAACAACCACCCGTATTGCTCGTAATTCAAGAGAGCCTCCAACGCCCTGTTATTTCCACGAGCTGCGGCGATGCCGAAAGCTTTAATAACAAAGCCTTGCATATCCTTTGACCTGGCCAAACTAAACAAAGCCTCAAGTGCCCTCTCATTCCCATCTCCAGCAGCAACTCCAATCGGCCGAAAAGCAGCATTCATAAGCTTTAAGTTAGAGAGAACTCGCTCTTTATCGTTCGTATAGTCAATGTTGAGGTAAAGCTGTTCTCGCATTTTTTTTATCTCTTCAAGCGTGCCGCTCTCTCCATTTGAGGCTCTTATACCAAGTTGATTCATCTCAAACAGCTGCTGAGAGAGAGGGGATTCAATAAGGCGCCACTCTGATTTAGTGCCGCCATCAATTCTTTGTCGTACCCTCCAAGTGTCACCGAAGTCGGTGCTCTCGACCTCAATCACCTTGCTATCCGCGAATTTGGCCGATAGCGCAGTGAATTGAATCTGACCATTCGCTGATACCTTAATGTTGTCATAACTTGTCGGTACGTAACCAACATGAGACTGAACTGACTTGGCCAGAAACTCAGCTGGCAAACTGCTAACATTCCAGACATTCGAACTACCGCATGCGTCAAAGCTTACAGCAAATGAGTCGGGCGAGAGCCTTACTACAATATCGTCATCTACAACGATATAGTTTTTTCTTTGCTCTTCTAAAAGCTGCAAAGCACTCTCCGAATCCAATGCGCTGTTACCACCAACTACAGCCCATCCAGCGCGTCGTTCATCATGGGCTTTAGAGTTAAGCGTATTAACTGACTTACACTGGACGTTGAAAGTTGCCCCACTAAAATGAAGAGGATAGTTCTTATAAAACCTAACTAGTACAAGCTCAAACTTTGGACCCTTGTATATCTGAGCTTGATCTAGCTCTCTTATGCTATCGCATGAGGCAAGGGCCAACACTGCAAGTGTGAAGAGCACTCTCATCTGAAATCCTAATCTTAACTAAAAAACCAATCGACAGCCTTCATGCAACGCCGTTCGACAATATGCATCGGCTTCGAATAGGCAACAAGCAGAAAAAGATCGAACCGGAAGCTAATTTCAATGATGAGATCCCCTTCTCTTCAAGCCGAGAACATCTCAACGGGCATCTTCACTGAGAATATTACTACAGAAAGGGGCGAACGACCTTAGCCACGAAAGCGCCTCAGTAACTTATTTCAAAAGTGTGCCATATCGGCGATGATAACGACATGACTCTCTGTACCCAATGTCATCAAAACAAGGCTTCCCGTGGTCTCCTATGCGACGGTTGTATCTCAAGAAACCGAACTGCGCGTGAGCATCGAGAGTTTTCCCATTCGCCTGCGAAAGCGGGCAATTACTCGATGTTACAGCACTCAGATTTAATTAAGCCGCTTATCGTTGTGCTTTTGATATTTGCTATCGGTCAGAGCTACTTTGGTATCTTCGGCTGGGGCAAGTTAAAGCAGATCCAACTTAATGATGTGAGCGGATACCCCGCATCAGATCCTTGCTTAGCAAAAGATTATTGCATCGTAACTTTCCTAGCTCCGTGGTGCCCGGCTTGCCATGGTTCACTCCCCTTTCTCTTGGATTTACGATCTCGTGCCTCACAACAAAGTAATGTCGGAATGAAGATCATCGTTGGGTACGACTCTCAAGAGAATCTTATTAAGATGGCCAACAAAA
>JBIKUD010000115.1:0-2721 GCA_044347745.1 Bdellovibrionota bacterium
CGAGAATTAAAATTTTTTTACCACAGAGGACGCTGGGTTTCGCAGAGGGGAAACTGGGCTAGGGGTAGCTGCATCCTGAAAGTTGGGTAGTGGTGATAAAAATGTCCCTCCCCCGCGAAACCCTGTGTAACCCTGCGGTAAATAAAAGATGCAGCGCCGGTAGGCCAATTCTTAGGCAGCTTCGCATAGGTCAATGAGAGGGTTCGCTGCTGTGGTGGTTTGCCTGTTGCATTTTTTTACCACAGAGGACGCTGGTTTTCGCAGAGGGGAAACTGGGCTAGGGGTAGCTGCATCCTGAAAGTTGCTTGGCAGTGTTAAGATTTATTTTTCTTATTTTTTTGCCGCAGAAAATGCCGACTCGGGCTTCCTCTCAGTAGCCCTGTGGTTGATTAAAGGCATTCGGAACGGTTAGTCTCTCCTCGAATTTAATTTTGCCAGCAGCCGCAAAATTTCCATATATAACCACACGAGTGTCACTAATAGCCCAAAGGTAGCGTACCACTCCATATACTTAGGAGCGGAGCGCGAAGCGCTGGCATTTTCAATAAGATCGAAATCGAGGAGCAAGTTCAAGGCGGCAACTCCTGCAACTACGAGTGAGATTCCAATTGAGAGCATACTGCTGCCTTGCATGAAGTTCATTGAGACGCCAAAAAGGCTGGCGATAAAGCTTCCAATATAAAACAGCGCAATTCCACCCGTGGCAATTAAGAGGCCCGATTTAAATTTCTCACTGACGCGAATCCAGCGAGACTTGTAGGCAATTAATAAGCAAGCGAATACGCCAAAGGTAATAAACACAGCTTGGCCTACGATTCCTGGATACATCGCTTCGAATGACCGGGAGATAACGCCGAGAATGAAGCCTTCAAGAACCGCATAGACGGGAGTTAGGGTAGGGGCCCACGATTGTTTAAAGGCAAGCACTAGCGCCAAAACAAAGGTTGCAATAATTCCTGGTATAACAAGTGGTGCAAAAGTTGGGTCGTTCCAAGCCCAGTAGCCAGAGGCTACCATCAGCGCAAGAGCAATCAGGCATTTGTTGACGGTGCCATCTATGGTCATTACCTCTGTTCCGTGGGCTTTCATTCCTCGAGCAAAGGTAGATTCATTTAGAACTGGATTGCTTGTGCGCATAAAAACTCCTTAAATTTCAGCGTTATAATAGCATAGACGCAGCGCTCCACAATTAGAATCGGACAGGCTATGCTAGGGGCCCTATGGCCAAGATAGTGCTTTCCACCTTAAACGCCCGCTACCTGCATACCGCATTTGGATTGCGCTATTTAAAAGCAAACCTGGGCTCTCTGGAGCCGGAATGCGAGATTCTTGAATTCGATATCTCCCAGCGGCCTTTAGATATCTGCGAGCGCGTTTTGGCGCTCAGTCCTCAGATTGTAGGATTTGGCGTGTATATCTGGAATGCGACGCAAACCTTGCAGGTGGTAAAGCTGCTTAAAGTATTGGCGCCCAAGCTGCCTATTGTTCTCGGTGGTCCAGAAGTGAGCTACGAAACTGAGAGTCAAGAAATTTGCCAATTGGCCAATTTTATTGTGTGCGGGGAGGCCGACCATAGTTTTAGAGACCTGTGCCAGAGTCTATTGAACGGCGAGCTGCCTGCAGCAAAAATTATTCGTGCTCCAATTCCAGATGTTACCACGCTTCAATATCCGTATTCGCTCTATTCCGATAAAGACATTGCGACAAGGCTTGTGTATGTGGAGGCCTCCCGAGGATGTCCATTCACCTGCGAGTTTTGTCTTTCATCACTCGATATCCCCGTGCGTCAATTCGACGTAGAGAGTTTTCTTGGTGAAATGCATAAACTCTATAAACGTGGAGTTAGGCATTTTAAATTTGTTGATCGCACCTTCAATTTGAACTTACGTATCAGCTCTAAAATTTTGCAGTTTTTCCTCGATTTATATGAGCCAGGGCTTTTTGTGCACTTTGAAATGGTTCCCGATAGGTTGCCAAATGCTTTGCGGGAGCTCATTAAAAAGTTTCCGCCGGGGGTGTTGCAATTTGAAGTGGGTATTCAGTCGTTCAACTCTGAAGTTGGCGCCCTTATTAGCCGCAAGCAGGACTTTGATAAACTTGAAGAGAATTTGCGTTTTCTGAGGGCAGAAACTGGGGTGCATGTGCACGCCGATTTAATTGCAGGACTGCCAGGGGAAACACTAGAGAGTTTCGCCGCAGGGTTTGATCGCTTGGTCCAATTGGGCCCCCAAGAAATTCAGGTTGGAATATTAAAGCGATTGCGCGGGACCCCTATCGCTCGGCATACAGAGAAATTTCTGATGAAGTATAATCCCGAGCCTCCGTATGAGCTTCTTGAAAATTCGCTTTTGAATTTTGAAAAGATGCAGCAGCTTTCACGCTTTGCTCGCTATTGGGATCTCATTGGGAACAGCGGCAATTTTTTACAGACACGTCAGCTTTTGTTGAGTCAGCCACAAGGACCCTTCTGGGCTTTTTGGGGATTTTCAAGTTGGCTCTTTGAATCAACGGGGGCTCGGCATGCCTTTGCCCTCAAAGCATTAGCCGAACTGCTGCATCGCTACCTTATTGGGCAGCTTGGGTTACCAGCTCAGCAGGTGGAGGAATGCTTAATTTCTGATTATCGGCGCCTTGAACGCACCGACATTCCTGCCTGCCTTGAGCCATACAGTAAGCTTTTGGCGCCTACCAAACGCGCTGCCAGCGGTCTGCCGCCAAGGC
>JBIKUD010000030.1:0-34342 GCA_044347745.1 Bdellovibrionota bacterium
GGAAGCTGGGACGGACCAGGGCGAGGTGGGGATTGTGTAGTGATTTCAGAGAGATGGGGTATGGTGCTGACGAGGGAGGGTTGGGACGGACCAGGGGGGAGGGCAACTAAGCGTGCTTACTACAGATATTTACTGATATATCCTTGGCTCGCCGTACTTGCCCTAAGGCCTTATAAATGCTAGGGTTTGGACCTCTAGAGCGCAGTGCCGCCGCTCGTTACTTCAGGGCAATTCTTGCTTTGATCGTTTGTCCTTTTCTTCATCTGCCATAGTCTGGTGATGAGGAGCTCCTTGGTCGCAAGACTGGGTGGGCTAGGGTGGCTTTTGCGTTTTGGATTTATATTATGAGAGTTCGTGAATGAGCGCGCTGTGGGACATAGTCCAGGACATAGTACAAGCTGAAGGGCTTGAACTTTTTGATCTTGAAGTGCCCCGTGGCCCCCAGGGGGGCACATTGCGAGTTTTTATTTCAAGGGCTCAATCGAAAGCCAATCAGGATAACTCTTCGACCCAAAGCGGAATTCGTCATGAAGACTGCCTCTCGGTGAGTCGCAAGCTGCTGGATCATCCTGAGATTGAGAATCTAATTCCCGGGAACGTGCTCATTGAAGTCTCAAGTCCTGGAGTGAACCGCAAACTTACTCGACCAGAACATTACGCTGGTGCCTGCGGTGAGCGAATAAAACTTAACCTTACTGAGCTATTTTTGGAAAAGCGTGTGCTTCGAGGAGTTCTTCTCGCCTGCGCTGCAGACTTTCTTCAGATGGATCTTGAGGAGGGGTTAGGAAAGCAGCAAATACCGTGCTCGATCATTGAACGTGCGCGTGTAGATTTTGATTTTGAAACAAAAGGAATGAGACGTGTAGCTTCATGAGCTAGACGCCTCTGTAGTGTCAAGAAATTTTTATTGTGAGTGTATTCTGAGGACAGAGTATGACAGTCGACTTAAATTCACTTCTGGGACAGATTGGCAAAGATAAAGGCATTAACAAAGCCATTCTGATTGAGGCTATAGAGTCGGCGATGTTGTCTGCCGCTCGTAAGCATTACGGACACAATCTTAATCTTGAAACAAAATTTAATGAAGATAGCGGTGAAATTGAAGTAATTCAGTTCAAAACTGTCGTTGAGCAAGTGGAGGATTCGGACACCGAGATTAGCGTGGCCGAGGCTCGAGCTGAGTTTGATGCAGAAGCTATGGTGGGCGATGAGCTCGGTAAAAAACTGAATACCTCAGCGCTCGGACGTATCGCTGCTCAGACTGCCAAGCAGGTTATTATCCAAAAAGTACGAGATGCAGAGCGCGGAGTAATTTACGAAGAGTACAAAGATTCAAAGGGCGACCTGATCAACGGCATTGTGCAGCGTTACGACCGAGGGAATTTGGTTGTGAATTTAGGTCGTACCGAAGCGGTGCTTCCAAAGCGAGAGCAAATTATGCGTGAGCGCTATCGCCAAGGAGACCGTATCCGCGGAATGATTCTTGATATCGACCGTTCGGCCCGTGGTCCACAGATCATATTGACTCGAAGTCATCCAGACTTTTTGAAAAAGCTTTTTGAGCTTGAAGTGCCAGAAATTTCCGAAAAAGTAATCGAAATTAAGGCCGTTGCTCGCGAACCTGGAGAGCGTGCGAAAATTGCGGTGCACTCCACCGATTCTAGCGTAGATCCAGTTGGGGCTTGTGTTGGTATTAAGGGCTCTCGCGTGCAAGCAGTTGTTCAAGAGCTGCGAGGTGAGCGCATTGATATTATCACTTGGACTCCTGATGAGCCTTCTTTCGTTGCGTTGGCATTGTCTCCAGCCGAAGTTGCTCGAGTGGTGGTTGATGAAGACGAGCACTCAATGGAGGTGATCGTTGCCGATGACCAATTGTCACTTGCAATCGGACGCCGCGGCCAGAATGTGAAACTTGCAAGCAAGCTCACTGGTTGGAAAATTGATGTGCGCAGCGTGTCTGTTGCTGAAGAGGAAGCTCGTCGTGCGCGTGCCTCGCTTGAAGCAATTCCTGGAGTTAACTTTACCCAGGCCGAGCTGCTGTTCCAAGAGGGGTATCGCAGTGCTTCTGAAGTCGCTGAAGCCTCGCTTGAAGAACTTATGGAAATTGACTCTTTTACCCCAGAACTTGCTTCGGAAGTACTCAAGAGCTCGAAAGAAATTGCTGCCAAGCTTGAGGAGCAGGCAGACGCTGCAGACGGTACGCAGGCAGATGTAATTACGGATTTACATAAACTAACCTTAACCGACGAGCTTAAGGCGAGCTTGATAGCTGCTGGGTTTAGCACGATTCAAAGCTTGGTGGTTGCTGAGCCGGATCAGTTAGCGGCGCTCGAAGGAGTGGGCGAAGAAGGACTGGCTGCGGTTCGTGAAGCCACTGACAACTTCCTACGTACGTTTCCTCCTCGTGAGCGAGTATAAAGGAGGCGTCGTTGCCGAAGTCGCTTAGACGTTGTGTCGTGTGCCGTTGCAGCTCCTCTCCGGCCGAGCTGCAACGATGCACTATCAAGAATGGGCAACTAGTTCTTGATGGATTGAGAAAAGAGCCGGGGAGAGGAGCTTATGTGCATCTTCAGCTTAGGTGTTTGTCAAAAATGGCAGAGCCAAAAGCATGGGAGTATGCATTAGGCTTGCCGCGAGGCTCAATTAAGTTAGAGCCACTTCGGATTGAGGCGCAGAGGCTTTCACTGCGCGCGGCTCAAAAAATTTCATGAGTGTAAGGACACGATATGTCGAAGATACGAATCTATGAATTGGCTCGAGAGTTAGGCGTTGATAACAAAGTTGTTATCGATAAAGCCATCTCAATAGGTGTTTCTGGTAAGGTATCGCACTCAAATTCGCTGAGTGACGACGAGGCCGACCAAATTCGCCGAGCGGTCATTCGCCAAGCAATCGGGGTTAGTCCAGAAAATAAGGTTGTGACCACACGAGTTGATAAAGTCACCGGAGCTGCAGAATCTGTTGTTGTGCAGCGCAAGGGAAATGTCATCCGTCGCCGTAAAGCTACGGCAGACGATGTGGTTCCAGAGCCAGCTCCAAAAACTGTTGAAACTCTCGAGCAATCAGCGCTCGCAGCAGCTGATGATCTTTTCGAGAAGCCTGCTGTCGTAGAGGAAGTGGCAGAGGAGGCTCCGGTCGAGCCCGAACCTATAGAGGTCCAAGCCGAGCCGGTTGTGGTGGAAGCTGAACCAGAGCCAGTAGTGATGGAAGAGATCCCTGTTGTGCCAGAACCAGTGGTAGAAGCTGCTGCTGTTGTTGCCACGCCACAAGCTCCCGTACGCCCAACTCCGGCTGTAACAGAAGAGCGCAAGGGCCCCGGACCTAGAGTGCTTGGTAAAATTGAGCTCCCTCAGAAAAAAGTAATTGCCCGGCCAGAACCAACAAGGCAAGGGTCTGCTGCTCTCGATCTATCACGTGCTCCTGTCATTGAAGTCGAAGAAGATGAAGATGGTGCGCGCCGAAAAGGAGCAGTCGCAAAGCGTAAGGGCCGCAAACGTGAAATTAGCCGTATCGATCTTCTTGATTACGAAGGTAGAGATGGACGCCCTCGTGGACGTCCCAAGGGAGCAAAAGGTAAGGGTGAAGATGATAAGAAAGCCCAAGCCGACCAGGCCCCTATGCGTGCATCAAAGCGCGTAGTGCGCATGAGCGAAGCTATCTCAGTTGGAGAGCTCGCAAAACAAATGAGCCTCAAGGCAGGCGAAGTCATCCAAAAGCTGATGGAGCTTGGGATGATGGCCACTATCAATCAACTCATTGATCAAGACACTGCAACTATTGTTGCCTCTGAATTTGAATTCCAGATCGAGTCAACATCATTTGATGAAGGCACCATCCTAAATAGTGAAGCGGCTGATACCACTGAAACCCTCAAAGCGCGCCCACCGGTGGTGACTGTCATGGGTCACGTTGACCACGGTAAGACATCATTGCTTGATGCCATACGCGAGACCAGCATAGCGGCGAAAGAGCATGGCGGAATAACTCAGCATATTGGTGCTTACCGCGTCGTATTGCCCGATCAGCGCTCGATAACTTTTATTGACACCCCGGGACATGCAGCCTTCACATCCATGCGTGCTCGAGGAGCTCAAGTGACAGATATTGTCATCCTTGTGGTTGCTGCCGATGATGGTGTGATGCCTCAGACCATTGAGGCTATAAACCATGCCAAAGCCGCAGGCGTCACAATTGTGGTCGCGGTAAATAAGATTGATAAGCAGGGTGCAACTCCTGAGCGAGCGAAGCAGCAGCTTGTTGAACATGGTCTTCAACCTGAAGATTGGGGTGGTGACACCATGTTCTTCCCAGTGTCAGCACTAAAAGGAACGGGACTTAAAGAGTTGCTTGAAGGTGTGCTTCTGGTTGCAGAGGTAAAAGAGCTCAAAGCAAACCCAGAAAAGCGCGCTAAAGGAACTATTATTGAATCACGGCAAGAAAAGGGTAGAGGTACGGTTGCAACAGTGCTTGTACAAAGCGGCACCTTGCGTGTGGGTGATATCTACGTGGCTGGCGCCGGGTTCGGTCGTGTTCGTTCGATGACGGAGCACACAGGACAAAAAGTGACAGAAGCTGGCCCTTCAACGCCAGTAGAACTCACAGGCTTTGATTACCAGCCTGATGCTGGAGACGATTTCTTCGTTGTTGATTCAGATGCAGATGCTCGCCAGGTATCTCAGAATCGAGCAGAAATTAAGGCTGCAAAAGCTCAAAGAGCTCTAGCTGGTCCTATTTCTCTTGAAGAATTCGCTCGCAGAGCAAATAGCGTTGCGGCACTTGAGCTTAATGTAATTCTTAAAGCCGATGTACATGGCTCTGTTGAAGCGGTGCGCGAAGCTTTAGAAAAACTCTCCACTGCTAAAGTGAAGGTGCGAGTGCTGCACGCAGGCGTGGGTGGCATTACGGAGAGTGACGTATCGTTGGCCTCGGCCTCAGGAGCCATCGTTGTTGGTTTCGGAGTTCGAGCTGATCAGCGTGCGCAGCAAGTTGCAGAATCCACTGGCATCGAATTGCGCTTCTATCGCATCATTTACGAACTTTTGGACGACGTGAAAAAAGCCATGGTCGGCATGTTGGCCCCAATTCGTCAGGAAGTAAAATTGGGTCGCGTAGATGTTCGAGACACCTTTACAGTTCCAAAGTTAGGCCTGGTTGCAGGCTGTTTTGTGACGGAAGGCATGGTGAAGCGTGGCGCACATGTGCGATTGCTTCGTGATAATCGCGTCGTATTTGAAGGTAAGATGGCAAGCTTGCGTCGATTCAAAGATGACGTAAAGGAAGTACAACAAGGCTTTGAATGCGGTCTTGGAATTGAAGGATATAACGATATTAAGACTGGGGATGTCATCGAGGTCTTTGAATATAAAGATGTTGCAGCTTCTCTAGAGTAAGAAAGTTCCTCAAACGGGCAATTATGGCCAATAAGCGTAGAGTATTTAAAGTTGCAGAGAAGGTGCGCGGATTGGTCGCGATGGAACTTCAACGTGTTGCAGATCCACGCTTCTCTTTAGTAACCGTAACCTCTGCGGTCGTGAGTCAAGACTTACGACATGTCAAGATTTATTGGGTAGTCTCTGGTGATGATGAACGGCGAGATGAGGTAGCGCATGCATTTGAGGGGGCTACAGGCATGTTTCGTCGTATCCTTGGGAGGGAACTAGGAACAAGATTTGTCCCTGATTTGCGGTTCTACTACGATGACACACTCGATGCATCGGAAGAAGTGGAGCGCTTGCTTTCAAAAATCCGCAAGCCTGATCAGACTGAAGTTGAGTCAGAGAGTAATGATACATGAAGCAGAACACCTCCTTTGACGAGATAGCCCAGATCATTCAAGCATCTCAAAAAGTTGCAGTGCTCAGTCATGTTAACCCCGATCCCGATGCGTTCGGGTCAAGTGGCGGACTTGCGCTTGCTCTACGAAAACTTGGCAAGAAAGTGGTGCTAGTCAACGAAACCGGCCCCCTGGATGGTCTCGCTTGGATACCACTGGTACGAGAGGTTCGAACCGATTTTGTCCCAGGTGATTACGATCTCCTTATGTGCTGCGACTGTGGTGATGCAAAACGGGTTGGAGACAGCTTACTTGAGAAAGTGCGAAGCCATCCAAACGTCATTAATCTCGATCATCATGCATCTAACGATTTTTTTGGCACCTACAATATTGTTGAACCGAGAGCATCTTCAGCCGCTGAAGTTGTGCTTAAGGTCATCGAAGCTCTTAGAGTACCATTAGATTCCGAAATCAGCACTGCTCTCTATGCTGGTCTTTCGGCTGACACTGGCTCTTTTCGGTATTCATCAACAGAGACTTCCTCTTTCGCGATGGCGCAAAAATTGGTTTCTGCCGGTGCGAATCCATTTGCAATTGCCCAAGAGCTCTATGCTCGGGTTTCTTTGGCGGCCCTCAAATTACAGTCAGAAGCATTAGGTGCACTAAAAATTGTCGCAGATGGCAGAATTTCTTTAGTTGCAGTTACTTTTAAAATGCTCAAATCTTCTGGAGCAAATAAACAAGATGCAGATTCGTTGGTTGATATTGTTCGTGATATCGACGGCGTTGCCGTAGCGGTCCTGCTCAAGGAAGACGCAGGTTTTTGGCGAGTAAGTATGCGGTCTCGAGTACCTCAAGTCGATGTCGCAGAAGTTGCAGGCATTTTTGGTGGCGGTGGTCATAAAGCTGCTGCAGGATTTCGATGGAAAAAGGAGCGGGCTGAGCTTGAATCTTTGCTGCTAGCCGAACTTGAACGTCGACTACCCCGCGTATAGGCACTCTGCTTAAAGCCATATTATTTTCAGAATAAAGAATCGCATGACGCAAGAACCTACTGGCGCAATTCTAGTCGATAAGCCAGCCGGCATCTCGTCTGCGCAGGTTGTGGCCAGAGTGCGACGAGCGTTGCAACTTGATCGTGCAGGCCATGCGGGCACCTTGGATCCTTTTGCTACCGGATTACTGGTTTGTTTAACAGGCAGAGCCACTCGTATTGCAGACCTGGTGCAGGCAGGGCATAAGGTCTATTCCGGGCAGTTCAAATTAGGCGTAGTTACTGATACTGATGACAGTACTGGCAAAGTGCTTACCCAAACATCAGCATTGCCTATTTTTGAACAGTCCATGCTCGCGGCGAAAAATTTTGTCGGTAAAATTCAACAGGTTCCCCCGCAAATTTCTGCCGTAAAAATAGATGGTAAACGTGCCTATGCACGCGCCCGCGCCGGAGAAGCTTTTGAAATTTCGAAGCGCGCAGTTGAAGTGTTTGAGTTTACGCTTCGGCCCACGAGTGAGCCGGATTTGATTGCCTATTTTATTAAGTGCAGCAAAGGCACGTACATCCGAGCCTTGGCCAGAGATTTAGGGCAGGTGCTTGGGTGTGGAGCTTGCGTGCATTCGCTGCGTCGTGAGCAAAGCGGGAAGCTTGAAGTTGCAAATGCATGCCCGCTCGACCAGGTTGCAGTGAGCATGCTTAAGCCCTGGGATAGTTTATTGCCAGAGATTCCTCGTCTCGCATTTTCGCTTTCTCAGGCAAAAAAAATTTGGATGGGTCGATTAGACGTATTGCAAGAGGTAAGCCGACAAATTGGTTTTGAATTGAATGAGGGTGAACGTTTTATCTATGCACTAGGAGATGCAGGTCCGGCCTATGGTCTGTTGCGTGTGCAAGCAGGCGAGTTGTGTATTGAAGCAAATATTGTTGAGCCACTCTAAGGGCGAATCTCTAATAAACCTAAATAGTTGCCCGCGGCATTTGCCTCAAGTCGCGGCATGAGGTAAAAATAATAAGCAATTCAGATGGTTGGAGCGCTTTTTTAATGACCAGGAATGCTTATTTAAAAGCGGACGATAGGTAAGGACAAAAAAGATGCTATGGAAACAAACAGCATGACACGCTCTGACGCACCGGAAGGTTTAACTACCGATCTCATTCTTGTTGTCGATGACGAAGAGAGTATTCGTCGCACCCTCGATGCCATTCTTAAGGACGAGGGATATCAAACGCTAACGGCCGAGAGTGGTCCGCAGGCGCTCGAGCTTGTCAGGAGTTTGAAGCCAGCACTGGTAGTTCTTGATATCTGGATGTCTGGAATGGACGGAGTTGAAACGCTTAAGGCCATTAAAGAACTCTCTCCAAAACCCCCAGTTATTATGATTTCTGGGCATGCAACTATCGCAACAGCGATTGCAACCACCCGAATGGGGGCGGCCGACTTCGTTGAAAAGCCAATCGATCTAGAGGCATTTTTAACAGCGGTGCGGCGTGCACTTGGTGAAGATTGTGTAAGCGATGTTATTGGTGAAGCCGGCGCCTACGCTGAGAATCCGGAATTTTTAGAATTAGGAAGAGCGGGACAAAGCGTACAGCTTAACCCTATTGCATTATCGAATCAGACTCTGCGTGGACGTGCATTTCCTCAGCGTACGCTTGCAAAAAGCGCATTGTTATATGGACAGGGATTGCATTCTGGAAAAAAGAGCGGGCTCATTTTAGAGCCGCTTCCTGCCGGATCTGGCATTCATTTTGTGGGTGTATCTGATGGCCGCCCCGTGCCGGCTCACGTTGATTTTGTGGAATCCACCGGTTTTGCAACCACCTTACGTTTGGGGCAAACGCAAGCGGGGACTATTGAACATTTAATGTCTGCGCTGCATTCCTATGGCATTTGTAACCTGCTGGTGAAGTGCAACGGCGAGGTTCCAGTTTTAGATGGCTCTTCACGTGAGTTTTGTTCTTTGTTCGCTGAGATAGGCGTTGAAGAGCAAAATGCGCAGTGGTACGAAATCGCAATTCCAAAGGTGCTTCGTGTCGGGAACGAGCGTGAATTTATTCAGATTGAACCTGGTGAGGGATTCTCAGTAGATTATGTGCTTGAGTATCCGAAGCCCGTTGGTGAGCAACATTTTTCCTTTGTGCTCGACGATGTATCTACCTACCAACGTGAAATTGCTCCTGCGCGTACATTTGGATTTGTGCGCGACATTGGCTATCTGCAAAAGCAAGGCCTCGCGCTTGGTGGCCGTTTTGATAATTTTATCCTTTTTGGCGAAGAAGGCCCCATTAACGATGCCCTTCGTTTCCCCAACGAGCCTGTTCGGCACAAAATTTTGGACATGATAGGCGACCTGTACCTGCTTGGCCGTAGGCTTTCAGGTAAGATCACCGCACGCATGACCGGACATTCCGATAATATTGCGCTGCTGCGACTTATTCGCGAGGAGTTACGACGGGCGGAGTAAGCAAGCCTTAGGTATCCCGAGGGATAGGGTCTTTTTAAAATAAGAGTATTGTTACTTTATAGTTAGCGTATTGTAGGATGCGAGATTCTGCAAGAAGTGCATAACAGTCTCTATGAGGACCCACAGGACACCCCCCTCTAAACTCTGTACTCCTTGCCTGCTGCTTTCGGTTTTTATTGCCTCTTTTTTCGCTCCAACTGTAGGGGTAGCCTGCAATGGTTCCTTGGACTACAGCGATTACCTTTTGGATGTGCAGTTGAATAAATTTGATCATCCGCAGCGGCTCTCAATAAGGATTGCTTCTGGCGCTGAGTTTTTAAAGAAGGCTACGGTGCGCGGTGAGAAGTTCGATGAAGATATTGAAAATGGAATTGTCTCTGTAGAGATCGTAGCCACATCCTGTGGCTTTGGGCCCATACTCCTCAAAACTACCCCCGAAAATGCGAAGCGCATCAAAAGTGCTCATCAGCACGGGAGTCTTTCGCTGTCTTTCCGGGAACGAGGAAGTGAAATGCTTCCAGTGTATGAGGGAGATCTTGCGAACATCGAAGAATACGCCCGCCGAGCTCTCCGCCTAGCTCCTGGGTTAAATAAGGGAACGTTCTCGGTTGATGGTAAAACCTTCGAGTTAGATGTGTCCCAAGGATTTATATTGAAGCCGATGACGACTAGATGACAGAAAGAGAGTTAGAGAGCGCTCTCTTGCTGCCTGTTTCGACTTCGCTTTAATCATCAAAGCGTTCGCAACTCTGTCTTCACTACTTCTGGCGTATCCATGTCTTCTCCCTTTGCTATTATTTTATAGCCCTTAATCGCTTGATGTGTAAGACTTAACGCCAAGCCGCTTCTCTAATTGGATAGTGCTTTTATGTTGATTGCCGAGTTTCGTATGATCGTACCTGCACAGTTCAGGAGTAGGATTTATTTCCTTGAAAAATGCTTGATTGCTTTACTCTTATCATTTTCTCAGCTCAGCCTGAAGTCGGTGCTATTATCAATGCTCGTGCTCCTTTTAAATTACAACGGAGCCCTTCTTCTCGATGCTCATTCCGAAGATTTTACTGAAGATTTTACTCCCGCTTCCGACGAGTTAAAGGACCTGCCGACCTGTAAAGATGGGACATTAACTGGCAGCCCATCGAAAGTTCAAATCGGTACCCTTACTCTTGCTCCAGCAGACCAAACTGGTACTCGACCAGATCCGTGTAAATGCTTACTACCCAATGCTGACGAGGGAGCTCGATGTAAACCTAATGGATGCGTTTCAAATAAAGTTAGAATCTCCTATCAAAAATGTGAGATAGTCAAAGTTGCCGGCCAGGCCCACCGATGTGAAATCAAAAAGAAAGAAGACTTTATACATACCAGTCAAATTAGTTGTAATCTGAATAACGCAGGGGATGGCTGTGATAAAAGGTTGACTAAGGGAAGAGGCGGTACCACGTCAGTCACGGAATGCAAACCCTGCAAAACTGAGGTTTTGAACGCAGATTCAGACGAAATTACTTATAGAGCAGGCTGTATGACGACCGAGGAGGACAAATGGGAGGAGCAGCTGCCTGAGGACGCTTTGAAGTGCACTTTCATAGAAGGCCATGACGGTTACATTAATAGTAAGAATGACTGTAAACTTCGAGAGAATCGATGCCAGGGAGAGTGCAAATTTAAATATTTAACGGCAGCATCAGCTTGTAAAGAAGGAGAGGAGGTCGAAGGCCTATGTATGGATCCAGCCTCGTTGTCTTCCATCGACCAGCAGTCTCTCGCTAATTGCGGCTAAGCCCTGCTCGACCCAGGTTTAAGCACTGCATAAAGTCTGCTACGCCAAGCCTCACGAGTTAAGCAGAGAGGACGAGGTGAAGAGCCCCACAAGCACCTTATCTCTTCGAGCACCAGGACATTGCAACGCAGTGATGTACAAAAAGCCAAGCAGCACCTCAAGCCTGCGGATCGAGGGAGGGATACGAAATAATGCTACTAAAAGGAGCTATAAGCTCGCTGAGAGTCTTTTTAATAAGGTCCACTATCAACAGCAATTCAAGAATGCCTGATACTCTTCTCTCGTTGTCCGCTGACTAACATTTTTCGACTAAGACACGATCTTGCAATTCCATAGCAGAAGGCTATCTAATTCCTGCAGGCAGGGTTTTTAGGATTTCCCTAGTACTTATAGAAGCCTCTACCGCTCTTTTTGCCGTACCAGCCAGCTTCCACGTATTTCACAAGTAGTGGGCAAGGTCTGTATTTGTCTTCGCCTAATTCGCGATGCAAGATTTGCAAAATAAAGAGCAAGGTATCGAGTCCAACGAAATCAGCCAACGTTAGAGGCCCCATTGGTTGGTTAGTTCCAAGCTTCATGGCGTTGTCGATATCTTCAGGTTTAACCCCTTCCTGCAGCAAATAAATTGCTTCGTTAATCATAGGGCAGAGAATGCGATTAACGATAAATCCAGGGCCATCAAGTGCTAGCACGGTGGTTTTACCCATTTTTTCCGAAACAGCTTTAACCGTGGCGTAGGTTTCATCCGAGGTCTGTAAGCCACGAATTAACTCCACCAGTTTCATAACTGGCACTGGATTCATGAAGTGCATGCCCATTACCTGCTGTGGGCGTTTTGTGCCCGCAGCTAGTCGTGTAATTGAAATAGATGAAGTGTTGCTTGCGAGAATTGCATGCGGAGCTAAAACCGCGTCAACTTCAGTCAGTACTTTTAGTTTGATATCAACATTCTCAATAATGGCTTCAATGACGAGATCGCAGGCTCTAAAATCTTGCACATGTTTTGCGCAGCACAAATGAGAGAGTGTCTTTTTTTCTTCTTCAGCTGAAATTTTTTGTTTCTCAACTAAGCGGGCAAGCTGGTTTTTGATTCCCTGAAAGCCACGTTCGAGAGCGCTACTTTGAGCATCCCAAAGGAGGCAGCTATACCCACTTGCAGCTGCAACTTGAGCAATTCCGGCACCCATTTGACCAGCACCAATAACTCCGATGGTTTTAATTTCAGGCATACAAAGCTCCTTAAATACAGAACTGGCGACAGACTAAGGCCTTAACGCCCTACTGGCAAGGGTTGGAGAACACTAGAAGCTATCTCATAATTCGTAAATTTGAGATGTCTTCTAGGCGCGCGAAGGATGACGTGTTCGGCGACCGAGTTTGCGAGGAAGCCGGTGCGACGCAAGGACGGGGCTTTATGGGGCCCCGTCCGAGCATGGAGCACTCTTATACATTCCAGGGATGGCATGTATGAGATGGGTTCTAGGGCTACAGCATTTCGTAACTCTGTTCGATAATCATCAAATAATAGCTCTTTATGCCTCAACGCCTTGGAAAGAGTGGAAAAGTTAACGCACTTGGGCTATGTGATATCTACCGTTTTCGTTAAGGATTTTTCCGCATGTTTCGTTTTGTTGCCCGTGATATTGCCATTGACCTTGGGACTGCTAACACACTGATTTATGAGCAAGGCAGAGGCATTGTCCTTAACGAACCCTCTATTGTCGCACTTCGCTTCGATGGGCAGCGTAAGCAGCCTGTAGCGTTCGGCGCTGAGGCTAAGGCTATGCTCGGGCGCACTCCGGAGGGGGTTAAAGTAATTCGCCCAGTGCGGACTGGAGTTATCGCAGACTTCGAAGTTGCCGGCATGATGCTTTCTCATTTTCTTCATAAAGCGAGACGCAAATCAAAGGCGCTTTTTAAGCCTCGCGTACTTGTGGGAGTGCCGAGCGGCATCACTGAAGTTGAAAAGCGCGCCATTCGAGATTCAATCGAAGGCGAGGCGCGCGATGTGAAGTTAATTGATGAAGCCATGGCTTCTGCTATTGGTTGTAACTTGCCCGTGACCGAAGCTTCTGCAAGTTTGATTGTTGATATTGGCGGTGGAACCACAGATATTGCCGTCATTAGCCTAAAAGATATTGTGTATTCTGTCTCTGTGCGCCAAGGCGGAGATGCCATGGACGAGGCAATAATTAATTTCTTGCGTCGAAGGCATCATCTGTTAATTGGTGAGGCAACTTCAGAGCTTATTAAGTGCACTGTCGGTTCTGCTCACCCAGATTATGATCGCCAGGAGATGGAGGTTCGAGGACGCAGTTTGACGAGTGGCGCTCCTGCTTCGCTGGTAGTGACCGGTGAAGAGGTGCGTGAGGCTATCTCAGAGGTGGTGCAAACAATTACTGCCGCAATTAGGCAAACGCTTGAGAATACGCCTCCAGAACTATCCGGAGATATTATTTCTTCTGGGCTCTCTTTAGCGGGCGGTGGAGCCTTGCTTAAGGGGCTGGATAGACATATTTCTGAAGAGCTTAACATTCAGGTAAAAGTTGCCGCTGATCCTTTGGCGGCGGTTGTTGAAGGTGCTGGAAAGTGCCTAGATAACCCTGAAGTGTATAAAGAGATTTGGTTCTAAATTTTCTCCGTGAAAATACGTTCGTACTTTGTTCCGAGCCTCGCGCCTCGTCTGAACGCGTTTGGGCGGAGAACATAATAGAGAATGTGAGGTTTAATTCGTGATTTTAGCGAAATTGCTGTTTTCACCATTAAACAGCTTGCTCTGAAAGAAATCTGGCTTTTATTAGCGTCTCCCATCGCCATGACGGGGAAAGGCTATGTTTTCGCCGCTTAGAATTCTGTCAACAAGCGCTTCAGCAGCGTTTTGAATTGCAGCGGACTCTTTAATGCCACCGCCTTCGCTGAAAGTTTCTTTCCCTAACTTTAGCTGACAACGGAACCAAGCTTCCCCGCCTGCAACTCGTGTCTCCCAAGTTCTAAAACGCGGCTTAAAGGTATTTACAGCCTCAAGTAACCCTTCAAGTTCCACTACAAAGTTATGGGGCGTACGTTTGGTCAAAGTTGGGCCTGGTGGCGGCGAATCTACTGCGGGAACTACTGGGGGAGTAGGTTCCAGTTTTTGCGGTGCTACATTTGCGCTGCCCGGGTCGGTTTTGACCGGCTCAAGCAGGCATTGAGCGCTATTCAGTACTCGCTTGCAAAGTGTCCAGTTTCCTTGAAAATAAGCCAGGGCAATAAGACTTCGAAAATTAGAAACCATGGCTTCTTTGGCGCTTTTGTATCCGAATTCTATGAGAGCACCATGAATGTTAATGGCTGCTGCCACTTCACGTTGCCATCTTAGGCTGCGCTCACTTTCTGTGTGGTGCTGCGCATCGATGTGCTTTGGCCACTTTTCCCTTTGAATAAGTTCATCAATCGCCCATAGCCGTATAAGCCGAGTTCCCAGGGGAGCCAGCCTGCCAAGCTTATGAGATTCCGCTAATTGGCTTGCCATGACGGGGGTGATAGCGAGAGGCTCATTCTCTTTGGGATATACGCAGGGAACATCTATCCATTTGAATACTCGGTCTGAGTCTGCGCAGGCACTTAGATATTGACGAGAATAACTGCTATACAGCGCCGCTACTCTTGCATATGCATGGCTCACCGCTGTCTGACCGCCGTCAAGGTACACTGCGCCGAATATAGCCTCGAACATGTCAGCAGGGTTAGGCGATTCTCCGGTTAGGGAAAGTATTTGTCCGGCCTTCATAAGCCCTGATTCTATGCAGAGCCTTGCAAATTCATAATTTGAAGCAAAAGTTCCATGATACTTTACTTCAATATTTGCTAGTAGAATGGCCTGATTAATGGACACTCCGAGAGCCGCATCACCAAGCAAATCAAGCCCCATGGTGCCTGACTCAAGACGAGCGCAACCAGTTTGAGGAGACGACACTGCCGCCACTAAGAGAGTAGGATCTTTAAAATTGTAATCTAAGATTGTTTGGATCTGCGAAAGTTGAATCTGTTTTTGAGCTTCAGGTAATGCCAAATCTTTAGAAGGGGCTGGTGGGGAAGGTTGATTTGGTGAATCGCCTTGTGGGTTCATACGCTTTCTCTTTCCCACAATTTAAGCTTGTCGGCCGCCTTAGTCACCCCGGGTCTGGAAGAAATTTTAAATGCAGGAATACTTGCCGTGGGGCGTCTAAGTCATTGTTATTACGATATAATTTATTTTAAAATTGGGATGCGCGGGCCTTTCTTCCGTTAATAACTCTTCTCGTAAGCTAGGGAGAGAAAAAATGACAAAGACACCTCAAAATCACTCAACGCCTGGAGTTCCGGTAGAGCCAGTAAATCAGGTTGGTAGCTCACCAAGCGCAGTTCCCGGCGGTTTGTCGTTTCGTGAAAGCGTCATTTCAGGCGCTCAAGAATTACGACTGAATGAGATGGCGCTAAGGGCCTATGAAAAAGCGGCGTATGTAGCGAGTCAAACGGGGATTGAGTTACCGACCCTTAGCGCTGATGAGCAGGTCGCAGCAATTGGACTCGCTCACGGCAAACCGGTTACTACCCTAGCTGACTCTGCCGTAGTTTATAAGCTTACTGAATTGAACCCAGAGCAGTATCAAGCTTTTATGGGTTTTCTTGCACACGGATATCTCTTGGTTGCGGCAGAAGCAGCAGGGCAGCAGCGTAAAGAGCAAGAGACTAAATCTCAAAGCTAATGGCGTGCCGTCATTCCTCTGAATCACGTTTGGCCTAACACCTGTAAATCTGGTCCAAAAGTTAACTGGCCTTGCGAACGCCAAGAGGCCCACTACCCGATGGAAGCTAGTGACAAAAATTGCTCTCCGTAGTCACAGAGAGCAATCGGAGTCGCAAGGACTCTCTTACTTTACGAGGGCGGCTCTCAGTTTTTCTACAAAGTCTTTTGGTAACCGTACCAACGATTCACCCTCTGGAACTTGAATGTCGTCAATACTGGCTTCAAGTTTATATCCCTGCACGAGGAAGTCCCCGTTATCAAGTTCAAAAACCGTCGGACATTTATCACACTTATTGCAGGCCGAATGGGCAACAGTTCGTTTGATTCGCATATTTTATCCTTACATAATAAAGCGTTGACAAGACAGTACAGCAAAACAAGGTGTCGATTGCTTATTGTTGCGGGCGCAATCGAGAAAGCCCAAAAACCGTGAGTCGAAGACACCTGCGGAGCTAGACGATGCTCCACACCCAATGTCCACGCCGAGAATGAATGAGAAACCCGCCGCGAATCAGGGCCACGGCAACGAATGTTGCTGGAACCCATATCCCGACATCTCTAAGCAACTCAGCGTCTAACCAGGCTTCACGCTTCATGGCTAGTAGACCGATGGCCACAGCTGCTAACAGCAGTGCCACCTTATCTACAAGGCAGCAGAGAAGAGAGCCACCGAAGTATACAACCAAGGTGCGTAGCACCGAGGCTGCCAGGCGGGGAACTTGGAGTTTTTCAAGCTCCGGAGCCCCACGCCATCGACGCCAACCTTCGATGAGGCTGCGAAAACTTGAACCGATCTGATTGCCCACAGCATGCATCACTCGTTTGGCCCAATGCTCACCTTCGAGAAGGTAGGCACCACGGGCCGCACCAACAAGCATTTGCAGGCTAATGATCAGCAAAGGAACCGTTTGGTAGTCTCGCTCGGCTGCCCAAGGGTTCCAGAGGAACTCAAGGCCAATGAGTATCGACCACCACAGTCCGAACTTCCAATCGGTCAGATTTGCCGCCGCTATTCCCACCAGCAGCAACGTTAGCTGCGTGAGCAGCAACGCCCAACAACAGGGGGCCATCGGAAACTCCGCCCTCAAAGAGGGGCATTGCGCCAACGCTCGGTGCTGCAAGAGCCGCACGTCTTCGAGCTAGGGAAAGCTATCAAAATGGGAGTCAAAAGGAGATGCGGCAAAACTGCCGCAGTGACAGCCAATATGCCAGGATAAACAAGGGACTCGCACATAGGGGCATTGTTTATTTTAATTTTGGCGATTTCGCGAGTCGTCTTTGGAGAGATCTGCGATCCATCCCCAAGGTTTTGGCGGCATGAGTTATGTTTCCATCATGATCTGCAAGAATCCGTTGCAGATGTTCCCATTCAACTTGTTCAAGGGAGGGGATTGGTATTTTTGCGCTGTTTCGAAAGTTAGGTTCAAAGCCCTCTAGGATTCGTTCAAGAGAGCAGGGCTTGGTTAGGTAACTACGTGCGCCGCGGCGAATCGCCTCCTGGGTGGTAGCAATACTGCCGTAACCCGTAAGGACGACAATTTGTAAATTTGGCTTTATTTGCAGTAGTGCTGGGATTAAGTCAAGTCCAGAGTGCTCCTTCATCCGCAGGTCTACTATTGCTCTTTCAGGATCTTCCTTTTCCAAGATTTCAAGTGCACTTTTGGGATTGTGTGCACCAAAAACTGCTACTCCACTTCTCTGTAATGCGGCGCACAATCTTTCTCGAAAGGTCAGATCGTCATCAACTACGAGATACTTCATGGTGTCCGCTTATAGAAAGATGTAGTGGCAGCCGTAGGGAGACTATAGTCCCGTTTTGCTGCCCAGATTTAAATTGTAAGTCGCCACCGCAGCGACGGGCGAATAAGGAAGCAATAAATATCCCGAGACCCATTCCGCCTTGCGCCTTTTTAGAGCTTACAAAAGGCTCTCCAAGCATGGCCAATATTTCTGCGGGTATTCCCGGCCCTTGGTCAGTGATTCGTAACTCAAACATTTTTTGGTCTGACGGGACGAGTAGTTCAACCGTAACACCCAAAGCTGGCTCGCTTGCCTCAAGGGCATTTTTTACTAGGGAGCGGAAAACGTGCAGTAAGGCTGCTTTTGGAAGCACCATTGAAGGGGTTCCATCCCATTCGGTTACAAACTTAACGCGCGAGCTGTTGAACAGAAGAGTATCTTGAGATTCAAGTATAGCGAGCGCTGTTCGAAGATCCTCTAAAAGAATAGTGCTAGGCATTTCACCAGAAAGTTCTCCGGATGACTGAATAAGGTTATGGAGTGAGGTAGAGCACCTCTCAATTTGGGAGTCGAGTATTTTGACAAGAGGCTCGAGCGTATTCTGAAGTTCGGGTGTAGTCTCAATTCCCTTAAGCTCATCGATGGTAAGCTGCATTGTGCCTAAAGGGGTACCAAGCTCATGAGCAGCCGAGGCTGCGACGGTGGTGATGTCAGCCAGTTTTTCATAGTTAAGTTTTTGTTTCGCCAGTGCCCGCTCTCGCCATTCAATTTCGGACCTCATTTTTTGCACAAAACTACTTACCAATCCTGCAATTAAAACAAAGGCAACATACATTCCTTGGAGGTGCAAATTTGGCGCGGCCCCATGCATGTGGTGGTGATGGCCTTCAAGTTCAGGAATTGGAATGTAATAAAAAAAGACAAAAAGGTACCCAATTGAGGAAACGGCAGAAATAAGCCAGGTCCACATTCCTCCCAGAAGGAGTGACGCCAAAATAACGTGCACTATGTAAATCATTCCAAACGGATTGGTGTAGCCGCCGTACGCATACAGAAGGTAGGTAAGTAAGAGAACGTCAAAAATAATGACTACACGAATAAAAGGCAGTGATGTTAGAGGCTGCTTCCTCATTACGAAATTGCCAGCCAGATTCGATGCTATTACCAGGATAGCTACGATGAGCAAAGGCGTAGGGCGCATGGCCAGGCCAAGGAAAAAATATGCTCCGCAAAAAATGCTCAATTGGCAAATAAGTGATAGCCAGCGTAAGCGCATGAGCCATGTCGCGCCTAATTCTTGCGGGTCGTTGTTCGGTAGAGGTGACCTTACATACATACGTACACGTGTCCTCGAAGGTGCTGCCGCTATCGGTGGGCATCGCCGCACAGGAGGAATTTTTAAAAATTCCCAGATAGGAGCACTTAGAGAAGGGTATGAGCTGCGCGCTGATTCGTTGTTTCGCCCTACCTTATTTGCAAGATTATCAAGTTTTAATTGGTACAGATACAAGTCTTCATATTTTGGTGGTTCAGTCCAAATAGCCCAATATTGGTAATAGCTCCGGGGCCCAGGTTGATACGCCAGATTAGCTGCAAAGCTTTTTCATGGGAGATGGGGTTCATTTGTACTTCACTGGGAGGTTGGAGAAGATTTGGGCGAGTCGATGAGCGCTCGAGCAGAAATCGGAAGGAAATCCACACATAGCTTTTGGGGAGTTTACAGCGATTACCTAAAGGTCTGCTGAGCAAGCTCCCTAGAAGGAAGAGTTACCTTGATGTTTTCGTACCGAGCTAGCTCGCCTGCTTGGTTGAGTTGGCATTTGACCCGCTTAGGCCCGCCGCTTCTGCCTCATGTACAATTTCGATATCTTTAGTAAGTACTGACACAAACCCGCCAATGCTGCTGGTTACCACAACGGCCAGTAGCCAAATTGCACCCACCGCAACAGCTTGCTCTGCTGTTAAGTAGGTGGGGCTCAAAAGCGCTTTGTAGGCGTTCTCGCGGACGCCCAGCCCATTCCAACTAATTGGAAGCGAAGTAAGAATGTTAACAAAGGGAACTGTCGTTAGAATTGCTGACCAAGGCAGGAACACGCCTAGTCCAGCTGCAATAACAAGGTGCAGGCTAATTTGTACTAAATGAAAGACTGTAGAAATTGCGGTAATAACCCCAAAAGTTTTGATGTCTTGTGGAAAAGCCGCCAAAACTTCACGGCCAACACGACCAAATTTACCATTTTTTGGAAGCATGCGAGAAAGCAGCGGCGGGCCCATAAACCAGCCAATTACTGTGAGAACGGGCAAAGAGTACAGCAAGTAAACGTAGGTGGGATCTAATACGCCAGTGCCCCAGTAGGCGACCGCGATGACGCCGATACAGGCAAGTACGGCAAGCCCGTGTAAGCGATCGGCTAGCACTGAGGACAACGCTGTAGCTTTGCTCGTTTCTGGGTCATTAAGAAGCAGGGCTCGGGCTACGTCGCCGCCGACGGTGCCGAATCCAAAGCAGTTTACAAACATGCCAATGTAATAGGCTTTGAGCGCAGTTAGATAGTTGGTTTTAATCCCGCCAGCTTTTGCAATCGTCCACCATTTTAGAGAGCTTAATAACTGGCCCAGACCGTAGCCACAAATAACAATGAGCGCTGTGCTGAGAGGGATTTTGAGAAGGACCTCTTCTAGGTTTTTAAGCTCGACCAGCCTAAGCACCAAAAAGAGCATGACTAGGCTAATTGCTAATTTAATTAGAGATTTATATTTCATGGGCTCAGGCGTAAGCCTACGTTAGCAGCAGGGGGAAGAGCAAGACCAAGGGCGCTGCGAGTGTTGCGCGGGCCTGACAAAAAGCGCTGGCAACCAAAAGGTTACCCAACGAAGACAAAAAAATTGAGCCGAGACAGATTCGAACTGTCGACCCACTGGTTAAAAGCCAGTTGCTCTACCGACTGAGCTATCGGCCCACAAAGGGGACTTAAGGTAACCGAGAACTAAAGCAAGCCTAAGTCTCGTTACTGGTTGCAGAAATTAACGTGTAGCGCCTCTTATGTCAAATTGCAGCGTCGGAAAATTGAAAGATTTTAGCTCATAACCTCAAAAAAAGAGGGGAGTGGCAGGCAGTTAGCCAGCCACTCCCCTTGCAACTCACAAAGAACCACCCCCTAAGTGGTTTAGTCCTAAAAGATCTTACCCAACACATCTTTGGCTTTGCTAAACAGCCGCATTACCGATGAGCCAGCCTTTTTTAGAAGTCCCTTTCCTGCGGAGAGTAGGTTAGGCAATCTCCTAATAAGCTTGCCTACTACTTTTTTTGCCCCTGGAAACATAGGGATAAGGTCTTTAAGTACGGTGACAATCCCTGTCTCTTTGTTAAAGAAAAAGTCTTTAACCTGTTCAGCTTTGCTCATAAAGGCCTCAAAACGCCCCTCTTTGCTAGCAGTGTTTGACGCATTCTCCGCAGAGCTGCTTTGCTCAGCTGAAGTGCCTGCGCCAGTGCTGCTGGAAGCCGCTGGATCTTGAGTTGCTTCAGCACTGGAGCCAGATGTGCTTGCTGTTGGAGCTGAACCCACTGCTTCGGTGCCTTGTGCTCCTGGTACCATGGATTCTTTAAGCGAAGAAACAAGCGCCATCACTTTTTCCATTACTGCTGAAATAACAGAAGTTACTGCGCGCGTAATTGATTCAGTTATGGTGCTTGCAAATTCTTGGGCGCTCATGGTGATGCTGCCACCTTGAGGCTCTAGACTTTGGGGCCGATTGCCAAAAATTCCTGCCAAAAGAGTTTGAAAGCTTGTCGGTTCAAAAACCGATGAGGCTCCCATTCGCTTTTGCAGTTCAATCTGTTGTTTAAGTTGCGACGAAATCTGTGAGGGGTCAGAATTGACAGTGAGGGGCGACACAGTTTGCACCCCTGATTGAATGGTACTCATAAAAGCTTCCTTTAGATATGTTAGCTGGCTGTCTGGTCTCCTCGACGGGGAGCACAGCACAAGACCTTCAATCTCTATTCGCTAATTTAAGGCGAAAGTTGCGTGTTGAAGCGCAAAAAGAAGAATTTATTTGACTTTCCAGGGGGATAGGAGGCCCTAAACATTGAACCTAAAATGCACGATATCGCCGTCTTCCATGATGTATTCTTTGCCTTCCACGCGGAGTCGGCCTTTTTCGCGAGCTCCATTTTCGCCGCCAAAAGCCACGTAATCGGAATACGAAATTACTTCTGCGCGGATATAGCCCTTCTCAAAGTCGCTATGAATTTTGCCTGCGCATTGGGGGCCTTTGCTGCCGTACTGTGCAGTCCACGCGTGGGTTTCTTTAGGACCAACGGTAAAAAATGTAATCAAATTTAAAAGTTTGTAGCCGGCCAGAGTAAGTCTATCGAGTCCAGAAGTTTCAATTCCAACTGCTTTTAAATAATCAGCGCGCTCCTCAAGTGGCAATTCAGCAATTTCCGACTCAACACGCCCTGAAATAACCACCATTTGTGAGCCGCGAGATTGGGCCAAATCGAAGACCCTGTCGACCATTCGAGGACCGCCCGCTTGAGGTGCCGTTGCCACATCTTCTTCATTTACATTTGCTACAAATAAGGTCGGCTTGGCAGTGAGTAGTGGCGCAAGGATTGTGGGCAAAATATCAGCGTGATTTTTGGGAACAAACGTGCGTGCTGGTTTATTGTCGGATAGGTGAGATTCTAGGTCTTTTGAAAGTTCAGCTTGTGCTTTGGCATCTTTGTCTCCGGCTTTGACCAGTTTCTCTAGCTTTGATGCCATTTTTTGAATCGAATCTAAGTCCGAAAGTATGAGTTCCATGTCTATAGTTTCGATATCGCGAATCGGATCTACTCCACCTTCTACATGCACTACGTTACTATCCTGAAAACAGCGCACCACATGAGCAACTGCATCAACGCTCCTAATGTGCCCAAGGAATTGGTTGCCAAGTCCTTCGCCTTTTGAAGCGCCGCGAATGAGCCCCGCTATATCAACAAAGGTAATTTGTGTCGGAATAATTTTTTCAGATTTGGCCAAGTTTGCTAAAACTTGGAGGCGCGGATCTGGAACTGGTACCGCCCCGGTGTTGGGATCGATTGTACAAAAAGGAAAGTTGGCTGCGGCAGCTTTGGCTGAGGTGAGTGCATTAAAAATAGTGGACTTGCCTACGTTCGGTAGCCCAATAATTCCACAAGTAAATCCCACAGTTATACCTCTGTTTGAAAATGTAGGCCGATTAAAGCCAGCGCAGCTTTAGCGCCATGTTCAAGCGACTTAGCCCATAAATAGGCCAAGAGCATACATAAATTCGTGGTTTTGCGATAGTCAGGGCCCAAATGGGTTTTGCCAAATTTTGCTTTGAGTTCTTAGGTTTTTGGCCTTATTTGGCCGATATGCTCTGTGGTTAATCACAAAGGGAAGGGGCCTATCTATGTTAAAAGCTAAACCATTTGGAATTACTTTGTGTGCCGTATTGTTAATGGCACTAGTGACTGATGCCAGCGCCGCGCCAAAAAAATATAAGATTTCTGGAAAAATAACCAATTCGAGTAGTGCTGATAAAGTTTTGTTGATCCAAAAGAATAGAGTGAAGAGTGCCTCTATTTCATCAAGCAACGGAAAGTTTAATTTTAACAATTTAACGCTCGCCAATTTAAAGAAGGCTCGGCTCTACTTTTTTCTAGATGGTGCTCCTGTTGGTCCCGGAGTTTTTAAGGAGACAAGCACTTACAAGTATTTGAAGTTTTCTGGTAAGGCACCAAGTAATACACAGAATCTAAAAGTTACTTTTTCACCTCAGACTGGCTACTTGAAGGCGACTAAGAAAGTAAATGGTCAGTGGGTAGATAAAAGTAAGGTGGCAAACTCAAATTTTACGGGAGCTAGTCTCGGATATGCTGGCGCCAGTGGATCGGCGACTCAGGCGCTGAAAATTGCGGCTGCTGAGGATGAAGCTAGTTTGGTCCTGGATTCTGATAGCGATGGAGTTCCAGATATTCTAGATATTGACGACGATAATGATGGTATTCCAGATGATCGAGATGAAGGTGGTGGTGGGGTAATTTCAAGCCTATACGCTGACTATTCAAACACAATTAATGCGCACCTTGGCAACTTAAATTCGACCTCTATTTCGGCGCTATTCTCTAGTAGTAACGTATTCGCTTTAACCCTGTTTATGGGAACAACTTCATTTAGCGGAGCGACAGGTGGTCACGTAGTCTGTGATGCTTCCCAAGTGATTTGCCGAAGTTCGGCCGATGGCGGAAGCAGCAGTTTTTACACAGGTGTTAGCGAATCTGACAGCTCCATCACCAATCAACGTTGGTCTGACTACAACGCTGACGGGAGTGGCCGACCAAATTTGGAGCCAATTGTGTTCCAAGGCGGTTCGGAAGTTGTGCTGGTTGGCGCCATACAGCCGCGTAGCTCGTCGTTCCGAGCCGGCGAACTCATAACTGCGAATGTAACAAATGCATCTGGAAGCATATTAGGTTCAAGGGTATTTTCTATCCTTCCGCCTCCAATAAGCTCGCCGATGCTCTATAGTTTCAACACCGGTTCAGGCCTTACCATAGTTGATTACGACGATGCATCTGCTCCTGGCAGTAGTATCGGCAACGCCATCAACCTGACGGGTGGTACTATTACTATGAATTTTTATCCACCTCAGCGAGAGGCTATTCCTGGTGTTGAGAGCGATGGTGAGTATCGAGACATAGGCAATAGTAAAATTGGGGTGCTGGTCGGTGGATCGGGGATCTCAACGGAATTTACGTGCGCTGGCTTTTATTCGGGTCTCTCCGATGGCATAACGGAAATCTCCCAAAGCGAAAGTTTGCCAAATGGCGCATTTGTACCCAGCTCTGGGGCGGTGCTTTGGCCCCTTGTCGATAGTGCGCCTGACGTAGCGACCAGTGCAGGCACGCTGAAAAGTTTAACCGTAGACCTTGCAAGCTGTATTAGCCGGGCTGGGGTTTCGGCAGGCACATACATAGTCACCCTGACTTATGCAGGAGCGGATACCCAATTTGGTGTGACGAGAGCAGCCCAGAATATATATATGACAATCCCCTAGAACTGGTCTCATAAATGGGCCCCTGCCCATTTATGAATTGCTCCAAACGCCTTCGGCGTTTGCCGGATAATCCCTGGCCCGACTAAAAGGCATCTCAAAATTATGAATTATGAGATGGCTTTTAGGTGATAGGGCCTAGCCGCGCAAATTTGCTACTCGCAGGTATTTCGGTGCCTGCAAAAGGTACAGATTTCAATAATTCGACTGCGGCTAACGGCTATCTTAGTCACTTATGAGCAGTAAGGGAGTTGTACCGAGATACGGCCCGTGAAACAAAATCTTGGCAGTTGTTTCGAAGGAAACCGTATAATCGGTTTATGCCGAACTTCTGAGCTATTCTTGCTGCCAAACTTGGCGCAAATCCAGGGGGAGTAACTTCGATTGAGGCCAGCGCCTGCCTCATCAGTGCCCCATCGTAACAGGTGGGGTCCATTTTATACTCAAATTCGCAGGAGTTTTCGGAGAAAATTCCTTTGTTGCTCCAGCCTATATTGTCACCGGAGCTCTCGAAGAAAATGTGCTGATGAGAAGCCTCAAAATTGTGCCGATCTAAAAACGAACCTCGTGACTGTGAAAGACCATAAACCCAAGGAAGCCATGATAATTGGCGTTGTCCAATTCGGGCACATTCAGATAACGGCGGCTGATTTTCTTTAAACTGCGTTAGTTGCGATTTTTCTGGCGTTGCTGGCGCTAAGTATTCAAGTGGAATTTGTGGACTAGTACTTGGGCCAATGGTTCTTAATGGATCTGACATATAAGGCTCCTTGTAAATGAAGCAACTGGGCTTTCATTCTCTATTCGCAAAAAAATTGGAAAAGTTTCGTCCTTTTGGTTCAAGGGAAGAGTTAATTGAGCAGAGTTAATTGAGGACACCCAGGAATTGAGGGTGTTTGCTTTAAGTAAGTTGTATGAAATGTGCATGAAATGCTGGGTCGATTCAGGCCTTTAGGGAAAGTTGTTTTGGTGCCCGTGTTACGGGCTCCAAGTTGGGACGGACCAGGGGGCGGGAGGAGCAGGGGGCGGCAGGCCAGTTGGTGCGCCAATAGGTGGGGGAAGATTGGGGGGAACGGGGGCTGGCAAGGTATGGGGAGTTTTCCTACTTGCCCTTATCGACCCAAGATTGCTTTATTTGCGGCCAAACAAATAAAGCTGGATCGTTTAGCCAAATAGTAGCCACGCGGCATTGTCTACTTGCATACAGCTCGTCATAAGCCAAACATTTTAGAAAATTCGGCGAAACATACAGTAAGTTTCTTGGCAAAGTGCCGTCGGGAAGCCTAATCCCTCTTAGGTCAGCGTACTCATTTTCTAAGCGAGGAAGTCTGTCTATTAACTCACCTGCCGGCATGGCTCGAAGCTGGGGCGTCAGTTTAACCCAAGCGCCACCTGACATTCCTACATATACTGTGCGGCTCCGGTCTTTCTGTAATTGCTGCACCATTTCTAAAAGATGAAAGCGGCTGTCGAAATTTGCTCCCGTGTCGTCAATTGCTACATACACAGGTGAAGCATCTGAAAGGGCTTTGGAGTGTGCACTGCGAACTAATAAACGGTCAGTGCGTCCATATGCTTTCCAATCGAAATGTCGAAGATCGTCCCCAGCTTGGTATTCGCGTAAATCATCGGGCTCTTTTGTCGGCGTTTTGGCGGCAAGAGAATCTAGCTTTTGTAGGGCTGAGCGTAGTGACTTATTAACTACCGTAGCGCAATCTGAGCCCAAACCTGCAATCGGAGCTAACGCTCGATACATCTCTTTAGTTACACTCCCTAGCTGCCCATAGGGTCTTCGTTTATCAGTATCAATTAAAGCTTCATTCTTCACGACTTGCCAAAAGTCTTTCTCGGAAAGGCCATACGCTGCATTAAATTTTGCTCTGAATTGCGGATCTGTAACGGCATCTTGAATTTGCAGCCAAGCACCGAATATAGCTTTTACCATTGGTATTGAAGCAGGAAGGTAAACTTGCTGCTTGGCTGAGTCTCTAAGGTATTGATAGTGAATTTCAGAACCCGTGACAAAATCGCTTGGAAATGCTCCTACTTTCGTGGCGGGAGCGAGCAAGGACGGATTGGCTATACTCTTGGCGACTTCTAAGCCCCAACCAAGCGTATTAACCTCTCCAAGGCGGCTTAAGTCTGAATCTTCGGTAGTGAAGTTTACTGAGTTTAGAAAATAATTTGCGCCAGTTTTAAGCGAGTGCACTGGGTAGCGAGGATATAGTCCCGAAGGGCGAAATGGATTTTTTAGGTCAATCTCTGGAACAATATCCGTAAATAAATCTATCAGGGTAGTTCCAAATGGATTCGGCTTATCTATGTGCGGCGGGAGTGAGCCAGTTTTCGTCATTCCCTGATACAAAAAAAGATTGCAGCTACGAAGCTCGAGCCGCTTTGCAGCCGTAAATGCCGAGAGCAATCGTTGGCGATCCGTTCTGGAAGCAACATCAGCAATAGAATACTCAAGATGGTTGGAGCTATGTTTAATAGTGGCACACGAAATAGCCGCTAATACTGTAATAATTTTTATTTCGCTGTCGAGGCTTGCAGCATAGTCTATCGTTGCGCCGGTTCTTAGCGGCATTTTTTCTCTTAATGACGCGCTCGGTTCAAAAGCCGGCACTTGCGCGAGTGTTTGAAATAAGGCGCTAAAGCCTGCCCCAAACGTTGGCGCAGAATCCTTTGGTAAATCTTCACGCGCTTGGTCACGAGCTTGCCTAAATAAAAGGCATACCTTCCATTTCTCTTCTGGAGACGAGGCTGCCTCAAACTGCTTCTGAAGCTTATCTACCTCTTTTACGCTTAGGTTTTCTGGCGCATAGGCTCTATCGACTTCAATTCTAGTCGTGGGGTCCCATACTTCAAGCTTTCCATTTTTGTCGGCAAAAACTACACGGGCATGGGAGTAGCTTCCGTTAAACGCTTTCCCATCTTTAGTGGGCAGCAGCTCTGAGCTAGCCCAAGCAGGTGCTCCGTATCCCCTTAATAACGAGGCTGCATACCAAGAAAGCAGATCGCAGTGTCCAACTTTTAAGGCTGATACCATGAGAGGCAAGGCTTCTTCCGAATTATCCACAATAAACTTTCCAAATGCCTCATGGTTCACATAGCGAAAATTAGACATGCCCGTGCGCGGGTCAGTTCCTTGCATATAAAAAGTTACTAACTCAAAAACGCTCATGGCGTCTTTTCCCTCTGCTGCGGCTTCAAGTCTTCGCCTAAGGCCCTCTGGCAAAGGAAAGCTAGCACGAATAAAAGCTTGCTCTTCGAGACTTGGCAAAACCTCCTTAAGCTGAGCCGCAGTGAGGGTGGGCATTTGACCTTGAGTGATCGCAAATTCAACATCGGTGTTTTTCGGGAATTTTGCTCTCCAAGAGCAAGGGTCATCTAGGGTTGGAGCTGAAACAGAGAGAGGTGTCGTTGCAAATGACACTTTGCAATCTAGCGGAATAGGAAGAATATTTTGAGATAGGGCGTTTGACGGAATCCGAATTGAAACCTCAGGCTCTCCGCTATCTAATTCGATAGCTTGGTACGTTCTTTTTTGTGGCGTTAAGTCTTTTAGACTGAGACCAAAAGTAAAACCTGAGGCAACTGGAATTCTAAGTTCATCTTGGCAAAAGAGGCGACTAGTGACAGGAGGAGAAATAGATCCAAATGGTTCCTCTCTTTTGAGAGACTCAGGGTCCATTAGTGAAACGGAAGTCAGCGTGCGTTCTCCGAGGTCGGGCATGGCTGGAGCGGCAGATGATTTGAGTGGACCCATGTTGTCGAGAAAATCTTCGACAAGAAGGGGTGCTGCTTGCGGGTTTGGCCGAGCCGGCTCAATTTCTATGCTGGTTCTAGATGGCTCCTGAGGCTGAGAAAGCTGCTTAATGGCGGCCTCAAGCAGGGCAGCAGATACAGAGGTGCTGTTGCTTGCGCCAGGCGCATGAAGGTCTTCAAGCTGGCGAAGCAAATCATTCCGAATAATGTCAGAAGGAATAATCCCGTCTTTTGGAGTAACCACACACACCCTAGTGATGCGGCGTAAATTAAAATACCACCATGCATTAAAACGCCCGTCATCTTATAGGGTTATGTCTGGTTGCCAGTCGGAAGGCGCATTTTGGAAAGTAAATATTTCGTCTCTGGGGAGGCAAAAGAAAATTGAAGAAAATGAATGGCTTGGCTGTTTTTTCTAGGGGTGGGTCAGTTTTTGTGACATCACGAACCTAGTCCGTGTAGAGAAATCTCATTACACCCAGGAATTGAGGGCGTTATCAATTAGTTGGGTCAACTGTCGATGCGATTTCGCGTTGATTTATGTTCTTGCATATTAGGTTGACGGACTTCGTGCTGGGATGGGGCTGTCAGTGGCCTTGAACTTAAGGGTTTGCAATCGGCGCAAGAATAATAAAACTACTGGCCTGTGTCACAGAAGTGAGTGGGCCATAGCGAGAAGAAATCCAACGATAGACTGGATGGTTAAGTGCCTGTTCCGTTGCGAATTTTTTTGAAATGACCACCAATGCTGGCGGTGAGGATTCTAACACAGCAAGCGTCCTAGCGCTTAGTTCTTCTGAAAGCGGCCCTTCGAGTATGGCATGTACGTGAAACACTCCGTGTTTCGGAAATCGCGTAGTTTCAAAATAAAGGCTTGGTTCAGCGCCCCATTCGTAAAACCACTGACCCTCCAGAAGGTTTTGGCTTATTTCTGAGGCTCTTTCTCGAGCCTTCATGTTGGGCGCTTTTGGAAAAAATGGCGCAGCTGTTTTATTCTGAGAGTCCACAAAAAGTGGCAATTCGCTCCAAATAATACCAGCACACACAGCAATAAGTAGTAAAGTCCCACGAAAAGAACGGAATTGGCCGATGAACACCGCTGCACCAAGAATAACTACTGGCAAAAGATATTGATAATAATGCAGGTAAAATTGTCCAGGTATAGTGATGCCGAGGTAGGAAATAGCTAGAAATGCAGAGAGGAAAAACGCAAGTTGTATTTTTCCTTGTTTGAGTGCCAAAGCCACGAAGCAAAGGTAGAGCAAAAGAAGCCCGGCTACATTATTGAGAACCGAAGGAAGGAGAGTCTTTATAGAAAGCAGCGAATAGACATTCTGCCAAATGTCTCCTACATAATACCGGTTGTAGCTAAACACTGCTGAATAAAAATTATGAAACCTGCCGGAGAAATAAAAATAGAGTGTGGTTATCGCCCAGGCGAGCGTCGTACAGAAAACCATCCAGGTTATGGTACGTAACAGAAAGGGAATCGCAGAAATTTCTGATTGGTGACCTTTGGAAGTGCACAGACTGCGATGATGAGCGCAGCCGGCCATCGCGACCGGGATAAAGAGAATTAGAGCAAAGGGTTTAAAAAGGCTTGCAGCGGCACAGGCAGAACCTAAAGCCAGATTCTTAAGGTGTTCAGGCCGAAGCACCAAAAAGCCAAGACCTCCAAACACCCAAAACAGATTAATAAAGGCTTCTGAGTTAGGTTGATTAGCCTCTAACTGGGGACTAAGACAAAGGAGAGCCCAAAAAAGAGGAGCTGCAATTTGCGCCAGGAAAGAGGGACTAAGCTGTCTCACCAGAGCAAAGAGGCCAAGTCCCGTAAATACATTTACTACTGAGCCAAGAAACCAAAGGGATACAAAGGGACTCTCAAAAATAAATTGCGGAAGCATGTAGGCTATATGTATCGCCGGTGGTTTATGATCCCAAAGGTCTGAATAGAGTAGCCGGCCTTCTTTCATCAGCTTTCCAATGAGGAGGTAGATGGACTGATCTCGCTCTAGCGGAGCTGTAAGCCAATAGGCTTGAAGGGCCCCAATGCTCAGGGCCAAAAAGCAGAAAACTGCCAAAAATAGAGTCAGTGACGAACTGGAACGGGTTGATATTTTAAGCATGGCGCACTAATTACCTAGTTTTTCGTAATAAATTAAGTGTAGGCGAGCCTTAAGCTTCAAATGCAACCTGGGATTTTTTCCCTGATTACTCAATAGAGGTAGCAATAGCTGCCTTTGGTGGTGTAAGTTCTTAATCATGAATAATACTGCTTCGCGTGGGTATCCCGCCGACCAACCTGGTGAAACACCAGGCCACCATTCTCAAAATCCGTCTGTGCCGCAACTGCCCATAGCTGAAAAGCTAGCCGAGTTACAGACAACAGGCCAGGATCTTTTGGCTATTGAGCGCCATGGGTTTGTTTTAGAATCACAGGATTTACACCGAGAAAGTGGGGGAGTGCTTTTCACTCTACGCCACGCTGAGTCTGGCGCAAGAGTATTTGTCTTTCAGCGACCTGAAGAGATTGAGCATGTAGGGCGAATTCAGTTCACCACAATCCCCCAAAACTCTTCAGGTGTACTTCATAAACTTGAGCACTGTATTTGTGCCGGCGAGAAGGGGGTTGAGGCACTTTTCGAGATGGGTCGTTCACTCTTGTTGTCAGACATTAATGCTGGAACATCTGTTGATCATACCGTGTATTATGCGTCTGGGTCTCACCAAGATTCAGTGCTTAAGGCTCTTCCCGCTCTAGCTAAATTAACATTAAAAGGGCCGCCTTCTCACGAACTTTTTTTGCGTGAACACGGGCAGCTTGTAAAAGATCCTGAATCTCCTTTCGGTTACACCTTTCGAGGCATAGTGCATGACGAGATGCTTGCTCAATATGCCAAGCCGTTTTATTTGCTGCATCGAGCTATTAACCGCATATTGTTCTTCGGAACTCCTTATGCGGAAGACGCAGGCGGCGACCCAAGGGTGATGGGAGATTTAAGTTATCGCGAGTTTTGCGAGGCGTATCAGAAGTTTTATCACCCAGCTTCGGCGATCATTGGTGTTAGTGGACCAGGAGATTTAGAACCCAAACTTGCGGCTGTTGCTAATGGGCTTGAAGGGAGTAGTCAAAATAGATCTCCCGTTAGTCCACCGAAATTGCCGCCGGCTCGGGCCTTGCCGCCTCAGTCGGTGGAAATCCCGCTTTTGCAGGGGCAAGCGCCAAGGCCTGGGCACGAGTACATGGGCATTTTGGCGAAAAGAGTTGAGGCCCCTGTCGATTTTCAAGAGGCATTTGAACTTTCAGTGGTAGTTTCTCTGTTTGCCCCCGCGCCCGGACGTCCTGTTTATGAAGCTTACCAAAAACTTGGAGTTGATAATATCTATGGTGGGCTCCATGCTGCCTATCCTGCCTCCGATGTAGTTTTGTCTTTTACCATCGCTGAAAGCTCTGAGAGAGATATACAAACTGGCGAGCTAGGACTAAGGAATATACTCCGGCAGTTTTCTGAGGTTGGCTTTGAACGGGACGCCTTAGAAGCCGAGCTGGCAGCACGAGCCCAATGGGCAAGAAATAGCATCAGGTCTCCGGGGTTAGGGGGCGTCGTGCTTTCGGCAGCGATTGGAAATTACTTTCGGGGAGTGTCCCCAGTTGATCCTCTTACGACGAGCGAGCGGATACAAATTCTCTTAGAGAAGATAGATCGGGGGGAAGCTCCCCTTAGAAATATAATAAAAAAGTATCTGCTCGGTGGGGTCGATTTTATTAGTTTTTATGTCTGCCCTACAGAGGCAGCCACGCGGGAGTTTCAACAGCAGCTACAAAGATGGCTTGAGCAGAAAATAGAGAATGACCGTTCCTCTGCTCCTGAGCTTGCAGCCCTAAGAACAAATTTGCCCATCTCGGAATATCTTGCCGCGATATCCCAGTTGCCTGTAGCGCACTTAACCCGTGAGGATATTCGGGTGCCTCTTGCGCCTAAGTTCTTAGTTTCGGTTGCCGAGATGCCTTGTGAGTGCTACGCCCAGCCTTTTGGTTTCCCCATCAACTTGAAGTGGTCATTCGACATTTCTGGCTTAAGCCAGGAAGATGTGGCTGTAGCTCAGCTCTTGTCGGGGGGTATTTTTACTCTGGGTAGTACTGGCTCAAAACCTGGCTATTTTGGTGAACGCTTACGGATGTTTGGGGCTAACGTTTCTGCGCAGGTTATTGCGTCAGCGGTTCGTTCACCTGGCGCAGAGCAAAGCGAAAAAGCTCAAATTAGTTTTGAGGTAGCTATTGAAGCCGAAGCTCAGCACTTTCAGGCTGTTGCTAACCTTGTAATGGAGGCAATGCGCAGTCCAGAGGTTAACGATCGCCGATTTTTGACTGAGCAGGTATATTCTGGCCTGGCATTTCGACGAATGGCATTTAGTGACCGTGACGCCATTATGGCAGAGCGAAACGCAGCTTTGGGTCTTCTGTTAGAGCCGAACCGCGAATCTTTAGAGTGTTTAACTCCATTTGGGGGATTTCTGTCGGTGCAAAGATTCGCCCAAGGTATCGAGCAAGATCCAAATGGGCTATCGGCGCAGCTGGCCTCTGTTTCTCGGCAGATTTTCACAAAGCAAAACATGCGCATGGCCTTGGTAGCTGCAGAGGGTTTGCATCGTGAAATTTTAGAGTCTATCGAAGCTGGTGTTACTCAGTTTCCGCGCGGAGAGAACCGTGCTCAGAGAGGCAGCGACGACAGGAGCGCTGAATCAGCTAGCACCTGGAAATCGGGAATCCGCCTCATGCCATTGGAGGTACAGAATAGTTTTCTAGGGGTTGCTTATAAATTGACCGATGTAAGCGGACAACCGATGCTTGAGCGTCAATCGTTGCGAATTGCAGCAACTTTACTCGAAAGGCATTTGTGGCATGAAATTCGAGAACTGGGGGGTGCCTACGGAGCCTTTGCTCGAGGCATTCCCAGTAAGGCTTTGCTCGTCATGGGAAGTGATGTAGATCCTGATCCTTCCCGTTCGCTCGCAGTTATGCGCCGCTGTGCACAGTTCCTCAGAGATGTTTCTACTGAGGATATGATTGCGCGCGCTAAGGTGGTTGTGATTCGTCAGTATCTTGAGGCAAAAACGCCTGTAGCCAAAGCTGCTGAAGCGTTTGCTGCCTCTCTTGCTGGCATCGAGCAAGAGGAGATGGATAAGCGACTTTCAGGGCTTTTTGATGTTACCCCAAGCGACATTCTCCTTGTCGCTGATGCGCTTGAACAAGCGGTTGCTGCTGGAGTTGAATCGGTGCATTTGTATGGGCCTGAGAAGGCACTGCGCTGCGTAACAAAATGAAAGGGTTAAATGACTAAGAGCGCGTAACCTAATTAAAGCTACTGCGACAAGCGTCATGTAAAGATGTCTGTCCTTGTATGCCGTGTATCGGCTTATGCCCGTGAGCGATTTCTTCGCTAGAAGAAATGCAGATAACACAGCTTCGCTAGAAGAAATGCCCGAGCGATTATTTCGCTAGAAATAATGCAGACAAAGATTAAACAGCGTGGCCCCACCTAGACTCGCCTTGCTGAGCGCAAGGCGGGACTTGACTGTGTTTATTCGGTTCAAGTTCCGCACTACTGCTCTAAAAAGATTCTACTGCGTACGCCTCTAAGGGGAACCTGCTATGAAAAGGCCCAAAAATTGTGCTCGATGTAGCGCTGCTACGTCTGTGCCAATTTTTGGGCCTTTGTCTTCGCATCTTCCGCCTTATAGGCGCCCTCGATACGAACTTTTTAGTGCGGCAGTGCGAGGTGTTGCCAGCTGAAGGCGGGGGGAGGTGGTGTATGCGCGTCAGCAATTTCTTCGCCAGAAGAAATGCAGACAACACAGCTTCGCCAGAAGAAATGCCAAAGATATGGCCCCACCTAACGCCCATGTTCGCGTTGCTCGCATGGGCGGGACTTGCCGCGTCTATGGGTTCAAGTCCAGGTGGGGCCAGCGCAATTTCTTCGCCAGA
>JBIKUD010000034.1:0-28387 GCA_044347745.1 Bdellovibrionota bacterium
TCGACTTGGCTACGCCAAGGAATCCTCAATGTAGCTCTGCTACGTTTGCGGTTCCTTTGCTTGCCTTCCTTGTTTCGGCTCATATCTCACTCGTCTCGTAACGCCTTCATTTTGTTACGCGCTCTTATTGTGCATCTCACAATCATCTTGATTCTATATAGAATAATAATAGAATAAAAGACAGCCAGCTATCAATTTGTATACTCAAAGTTTCACCATGCACACCCAAGATTTACAGACTCTGATGAATGCCGGAAAGGTCTGGTCGGCAGCACCCTTATCTTGCTCATACACACACACCCAACAGAGCCAACCTAAAAGCGGCGTTGGCTTTGGCTGTGCTGCGTTTGATGAGCAATTTCCGCACAAACCTTTTGCCTTACACAATTGCCACGAATTTTTCTCAGAAAAACCACCTCTCATTTTTTTTAGTCATCTGGCCAAAGCAGCTTTAGAGCTAAAGATGCAACCGAGTTCGAACTCTTCTCAGACTCCGTTTACCGTCTGGATTGGTAAAGACGTATGGCCTACTCCAAACCTTCTCACTCTACGCATGCAGCAAGAAGGGAAAGCCTGCACACACACACTTTTAAGATCTTCTCTGTTTATTGACAGCAAAAGCGAAAAAGAAAAAATTGAATCCGTTTTATTAGCATTACGCTCTTCTCAAACAGCTACAGTTATTTGCGCTCTTCCACAATTATCACTCGCACTGAGTAGAAAATGCACTCTCGCAGCACGCAGCTCTGGGGCGCTGGGACTATTTGCTCGCACACTGAATAAAACCCCCACAGCATCAAGTTTTGCTTCCCGCTGGAAACTATCGCCCCATTCTGGCGAAAGAAAACCATATGCCTCTTCGTTTTTATGCGAGCTTTTACAGTACAAGGGGTTTTCGCCTGGCACTCGCTCATGGGTTTTAGAGTTTGCAGAAACTGGTCACGTATATGAATCAGCGCAACAAACGATTTCTGTGCATCTACTTCCCTCAATGGGCAATCAACCGCATGCAGCGTCAGATAGGCCAACAAAATCCGCTTATTTTGCTGAACAAAAACGGGCCTGATGTTCGTGCTGCGCGTGTCTGCTTCCAAGCTTTTGCAGATGGAGTGCGTCAAGGCATGCCTTATAGTCTGGCCAAAGCCCTTTGCCCCAAGGCCACATATAGAGAGTGGCAACCAGAGCAAGACGTTTCAGCTCTCGAACATTTAGCTTTACGCATGACTAAAGTTTGCCCTTTTGTTGGGCTTGAGTCTGAAATATTAAAAGCCCGACAGCAGCATAACATCAAAACAATAGCGTCCTTATATTATGGACTTATTCTCGATATGAGCGGCACCGAACGCTTATATCATTCCGAAGAATTTGTGTCTGAAAAAATTATATCTCAATTTGAGAAACTAAAAATTGAAGCGCACCTTGGTATTGCTGCAAGTATTGGAGCGGCCTGGGCTCTTTCTCGTCAAAAAAAGAAGCTGCTTATTATTAAAGCTGAGCAGCCTCTGCGAGCGACACTTTCTTCGCTTTCAATTAAATCTTTACGCCTAAGCCATGAAAGATATGCGTTGCTTTCAAGCATGGGCCTACGCAGCATTGCAGATTTAGAAGCTTTGCCTCGTAAACAAATTGCGCTGCGCTTTGGCCTTGAACTTGTCAAACGACTGGACCAGCTTTATGGAACAGTTGATGAGCCTTTTATCAGCGTTCAAGAATCTAGGCCCTTGCGAGTCAAAAAAAGCTTCGACATTCCACTTCAAAGCAAAAACGTAATTGTTTTTTGCCTGCTTAAACTTCTTGGCGTTCTTTTTCAAGACCTAGCTCAGCGCAAGCGCCAAGCTGGGGTTTTTCAGATTACTCTTATTGGCAAAACGTTACTCTATGAACCTTTTTGTATTAACAAAACAATCTCACTAAACAGTGCCACTCAAAGTTTTACGCATATTCAATCTGTACTTACTCCCTTAATTGAAAAAATCGCCTTTAAAGGTCCCGTTGAATGTATTGTACTTGAAGCTGCACACCTTGAGCCTGCCTATGCAACCCAAGGCAACTATCTAGAAAGCGCCGATGTGCAACGTCTTGCAAGTGAAAGTAAAGAATTCTTAAATGTACTAAGCTCACGCTTAGGAGTTGAAAAAGTACGTATTCTAGAGCCTCAAAGTTCTCATCTGCCAGAGCGCTCCTTTACATTTAAAGTGTTGCCACAAAATTTTACAGAACGGCGCACACGCGAAGTGATGCCTCCTATTATACAGACTCAAAGACCTTCAAAGTTACTTGAAAAACCAGAACCTATTACGGCATTAGCTATGCTGCCTGATAAAGCACCAGTGCGTGTAGTGTGGAGAGAGAAAGAGCTGCGTATTATTCAATCACAAGGCCCGGAAAGAATTTGCGGAGAATGGTGGAATAACAGCATTCAATGTGAGCGCGACTATTTTAGGTTACAAGATAGCCAGGGCCTTTGGTTCTGGGTATTTCGCGATAATCAAACAGAGCAGTGGTTTATGCATGGCATTTGGCAGTAGCAAGTGCTGGCCCGTCACCTGTTTTACTGAAAGCTGTTGACCGCTGGGCTGATTTCAGAAACAGGGATCTGGGTCAGAGACTGGAGCAGCCTCTAGATCAGGCGGCGGTCAAACTGGGATAGAGACTGACGACTGTTTGGCCGAAAAGCTGTTCAACAGAAAGCAGTTCACCGCCAAACTGTTTACAGCTGGCCTGATTTGCTGATTCCAGCACCAGCTCCTGGCCCGGAAAAAATATTTAAACACAGAGGGGGAACCAAGCTCACTGAGCTTAAGACCAAGTCTTATATTACATTTGTTTTATCTTCCCCTGCGTAACTCTGCGTTACCCTGTGGTAGATAAAAAATGCTGAGCCAACCAATGAAGTTCCATCTAGCCAGCAACTGTTATTGGATTTGGCCAATGGCTGTGGACCCCGCTAAATAGCTTTTTTTTACCGCAGGGTGACACAGGGTTTCGCAGAGGGGACCGCTCTTAACCTCCAATCTAAGTAAGCTTGTGGTAAAATTTTTTTCAGGCACTGGAGGGCAGGTTCAGGCCCAGGGTGCGGCGAACCGGATGACCGGGTCGGAGTGCGGTTAAACGGAAACTGAAAAAACAACCTTACTGAAAATCACTTACAATGCCCAGCCGATGTAGCTCTGCAATAAGTTTTTGCCGCGAAATAGGCTTACACAAATAAGAAGTGCACCCAACAGCCGAGGCATCAGAATAAGAATCGATATCGCAAGAAGCTGTGGTTACAAACACCTTAGTCGCAGCAACGCCTACAACCCCGCGCTGCTCCTCTACACGACGAATTTCTTCAAGTAGTTGAAGTCCATCCATGCCTGGAAGATTGATATCCAAACATATAGCCTCAAATGGCTTGCCAGCTTCAATTCCCTTCAAAAAGAGAGAGAGCCCCTCTTCAGAGGTTGCAACGGAAGTGACCTCACCAAAAGGTTTAAGGACGTGCTCCAAAATCTTGGTACTCGTCTTTTCATCATCAACAATTAGAAATTTCATGCGGCCTCCCAAGTGGTCAATAATCGGGATAGATAGCTCTTCTTTAAGCCTAGATTCCCTCTCCCTCTCTGGGTCGGCTGAAAAGGCAAATTTCTAAAGCGCTCCGTTTAAGGCCCTAATATCCTGAAAGATTTAGTTTTTTAAGCTCACAGGCTCTATTCATCTAGAAGTGAGCGCGCTTCCTGAGCCATGTGCTTGTCTCTTGCTTCCAAGGAATTTTTGACCTTCTCCCCCTGAGCAATATTTTGCCCATAACTTGTGCGTGGGCCCTCATTTCGTGGGGCCGTTTGCTTTCCATCACGATCGCAGGCAGTGAGCACAGCAATCGCTCCAAGCAATAAAACTCGACATAACAAACTAGCCTTCGACATATCCTTCAGTTTCATTTGACTGCAACCTCTATTTCATTATACTTCTATTATATTTCTATATACAACCAAAGCCAAAATGCCTGCGCCTCCCTATCGCAAATATAAAGTAGTTCTCAATTCTAGTGAGAGGTCCCCAGCAGCACGCATACAAACAACATACGCCGAGCTCTTTGCCGCAAGCAATTTCTCTTTTTTGTACGGAGCCAGTCACCCCGAAGAATATGTACAGACAGCAGCAGAGTTGGGACTTCAGGCACTTGCGGTGACTGATACAAACTCAGTAGCTGGAATTGTAAGAGCGCATGCAGCAGCAGAAGAACTAAAAATAGCCTATCGCGTGGGATGCCGGCTAGAAGTGCTTTGCGCAGCAGAGACAGAGAAAAACGAACACAAACACTGCTCTATTTTATATTTCCCTTTTAACAAAAGTGCATACGCAAGCTTATGTCACACATTAAGTAACGCCAACATGCGTGCACAAAAGGGCCAAAGTCCTGTCTGCTTAGAAGACCTCAACAAACTATCTAAAGATGCCGCTTTTATATTGGTGCCGCCTTTTCTCGTGCACAACACTCCTCAGGAAATACAGAGTGCCAATTCTCATTTTCGTAAACTCAGCCAAGAGCTTACACAGATAAATCCTGCCCTGCTTTTAATGGCAATAGCCCGTAACTATGTACACGACCAAATTCGCCAGGAGGCGCTCATCAAAGAGCTGGCGACACATTTGGCTATTCCTCTCGTAGCCACCAACGCAGCTCGCTTTCATGCCCCTGCAAGAAAACACCTTTGCGATGTGCTGACCTGCATTAAACATCACACACACATTGACCAAGCTGGTTTTTTACTCCAGGCCAATTCCCAGGCCTATATTAAATCTCCCCAGGAGATGGCTTATCTCTTTCGGGATATGCCAGACTGCCTCTCCCGAAGCATTGAAGTTGCCGACGCCTGCAAACATTTTTCACTTACTCAGCTACGTTATTCCTATCCAAATGAAATTTGCCCTGAAGGGCTTACCCCACTTGCATACCTAGAAGCACTTACATGGGCTGGAGCTAAAGAACGTTACGGACTGCACATTCCCGATCGAATACTCAAACTACTGCGAGAAGAATTAAGCCTCATTCACGAACTAGCATACGAAAAGTACTTTCTTACTTGTTATGATATTGTGCGCTTTGCCCGTAGTAAAAACATTCTATGCCAAGGACGAGGAGCCGCAGCAAATTCTGCCGTGTGTTATTGCCTGGGCATTACCTCTGTGGATCCCCTCACTATAGATCTCCTCTTTTCACGTTTTATAAGCCGCGCTCGCAATGAACCACCAGATATCGATATTGATTTTGAGCACGAAAGAAGAGAAGAGGTCATACAATATATCTATGAAAAATATGGCAGGTCTCATGCCGCACTTACGGCCGAGGTAGTAAGTTATCGGCAGCGAAGTGCTGTAAGAGAAACAGCCAAAGCTATGGGGCTTTCACTAGAAATTGCTGATAGCTTGGCTAAATCAATACATCGCTGGACTGGATGCTCTCTTCCCGCTTCTGAACTTCGTGCGTTAGGGTTAGATCCTCACAATAAACGCTTACAAGATACACTTGCGCTCAGCCAAGAATTGCTGAGTTTTCCACGTCATCTTTCACAACATGTGGGCGGCTTTATAATTTCAGAGACTCCCCTTTCTGATCTAGTTCCTATTCTTCCTGCCAGCATGGAAAATCGAAGCATCATTGAATGGGATAAAGATGATATTGAAGTTTTAGGAATGCTTAAAATAGATGTACTCGCTTTAGGCATGCTTAGTTGTGTCCGAAAATCTTTAGACTACATAAATTCTGAACGCAGCGCCGACAATCTTCCGAGTCTTGCCTTACACAGTATCCCCCAAGAAAGCACAGAAGTGTATGACATGATTTGTCAGGCAGATACGGTGGGAGTCTTTCAGATTGAATCTAGGGCGCAAATGTCTATGCTTCCGCGCCTACGCCCACGCTGTTTCTATGATTTAGTCATTGAAGTGGCTATCGTCAGACCTGGCCCCATTCAGGGCAATATGGTGCATCCATTTTTAAAGCGTAGAGCTGGCCTTGAAGTAGTTAAATATCCAGATGAACGAGTAAAAGAAATTCTTGGAAAAACACTAGGCGTTCCTATCTTCCAAGAACAAGCTATGCGCCTGGCTATTGTACTGGCAAATTTTTCACCAGACGAAGCTGAAGGCTTACGCCGCGCCATGGCCTCTTGGAAAAAAGACAAAGGCAGACTAGTCAGCTTTTATGAACGAATTATGCAGGGCATGCTCAAAAATGGTTTCGACCGCGAATTTGCTGAAACCTGTTTTAGCCAAATGAAGGGATTTAGCGAATATGGCTTTCCTGAATCTCATGCGGCTTCATTTGCCCTGATTGTCTATGCTTCAGCTTGGATTAAACGATTTCACCCTGCGGCATTTGCTGCGGGGCTTCTTAATAGCCAACCTATGGGGTTTTATGCTCCAGCACAAATTATTGCTGATGCGCGTATGCATGGGGTCAATATTCAAGCTATTGATGTTCGAGAAAGCCTCTGGGACTGCGTAAGCCAGCAAAATAGTCTAAGGCTTGGGTTTAGGCTTATTTATGGACTTCCCCAGTCGCAAATAAATATTCTCCTTCAATTCTCTTCTCAGCAAAGATCTGAAATAGAGTCTCTCTGGACACAGACAGCTCCACTGGGGCTTAGAAAAAAGACTCTTATATTACTGGCAAAAGCCAATGCATTTCATTTTCTTGGCTCATCACGGCAAGTGCTCTGGCGTATCGCGGCTTTACCTGATGAGATTTTACCGCTAGATACGCACCTATTGCGCTCGCAACAAGAAGCGCCTCCAGCCTTGCCTCTTATGAGTTCTCAACAATCAATGTTTCAAGACTACCAGATGACTGGGCTCTCTTTAAATGCTCACCCAATTGGGTTTGTAAGAGCAGAGCTTAAAACACGAGGAGCAGTGACAGCCGCGCAGCTAAGACAGAAACAACAGGTACGTACAGGCAGCCTGGTAGGAGTAGCCGGTCTCGTACTCGTGCGGCAACGGCCGGGAACTGCCAAAGGAGTCGTCTTTCTTACTCTAGAAGATGAAACTGGAATGAGTAATCTTATTATTCGCCCGCCTGTGTTCGAGCAGTATCAAAAACCTATTATTATGCATAAAAGTCTCTATGTGCGTGGCATTTTGGAAAGAGCTGGTGCCGTTGTCTATATCAATGTGCACTCAGTTGAAAGTCTTGACGATTTAGTATTCAGAGCACAAGAGATTCCGGTAGCGGTAAAAAGTTATAGCTATTAACATGTGGGCATGAAATCTACGGCCTACGCCCTTTGCATATTCTTACTTGCCATAGCTTTATACTGGCCTAGCAGACATTTTGACTTTGCGTTTGATGATGTACTGCAAATTACACACAACCAACAAATTACCGACTCAAGTGTGAGTGCCTCGACTCTTTTTACCACACCGACTCCGCCGGGGAATTTATATAGACCGCTGACTCTTTTAACCTACAAATTTCAGTTTCGTTCTTCAGCCCTCAATCCAGCGCCTTATCACGTTTTTAATATACTGCTTTTTGGCGCTGTAGGAGTTTTGGTGTATCTCCTTTCTACAGCCTGGCTAAGAAACAAGGAAACAGCACTTTTAGCTTCTGCCCTATTTGTTGCCCATCCGTTGCATACAGAGGCAGTGGCCAATATCATCGGACGAGCGGAACTACTCTCCGCCTTCTGGGGCATTCTTTGTTGTCTTTGCCTCAAAGGGTCCTATGAAACTAAAGGGGCAAAAAGTGCTCTTTTTGCCCTGCTTTCGGCTGCTTTTCTGCTTTTAGCCTCCTTAAGTAAGGAGTCGGCCCTTACCTTTTTAATTCTTGCACCACTATTTGTTTGGAGCTCAACTGAATCAATACATGTTCGCCGTTTAGCCTCCTGTGCCTGGCCACTCTGTATTGCAGCAGCGACAGCTATTGCACTTAGATTTTATGCACTAGGCGGAAAGCTATTTGTCCAAGCTGACACTATGGAGTGGGTTGAAAATCCACTTCTGGGACTTTCATTTACTGAGCGACTGATTCCAGCACTAAAAGTGCTAGGGAACTACATTTTACTTGCTGTAGCACCAATAAAACAGAGCATTGACTATTCAGCTACCCGCGAACAACTGTTGGCGGGTACATACTCACTGCAAGGAGCACTACTCCTTGGCCTGCTTTTGGTCTTTTTTTCACTGGCCTTAAAACTTCGCGTTCATTCCTTTGCCAAAGGCGCACTTTGGTTCGCCGTAGCTTTTAGCCTGACTGCCAACATAGTCACTCCCATAGGTACAATTATGGGAGAGCGCCTGATGTTCACCCCACTCATTGGCTACTCCATTTTTATGGTAGGGACATTGCTACATTTGCTTCCAAGCCGTTCAGCCATTACTCAAATTTTACTTTGTCTGCTCATTGGACTGTTTTCCATTCAAACAGTTCAGCGAGGTAAAGTTTGGCAAAACAACACCACCCTTTTTGGGCAACTTGTACAAGACAGGCCCGATAGCGCCAAAGCGCACTACATATATGCGGTCCATATGTACCTTGAATATGCAAACGACGAGGCAGCAGAGTTTTACCTTCGGCGAGCCTTGGATATTTTTCCAAATTATCTTTTAGCTGAGCGTCTGATGGCGCACATAATGCTTGAACGAAAGGATTATGGGCGAGCGGTCTACTGGCACAAAAGAATTTTAGCCCATTCACCTGAACAGTTAGATATTAAGCAGAATCTGGAGAAAATTGAAGCGGCATTTAATTGATGGATGAACTCACTTAGCCCGCAGGTGGAACAAGCAACTGCTTTCGCCAATAGCATTTTTAAAATCGACTTATACAAAGGGCGCTGGGAAATGCGTAACTTTAGGCGTATAAAATTCTAATGATTTTATCGCCACAAAATGACCAAAAAATGCTTAGAACGAGAGTAAAAATCAATCGGCATCGCCCTTGAACTGCAAGAATATAAAGTAGCAATCCAACTAGCACCACTTGAATTAACAACAAGAGGCTGCCTTCAACTAGACTGAAAATTCCGGCGATACTACTAAGGTTAGCAGCCGCCATGGTAGGCATGAAGAAGAGAAAGCCCTTTATAAGATTTGGCACGGCGCCATTCGAGATTAAGCAATAATAACTACTCACCAACAAAGTTATTAGGGCAGAAGCACCCATTGAATAAAATAAGTATTTCCAATGATTGATTGAGCGATTATCTCCAACTAGTCCTTGATACCCTGGGCAGAGCAAAAACCAGAGAGCGAGCCAAAACAGCGACAGATAGAAAAATGTGTCTGCGGTTAATATCCCATCCAGCAAACCACAATCGTACCCATGGCAGTCATAAGGAGTGACAGAGAGCTGAAAATGCAGCGGAATTACTATTGAGGCCGCAAGGGCTATACCAAGTGGAATTTTTGAAATTTTTAAAAGTATGGCTCCACAATCTAGCGCGAATAGCGAAAGCACTGCGACTAAAAAGATGGAAAACCGCTCCACGGGAGGGAAAAATGACCACCCCCCAGCCATGGGAACTGGCTTGACCGAAATGCCAGTCAATACAGAAACCCCAAGCAGCAAAATAAAGAGAGTAAGTACCCTGAGGCTGAGCAAGGCTACCTGGAGCCATCGCCGCCTAATCGTTTGCATCATTCAATTATCAATGACACAGCGAACCACACGCACCAAAATCGCAGAATGAGCGCTATTTTTGCCCAGAGATATACACCTTTGGATCCGAACGGAGCGGGTTATCTAAGAAAACGCCGCCAATCAACAAAGCCAAAAGAAAAATAGGGAAGAAAGCAAACATCCATGTCAGCGGCTTTTCATACTTAAGATGCATAAAAAACATCGCCACTAACATAGCTTTGACCGAAGCTACCAACATCGCGATTACGATGTTCATAGCACCAAAGTCTACGCGCGAAATCGCAACAGTAACAACCGTGAGTACAATCAAGGCAACAAATACGTTGCGATACACACTGAATGGAACTACATGCCCCAAATCATGGGAAATGTCGTTATGTGAATGAGAGTCATGACCGTGATGATGTGACATGGCGAATGCCCTTTAATCCAATTAGCCTACAAGATAGAGAAGAGGAAAGAGATAGATCCAGATGAGGTCCACTAAGTGCCAATACAAAGCACCTACCTCTACTGGGGTGTAATACGTTGCCCCAAAACGATTGCGCTGCGCCAATCGGTATACCCAATAAAGAAGTCCCATACCGATGATGACGTGCAAAGCATGCAAGCCAGTCATGCAATAATAAAGACCGAAGAAAGTTTTATACTCGGGACTGTGGAACTTATCTCCGCCAGGGAAAAGACCATCATGGTATTTGTGCGACCATTCAAAGTACTTAACAACCAAGAAGCCAAAACCACAAACAATAGTGGTAAGGAGTAGTTTGCGCACTTTGGCGTTGTCGCCTCGCTGCGCAGCATCTACAGCCAAAGCAGCGGTAAAGCTGGAGAAAATGAGCACTAAGGTATTAAATGCGCCAAGCCTCCAATCGAGGTGATGGCTCGCACGGTGAAACTCTTCTAAATAGTACCAACGGTACACAGCAAATCCGGCGAAAAGTCCACCGAACAGAAGAATTTCTGTGGCCAAAAACAGCCACATGCCAAATTTAGCAGCCTGGTAGGCAGTAACCGGGTCCATGTGGTGCACGTGTGGTGGGCCCTGCTCCACATCGGTTACTGATGTATGTGAACTCATACGACTTCCTTTTAAGCGCTCAACAAAAAATCTTAATGCGACTTCCCTTCAACTGGCTCCCCATACCCGTAGGTCCACTGGGTCACTACAGGAGTCTCCTTAAAGTTTTCATGTACAGGAGGCGACTGAGTTTGCCACTCAAGAGAAAGCGAATTGTATGGATTAGTCGGTGCCTTACGTTTGCTGAACATGGCAGCATAGATAAGATTAAACAAAGCTGCCGAGTATCCCAATGCATTAATATAGGCCCCTATTGTAGAAACCTGATGCATGGTCTGAAACTGAGGGAGGTAATCGTAATAACGACGAGGCATGCCCTCCATTCCAAGCACAAACTGAGGCAAGAACGTGAGGTTAAACCCTACAAAGACCAATACCCAAGCAACTTTGGCAAAGGTTTCGTTATACATGCGGCCATACATCTTTGGGAACCAAAAGTGCAAGGCAGCCATAAGACCAATTACCGCGCCACCTTGAATGGTGTAGTGGAAATGAGCCACCACAAAATAGGTATCATGGTAGAACACGTCTACGGCAAGGGTCGCCAAGTAAATACCAGTGGTTCCAGCAACCATAAACAAGAAAACAAAGCCCATGGCGTACAACATTGGAGACTCAAAGCGAATTGAGCCCTTGTACATGGTGCTTACCCAGTTAAAAACTTTGACTGCTGTCGGTACCGCAACGGCAAAGGTTATTCCTGAGAAGTAAATGGCCGAGGTATCGGAAATACCAGCCACAAACATGTGATGTGCCCACACAAAGAATCCGATAAGCGCGATAGCCAAAGACGCATAACATACGGCTTTGTAACCAAAGATTGGCTTGCGGCTAAACACCGGAATAATTTCGCCAACCACGCCGAATGCAGGAAGCACCATGATGTATACAACTGGATGCGAGTAGAACCAGAAAAAATGCTGGAACAACACAGGATCGCCGCCAAGTTTAGGATCGAAAATTCCTACTCCCATGGTGCGTTCCATGATGAGGAGCAAAAGAGTAATACCCACAACAGGAGTTGCAAGAGTTTGGATGATCGCGGTGGCATATGTTGCCCATACGAACACTGGCAATCTGTCCCAAGTCATTCCGGGAGCACGAAGCTTATGAACCGTGACCACGAAATTAAGTCCTGTCAAAATTGACGAGAACCCAAGCACAAATGCAGCGGCCGTCATCCATATAACTGAAGAGCCTGACTGCAAACTGTACGGAGCGTAGAAAGTCCAGCCTGTATCAACAGGGCCCACAATTCCAATTGCGGCCATCAACTTACGAAGACCTTCTGGGCCAATGGGCCTAAGCAAGGCAACAAGGGCCATGAGAGCGCCGACGACATACACGTAATAGCTAAGCAAATTAAGGCGTGGGAACGCTACGTCTTTAGCGCCAATCATGAGCGGCAACAAAAAGTTGCCCATAGTGGCTGGAATACCGGGCACAATAAATAGGAAGATCATTATCGCGCCATGAAGCGTAAAGAACATATTGTAGGTCTCGGCATCCATAATGGTATGCCCAGCCGTCATCAATTCTGTCCTAAGTAGCAGCGCAAAAATTCCTGCGACAAAAAAGAAAATCAAAATCGTATACAGGTACATCAGCCCGATACGTTTGTGATCTACGGTGGTTAACCAGGACCAAAGACCAGTTTCATGATTTAGATAGTTTAGCTCTTCGCCGTGGCTATCAGCAGACGTTACATGCGCACTCATGGCTTGTACCTCAAATTCTCGGAAACAAGATTTACTTCAATGATTTAATGTATTCGATTATGTGAGCGATATCCTCATCATTTAATCGACCTTCAAACGGCGGCATCATGTTGCTGTACCCATCTACAATTTGCTCGGCAGGGCGCAAAATTGAACGCTTGATATACTCATCGTTCACCAGAACTTCAGAGCCGTCAGTTAACTTATGTTTATTGCCGTAAGCTCCCTTAAACGAAGGTCCCACGATCTTCGAGCCGTCAACACTATGGCAACCAAAACAAGCGTAGGCTGCATCTTTATAAATCTTCTCGCCTTTTTGAGCGGGAGTAAGATTTGCAAGCTCTGCAGCAGAAGGCTTAGCAGCAACTGGAGCAGCAACAGCTGAGCCATCTTGTGCCCGAATGAAGGCAATCAAACCATCAATATCTTCATCAGTAAGCTGCCCATCAAACGATGGCATCAAATTTGGCATGTAGGTTTCAACAACCTTTGCATTTGGATGGAGAATCGATTCTTTGATGTAATTTTCATCAGCCGAATATTCTGCGCCGTCAGTTGTCTTGCCTTTACGTCCGTACAAATTGAGTAACGAAGGACCAACGAGGCGAGAGCCATCTAAGCTATGGCACGCATTACAGCCTTTCTGAGCATACAGAGTTTTGCCTCTCTCTTTAGGCCCAAGTTTAGCCATCAATTCTTCTTCACTGCGGTCTGCAATCCAGCGGGCGTATTCGGTTTCTGATACTACTTTCATGCTTGCAAGCATGTATGAGTGTTCTTTGCCGCAATATTCTGTGCAGTAGGCTTGGTAAGTACCTTCCTTAACCGGTCGGAACCATAAATAGGTATATTGCCCAGGCACTGCGTCTTTCTTCACACGCATAGATGGCAAAAAGAAACTATGCAGCACATCGCGAGAACTCAACACCAGTTTCACTGGCGTATTCACAGGCACAACAAATTCACCAATGGTTTTTTTACCATTTGAGTACTCGAAGTCCCATTTCCATTTTTGACCACGGACATCGATAGTCAGCGCATTATCTGGCACTCGGCGCATATCGCGGTAGTACACAATGCCCCAATACGCGATAAAGATACAAATGATAGTTGGAACTACAGTCCAAATGACTTCGAGCGTATGGCTACCATGAATTGCCGGGGTAGCATGATCTTTTCCGTCGCGTTGGCGATAACGAATGGCGAAGTAAACCATGGCGCCAACAATCGCAACGGTAAAAAAAACTGAAAGATCGGTAATTAAATTATGAAGCCAATCAACGTGAGGGGCAAAATCAGAACCCTGCTCAGGCAAGAAACGAAACATTTACATCTCCGCAAAAAGAGTCAGTCGGCGGCACCGAGAAGCTAAAAAGGCTTCCTCACCACTGCACCCCACAAAAACTCAATCACTATATCTGCTGCACTTTCTCCCGGCGACGAAGAAAAAGCACTAGCCCTGCTAAAAAAAGCAAGGTCAGCGCCCCCCCTGCTCGCATTATGTTAAAAGCAGCCCAGGTGTATTTTCCTTTTGTTTGATCAAATCGAAAACAAAAAAGCATGACGTGATCAATCGCAGAACCAATACTTCCTCGGCTGGCCTCAACTAACGCCAGCTTAACATCACGAGCAGCAGCATTAACATCCGTGAAATACTGTGAAATCTGTCCGTCGGGTGTCAATATCATTAATGCAGCCGCATGAGCAAACTCTCCTTTATCGGGTAAATATTTAAACCCTATTTGATTCATAAGCGTCGGTGCGCTATCCCCCTGGGTAACAAGGAATCGCCACCCAGCTTCGGCGCTGCTGCGGTCCGAAATCCCCTCCCAAAGACTCTCAGCTCGAGCGCGAGCTCTTTCAGCCGTGTCTTCGGTGTCAAAACTAACCATCAAAATGCGGTAATCTTGATTTAAAACGAGTCCCATCTCGCCGATAAGGCGTTTAATCGTCCCCTGTAATAATCCACAGAGCGAAGGACAGTGGTAATAGGCTGGCGCCAAAATAAAGGGACGGCCGTCTTTGGCAAATTTTGAAAGCGGGCCGGTTGTTCCGTCCTCAGCGGTAAAAGTGAGATTGAGGTCTATTTTTGCCCCAAGCTGGGTAGTTGGCTTAAGGTCAGGGACTACCTCACCAGGACGCTCGAGCGCCTGGGCAACTGAATAAAAACTAGCAATTACAATAAGTAAGACAAGAAATCGGCGCATAAAACTTGCCTAAATTTGAATGAGTTCTCAAGGCCATAAGACTATATACTCTTGCTTCTGACAATAAAATGCTCTCCGAACTAGAACATACAGACAGTGAGCCAAATATTCGCTTGACATACCAAACAAACGCTCATAGGCTACGGCAACAATACAACAAAGAGGTGAAGGAGCAACAAAATGGATGTTTGGAAGCAATTTGAAGAAAACAACCTCACCCACAGTGCTGCGCATCACCTACTCGCAATTCTTGAGCTCAGAGAGAAACGAGGGTATGCCAGAGTTACTGACGTTGCGCGCCACTTGAATATAACCACCGGCAGCGCCTCAACCAACCTCAAAAGTCTTAAAGGAAAAGGGCTTCTTGCCGAAGATGACAATCGATTTCTCTCTCTCTCTGCCCAAGGCGAGGCTCTGGCGCGCGCAGTAATTGCGCGCAAGAATATCTTTCAAAGGTTCTTGGTGGAAATTTTGCAAGTAACGCCGGAGCAAGCAGAAATTGATGCCTGCAAAACGGAACATCTTATTAGCGGGGAAACCGCTCGAAAGTTGCAGCAATTCATTGAGAACTACGATCAAAAAGCTGTTTAGCTGCCAGGCTGAAGAAAGGATTGTTGTGTATGAAAAGTGACTTACAAGCTGCAATGAAAGATGCCATGAAAGCTCGAGATAAAGGCCGAGTAGACACCATTCGAGGCATTTTAGCCGCTATTCAATACGAAGAAATGGAGAAGAAAACCGAGGCTCTCTCCAAAGAGGCTATCTTATCGGTCTTACAGCGCGAAATGAAAAAGAGGCGCGAAGAAGTTGAGTTCGCTGAAAAAGGTGGCCGTGCTGACCTTTTGCCAAAACTCCAAGAAGAGATCAAAGTTATTGAAAGCTTTCTCCCTTCACAATTAAGCCCTGAGAAACTTGAATCATTGCTGCAAGAAATGAAAGCAAAAACTCCGGGTTTGCAAATGGGTCTGGCGATGAAAGATCTTAAAGAGAAATGGGCTGGCCAGTACGATGCCCGCATTGCCAGCGAACTTGCGAAAAAGATTTTTGCCTAATTTAATTTTGTGAAACGCATTCTTGTCTCGGGCAGCTCAGGCTTTGTTGGCACCGCGTTATGCCAGCACCTGGCTGCATGCGGTTATCAGGTACTTCGCCTCGTTCGTCGTCCGGCTCAATCTGAAAGCGAAATTTTTTGGGATCCTGCCGCGGGCAGCATCGATTCCTCAAAACTAAATCACCTTCATTCAGTGGTGCATCTGGCAGGAGAAAACATAGCCTCAGGACGCTGGACAACCGCTCGCAAAAAGATAATTCAAGATAGTAGAGTGAAGAGCACTGCCCTACTCGCACACGCACTGGCTACAGCTTCAGCTCCACCCGAGTCATTCGTTTCAGCGTCCGCCGTAGGAATTTACGGAAATCGCGGCACTCTTGAATGCGGAGAAGACACCGCTCCCGGGCAAGGATTTTTATCTGAAACAGCCATCGCCTGGGAGGCTGCCGCAGTTACTGCCCAAAAGGCGGGCATCAGAGTGGTCACTCCGCGAATTGGAATTGTATTGGCTTGGAATGGAGGCGCACTGCAGCGCATGAAGCTTCCCTTTTCCCTTGGACTTGGGGGGCGTCTTGGAGCAGGAACTCAATTTATGAGCTGGATTAGCCTTCATGATTTGGTGCGGCTCATTCAGTTTTGTATCGAAAATCGTGAGGTCGCTGGCCCCGTGAACGCTGTCTCCCCACAGCCGGTGACCAATGCAGATTTCACTCAAACACTCGCTGCACATTTAAAGCGTCCAGCCTTATTTCCCGCCCCCGCCTGCGTACTACGCTTGCTGCTTGGACAATTTGCTGATGAAGCCTTACTAAGCAGCACCCGAGCTATTCCGTTAAAACTACACAGCTTAGGATTTCAGTTTAACGACCAAACGCTTACTTCTGCGTTTGGAAGGCAGCAAAAGTAACGCTACGCCCATCGCGCTTAAATATAACTGGCTGTCCCTTCATTTGCGCCACACGCTGATTGAATATCTCAAAAAACTCGATGGCATCGTCCTCACTATCCCACTTGCTGCGCCAGATAACGGCATGTCCGTCGCCTAATTTACGGACTATCACGAGATCTCCACCCCAACCTTGAGCTCCACGAGAGGCAAGTCTTGCATCTTTTGTAACTTCTTCAAGCAACACAGAAATTGCAAATTCACCCATAACGTCTTCATACAGACTCACGGATTCAACCCCCACTTGTTGCTCTGCAATATTAAGGGGCAACATCTCAGCAGCAGTCACGGTCACAAAATCTGCGCTTTGCTGATAATATTTCTCGGGATGTAAAATTTCTTCTGTCGAACGAGGGGGTTTCTTAAAGTAAGAATCAAGCTCCCGATATCCATTCTTCTTTAAGCCAAAGTGGGCGAAACGTAGTCCTGCGGTGTAGGGAAAAATGAGTAAACGCTGCAAACTTTGAGGCACTTTCAAAGCTGAAGTGGCCATGGATGCGCCGACTAGGTTTTGCATCATCACGCCCTCTACATTATCTTCCTTTGCGATTCCCGATTGCCCCATAAGTCCACGCGCATAGTCCAGCATCACCGCAGTTGCGTCGCCTTCAATAAGTGCGGATCGAGCTAAAAGCTGATCGCTGTGATAGAGCTTTTCGTCGGTAAAAGAACTGAGACGATAATGCTGATCTTGCAAGGCATGGGTAAGCTCATGCACAGCAACACTGGTTTGCATCATGTCTGGCAGCCACGCCGCCATTACATAACGCTGGCGAACGGGATCATAATATCCACCAATCTGACTCAAATAGAGCTCAACAATTCCGTGCTCATAATCAAAATCAGCCGGCAAAAACCCAAGGGTCTTAAAAACAAGCGCTTCCATCTGTAGTTTTAAGGGGGGAATTTTTGTTTTGATGGTGTGCCGAAGGTAACTCTCTACTTCTGATTTTGTCTCAAGACGACAGGGTACTTGTGAGCGAATAGAAAGTCCGCGAATGCGACTAGCATCGCGAATAGCCGAGCTTGCGATTCTACACTGCGCATCATCGGCGAAGGACAAATGAGGAAGCCCCAAACAAAACGCAAGGAAAAAGCTCGTGATAAAGGTTAGGTACTTAAATTGCTGCATACGCGCGCTCACTGTAGGGCTGTTTATAAACCACCTGCCAAGACTACCAGAGCCTATCCAGGCGCGCCATTGGCTGCCCTTATCTTCAAGACCCCCTGAAAGCTCTCTGAGAGCACGTAACAAAATGAAAGCTACAGCGCCAAGCGATATATGGACCGCAAAATCGTCAGGCTACGCAAAGGAATACTCAATGTTGCCCCGCTCGGTTTGCGGTTCCTTTTCTTGCCTTCCTTGTTTCGGCTCATACTCACTTGTTTGGTGACGCCTTCATTTTGTTACGCGCTCTTATACATTTTATTCAGCTTTCTATATTGATTCGCTTTTGCAGCGCACTAGAATGGAGCTTTTACCGGCAAAGATCTGCCCATGGGCACACGTGACTTAAAAATTTCTGCGCTGAAAATATCTGGGGCTCGTGAGCACAACCTCAAAGATCTGGCGCTCGAGATTCCGCACGATTCTTGCGTAGTGGTCACCGGATTGTCAGGCTCAGGAAAATCATCACTGGCGTTTGACACCGTTTATGCGGAAGGTCAACGACGCTACATAGAAACCTTTTCCCCTTACACTCGGCAATTTTTTGATAAAGTAAAAAAGCCTGATGTAGATCTTATTGAAGAAGTGCGCCCCGCAGTGGCAATTGAACAACGCACTCGCATTTCGAACTCTCGCTCCACTGTGGGATCAATTACAAATATAAACGACCTTTTAAAAGTAGTTTGGAGTAATCTTGGCACTCCGGTTTGCCCAAGCTGCCATGTGCCGGTGGAAGCCTGGACACCCAGCAAGTTAACAAAACACCTCTTAAAAATCCTTCCGATAAGAGATCGAGAGAGCTTTTTACTCGCTGCCCGGGTTCCTCTTCCGAAACAGGCTAAAAAACGAGAGGAAGAACGACAACGCCTCCTCACTCTCGGCTATAGTCGATATTTTCATGTTGAAAAACTTACAGTTGAAAAACTTGAAACAGGAATTCCCCCCGAACACGAGCTCCTGTTAGTACTTGACCGTTTTAAAACCAGATCCATTGCCACCAAGAGGCTTCAGGAATCTATTACCCAGTCATTTACAGTTTCAGCAGAATCAGCTCCAGGAAATGGAAGCTGTGTCGTAATTGAAATGGATGGGGAGGTATCTTTACGTAGAACATTCCGCAGAATTATAAACGGCCCAGGTCAACAAAATCGCCCAGCGCCTCCATTGCCGTTTCTCGAATATGCAGAACGACCAAGTTGTCTGTGTCAGACATTAGAGATACCAAAAGCAAGGCCCTCACTTTTTTCATTTAACCATCCTTTGGGCGCCTGCCCTGAGTGCAAGGGCTTCGGCTTTTTACTAAAGGCCGACCCACTACGCTGCGTGCCTGACCGTACGAAAAGCATTAAAGAGCACGCGCTGCAATGCTGGGCTGGTCCCGCAGCCAAAGGAGAACATCGCCGACTCCTACGTTTTTGCGAAGATCAAAATATTTCTACAAGCTTGCCTTGGGATCAGCTTACCGCAACGCAACAAGAACAAATTTTTCAGGCCAAAACACGAGAATATCGAGGCGTAGCTCATTGGTTCAAACTTATCGAACGAAAATCATACAAAATGCACGTTCGCGTATTTCTCGCCAAATATCGATCCCAATTTGTATGCGAAACCTGTCAAGGCTCACGGCTTAAGTCGGGAGCCCTCGCCTATCGCATCCTTGGCCTCACCATCGCAGACGCCTGGCGTCTCCCACTCTCAGAACTACGTCAGTGGTTTAGAAAAGTCGACCAGCAATTTTTACAAAAAGCAGAAGTTCCCCGAGAACTCATAGACCTATGCGCCTCAATTAGTGCGCGCCTTGATGCACTTATTCACCTTGGATTGCCGTATGTAACGCTCGATCGCCAAGCACGCACTCTTTCAGGTGGAGAAACCCAGCGGGTCAATTTGGCAACTGCGTTGGGAAGTAATCTAGTCTCCACACACTTTGTACTTGATGAGCCTTCGGTTGGCTTGCATGCACGAGATAGCGAACGCTTAATCGCCGCGATTAAAGACCTTTGCGCACAAGGGAATAGCCTTTTAGTGGTTGAACATGACCCACAAATTATTGCTCAAGCAGATCATGTAATTGAACTTGGGCCAGAAGCCGGAGCCAATGGCGGGGCTATTGTCTATAACGGACCTTTTCAATCCTGGTCAGGGCTGCCCGCAATCCCTTCTCGACGCTCCAAACCGAAGAAGGCCAAGGAGTTTCTAAAAATACATAATGCCTGTGCACGAAATCTCAAAAACCTAAGCCTACAAATTCCAACTGGGCAATTAGTATCGCTCACGGGCGTCTCAGGCTCAGGCAAAAGCTCGCTCGTCTCAGAGGTGCTCTTGGCGAGTTATCAGGCACAAAAAACGCAACTCGAATACTCTCGCACAGAAAATCATGTCGAGGGATTCGCGGCTTTTACCCAGGTGCTCATGGTAGACCAAACACCATTAGCGAAAAGTCCACGTGCTAACATAGCCACGTATACTGGTATCTGGGACCGCATCAGAGAGTTATTGGCTGAAACAGATAGTGCACAAAATAGGGCCCTCTCCAAATCGAGCTTTTCTTTTAATGTAGACGGTGGTCGCTGCCCCGCTTGTAAAGGGGCCGGATACGTCACAGAAGAAATGCAGTTTTTAAGTGACGTATATATTCCTTGCGACCTGTGTGCAGGCAAGCGTTTTCAATCCGCCGTGCTTGAAGTCAAACTCCAAGATCTTAATGTGCATGAAATTTTACAATTGAGTGTTGCTCGCTGCGCTGAGGTGTTTAAGCACGAGAAAGAAATTCAGGCAGCCGCTGAAACGCTAAATACTTTAGGATTGGGACATCTTACACTTGGCCACCCACTCAGCGCGCTTTCTGGTGGAGAGGCGCAGCGCCTCAAACTTGTGCCTTTTGTCTCAGAATCGCAAAAAGGCAAATCGCTCCTTATTTTTGATGAGCCTACTACTGGTCTTCACGTCAGAGACACAGATCGATTTATTCAGTTATTGCATACCTTGGTGCAGGCCGGTCACTCAGTCATTTGTGTGGAGCATAATCTCCAAGTAATTGCCGCGAGCGATTGGATGATAGACTTAGGGCCTGAAGGAGGTTTGGGCGGGGGGCAATTAATAGCAGAGGGGAATCCAATTGAACTCGCTTCCAGTCTAGAGGCGGAGAACTCAGAAACTCTTAAGGCACTACGTCAGCACCTTGCCCCGGTTGCCATAAATACGCGCCAAGCTGCCTCTCTTAAAAAGCCACTACGTACACGGCCCTCCCATCTCAAGATACGCGGAGCAAATGAACATAATCTTAAAGAGGTAGATCTTGATATCCCTCTCAATTCATTTGTCGCATTTACTGGAGTGTCTGGCTCAGGCAAATCAAGCATTGCAAAAGACATAATTTACGCCGAGGGCCAAAGGCGATATTTGGACTGTCTTTCGCCCTATGCGCGTCAATTTATAAAAGAATTAAAGAAGCCTGAAGTTCGCTCAGTTGAGAACGTACAGCCAACCATCTGCGTCTACCAGCACACCTTCCAACCTGGTCGACTTTCAACAGTCGGCACCATGAGTGAAGCGTATAATTTCATGCGACTACTCTATGCCAAAGTAGGAACTCAATATTGCCCAGATCATCCAGACCAGGCTATTACGCCTCTATCCCCCACAGAAATTGCCCGCGCCATCAAATCTTCTCGGGAAAACTCGGTGCGGCTGCTGGCACCTATTATCAAAATGAAAAAGGGCAACCACAAAGCGATAATAGAGCGTGCGTTAAATGCCGACCTCATTGAGGTCCGTATTGACGGGGTTTTTCTGAAGCCAGGAACTTTACGTGCCATGAGCGGTGGCTTGGAACGAAACAAACCTCACAGTATAGATTTTGTATTTGCTAAATTTAATCCTCAATCTGTAGATCTTGCCTTAATCAAAGAGTCTGTGCAGCAAGGTTTGGCATTGGGAGCCGGCACTCTTATTGTGCACTCTTCAAATAATGAACAAGTTTTTAGTCTCGAGCGCGCTTGCGCCATTTGTAAAAGAGGCTTTTTCAAACCCGATCCCGAAGAGCTTTCATTTCACTCAAAACGCGGAGCGTGTACACATTGTGGAGGCTCGGGGCTCGACGACGACTCTTCTTCTTGCAGATATTGTCAGGGAACCCGCCTACATAAAAATGGTCTGCATATTCGTCTTCGCGGCAAAAATATTGCGGAGATGTCGGCTCTGGCTCCGGCGGCAATAATTGAAGAGCTGCAATCGCTCAATTTGGATCCGCGAGCTACCCAGATGGCACAGCCAATCATTACCGAACTACTTGCCAAGCTTGATACACTTAATCGTATTGGCCTTGAGTATCTCCCACTTTCCCGAGATTGCCGCAGTCTTTCGAATGGAGAACTCCAACGTTTACGATTAGCCACCGCCATGGGATCTCCCTTAACCGGGGTCATGTACATATTTGATGAGCCAAGTGTTGGTCTACACCCTCAAGACAATAAACGAGTACTTGAGCTCCTTAAAAAACTGACCGCCCAAGGCAATTCGGTGTTAATGATTGAGCATGATCTTGAAAGTATTAGGGCGTGCACGCATGTAGTCGAGGTGGGCCCTGGAGGGGGTAAACACGGCGGAGAAATAGTTTTTAACGGGCCACTCTCAAAGCTCTTGGAAGCGGAAACCAGCACCGCTCAGGCACTGAGACAACCTTCGATTGCGGCTCTTAAGTCTCCTCAATTACCAGTCGGCAACCTTAAAATTAAAAATGCGCACAGAAACTGCACTTCTAATCTTAATATAAAAATTCCTCTCGGAAACTTAATTACTGTCGCAGGAGTCTCTGGTGCTGGCAAAAGCACTTTAGTACACGGAATTTTGGGCCATACTCTTACTCTCGGCACAGAAAAAGAGCCGATGCTCCACTGGAGTTCTCCATATGCTGACGTCATAAGCGATATCGAAATTAGTCGTGTGCTCTTGGTGGATCAAAACCCAATTGGAATAAATTCTCGCTCCACCCCAGCCTCCTATCTAGGAATTTGGGACGATATTCGCGTGCTTTTCGCAAGCTCGGTGGATGCAAAAGCTCGGGGCTGGACCGCCAGTTTTTTCTCTTACAATACAGGAAAGGGGCGCTGCAGCGCATGTAAAGGCCAGGGAAGCATTACACTTGAAATGAGTTTTTTAGCTGATGCTCAAATGAGATGCGACACCTGCGCGGGGCTACGCTATAGCGAAGAAGCTCTATCGGTTCGGTATCTTGGACTCACGGTAGCTCAAGTTTTAGCCTTAACATTCGAAGAAGCCAGAGGCATCTTTGCCAATCATCGACGGATACATCAAACCCTTCAGCAAGCCTGCGAGCTTGGGTTAGGCTATCTTACCCTAGGCCAAAGCTCAGCTACTCTATCAGGAGGAGAGAGTCAGCGTATAAAACTGGTATCAGAACTGAATGCAACCCGCCAAGGGCATACATTGTATCTTTTGGATGAACCAACAACCGGACTTCATTATTCCGATGTATCTAAATTGATAAAAATATTACGAGACCTTGTGCTCAGAGGAAATACAGTCATAGTTATCGAGCACGATCCAGAGATGCTTTTAAACTCAGATCATATCATTGAAATGGGGCCCGGTCCTGGCGCATCAGGAGGAAAAGTAGTTTTTCAAGGGAACACTCAAGACCTTTTGCGATCTGGTTCGGCCTGGGGTACTTTTCTGGCTAGTTCAATGTGATAAAGTCAGTCTTGCCGAGATCGCAAGATTGACAGGGTTGTTCCGTTTTCCTGTTCGCCGTCAAAATGCGTTCAGACGAGGCGCGAGGCTCGGGGGCGACTGAGGGGTGCTCAACGCACCTCGCAGGGAGCCCCCGAGCCTCGGAACGAAGTATGAAGGCAATGAGAACCGCTTAAAAAATTGCAAGGAATTGAGCTCGAAATGCTATTATTCTTGCAATTATTTTAGACTCATGGCGAGCTCAACTTCCAGCAATTTAAAGCGTTTCTCAGATTTTCACGGCGAACTGGCTAGTGAACGGACAGCAGTTGCTGCCAGTAATGCATAAGGCACATGAGCGAACATTCTAAATCATCTCCCGCAGCCCAAGACTTCCTACTCTTGCATCGTAGTCCTGCCGGACAAGACTTTTTAGTCCTTCTCTCTTTTATCCTTCTAACACTTATTGTTCGCCTTAATGCAGTTTTCAATTTAAACACCCATGTGCTTGGAGGCTCAGAGGGAGATCCGGGGCTCTATCTTTGGCTCATAAAAAATCATACCCAGCATCTACTCACACAGCCCTGGTTTAATACTCCCGCTTTTTATCCGTATGCCCAAACGCTGGCATGGAGTGACAACTTTATATTGCCTTCAATAATTGCATGGCCGCTTCTTAAGCTGGGGCTCTCTCTTCCGCTTGTCTTTAACCTGATCATATTAGGAGCGGGCGTACTCAATGGCTTTTTTACCTATCTTTTGTGTCAGCGCCTCACCGGAAAAATGTGGCCGGCCCTGATTGCCGGAATGTCTTTTGCGACCTACCCCTTTCTCACCAGCCATTTGGGGCACCCGCAGCTTCAGTTTTTCTTCTTCGTGCCTTTGTCTCTGCTCTTACTCTTTGTTTGGATCTCAAAACCAAGGTTCAGCGCGGCGTTTCTTTTGGGATTTAGTATTTTTTTAAGTTTTCTCTGCGCAGTTTATTACGCAATATTTACAGCACTTGCTCTGGCGATTGCGGTCTGGGCACTTTGGATTTTGCGCCCCACCCAATTTAAATTTCTTGACTACGCTCGCCTTACTCTGGGCACTCTCATTGGCCTCAGTCCCATTCTCCCTTTTTTAGGTCCCTATCTCGAGATAAAAGAGACTTTCGGCGATCGCGGCATTTATGAAGCTTATTATTTCGCAGCCTCAGGCCTTTCGTATCTAAGTTCCACCAGTCTGAATTTACTTTATTCAAAAACAGCTTCCTGGACACATGCTGAAGCACAACTCTTTCCAGGAGTTGCTATTCTGCTTCTCTCCCTCCCAGCTTTTGGACGGATGTGGAGCTCGCGGCCGCTTAAAAAATTATTTGTTATTTTTGGTTTTTCTATTCTATCCGCCGGTATCTTGAGCAGCCCAGGGCTTGCAACACCTTCCACTCGCATAGTTGCTGCCGTTCTCCTGTGGCTCAGTTTATTGTCCGCAGCTCTTTTGACTTTTCGCATGGGCATACTTGAGAGAAAGCTGGGCTTTTCCATTTTGACCAATAGAGGCCTGACGGCAATCTTCTCCTGGCTCGTAATTGGATTTTTGATTATTTCTCTTGGACCTCTTGGCAATCCAGAGAAGGAACAATTGGCACTGGCCCCCTATCGAGTGTTCTACGCATTAGTACCTGGCTTTGACGCGATTCGCGCAATTGGCCGCGCGGGAGTACTCTCAATTTTTGCCTTGCACGTGTTAGCGGCCTTTACGTTGGCTCACCTTGGAGATAAAAAACGTGTAGCCACCCCTCTCTACGCAGCGGTGTTGGCGTTGTGCCTTCTAGAAAATTTTTCTAAATCTTACCCACTCGAACCCATCAAGCCTGCCAGCACTGTTTTCGAGTATCTGAAAAATGAAGTCCAAGATAAAAGTGACGCTTTAACTATTTTACCCTGGACTGACGAGATTAGTGGCGACGGCACAGTCAAGAGTTGGGGAACCTTTGCTCGATTTCAAACAAACTACATGAATTGGGCTCTTGAGACCAAACTTCCATTGGTGAATGGCTACTCCGGGCAGCGCTCGAAATTAATGCGAGAACTCCCGGCTCAACTGCTTAATTTTCCTGATTTGCGATCCATTACCGCATTAAAACAAATAGTGGGACTGCGATATATTGTATATGTCTCGCAAAATGATCCTGGATTTAATAAAGAGGTCTTCAGTCACAAATTAACGCAAATGGCTGGAGCTGTTCGGCTTATTATGTCAGACGATTCCGGTAATTTTTTACTGGAGCTGATTGCCGAGCAACGACTCAAAAGCGAAAACACTCTGCTTGCGCCCGCGTACCCCACTGGGAAACTATATATTGAGCTTATGGGCCAATACACCAAAAATGGATCTGATGTTTCAGTTGAGGTACTCGCACCAGATTATTCTGAAATGCCGCTCGCTACTGCAACAGTTAAGCCAACTGGCCTTTGGGAAACCTTTATGGTGCCCCTTCCTGCAATGTCGAACAAGGCAAGACCTCTACGTATTCTGCTGCGCCCATTAGGCGATCCTCAGGTATATTTAAAGAGCACCCGATTTGAACCAAATTCAAACTAACTTTTTCGTATGGCTGTGTAAGATTAGGAGAATTGACAATGCGCCAGATTATTCACGCTCTATTGATTCTGCTTTTTTTTGTTTCCTCTGCCTTCGCCGACACTATTGACCCAAGCATTGCATGGCAAAAAGTAAAATCCGGGGCATTGCTTGTAGATGTACGGTCGGTTGATGAGTTTAACCAGGGGCACCTTAGCAATGCCCTCAATATTCCCCATACAGAAGTTGCCCCTCAACTTTCAAAATTTGGGAACAACAAAGATCGCGAAATTGTGCTCTATTGCCGAAGTGGCAGACGAGCTGATATCGCGAAATCAGCGCTCGAGGCAAACGGTTTTACAAAGGTCTTTAACGCTGGGGCCTATACGGACCTAGCCAAACTGCCGCAATAAGCAGAAACGAAAAATTAGCTTCGGGTAAAAATTCCAAGCACTACTCGCTTGCCGCCTTTTTTCTTCGAGTTGGGATTAATGTCTAGATCGTATTTGGAAAGGTACTTGCTGACCTTCTGGTGAAAACTTGAAGCTTGTTTAAAGAGCCAGCTACGTAGCTGAGGCACATCTTCTTCGGAAATATTATCGTAGACAGCTTTGGCGTGATAGTTGGGGGATTCTTTGCCCTCTGAACTAAAAATATTGTCTAATACTGCCTGGGCAAGATCTTCTGCGTCTTCGCCAAGCATGCGGAGTCCCTCCACTGGGTTTCCCCGAGGGATATAGGCCTTCACCAAAAGTTGAATTTCTTCTTTAACTCTACGAACAGCTCCTAGCCGTTCTAGCTCAAACAGCACTGTGCCTGGGTGCAAATCTTGGCTGACGAGAGTGACAAGCTGGCTAAACTCACTGTCCTCGCCTCTGAATGTAAGGGGCTTTGGCTTACCTGTAGCGGTCATAAACCGAGGGTCTTGACGCCATTGGCCAACGACGCGGCTTACAAAGCGAGTTGATTCGTTATTTACGTCATTTTCACGATAAATACGTACGGCATCTTTACGATGCACCCCGGTCATTGCGCTTAACCTACTGATATTAATCTTTTTTTCACTCTGGTTCATCTCCTCAGCAGCCACTTCCAATAATACGACCTTAGACATCTCTAAGAGCTCTTGAAGCCCAAGAGAACTACGCAGACAATAGCGAGCCACTGGGCGAAGCATGTGGCGGAGGCCTTTGAGGAGTGGGTTATCCATAATATTTTCAACTAGTTACAAATTTAAACCTTATTCTAACAGGCATCTATTCGCATACAGTTATTTTATTATCGGTACAACCTCAGAAAAACATGGGAAACTTTCACATAGCTAAGATATTGATATCCCTACTAAAAGAAAAATTCCCATTTTTTCTTATTCCTACCGATATAAAATGTGGGAATTTATCCCGTTTTAATGTTACACTTTAACCAGTAGGGGTAATAACTCTTATTGAAAGTTGGGCGACGGAAGGCGGCCCTAAGAGAAGCGAATGACACTAAAACATGCGCTAATCTGAGAACAGATTTTCCACCACAAACCTAACCCCTGAGACTCGGGGCAATGAGTCTCTTCCCGGGGCATAGGTAGACGCAACTCTACCTATGCCCGACCCTAGGGGAATAAGCCACATTCAACAAATATACTAAAATAACGAATGCTGAAGCTAGGCTAGCACAAAAAGTACTGCCAAGCCTATCTGGGTTCGAACTACTTAGAAACCTTAAGTAAATCACGAATTTCCGCCAGTAAGACCTCTTCATTACTTGGCTTCGCGGGAGCAGCAGGAGCGGCCTCTTCCTTCTTTTTCATATTGTTCATGAATTTAATCAGCATAAAGATGGCAAAAGCTACGATGGTGAAGTCGAAAACAGTTTGGATAAAGGTGCCGTAGTTAAGAGTCACAGCAGCGTGCCCGTCTACCGCCTCTTTTAGTGTCACCTTAAGACCAGTAAAATTTACCCCTCCGATAAGCACTCCAAGAGGAGGCATTATAACATCAGTGACCATCGAGCTGACGATTTTGCCAAATGCGCCGCCAATAATAATACCTACAGCCATGTCCACAACGTTGCCGCGCATGGCGAATTGTTTAAATTCTTTTACCAGACTCATACACTCTCCAAAAAAAATGATCCCATCCCACCAGGCATGGGCTGCCTATAGCTACAAACAATAAATAGTTACTTGGTTGTAACACTAGGTAAAAATAAAGAGAACGAATTCTTACGCTGAGCTATTTTTGCTAGAAGCCATCTCATAATTCGTAAACTTGAGAGGGCTTCTAGGCGCGCCAAGGATGGCGCGCTCGGCGACCGAGCTTGCGAGGAAGCCGGTGCG
>JBIKUD010000016.1:0-68884 GCA_044347745.1 Bdellovibrionota bacterium
ACGCAAGGACGGGGCTTTTATGGGGTCCCCGTCCGAGCTTGGAGCACTCTCATAAATGCCAGGGATGGCATGTATGAGATAAATTCTAGAAGCCAACTCATGATTCGTATGATTCGTAATTCGTAAACTTGAGAGGGCTTCTAGGCGCGCCAAGGATGGCGCGCTCGGCGACCGAGCTTGCGAGGAAGCCGGTGCGACGCAAGGACGGGGCTTTTATGGGGTCCCCGTCCGAGCTTGGAGCACTCTCATAAATGCCAGGGATGGCATGTATGAGATAAATTCTAGAAGCCAACTCATGATTCGTATGATTCGTAATTCGTAAATTTGAGATAGCTTCTAGGCGCGCCAAGTAAGGCGTGCTCGGCGACCGAGCATGCGAGGAAGCCGGTGCGACGCAAGGACGGGGCTTTTATGGGGTCCCCGTCCGAGCTTGGAGCACTCTCATAAATGCCAGGGATGGCATTTATGAGATAAACTCTAAGTGCGGCACTTAGGATCAAGAAAACTAATTTCACTAAAAATAGACTGGGGCCCTCGCTCGGCCACATCTTTTTGCACATCAGAAAGAGTGGTTTTCCGAGCCCATTTGTGAAAGGCGTCGTTAAGCTCGCTCCAGCGATGGTGAAGTACGCAGGGAGAAGACGAACTACAGAGACTCCATCCGAATACGCAGCGCCGCGCCTCAATTGAGCCTTCAATGGCCTCGAATATATCAATAAATCGAATTTTTCGGGCGGGCTGAGCCAAGGTAAACCCTCCACCATGCCCCTTCACGCCACGCAAAAGCCCAGCCTCAACCATGCGACGTAGCACTTTCGAAATGTAAAACACCGGGACGTCTAATTTTTCGGCAAGGTCCTTAGCTCTCAAAGACTTAAGATCTGCTTCCTGGGCAGCTAATGCCAAAAAAGCCATTATTCTAAGGGCATATTCTGCAGATCGGGACAAAATCATGTTCAGCACCTAAAGACCGTTCGCGATCACTACCAAAAGAACCTAACACGAGGAAACTTTAATGGACAGATAGGTGCACTAAGTGAGCATCCGGACAGGATGACGAAAACAAAAAAGACCCGCATCTTTAGTTCAATGCGAGCCTTCTTTATCTTTATATAAGATGAAATCAGCCTAGACTGGAAATCTCTCCGCTATCTTTCGCAGGTGCAAAACCAGAGACAGTATCGAGGTCTATGCTACCGCTTTCTGTTGCCTTGCTATCACTATTCTGCCCTGGTTTTCCAGAGTCTCCCTCAGAACCTTGATCTCCAGGCCTAAGAACACTTCCTCCATCTTTAGGAGGAGGCGAAACCTCTCCGGTATACTCGGTAGGAGTGCCTGTGCCATTATTCGGCTCTGAGAAACTTGGATCAGGCGCGGAATTATTCCCAGAGTTCGAACTGCCGCCCGCACAGCGTAAGCGACCGGTAATAGGATTCCATGCACAGCGTCTCTTGTTCCTCACTCGTGGCGGACTGGATAAAGTAGGCTCTGTAACTTCTGGCGATTTCTCTTCAGGCACAAGCTCGTTTTCTCGCTTCTCCGGCGCAGGAGAAATAGTCGCTGTCAATTTTCCATTTGCCTCAATTTGTATATTAACTTCCAGTGCTCCACTTGCTTGAGGAGCGATCTCAATTCGTTGCTGTAGCACTTCCGTTTCTACAAGAAGAGTTACCTCTTGTTGTGGATCTAGAGCAGCGGTAATCACGTAGTACCCATTCGTATTACTCACTGCCGTATCTCCTGTTTCCTCAATCGTCACGGAAACTCCAGATTGTGGACTTCCATCTGGCGCTAAAATGGTACCTTCAAAACTTCTTTCAAGAGTATTGGTCCCCTGAAGACCACCGCCGTCGCTGCTACTGCCGCAACCCGGCAACACGAATGCAAGCCCAACAATCAGCGCGCTTTTCAGCCCAAATTGAGCTGCGTTTTTTATAAAAAGACTAAGAGATTTACTTATATTCATACTGCACCACATCAATACGCTTCCCCACTCACTAGTCGCTGCCGAGAGCTCTATTGCTCCAATTCTTTTATAAGCTGCTGATTTAGCTCACCTAGCTTATCGCGGCATATTTTCACATTTTACCACACTCTCGGCAGTAGCGATTTTTATGCCAAAATGCCAAAGCTTTTTTCAGCACCAAAAGCAGCACTCTAAAACAAGTACTCAGTCTGGCCTACGGCTCTCTTGGTTTATCAGCTCAGTAATTCTCGTAGGCCTGGACTTTACAATAGAGCCCCCTTGAAACATCACCAAGGCGCGCCTAGACTTCAACCATGAGGAAACAGTTCATCCTTTCCTGGTTTCAATTTCAGCAACGAGCGAGGCTCGTAAGCTTTGGCTTTTTTGTGCTTTTTTTGCTCAGTGCCTGCGCAGCCGGTGCAGGTCGCCAAGCCCCCTTGGATTCACTTCCATCCGTTACCGTTTTTGAATCCCCCCAAAAAGAACTCAATTTGTTAGATTTAAAAGGGCAGCCGTTGCTGATTCATTTTTGGGCCACCTGGTGTGTTCCCTGCATTACCGAACTGCCTCGGCTCAATACTTTTGCAGCGCAGATGCGCGGCAGTATTCGGGTCTTAGCGATTGCCGTGGGTGACTCTTGGGATGAGATACGGACCACCGCCCCTAGTCGTCTGCAGTATCTTCATATTTTGGCTGATCCTGACAGTGAAACATTAGCAGCATTTGGGCTGCAACATGTGCCGTATACACTTTTTATAAATGAGCAAGGGCACCGAGCTGCGTTCCCCGATCCAGCTACTGGAGCGCTCACTAAAGAGCTTACGGGAGCTCGAAATTGGGACGGGCCTTTGGTATCTGAATATTTCCGGCAAGCGCTAAAAACTCGGCATTAATTTCTGTCAAAAACGAGCGCGGCTAAATGTGTTGCTTGGCCTAGAAGCTTCCATACTGTTACGGCTCTGAGCTCATCAAGCTATACTGTTTTCTGCGGAATAAGATTTAAGCAATGATCTAAGCAACAACGGATTGCTTTAAAATACAATGTTGGAGTGTGATTGTCTTTGGAAAGGAGCTCCTCAGAAAGTTCCAAGAATAATACCCCGCCTTTATCGGTATTCCCAAATTTCCCTGATACATGTGAAATCACATCATTGAGCAGAAACGCATTCTCTTGCTTTATTGGGGTGACACAATGGAATGCCTCAGAGATTGGGTTTGATTTCTCGCCAGCAGCAGAACAGCTGATTGGACGAAATTGTCTGCTATTGGCATCCCCAATTCGCACCTTCGGCACAAGCTGCGCAGTAGCTTGATCAACAACAAAAATGCAGCCTCTGATAAACCCAGCCCGAGGAATCAGTTTTCCGACTAGCTTTGAAAGTCCCTCTGTAGACACTGCACCTTGAGATATATGCGAGTAGACCTCCTTAAAATCTTGCTGCATGACTTCCGGACAACGGCGCACATAGGTATTTTCTTCAAGTAGTCGAGCGACATACTCAGCCTGAACTTTTTTTACCGTAATTTCTGGTGAAAGATCCTTTGAAAAAACGTCTGATTTAACAGCCACATATGGGGCGCTCAATTCTTTAACTAATTCAGTTATGGCCTCGGTACCAGTTTCACCCATCAAATGCGCAAGTTCTTGCTGCACATCTTGCCATTCCTGTACCGCCTTGGGGTAATGGCTTTGATTATTCACCTTGGCCAAAATCTCGCCGAGCTCACAAAACCGAGCTACGCGCCCAGCAGCCTGCTCAACAGCGCTAATTTGCACTTTCTCTCGGAAACTTTCAGCGCGCTCTTTGGCCGCATTCTCTCGAATTCCTCTCCCCAAAGCGAGACGTAGTTCATTGCTTTCGCTCCAATTGAGCGCAACCTCATACCCCAGCATCGCTGGCTCAAATCCAAGTATTCTTGCCAACTCGACCTCAATATCATTGCCGGAGGATGCGATGCCTCCCACAGCTTGCTGAAAGCTTGATGGATAGTTCCAGGCAATTAACTGAAACCCAAGCTGCCTCAAAGCCGCACATGAAAAAGCAAAGTCAGGATTCAAAGAATTTCTACGAGCGAGGATTTCTGCAGTACTGCATGAAACTAGTGAGTGCCTTACGCGCAAAGCTTGAACTTCCTTCATGTCTTCAAGTCTGTGAGAGGAAATATCTGCTTCACAAGTGGCGAAAATTGCTTGCAGCTGTTCAATTTCAAGCTGCCTCATTACATCTATAGGGTTCAACTTAGCTTGCTCAGAAGAAATTACGGCTCCAAGCTTACGAAGACAATATGCCAACAAAGCAAAGTCAGTTTTAATATCCGCAACAATGCTCGTGTTTGGGTCCTTATAGTATCCTTTGCTCAAACGGTCTCGCACCAAAGCAAGGACGTGAGAATTGACTGGCATCCAGGTACGAGAAACGTACTTTACAGCCTCTTTAAGACGACGACCTTGAAGTCCTTCGCCTGCGTTGTTGGTTCCTAACGACATTTCGTACTCGTGACAATTAGGCAAAACGGGGTGAATAGATGACTCTCTCTGCGATTACTCGCCCTCGCTAGTAGTCGGCATGAATCTCCAATAAATAAAGCCATCTAAACGCGCTTAGAATCGCAAAAAAACAACTTTACGCAATAATTTTAGGCTGTTATCCATAAGGCCCTGGATACAGGGCTAAGAAATTTTCGTAGATATTGCGAGTTCCTGATGAAAATAAGCATGACTACCTTGCTCAGGCAGGGCCGGGGGCCGCTTTTGGGCGGCTTCATCTGCTTACTTATCGTCGATGCCGCTGACATCAGCCTTCCTATACTGATTAAGTTGGCAATTGATGGTCTTTCAGGAATTGAGGCAGATCTATCCGTAACTACAGCCGCGGCGCTGTACTGCTTTTTAATTTTCATACAAGCGATTGCGCGCTTTTGGTATCGAACCTCACTTAACAAAGCCGCTGCCGCCTGCGCGCACTCGCTACGAACACAGATAATTCAGTCTGTATTTAAATCTCAGTATCGCTATGACTCTCACGCAAGCGTGGGTAAAATCTTAAGTAGAGCTAATTCAGATATCGATGCAATTAGTTCCGCCTTTGAGTTTGGCTTTATTACCTTAATGGATGCTCTCGTTTACCTTGTCTGCATTCCACCGATTGTACTGTACATTGCTCCAAAAATTGCTTTACCAGCGCTACTCCCCTTACTTGTCGTGCCTCTGTTAGTTCGCCTTTTTGAGAAAAAAATCTCTCGTCTCTACAAAAATAGCCAACACCTACTCGACTCTCTCCTTGGGTTTTCTCAGGAAATGATAAGCTCGCTACGTATCATGAAGGCTTTAGGTGTCGAGTCGACGCTCATCAGCCGCTATCAAAAATTGGCTTTAGATTATAAAAATGCCAACACCAAACTTGCCCGAACCGATTCGCTACTTAGCCCAAGCTTCGATTTTACATTATCAATTGGTATTCTTATTGCCCTACTCGTGGGCGGTTTCGGCGTAATCGATGGAACCATTACCCTTGGAACTTTTGTACTTCTGCAGCGCTATACTCAGCAGCTTCTCTGGCCTATGCAAGCCTTGGGGATAACCGTAAGTACCATTCAAAAAGCACGGTCCAGCATTCTCCGTTTAAATCAACTCCTTGAGGAGAATCAACAAGAGAAGACGGGCACCCAGCCGATGAGTGCTTCTGGAGTGCGCCTAGAGGCCAAAGACATTACCCTTATTTTAGCTGACAAACAAACTCCCCTGCTGAATGCAATAAACCTCAAACTTTTTACAAACGAAGTCACCGCGCTTGTTGGCGATAATGGCTCAGGAAAAACCACACTCCTCAATGTCCTCGCTGCTCTGCTTCAACCAAACAGTGGCGAAGTACAGGTGAATGGAAGCAAAGTTACGGAGTTCGATTTGCAGGCATTCAGAAGAGCAGTGGTCACAGTGCCGCAAGACACCTTCATAGCAAGCGGTAGCTTAAGAGAAAACTTACTACTTTTTGTGCCTCCTAACGTGCACATAAGCGACCAAGAGCTCTCCCAACTTATCTACTCAGCAGGCTTAGGCGAAGATTTGCTGGAGTTGCCGCAAGGGCTAGATACAGTTATTGGAGAACGCGGGATTACAGTCTCAGGCGGGCAAAAACAACGTATAGGACTCGCACGAGCCCTTCTTGCACCCGGGTCTTTTTTGATTCTTGATGATGTTTTCTCAGCACTTGATATCTCAACCGAGCAACAAGTTTGGCAGGCACTTCGCAAACGTAAAATTCCCGTTCTCTTTGTTACGCAGCGATTATCGAGCGTAAAATACGCCGACCGAATTGTGGTATTACAAAACGGCACGATAACTGAGGATGGCAATTTTGAGGAATTACGCTCGATAAAAGGCTCTTGGTTCGAGCGCTTTTATAATCGGCAAAAATTAATTGAAGAATTAGAGCAGTACTGTGCCCGCAATACACAACAGGTGCAGTCATGACTTTTAGGCTTCTTAAATGGCTTTGGTCATTCATCAGCAAAGAAAGAGCGTTACTAGGACTTGCCATATGCTGCGCGCTCCTTGCATCAGCTTGTATCGCACTTGGCCCCAGGCTTATTGGTCTCATTGTTGATAATGCATTAACTGCTAAGAGCACTCAGATTCTACTGATTACCTGCGGTACCTATGCGGCATGTGAAGTAATTCGCCTTATCGCAACAAGCGCACACTCCTATATTTTCCAGGCACTTGGACAGCGCATCATATTTGATATTCGAACTTCGCTATTTGCCCATGTACTTTCACTCAGAATTGCGACATTGGACCATAAACTCACAGGCGATATTAACTCAAGATTAACTCATGATTTGGACGCCCTGAGTGCCTTATGCAATGCGGGCTTTGTTCGCATTCTTGAAAAGCTTCTATTTGTGTCCGTCATGAGTATTTCTATATATGCACTAAGTCCACAAATCGGAGTTTTAGTGCTCTGTGCTTTTGGCTTCTTTGCGCTCTTTGGCATTCTGTATAGTTTTAAGCTCGCATCAATATTTAAACAGCTCAGGGCGAAGATCGGAGAACTAAATGCTTTTTTATCCGAGCGGATTACAGCCCTCCCCCAAATTCGATTTTTGTGCCGCGAAGAAAGGGAGTCGCTGCAAGGGATAGAGCTCTCAAACGACTTGCGACTCCTAAAGCATAAACCGGCTCTCTTTTTTGGCACACTCCACGCAAGCTTCACTTTGGTAGCAGGCATTTCTGTTGCTTCCCTACTGTATTTTTCTCCCGGCTTAGTTCATTCCAACGCAATAAGCGTTGGAACTCTGGTTGCCCTTATTTCCTCACTTGGCCTTCTTTTTTGGCCTATTTTAATCATCCTATATGATTGGCATATTTTCGTTTCTGGTATTGCTGCAGCTTCAAGAATTCGCGAAGTGTTCGATTGGGAATGTGAGCCACTAGAAGCACAGCTGCATTCCTGGAGCGCTCAAGGAAAAATTGAATTTAAAAGCGTTTGGTTTGCCTACACAGAAGAAAACTGGGTGCTAGAGGATGTCTCTTTTTGTATTCATCCAGGGCGATCTGTAGCATTAGTCGGCCCAACAGGCTCAGGAAAATCATCAATTTTAAGCCTCTTACTCCGATTTTATGAACCACAGAAAGGTCAAATTTTACTTGATGATATCCCTATTCAGGAGATTCCCATTTTTGAAATAAGAAAACGTTTGGGCTTTATTCCCCAAGACGTGCAGCTTTTTTCTGGCAGCATCGAAGAAAACATCTCTCTTTGGGGAACGTTCAAGCCCCCGCCTCTTCTCACTAAACAAGAGTTAAACACTTTGGTCTGCGAGCGGGGGGCCAATCTTTCAGTGGGACAGAGGCAAGTCATTTCCTTTTCAAGAACTGCAGCCAAAGAGCCACAGATTTGGCTCGTAGACGAAGCGACTTCTCATTTAGACCCGAATTTGGATGAGGCTCTTATGGGACAGCTGGCTGAGCTTGCCAATGGGAAAACAAAACTTATTGTGGCACATCGTCTGCAATCTATTACCAATAGTGATCTTATTTTGGTCCTACATAAAGGGAGACTTATTGAGCAAGGGACTCACGCTGAGTTGATGAAAAGAAAGGGGCTATATTCTCGGTTGTACAGCATTCTATTTACTAGCCAAGAAAGTCGGTAATTAGGTTGACTTACCGGAGGTGCCTACGCCCTCTCTGCTCCCTGGGTAGTTTAATAAAAATTGACCGCTCACCAAGATACGCTAAACTGCGATCTAGGCCAATCGCTGAGTCAACATTCCTGCAATAGTCTCTAAAAACTCCTCAGTGTGCTGATAACTTCCCGCAGGCAATTTTGAACCATGGATGCACACAGCCAAATCTTTAGTCATTTTGCCCGACTCAACTGCATCAACACAAACCTTCTCAAGAGTTAATGCAAACTTCGTGAGCTCAGGCTGATTGTCAAACTTGGCACGATACAATAGACCGCGGGTCCATGCATAAATTGAGGCGATTGGATTGGTGGACGTTTTATTACCTTTTTGATGTTCACGATAATGTCTTGTCACCGTTCCGTGAGCAGCTTCTGCTTCAACAGTGCCACCATCTTCGGTCATAAGCACTGAGGTCATAAGACCTAAAGAACCATACCCTTGAGCAACGATATCTGACTGCACATCACCATCGTAATTCTTACAAGCCCACACAAATCCGCCATTTGACTTAAGGCAGTACGCCACCATGTCATCAATCAAGCGATGCTCATAGGTAATGCCGGCTTCTTTGAATTTGGCCGCAAATTCACTTTCAAAAAGAGAAGCAAAAATGTCCTTGAAGCGCCCATCATAGGCTTTTAAGATTGTATTCTTCGTGGAGAGGAATACCGGCATCTTTTTCGCTAATCCATAATTAAAGCAGCTGCGAGCGAAGCCTTGAATTGATTCGTCGAGGTTATACATGCCCATCGCCACGCCAGCACCAGTAAATTGAAACACTTCGTGCTCAATTACCTTTCCACCCTCGGCTGGCTCAAACTTGATGCTGAGCTTTCCTTTGCCTGGGACTACAAAATCAGTGGCTTTATACTGATCTCCAAACGCATGCCGACCAATTATAATCGGACTAGTCCAGCCAGGAACTAGGCGTGGTACATTGTTACAAATAATCGGCTCTCTAAAGACAGTTCCCCCAATAATATTACGAATGGTTCCGTTTGGGGACTTCCACATTTTCTTAAGCTTAAATTCAGTGACGCGAGCCTCATCAGGGGTAATGGTTGCACACTTCACCCCCACTCGGTATTTTTTGATTGCCTCAGCCGCCTCAACCGTTACTTTATCTTCGGTCTTATCTCGATTTTCAATTGAGAGATCGTAGTATTTAAGGTCGATATCCAAATAGGGCAAAATGAGCTTTTCACGAATAAGCTGCCAAATGATGCGGGTCATTTCATCGCCATCAAGCTCAACGACTGGATTTTGTACCTTAATTTTACGCATGACTTATTGTTCCCTTAACAAAACTGAAGAGTACCTAAAGTAATTTTCAAAAATACGTGTCGATAGAATTTGAGCGTACACGCTTTAAATGAGTAACGTATTTTTGGCAAAGCTTCTTGAAGGACACCATATAATCCGTCATGAATTCCGTATTTTCAAGGGGCGCTTTAAAAGCGCTATTTTTTAATTCGCGCCTGTAGGGCCACTTTGCCGTCTTTGACCACTACTTTAAATGAGAGTTTTTTCCCGGCATGTTTGCTTTTGAGCTCACGAGCTCTTTGTACGAGCGAGCGTTGGAAGGCCTTATAATCAATATTGTGCGAACTGCCTGTCTGGGCCTCAAGCGCTGATTTGTAACTGTTGAATAGGTCTTTCATGCCCTTCTCAACTTTACCTTCATGCGTTTGAGAGCGCTGATCTTCAAATGTATTACGTTCCCGCATTTCAGCTTTAAAAAGGTCTTTTGAATACGAGCCTTCCTCGCGCTGCCTCAGCACCCGCTCCCAATACATATGATAGGTACGGTATCTGCCTTCGAGCGCCCGCAATTTAAAGTTCATCTCAGAGTTCTTAAAAGGCGCACTAAAAAGCTGCCGAATGCGTTGCTTGACCTCGGTGTGCAGTTTGTCGGGTGGGAAAGGAAGTAGACCAGCAAAGTACTGTTCAAACTGCACTTTTAGCTCATTAATAAGCTGTTCAAGCTGATGCAATTCGCCGCGCACATCACGGCGCGCCAAGGCCCGCTCTTCTAGTGACTTTGGGGGTGGCTGCATAACTTCCTACAACTCTTCACAATTGACGTTACTATAGCTATCGTATGGAACAGGGCTTAAGTTAATACTGTTTACAGTGGTCTTTGGTTACTAAATAAACCCTAACTGGCTAATAATGCACATTATTTTTAGGCATCCATGGAAAAGATTGCTCTAGTCGTTTTAGCAGCCGGTCTTGGCAAGCGCATGAACTCGGCGTTGCCTAAAGCTTTGGTTCCAACAATAGAAAAACCCCTGATTGAGCATGTACTTGAATCAGCCATAGCGCTAAAGCCGGAGCGCAGCATTATAGTAACTGGTCATTCAGCAAAAGAAGTCGAGGCCTGCGTTAAAGGGGAAGCTCCCCGCTTAGGACTCACAAACCAGCAGTTACATTTTGCTTATCAAGAAAAACAGCTTGGCACGGGAGATGCGGTTAAGGCGGCTCTCCCCGCGCTTGAGGGGTTTAAAGGTACTGTACTTATTCTCTGCGCGGATATGCCACTGGTGCAAAGCAAGACATTAAGCCAGCTTCTTGCAATTCACGACAAAGCAAAAGCAACCCTTAGTCTTATAACTCTTGTCACCTCAGACGCCGGAAGTTACGGACGCATTGTCAGGGATTCAAAAACAAAAGCAATTCAGAAAATTGTGGAAGCAAAAGATTGTTCAGTAGACGAACTAAGCATTAATGAAATAAATGCTGCTATCTATGCCGTTGATTCATCATTTCTTGCTCCAGCAATAAAAGAAATTAAGAACGACAATGCTCAAAAAGAATTTTACCTAACTGACATTGTCGAAAGAGCTTCCAAGGAAGGACAGACAATTACGGCCCTTGTCACAAGCGATGCGTTAGAAATTCAAGGTGTAAACACTCCTATTGATCTAGCGAAAATAAACGCCACGCTTAGACTACGCCTGGTGCATAGCCTTATTGAAAAGGGTGTGATTATTGAGGACCCAGCAAGCTGCTTTGTAAGTCCTACTTGCCAAGTCGCGCCAGGTGCCCACTTAGGACCGCAAGTTCAGTTACTGGGCAATACGAAAATCGGAGCGGGAGTAAAGATTGAAGGCAATGCATATCTCACGAATACGACCGTTCTAGACAGCGCGTTAATTCGATTTGGAGTTCGTGCTGAAAATGCCATTATTGGAGAAGGAGCAAAAGTAGGACCTTTTGCGCACTTGCGGCCGGGCACTCAGCTCTCAAGTAACGTGCATATTGGTAATTTTGTCGAAACAAAAAATGCCACAATTCAGGAAGGTGCAAAAGCAAATCACCTCTCATACCTCGGCGATTGTCATATCGGAACGAATTCAAATATCGGCGCTGGGACTATTACCTGTAATTACGATGGGTATCGTAAATCTCATACTGAGATTGGAAATTCTGTATTTGTAGGAAGCAACACAAGCTTAGTAGCTCCCGTAACCATAGAAGATGGAGCCACTATTGCTGCCGGATCGGTAATTACTAAAAGAGTTGAAAAAGATAGCTTGGCAATTACTCGAGCCGAGCAAGTTTCTAAATCTGGGTGGTCCAAGCGCAAACGTGATGTAGAAAGTAAGCGCTAGGCAAGGCTTTTGGGTCGTGACTCGTGCAGGCAACTGGTTGACGGAGTTGCTGATTCCAGAACCAGCTCCTAGCCCGGAAAAAATATTTAAACACAGAGAGGGAACCAAGCTCACAGAGCTTAAGACCAGGTCTCATATTCCACTTGTCTTGTCTTCCCTTGCGTAACTCAGCGCTACCCTGTGGTAGATAAAAAATGCTGAGCCAACCAATGAAGTTCCATCTAGCCAGCAACTGTTATTGGATTTGGCCAATGACTGTGGACCCCGCTAAATTGCTTTTTTACCGCAGGGTGACACAGGGTTTCGCAGAGGGGAACGCTCTTAACCTCCAATCAAAGTAAGCTTGTGGTAAAATAATTTTTTCAGGGGCTGGATCGGGCGGCGGGAAGACTAGCGCAGAGGGCTGGCGACTGTTTAACTGACAAACTGTTCAACAGAAAGCAGTTCACCGCTAAACTATTTACGACTGGCCTGATTTGCTGATTCCAAAACCAGATCCTAGCCCGGACAAAATATTTAAACACAAAGGGGGAACCAAGCTCCCCGAGTTTAAGACCAAGTCTCATAACGAATAAAGTTATAGCTATTAGTGATAACTTGAAGATATTAGCTCTTCTCCCCCACAGAAAATAGGAAAGAGCTTTAACCGCTTATATTCCTGGCGCAAAGGCGGCTGCGCCTTCCAGAAGTTTTAGGCCAATTTGTGGAGCAAGCTTACTCTGGGCTAGCAAAGCTGTGGAAGTGTTCTGGAGGATTTGCATTCGCACCATTTCTGCAGACTCAGAAGCAAAATCGGCGTCAATTATACGGCCGCGTGCTGCAGTCACTTCTAGCTCGCGATTGCTCACCACTCTGAGGCCAGTTTCAAGTCGACTAAGCCCAGACCCAATAGCGCTTCGCGCTAAGGACAAAAGCTCGATATTTCTATTCACTAAATCTATTGCTGCACGCGCTGCATACTGAGAGCCAATTGTTGTGGCACCTATTCCTCGCAGGGTTCCATTGAGGGACCCAATGCTTGTACTTATTGAGCCTGCTGCATTAGACCCTAACTCAATATTTAAGCTAGTTGATTGAAGGCTCGTATCATACTGCCGAATTCCACTGCTTCGGTACACAACCGAGTTGCCGTCTGAGGCTAGAATAGCAGTCGCCGTTAATAGCGAATTATTGGTATAGTTCGTTTGCTGCGTGAAAGTGCCGCTGTCTATCTCGTATCGAAATGCTTGAAGCCTGCCTGTGGTATTAGTTCCATACACTCCGTTACTTAAGAAAACTAGTGCGCTTTCATCTGCTGTTAAAGAAAGCTGCCCCAGAGTTGCGGTACTAGACGCAGTTCCTATGATTGAAATGTTTGCGATATCAGCAAGCTCAGAAATTGGAGTCAATATAGACCAAATATTTTCACTAGCATTAGGGTTAAGATTATTAATATCCTCTGACGCAACAAAATAAACTCTTCCTTGATTACTAATCGCTAACTCGCGAAAGTTAAAAGCTCCCTGACCATAATCATCTTGGTTATAGAGCGTAGTAAGAGAGCTAGTATTATTGTCAAACCGATACAGCTTCGCTCCAGATGTATAACTTTCCCAAGCCACCGCTGCTGCGATTTGGCTTCCATCACTGCTGATTGCCATAACATAGGACGACTCAACAAATGGAATTTGTGGAGCCAATACCTGTTTGGTGATATTTGTATCCTGACGATACGCGTATAAAGAAAAGGCGCCATTGCTCGAATTTTCGATTGAATAACCAACTGTGCTTCCATCTGCACTTAAAGCGCTCACGCTGTTGAATAGGGTAGCATCTGAATTTGTTGTTACCTGTTTGGTTACTCCAGTTGTAGCGTCAACCACAAAAACTTGGCTGAACCCGCCGGCATTCTCCCCTGTTAAATTTGAGTTAGCACCGAATGCAATGATATTCCCCCCAGCTGAAACTTGGACCCCGCCATAGGTGCCTGTAATATTGGTAATGTTAGAAACTTGCCCGGTAACGTTGTCTAATCGTCGTAATAGATTGTTTGTTCTAAACACCACGTAACGCCCATCAGCAGAAACTCCGTAAATTTCCTCTGGATTTGTCGAATATAAAAGCGTGTTTGTTCTTGCTGCGGCCGTACCTTCGGTAAGCTGAATGCCATTAAAGGTTGTTTGCTTTGAAAGCCTTCGTAACTCAGCATCTAATTGCGCGTATTCTTTATTGAGCGCAATTCTCTGAGTGCCACTAAATATACCTGCAGCCCCTTGTGTCGCCAGTTCTCCCATTCGAGTTAAAAGCACATTTGCAGCGCTGTAGGTTGCATCTGCGATCTGCAAAGCTGAGATGCCATCGTTGATATTACGAACAGCCCGGCCGAGCACTCGGGACTCATTGTTTAATCCAGAAGCAACCGCCAGCGAAGCAGCATCATCAGACGCACGATTAATGCGCAGACCCGTAGAGAGTCTTTCAAAAGTCCGCGCCAATCCATTGCTTGTGCTTTGCTGCACACGAATAGATTGAAGAGCGGCTATGTTCGAGTTGAACGAAATAGCCATTATGTACACACACCCAAATCTGCTGGATTATAAAGTCGTCTTAACTAACTGATTTAGTTATAAATTGGCGCTATTTAGTCTGCTCTCGTGTTAATAAATTACTCAATAAAATCAACATATTAAGACTCAAAACACAAAAAGCGCCTTCCCTAAATGACGATAGGGAAGGCGCTTTGCAATAAAGGTTTAGCCTTTAGGTTAAATCCTACAGAAAGCTATTTTCCTGTTTGCTTCTTTTTAGCAGCAACAGCCAAACGCTTTTGACGCTTATTTCTAAGCTTTAAATCGCGCTTATCACGTCGTGATTGGGTTTGTTTTGTAGGGGATGCCATAGTTACACCAATGTTTTCAAATGGGCCTAAAATAGGCCTGAATAGTACAGAAAACCATGCTCCGAGGCAAATCAGGGCTCCTTTTTAAAGGGCTCTAAATTCCCCAAAGTTGAGCTGTAGCTCTTAAATATCGAGATTTCGAGTCCTTAGCGCATTCTCTTCAATAAATTTGCGCCGTGGTTCAACTTCATCACCCATCAAAACGGTAAAAATTTCGTCGGCCTGAATTGCGTCTGCTACATGAACCTGAAGTAATGTTCTGTTCTTTGGATCCATGGTTGTTTCCCAAAGCTGCTCGGGATTCATTTCACCAAGACCTTTGTAGCGAGTTATTGTCAGTCCTTTTCGACCGCGCTCATCTACAAGCTGCACCAATGCTTCAATATCATCACAACTCGTAATCTCATTCTCGACATTTACCTGGTATGGGCCTTCGCCAAGTCTGCGAGCCTCCTTCATTACAAAAAGCAAACGCTGCACGTCTGTGCGAGCAAGAAGAGATTTTGAAATGCTGGTTTCTTTTCGCACTCCCTTCAACCTTGTTTTCGCAATAATTCGCGGTCCTTCTGCACCAACATCCAGGCTCAAAGAAAATTCTCCAATAAGCTTCTTCTCCAGCATTGCTCTCAAGCTAGGCATAAATGCTTCCGCTGATTCTTTGCTTACCAAGACTGACTGTAAATCCGCGTTCGCTGCAATCGCACACGAAAGCACGCGTGCATCCATTCGTTCCATCATAAGGGTTTCTAAGATTGCATGCGTACCCTGCACTCCTAAGACGATCCCCTTAATTAGATCGGAGTTGCTCTTAACACCATCTGCCGACGTTAGGTGCATGCCTTGGACGCCACCCGCTGCAATAACATCAGCGTACATGGTTTCATCTTTAATGTACGTCTCGCTGCGTCCGCGCTTAAGTTTGTATAATGGCGGCTGCGCAATGTAGAGATGTCCACGAGCAACAAGCTCTGTCATTTGCCGATAAAAGAACGTAAGCAACAATGTGCGGATATGACTTCCGTCCACATCAGCATCGGTCATGATCACAATTTTATGATATCTTAGCTTTGATACATCAAAGTCTTCAGAGCCAATTCCGGTGCCTAAAGCGGTAATGATCGTTCGAATTTCTTCAAACGCGAGCATTTTATCAAAGCGCGCTTTCTCAACATTAAGAATTTTACCGCGCAGGGGCAAAATAGCTTGGTTTCTTCTATCGCGGCCCTGTTTTGCAGAACCACCGGCTGAATCACCCTCTACGAGAAATAGTTCTGCTGCTTCCGGATTCTCATCCTGACAGTCGGCCAATTTTCCAGGTAATGCTGCTGAATCAAGAGCGCCCTTTCGGCGTACAAGCTCTCTCGCTTTACGCGCTGCATCTCGAGCACGCGCTGCTTCCAGAGATTTTCCAATAATAAGCTTAGCTACTCCTGGGTTTTCTTCCAAAAAACGTGCGAGGTGTTCGCCCACAAGCTGCTCGACAAAACCTTTTACTTCATGATTTCCAAGTTTTGTTTTTGTTTGACCTTCGAACTGAGGCTCTGGAATCTTGACACTAATAACGGCTGTAAGACCTTCTCGCGTATCATCTCCCTGAATCGGCTCATCGTTGTTCTTCAAAAGCCCATTCTTATTGGCGTAGTTATTAAGACATCGCGTAAGCGCGGCTTTAAACCCAGCTAAGTGGGTACCACCTTCCGAGGTGTTAATATTATTTGCGTAAGTAAAAATATTCTCTTGGTATTCTTGGTTATATTGAAGCGCAAGTTCAACCAAAAGTGCGTCTTTTTCAGCCTTAATGTACACGGGCTCTGGGAAAAGGGGGCTTTTTGCTTTATTTACATGCTCAACAAAACTCTTAATTCCGCCTTCGTAATAGTATTCTTGCTTCTTATCGACTCGCTCGTCGATAAGCGTAAAACGAAGCCCTGCGTTCAAAAACGCAAGTTCGCGTAGCCGATGTTGCAGAGTTTCAAAGTTAAAAGTTTTGGTTTGCGTAAAAATAGTGTGGTCAGGATAAAAACGAACTAAAGTTCCACTGCCTTCAGCCGGACCTACTTCCTTGAGCGGCTCTACGCGATCACCGCGGCGAAACTCCATAAAAAATTTCTTGCCACGTTGTTTTATCTCAACACGCAACCACTCTGACAAAGCGTTTACGACCGAAACGCCAACTCCATGGAGTCCGCCGCTTACTTTATATGCATCTTTGTCAAACTTACCGCCGGCATGCAGCTTGGTCATGGCAACTTCGACACCGCTTATTTTTTCGGTGGGATGCATGTCAGTAGGAATTCCACGCCCGTTGTCTTCAACAGAAAGAGAACCATCGAGATGAAGCGTAATGACTATGTTGGTACAGAAGCCAGCTAGTGCCTCGTCAACCGAGTTATCAATAACTTCATAGGCAAGATGATGGTACCCACGTTCATACGTGTCACCTATGTACATGCCAGGGCGAATGCGCACAGCTTCAAGCCCCTCGAGTACCCGAATAGTTTGGGCGTCATAAACCATATTGCTATCTGGCTGCATGCTTGAATTCATACGGTGTTTCAAATGAATGAAAATTGGGCGAAATTATCCCGCTTAACCCCAGGCGAAGGGGGAAAATCGCTAAATCTTTTGTAGTATAGGCCTCTTAGGTTTGCTTGGTAAAGCGTCAAAATGAATTTTAGAAAATATTAAATATAATAAATTCAACATATTAGATAATCTTCTCGCCCTTTACTCACAGCTTGCGGGAAACTAGTGCAATTATTTGAAATTATTGCAGAATATTTTAGAGACGATAAAAACAAAAAGCCCTTAAAAACTGCCCAAGTTAGTCACTGCTCCAGCTTGAACTTCAAGACACCTATAGTCTTTTTGAGAGCCTGCCAACTCTTTTGGAGGCTGCGTTCCTGTCAGAAAAACTTGTCGAGGTTTTGAAAATATAAGCTCCAATAACTTTGCTCGGCGAAGCGCATCGAGCTCTGATTCCACATCATCAAGCATGACAATTGGTGACTCATTACGTCGAGATTCAATAAGCTCAATCACGGCAAGTTTTAGTGCCAGCACCACACTGCGCGCCTGGCCTTGTGAAGCAAAAGCTTTAGCTGATTTGCCACCAAGCTCAATAATAACATCGTCCCTGTGAGACCCGATTGAAGAAACTCCATTACTTATTTCTCGTTCACGAGCTGTTTTAATTTTTTCTAAGATTTTAGCAACACTTAATTGTTCATGGGACTCGTTCCCAATATTTGACTTGAGACAAAGGCTAATGGGTCCATCTTGTGGACTAAATTGTTCAGCATAGGCCTCTGCCCGCTCTTGAAGCTGCAGTAAAAATTCTTGCCTAGCCCCGTACAATTCTAGACTACGCTCAGCAATTATTTGGTCCCAAACTTCTAGTTGTTTGGTGTCGGCATGTCCTGACCGCAAAATTGCGTTTTTATTTTTTAATGCTCTATGAAAATCGACCAATCCAGCCATCAAACTCGGCCTAAAATCGATTAAATGCTTATCTAAAAAGCGCCTTCGTTCTTGAGGAGAACCTCGCACCAGAATTAGGTCAGTTGGACTGAAAGTAACAGCTAGAACCTTACCCAAAAACGCGGATAACAGCTCCACCCGCTCGCCATTTAGATAGGCTAACTTTTTTTCGTCATCAATCGAGATGCCGAGCTCAAAACTTCCCTGGGCTCCCACTATGTGCGCGAAAACTGAGCAAGCCTTCTGTCCCCATCGGGAAAGTTCTTTAAGATGTGTTGTTCGGAAAGAACGCCCGGCTGCCAAAAGCGAAATAGCTTCTATAAGGTTAGTCTTCCCCTGCCCGTTAAGCCCATGAATAAAATTTGCATGAGGGCAGAACTCTACCGTGGTGTCGGCTAAATTGCGGTACTGATACAGACGCAATGAACTTAGGAACATGTTCAAGCGCCTCAGAAAGTCGCGTTATCCACCAATACGCATGGGCATAACGATACTTACATGCGACTCATCACCTACAGCGTAAAACTTTCCTGGTCCAAGTTCGCCGTGTAACTCGATAGCGACATTTGGCGACTCACCCAATGAACCTAAAATATCGAGTATATACTTGGCGTTAAATCCAACACTGAGTGGTTTGCCGGCATACCGTATAGACATTTCATCAGTAGCTTCCCCTAGCTCTGGGCTTGAACTGGATATGCGCAACCTGTCTGCTGAAAAATCAAGCCTCACGCATTTTCCTTTATCGGAAACCATGAGAGCTACACGTCGTAATGCCTGAGTTAGCTCACTGGCTACCATCGTTGCGAGCACTCCTTCTTGCTTCGGCAACACTTGGTTATAATCTGGGAACTCGCCATCAAGCAGGCGCATAGATACTTTTCCATCCGGTGTTTCCAAAATAAGGAAACCATCGCGAATATCAAATCCAACTTCACGATCTTCATCAAAACTAAGAAGCTTGCGAACCTCTGATAGTCCTTTACGCGGAACAATCACGCGCTCCGAAAAATCGAGGCCTGAAAGCGGCCTGGTTATCATGGCGAGGCGATGACCATCGGTGGCTACCATGCGTAGGCTCTTGCCACCTTTTTTGCCCTTAGCCTCTCCAACTGGCTCAAAACACACTCCGTTTAAAATGAAGCGGGTTTCATCAAGCGATACGGCAAATATTGTCTTGTTTACCATTTCAACAAATTCTTTAGCGCTTACCTTAGAACGAACCTCAAATCCTAGCCCAGGTAAGCTAGGATATTCTTCAGCACTTACTCCGTTCATCTTCAACGTGGCTGATTTTGTGGCAATCTGAAGCCTCTCTCCCTCGCCAACTTTGAGAGTCACATCTGTATCTGGAAGCTCTCTGACAATATCTGAAAAAATTTTAGCGTTTACGGTGGTGCTTCCAGGGCTTTTTATTTTAGCTGGCGCACTTGCAAGAGCAGTTATCTCCAAATCTGTGGCTGATATTTTTAATTTACCCTCGCTTGCCGACAAAAGCACATTTGAAAGAATGGGCATCGTGGCGCGTTTTTCAACCACGCTTTCGGTTGCAAATAATGCTTTGGTTAAGTCTGATTTAGAAATTGTCAGTTCCATACTTCACTCATTATAAATCCGCGCAAATTCAAGAATCGTATACTACGTGAGCTTCTCTTGAATGAGAACAAAAATTACCGCTTCGTTTAATAAAACTCATTCATCAAAACAAAAGAAAGTATTTACAAACTCTCTGATCATTTTTACTGGTCTTATTTCTTACTTAATAAAGATCTAAATTAGTAATAGTAGTAGGCGTTCAAGAAATTGTGGTTAAGCTAGGTAAGTTTGCTGAACAAAAGAATTAAATCCTTCTCAACCTTGTGCATAAGCAGAAGAAAAAAGCGGGAGTCTTCAACAGTCCTATTTTTTGTCCACAGTTTGGCTCTTTTACTGCCAGATAATCCAGAAAATACCAACAAGTTTTACCGGAATTTATTAAGTAATTTTAATGGTTTGCTGTGTTTGTCAACAGCTAGTTTAAACAATAGCCTTTTTGGCTGTGTGGGACTGCGCTAGAGGACTCCTAAAAGACGTTTTTCAATATCACTGACAATTGAACGAATTCTGTCATCAGATCCAATTTTGGCCGAAACTACATTTGCCGCATGGATAACACTTGAGTGATCTCTGCCACCAAAACGAGCTCCAATTTCGGGATATGAGCAGGTGGTATGTTTGCGGCACAAATACATGGCGATATGTCGTGGGAAAGATAAATTCTTAGTACGTCGCTTCGAAATCATGTCAGATACTTTTATACCAAAGTGCTCTGACACTTCGCGTTTAATGTCATCGGCGCTTACCGAGACTGCTTTGGGCTGCAATATATGTCGGAGCGCCGAACGAGCAAGATCAATTGTAATATCGGCGTGCTGAATGCTGCTCATGGCATGCAGGCGAGTAAGCGCGCCTTCAAGCTCGCGCACATTCGACGAGACCTTTTCAGAAATTAAATGGGCAACCTCTTCAGGTATCTGAAACAAATCTACAGACGCTTTGTGTTTTAGAATAGCCACGCGGGTTTCAAAGTCTGGAGCTTGAAGGTCAGCGGCTAAGCCCCAAGAGAAGCGGGTTTGAAGCCTTTCTTCGATTCCAGGAATTTCCTGTGGCAGTTTATCAGAGGTAATTACAATCTGATGTTTTGCATCATAAAGCGCATTAAAGGTGTGAAAGAATTCTTCCTGGGTGCGCTCTTTGCCACACATAAATTGAATATCATCAATAAGAAGTACCTCAACACTTCTCATTCGATTTTTAAATTCATTCATTTTGCCGTGACGCAAGGCTTGAATTAGCTCGTTAGTAAATGTTTCTGAAGACATATACAAAACTTTTGCCTTCGGATTACGGGCCAATACGGTGTTTCCGATAGCATGCAGGAGATGCGTTTTACCAAGCCCCACCCCACCATAAATAAATAAGGGGTTATAACTCATGCCTGGTCTTTCAGCCACGCGCATGGCGGCGGCATGGCAGAACTGATTGCTGCTGCCTACCACAAAAGATTCGAACGTATATTTGGGGTTTAACGGCGGGCTAGGAAACTCTTCTGTAGTTTGCTCGGTTATGGTCTCTGGTCGAGTAGGAAGCCTTAACTTCTTAATAACAACTGGCGTGGGTTTATTGGCTAATTCTGTGCCTTGCTCGGGAACTACAAAACGAAGGCGAACATTTTGCACACCAAAAGTTATTGAAAGATGCTCAGATATTTTACCTCTAAATTCTTTATCAACGTGATTACAGATAAAGCGTGATGGTGCCGCAATCACAATATCAGGAACACCACCGACGTCACTTGGCTCGGCTGAAACAAGACGTAACTGCTTGATATAAGCAGCAAATACCTGAGAATCAAACTCTTGTTCTAAGTTTAAAAGACAGCGACTCCACACATCTTGGTGGCCGTCGCTCATGAAAGCATTTACTTCCCGTTCTTCCTGAACGTTTTCCATACTAAATACTGCTTAAGCTCGTGTTGAGGAAAAGGTTCTTCGAAAAAAAGAGAAAGTTACTATTTCAAAAATGCGAGAGGGAACAACACACACATACATGCATACACCAAATGAGAAGAAATTACTCGCTAGTTTAGAGAAGGGAGAGAGAGATGGAAGTATATGCATAAGCCTACCTTCACATCCAACAAGTCCAAATCCAACAAGAAGGAATGATCGGGTTACGTGTGCCACAGTCTCGTAATGTGCCTGCAAGGGGTACACACAAGTCTGAGGAGTCTTTAAGCTTTGAAGACCAGGTTTTACTGGAGCACTCATGCGGATTTCAGTTAATAAAAAGAACAAGCACGTTTGAAATTCCGTAAGCCAACTCCACAAGCACAACTCACGTTGCCATGAGCGAGAGCTTGCGCGGCGAATGGCGAAGATAGATCGAGTGAAAAAATTTCTTCAAGCTGAATCTTAAAAAAAAATTAACCGTTCATTAACATCAACAAAATTGGCCCTTTCAGAAGCGTATTTTATTCTTACTATAACTAGCCTAAAGTAAGACGGGCTTGAACGACACAAAAAGTGTCCCACCGGGACAGTGGATTTTTGATGTTTGTATGCAAAATTAAGCTAGGAACATATGCTTTCCCCTTCAGATTCGCATCAAATTCGCTTTTTCCTCTGTGCAGCCTCAGCTTGTGGAATTGTTTTGATGCTGATTGCCTATCTCAGTAGAGGGCTGTTGCCTGGATTGGAATTTGAAGGAGTCACCCTAGGAGTCATCTTTGGATTGCTTAACCTACTTTCCCTTTGGCTCGTGGTGGCCACCTTGCTTGGGGTTATGGCCAACCAAGCATTAGGTATTGTTATATTGCTTATTAAGGGGCCGGTTATTCTCTTTTGTGTCTGGTGGGTGGGGCAGCAATCAACCTCGTTTATCTATTCAGCACTTCTTGGGGCCTTGCTATTTATTCCGGCAGGTTTTTTGACAGCCTTTTTTGCCCCCTCAGAGGACAGCAGCGGCGAAGCAGATAAACAGATCTAAACACCCCCCTACTGGCAAGGAATTGCTTTCTTTCTCAATATCTTATAGAAAGACTCCACAGTTTAAATGCCCGAAGAACTAGGCCATCTGCTACCTGCATACAATCTGGTTTTTCGTTGGGACTGTGTGTCGACCGAGACCCTTAAAACGTTTGCAAAACTCACAATTTGCTTAAAAACTGCTGAATCATGGCCGGCTATACATATCTTAACCCTCTTATTGACCCCCACCTTCCGCACGCGGGAGATTGGCAGAAACTTGCTACCGCATTGTGTGTGGCATTGGTTATTTTGCTTTTAGGACGCAAAGCGACTCGCAATATTGGTTCTGTTTCACAAATTGACTCTGCTGTGGTTCCTGCAGATAAAGCTGGACTGTTTGGAGTATTCGACATTTTTATTGAGTTCTTCGTTAAGTTTCACGACTCAGTCATGGGCAAAGAAGGAAGAAAATACGTGCCTTTCACAGGCTCTCTCTTTCTTTTTATTCTTCTTTCAAATCTTTTCGGTTTAGTTCCAGGAATGCCTGCCATTACTACTACGGTATGGATTAACGTAGGCCTCGCCATAGCCGTATTTGTGTTTTTCAATGCGATGGGTGTGAGAGAAAACGGTGTAATTGGGTATCTTAAACACTTTTGTGGACCAGTTATTTTCTTGGCTCCCTTTTTGTTCCCCCTCGAAATATTCAGCACTGTTCTTCGGGTGCTTACTCTAAATCTTCGTCTTTACTGGAATATTACCGCTGACCACATGGTGGTGGGCATATTCACTGATTTGTTAGGCCCCCTATTCCCTGTTCCTTTGTATGTTTTGGGCACCTTTGTGTGCTTTATGCAGGCCTTTATTTTTACAACTCTCACCATGGTTTACATTCTATTGGCTACGCAGCATGAACATGGCGAGGAGCATTGAAATCTAATCGATTTTTTGCTTTATCTATAACCACTTCAACCCTTTGAGGAGATGACATGAAAGGAAATTTTGTTAAGGCTTTCTCTGTATTCGTAATGGCGCTTTTGGCTGCACCTAGCGCAGTATTTGCTGAAGGCACAGCGGCAGCTTCGACTGGCTCAGCTGGTCTAATTGCAATTGCAGCTGGGCTTTCAATTGGAATGGCAGCGCTTGGTGGCACTCTTAGCCAAGGCAAAGTAGTAAGTGCTGGTCTTGATTCAATCGGCCGTAACCCAGCCGCTCAAGGTAAGCTCTTTATTCCATTGCTTATCGGCTTGGCCTTCGTTGAGTCTCTCGTAATTATTGCTTTCGTTATCGCAACACAGCTTGTTGGTAACCTCTAGTAGTTACAGTTAGACACGTTAAGTGGAAAAAGAGGGCTCTTAGGAGCCCTCTTTTTTATGATTGTAATTCGTTCAGGAATATAATTCGGAGAGTATTTTTATCTCTTTGCTAGTTGGATCCGGTAAGCTTTTTGAATTTGGCGTGTCCTTCCAGCCCAAGGTCAACGATTGCTGCATCTGCTCTTTCTATAAAGATAGCTCTCCATTGGTATTCAATTAAAACGCTCCCGGATGGGTAAGAGCAGTAGTCGTAACAAGCTATACTGCTTTGGTACTGAGTGTTTGGGTGATACATAGCATCACAGGCTTCAACGCAGGCTTGGAAGTCTAAATCTTGAGTAGACTGCGCATAGGCACTACTCTGCCCCCCCCCCTAACGCGAAAAGGCTTGCGGCCAATACGAAAGCTGATTTTGTAATATTCATTTTCATAATTTTAGTCCCCCAAAATTTAAATTTCGATTCAGCTATGAGTCGGAGCTGACACTGGCTAATAGCAAGTGGCATGCCAGGCTGGGAGCTTTAAATGCTACTTCAAAGAACGGTAAATAATGGTTCCCTTAAGCATAATTTGGAGCTGTACCCCAAAACTCGCGAAAGGCGCTCACAAAATTACCTAGCAAGCACTCATAGCTATTATGGGAATAATTCCCAATTGTGATGCATGGAGGCTTGTGGCGGGATTTAGTCCGCTGGCGATATTCTAAGCCCCGCTATTTGCCTTGTAGGTGAGGAAAGTGAGCGATGGGGCACCCCTCGCAATTACCTAGGTATATATACCTAGGTAATTGAACAGGAGAGCCCAAACTGTAGCAGCTATAACCCACTAGATTTACATGAAACATTGCTTAACTTAGAACTAAGATGGAATTAGTCATAATCCCATCGTGAATTAATGGACTTCAGGAATCTCGACATCGGTGTTCTGACCACTGGTTACAGCATCTGTGGGCAGGTCTGCCCCAAGACTACAGCTCCTGCCCCTCAAGCCAGCGTTCGCAGGCAATTGCCGCCATGCAGCCAGATCCGGCAGCGGTAATTGCTTGTCTAAAGACATGGTCTTGCACGTCCCCACAGGCAAACACCCCTTCTATATTTGTTTCAGCCGAATTTGGCTCAGGAACAATATATCCGTTTTCATCCATTCGAATTTGGCCTTTAAAGAGGCTGCTATTGGGAGTGTGACCAATTGCCACAAAGAGAGCATCGGCAGCTACTTCAGTGGTCTGAGAGGTTTGTGTGTCCGTTAATTTAAGAGCAGTGACGCCTTTTTCTTTAGAGCCAATAACATCCACAATTTGTTTGTTCCAAAGAATTTCAATCTTTGGGTTCTTCATGACTCTTTCTTGCATAATTTTGGAAGCACGTAGCTGGTCTCTACGGTGAATCAAATACACTTTGCTGCCAAAACGAGTTAAAAAGTTGGCCTCTTCACAAGCTGAGTCGCCGCCGCCATTTACTGCTATTATTTTATTGCGGAAAAATGCCCCGTCGCAGGTGGCACAAGTGGATACGCCATAACCCATAAGGGCCTTTTCAGAGGGCAGCCCCAACAGTTTTGGAGTGGCTCCGGTGGCGATAATGAGAGAATCGCAGGTGTAGGTGTTGCTGCTGCCATTTAGGGTAAATGGACGCTTGGAGAGGTCGGCGCTTTGAATAGTATCGACTTCAATCTTGGTGCCAAAGCGAGTGGCTTGTTTTTCCATGGAAAGCATTAAATCGGGCCCCATGACCCCTTCTGGAAAGCCAGGGAAGTTTTCTACGTCGGTTGTGGTGGTTAACTGGCCGCCTGGAAGTGGCCCGTGTACTAAGAGTGGAGAAAGATTGGCTCTCGCGGTATAGATGGCAGCGGTTAATCCAGCTGGGCCGGAACCAAGAATAAGAACTTTGTGGTGGGTGCTTGGCATACTCGTTTTATACTCCAGGTAATGTATGCAAAAGAATAAACTTAAGCGCGTTCTGATTGCAAACCGAGGCGAAATTGCCCTCCGTATTCAGCGCGCTTGCCAAAAACTTGGTATTGCTACAGTTACTATCGCCTCTGAGGTTGATAGCCAAGCTTTGTTTGCTCGTAAGGCCGAGAAACTGGTGATTATTGGCCCAGCCCCGGCCAAAGAGTCTTATTTGGCCATTGAAAAAATTGTGGCGGCAGCCAAAGAGCATGACTGCGACGCGGTGCATCCAGGCTACGGGTTTTTGTCTGAGAATGCCGAATTTGCCAAGGCCGTAACCAAGGCGGGACTTTGTTTTGTTGGCCCAACAGCTGAAAGTATTGAGTCACTTGGAAGTAAAACTGAAGCTCGGCGTTTAGTGAGGGCCCGGGGGGTTCCTACCACTGAAGGCTGTGCAGGTGGGTTAAAGGATGAAGAGATTGTAAAGGAGGCGCTGCGTATTGGGTTTCCCGTTATTATTAAAGCCGTAGCTGGCGGCGGTGGCCGGGGCATGCGCATTGCCCAAAATGAAAAGGAAATTAGAGAGGCTCTGCCCCTGGCTCGGGCTGAAGCGTTAAAAAATTTCTCGAATGAAGCTGTGTATATTGAGCAATATATTCATGAGCCTCGGCATGTAGAAGTGCAGGTCTTTGGCGATACACATGGCAAAGTGCTGCATTTTGGTACGAGAGATTGCTCCACTCAAAGGCGCCATCAAAAATTAGTTGAGGAGGCTCCAGCTCCGTTTTTGCCACCGGCTTTGCGATCGGCCATCGAGCAATCAGCAGTTGAGGCAGCCAAAAGTGTGGGCTACGTAAATGCAGGCACCGCTGAATTTTTGGTGAAGGACGATCGCTTTTATTTTCTTGAAATGAATACCCGCATTCAAGTTGAGCATCCGGTAACTGAAGTAGTTACTGGGGTTGATTTAGTTGAGCTGCAACTGCGTATTGCCCAAGGCGAGCCTTTGCCGATGACCCAAGAACAAGTTTCCTGCACCGGGCATGCAATTGAATTTCGCATTTATGCCGAAGACCCAAGCCTTAATTTTGCGCCATCAAAAGGCAAAATTGAAAAATTAAATCGGCCTCAATTTGATTTTGTTCGAGAAGACCATGGCATAGAAGAAGGTGACACGGTCTCTTTGTATTATGATGCAATGCTGAGCAAGTTAATTGTCCATGGTGCAAATCGTGCCGAAGCAATTAGCCGAAGTCTTAAGGCGCTGAAACTTTTTAAAATTGAAGGCTTAGCTACCACCTTGCCATTTCACCGTTGGTTGTTGCTTAATTCGCCTTTTGCTGCGGGGCCTCTAGACATAGGGTACTTGGGCAGGCATTTTAATGAACAATGCCTAAAAGATTTAGAGGCGAGTGAAGTTCTGGATCCGCGACATGTAGCTCCTGTCGCTGGGGCTATGAAGCGAGAGGAACTGGTCTATTTTTCAGAAGCTTTTAACACTGAGTATCATATTCAGGTGCTGCATCAGGAAGGGGGAGTTTTTCTGGCTCAGCCTGTAAGCAAAGATAATCGTAAAGCTCCGCTTCGTTATTGCAGAAGGTCTAATGGATTTGATGCGGCAGTGGTAGCTTTGACTAAAGAAGTACTTGAGGTGTTTTCACCTAAGGATATTTTTAGTTAAGGGTTCTTGTTTGCCACAGCTTCCTTTCTTCTCTGTGTAACTTCGTGCCCTCTGTGTTAATAAAAGCGGCGTTTCATCTACTGCTACTCTAAAATTAATCAAGTTAATATGTAAAGCCGTGTGAAATTTGCCTGCAGGTGTAAGCTTTGCTCAAAAAATATTCTTAATCGCTGGCGGTAAATCCAGCAAAAAATTCATTTCGGTGCCAGAAGTTGGGTGACGAAACCTAAGAAAGTGGGCAAAGAGAAAAAATTGAGCAGAAATCTCTGGGAAAAAGTTTTGAAGATTAGTTTTCGCCCCATAGAGCGAATCCCCAACGAGTGGAAATCCCTTATAAGCGCAATGTGCACGCACTTGATGACGACGTGCGGGAGAAGCTTTAACTGTGGCAAGTGTTGCCATAATTGAGTCTGCATAGCGAACCGGCGTAATGGAGGTGCTGGCAGGCAAGGCCCGGTCGGCCTTGCTCTCAAGCGGAAACACCTGTACTTTCTGAGATCTTCTGCTTTTAGCCCCAATCAGCGACTCGACGGCGAGATTCTGCGTAAGCTTGCCTTCCAAAATAACTTGATACGATTTTTCAATTTGCCCCGCGCGTAGCATTTCACTTAACTGTATCCAGGCAGTCTTATTTTTTGCACCAATTAATAAACCCTCAGTTTGCGCGTCTAGACGCTGCACGAGTCCAGCGTCTTCGGGTTTATCAGAAGCATGAATAATATTGGGATAAGCAGCGGCTAGCTCGGTAGCAATTGAATGCCCTCCGCCGCTGGGAAGCTGGCTAGAATGAATTCCGGCTGGTTTATGAATGACCAAAAGGTCTTCATCTTCGTAATGTACTGGAAACGAAAGCTGATGCATGGGCCATGCTAATGATAAGTCACACTGGTGCTTTGTTGCTCTTTCCCTAAACTTGAAAGGGCAGTTTGTACTTGAGACTCAAGGGTGCGGCGATTGATTTTTAACTTTTCATTGAGCTCAGATAGTTTTCGACTAAACTCGAGTAGTGCCCAGGCAGGAACTTCTCGTTTATCCTGTTTGCCTCGTTTTTTGGCCTTTTTTGATGCAGCTTCGACATCTAGATAGTTGCGGCAAAGAGACAATCGAGTGCCAATTAAGTCCTCAAGTACCGCGAGGTTTGAGATATGTTGTCCGTGAGTTTCAGCTAATGCCACAAGTCGACTAAGTACTGAAAGATTATGCGCATGTACCTTTTCAGCTAATGTAATTGAGCTTGCTTGTTCCCACATAAACGCAGTCTCTATGCGCTTCAGAGCCTCACCCTGGGATCCTTTCTCGATATCTTCATCAATCGAAGTGAGTATTGACTCTTTACGCTTGAGGCGAGCTTGCTCTGGTAGTTTTGAGATATTGCTCAGAGATCCTAGTAATGGCGAGAGGAGAGCACGCAAAATGTAACCTATGGCGACGGCTCCGAGGAGCCCCAGAATAAAAGCGACCAGTAATTGATGATTTTGCATCATGGCTTTCATTATATCAATTTTTGCTGGATAACATAAGGAAGAGCATTTTTCCTAATTTTAGGCCCTTTTTGCCATGATTGAGCGATTACAAGAGTTATACGGCATCCATAAGCACCTTACCTTCTCACGTGACGGCAACCAGTTCGTGCGAGCCCAACTTGCCTCTCCGCAGGGGCATTCGGCTGAGTTATTGCTCCATGGGGCGCAGCTCATTTCTTGGTTCGACGGCAAGGGAGACGACCTCTTCTTTGTCAGCTCGAAAGCTCAGTTTGTGCGTGGTAAGCCAGTGCGAGGCGGCATACCACTTATATTTCCTCAATTCGGAAAAGGAGAACTTCCTTCTCATGGATTTGCACGTACTTCGATGTGGGATATCAAGGGTAGTAAGATTGACCAACACGGGGTCCACATAGTTTTGGCACTTCAAGATTCGAAAGCAAGTCTTGAGCTTTGGCCGCATCCGTTTTCCCTGGAACTTACGGTGACGCTTGGCGATACACTCAAAACCCAATTAAAAGTGCATAACTGTGGCACTACTCCATTTTTTTTCTTTGCAGGGTTTCACTCATATTTCCGCGTTGCCGACGTAAGACGTGTGCAGGTGTTGGGGCTAAAAGATGTAACATTTATGGATCAACGCCGCGCTGAAAAATCGTATCGGGTATTGCAGCCTGAGGCACTTATTGTTGATGAAGAAGTTGACTACGTGTTTCTAAATGCCCCGCAAGAAGTGCAGCTTGTAGATCAGCTCTATAAACGAGCAATTCACATCAAAAAAGAAAATATTAAAGACATCGTGGTATGGAATCCGTGGACGGAAAAGAGCAAGCAGTTCACTGATCTCGGTGCCGAGGAATTCCACTCTTTTGTGTGCGTAGAGCCTGCAATCGTAAATCAAAAGATTACTTTAGAGCCACGCGCCTCATATGTGTGTGCTCAGGAACTTTCGGTGACACATTTGTAGTTTGTTCTCTATAATTGACGTGCAATCCTCCCTCAAGGGCTTGTTCAAATAACCATGCAACGCCGGTGGCTTCAGCAAATTGCCGTAGGCCAATAACAAATTGAATGAGATTCTGCCAATCGAGGAAGTAAAATTTGGGTGAAATGTCTTGTGATTTCGATTGGTTGAAATTTTGTTGCGTATGCGTAACAAAATTACTAAAGCTGTTTGTTTCCGAACCTAGCGCTGTAAAGTCGAACTATCGAGCCAATATTTATAAATGGCTTGCAGTGAATCTTGGAAGGAAATTTCAGGTTGCCACCCAAGCTCATGTTTGGCCTTAGCTGCGCAGCCATAGAGAATAGGCGTGTCGGCGGGACGCATTCGCTCAGTGTCTTTTTCAATCGTAATGCTGAGTCCCGAGACTTGGATTAGTTGCTCAAGAACAGATTTCATAGAGATAGGTTTGCCAGAGCAAAGATTATATATGCCTTGCCCCTTGACGGCTGCGAGTCGGTATCCTCTCACTATGTCTTTGACATCGGTAAAATCTCTTTGCGCATCAAGATTCCCCACTTTTAAAACTGCAGGGCGGGTTTTTTTTGCTATCTCGGCAAGTTGATAGGCAAAACTTGAAACCGCAAATTCAACGCGTTGCCCGGCGCCGATGTGGTTAAATGGGCGCATGATAATTGTCTGCACTTTCGAATTGAACCGAAATCGTTCGCAGACCAGCTCGGCCATACATTTTGAGATGCTATAATTATCAATCGGACTGAGCGCGGTTTGTTCGCTGAGAGGAAGATCTTTCGGTTCAATTTTTCCATATACCTGAGCCGAGCTGACGAGGACAAATTTTACAGGCAACCCGAGGGCGTGACTTGCGGCTAGCATGTTGTAAGTGCCGGCAACATTAATGCTTAGCGCCTTAGCAAAATTTTTCTCTGCGTCTGGCACAAAGGCCATACCTGCAAGGTGGTAGACTACCTCTGGTTTAAAAGAAGAGACTACTTCAAGGCATTGGCTTGGCTCAGAGATATCGAGTTGGGTGCTTTCGCAGGGAAGAATTGGCCTTTCATGCAAAAAGGTACCAAGCACAGTATCTGCGCACTCAGTAAGATGGCGCGCCAAATATCCACCCACAAATCCACAGGCGCCTGTCACCAGTGCTCTCATACACGTCCTTGAAGCAGGAAAACAAAAATACAAGCCAAACTACTGTGAGCGCTGAGTCCTTCTCAGCCCTCGCCTAAGACCCCTTTAAATCGAAAGTATCGATAATATAGTCGGCGAAAGGCAAACTGCAAGTCCAGCCAGGTGACACCGCATTTAAGACATGAAGGGAATTTTGGCTACGCTGCACAACAAAATCTTGGATCAATTCGAGGGTTTTTTTGTGAATTAATTGAGCGCGAATGCCCGGAGGCGCATACGAGCCAAAGCCATTTGGGTCTATGGCTGGCACCATCGCCTGGGCAAGACGAATCATGTAACTCCTTTGATATTTTTTCATTTCTTCGAATGCGAGCTCTCGGAAGTTGAAGGCATTTGAGAAGAAAAGTTTTGCCTCTCTCCACAATATATCGGTGCATTCTTGGGCACTAAAATTTTGAAGTCCTGAGTAGTTTTCTCTCCAAAAAGCAGGGATGGCCGTAGGCCCAATTTTAATAGTTCCGTCATACGTAACTGTGTAATGGACCCCAAGGAAAGGATATTTGAGGTTTGGCACCGGATAAATATTTGTTCGGATATCCGTTTTGTTCTTTGTGTATTTTATGTAGAGCCCTTTAAAAGGGACAATCGCATAGTCGCTGCCTACTGAATAAGCGTGCGCTATTTTGTCGGCATAGAGCCCTGCGCAGTTGATAACGAGCCCTGCATCAATAGGACCACGGCTGGTGCGGCAGCCCGTTGCCGTTGGCTCAACGAAGGCAGTGTCGAAATAGAAGGTTACCCCTGCTTTTTGAAGCGCTTTAAAAAAAGCTTCGGCAACTAATTTGGGGCTGGCAGTTGCAGTGCGCGGCGACCACAATGCAATTTTTTTAGTAAACACATTAGGCTCAATTTTTTTTGCCTGGGCTTCATCTATCAAAGAGGTCCCGGCGCCATTTTTTTCTCCCCTTCTGGCAAGTTCTTCAAGTTGAGCAATTTCAGAATCCTGCGTTGCTACTACAAGCTTGCCGCATTCGTTAAGAGGTACCGTATGAGCGGTACAAAACTCACGAAGAGCTCTATTTCCAGCCACGCAAAGTTTGGCCTTCAGAGAGTCGGCGCTGTAGTAGAACCCGGCATGGAGCACTCCAGAGTTGCGCCCGGAGGCATGTAAGGCGAAGGCTGCCTCTTTTTCGATAATCGCAATTTTCTTTTGAGGCATGCGCTGGCTCAGGCGGTACGCCAAAGCCATGCCGACAATTCCGGAGCCAACAATTAGATAGTCAAAACTCGAGTGTGTCATCTCGCTAGGGATACACCAAAGTAGGTGGTGCTGCTAGGGAACACTGTGGCAATTCTAAACCCAGAAAAGAGGGCCATCTCCTTGTATCCCTTATGTATTTTGAACCTCTTTGGCTCAATGAGGCATCTGTATCTAAGGCCGAGAAGTGTTTTTATTGAGACTACAGTCTGCATGATGGGTGCCTTTTGCTCTCCACTTTGTGCGGCTAGATGCCTGATATTATTGAGATTAATTGTATGGCTGCGTTACAGAGTTTGGTCACCCTCGTATTTTCGAAAGACAGACCTCTTCAGCTCGATGGAACTCTCAGAAGCTTTTTTGCGAGAGTGCAGGAAAAGGATGCTTTGGTGACGGTGTTATATACCACCAGCTCTAGCGCTCAGGAGCAGATGTATCAGAATGTTCAGCGCGAATTCCCCCAAGTTCGTTTCGTAAGAGAATCAAAGTTTAAGACCAACCTACTTGAAGCTATTCGAGGCTTCAGCTCTGTTTTATTTTTAGTGGATGACAATATTTTTGTTCGCAATTTTTCGCTGAACGAAATTATCGCGCTCTTAGAGTCCAATCCACAAGCGCTTGGTTATTCGTTACGGTTAGGGCGAAACACCACTTACTGTTACTCACTGAATAAGCCACAAGCTTTGCCTCACTTTAGAACATGTGGGCAGTCGCAACTTGCATTCTCATGGGTGGGCGCCGAATGTGATTTTGGTTATCCGCTAGAAGTATCAAGTTCTGTATATCGCATCAAAGACATAGGCTCCCTGCTCGAGAGTTTAGAGTATAAAAATCCAAATTCGTTTGAGGCGAGGCTCTCAGAATGTATTTCGCAATTTCAATTAAGCTTGCCTGAGCTTATTTGCGCTCCCTTGTCGCTTACATTTTGTGCGCCAATTAATAAAGTGCAGTCAGAAGCAAATAATCGAGCGGGTGAGGAGTTTGGGTTATCAGCGGAACACCTTGCAGAAAAATACGCTGAGAATCTGCGCTTAGATGTAGATGCATTTCAGAATTTTACGCCGAATGCATGTCATCAAGAAGTAGAGTTAAAACTTAAAGCTGTCCCTACAAGCATCGGACCAAAAGTTGCGGTCGTTATTCCCTGCTATAATCAGGCCCAGTATTTGCGAGAAGCTGTAGAGAGCGTCGTTGCCCAAACATACCCGCATTGGGAGTGTTTTATTGTGGACGATGGAAGTCCAGATAATACGCAAGAAGTTGCCCGCGAGCTTATGGCAACTTATTCAAAGTTTCCAATATTCTTGGTTAAAAAAACGAATGGCGGACTTTCTGATGCGCGTAACTATGGAATTGCGGCATCTATGGCAGAATTCATTTTGCCGCTTGATAGTGATGACAAGTTAGAGCCTCAAGCAATCGAAGTTTTGCTTGGGGCTCTCCTTAAAGATCCCAGTTATGCGATTGCCTATCCAAACTATCGGCGATTCGGAGCAGATTCAATTGAAGTCAGGTGTATTCCTGAACGCGAGTTTTTAAATCCAGGTCGCCCGGAAAATGGCCTCCCCTATTCCTCTCTGTATCGACGCCAGGTTTGGGAAAAGGCTGGCGGATACAATACCAACATGACTTGGGGCTATGAGGACTGGAACTTCTGGCTCTCGGCTTATGCAAATGGATTTCGCGCGCGGCAGGTTGACCAAATGCTCTTTTGCTATCGAGTGAAGCCTGGAAGCATGCTTACAAATGCGCTGAAGCACGATGCAGAACTTAAATCGCAGCTGGTACTTAACAACAGTTCCTTATTTGACGAAGCATCTAGGGCCTGGGCAAATTCAATTGGCGGCACAAAGGGCTCACGTAAAGCGCCGCCTCAGCCTTCAGAAGTGCAAATTGAAAAGTATTCGCAAGTTGAAGCTCCCATTGTTTCTGTTATCGTGCCTACTTTTAACCGCCCCGAGCTTCTGCAGCGCGCGCTAGCGAGCATTCATGCCCAGACAATTTCAAGTTATGAAGTGATTGTAGTAGATGATGCCGGCTCAGTTTCAGCAAAAGAGGTCTGTGACAAAGACAACAGCGGCAAAGTTTCCTATATTCGCCACGCCGAAAATAAAGGCTTGGCCGCAAGCCGAAATACAGGCATTCGCTCCGCAAAAGGAAAATACATAGCGTATTTGGATGATGATGATGTGTATTTGCCAGCACACCTTGAACTTGCGCTTAAAACTCTTGAAGCGCAGAAAGCTGAAGTTGTTTTTACTCGTGCATCAAAAGTATCGTACCGGAAGACCGCTACAGGACTTGAGCGGGGTGCCGTATCTTCATATGAACCGGTTTCCTATTCGCGAGAACGACTCGCCACTTCAAATTTTATTCCGGTTCTTTGTGTGGTTCATAGTCGTCAGCTGGCCTTAGAGGCAGGGCTATTCGATGAAACGCTCGCACGATATGAGGATTGGGAGTTTTGGATTCGCCTCTCTGAAAAGAGCCATTTCACTGCCATTGACCAAGTGACTGCTGAGGTTACGTGGATGCAAGATGGCAGTACCATGACCAGCGCGGGCCGAGAAGCATTCGATTGGGCAGAAATAAAGGTACTCTTAAAACATCGGCAAGGACTAAAGTATTCAGCGAGTACTTTGACACAAATCGACCGGCAACTTCAGCAGGCATTCGAGCGACTTAAAAAAAGTGCTTTCGCCCACCTTGCCTCAGGGCGGCGAGACCATTATCAATTGTTTCGAAGCGGAAGTATTGCAGATTGCCAGCGAGTGTTAACCGAACATTTGCCGCAGTCCGAAAAATTTGCCGCCGATATTCTTGAGCTACTGGCGCTTCTATCGGTACAAGCCGCCGATTTCGCGGGAGCCAAAACAAGTTTACGGGCAGCTCTCAAGAGCGATTCAAATCGAGAGAGTGTTCGATTGCTGCTTGAAACACTCGAATCTGAGGTAAGTGACGTTACGAGTGCCCAAGTGGGACCCAAGGTTAGTGTAATTGTTCCCCTCTATAATGCGCTTGAATATACCAAAGAAATGTTCCGTTCCTTCTTTGCACATACAGACGCAAACGCATATGAATTAATAGTAGTTGATAATGCTTCCACCGACGGAACGCGAGAATATCTAAAGACATTGCCCGCCTCGGCCCAAATTATTCTCAATGAAAGTAATCAGAATTTTGCGGGTGCTTGCAATATTGGTGCATCGAAGGCGCGAGGCCAATATCTCCTTTTCCTAAACAGCGATACGGTGCTTCAGCCTGAGTGGCTTAGACCAATGACCACTATTTTAGACTCGGAGCCACAGGTGGCAATAGTGGGTAATAAACATATTTATCCAGATAGCCAAAAGCTTCATCATGCAGGCATTTGTTTTAATTCCGAGAAGATGAATTCTCACTATCTGGTGGGCGTAGAAAAAGATGACCCTCGGGTTCAATTCCGTCGCGACTTTCAAGCGGTGAACGGGGCATGTTTCCTTGTTAGGAGAGATCTATTCAACAGCTTAGGTGGCTTTGATACTTCTTATAAAAATGGATGTGAGGAAGTAGAGCTTTGTCTTAAGGCAAAAGATCGGGGATTTAGGGTGGTCTACACCCCTGAGAGTGTCATATTTCATCACGGGCAACGAAGCCCTGGGCGCGGCACCCACGATGATAAAAATATGGCGCTTTTTATGTCGCGCTGGGCAGATAAAATTAAACCAGACGTCGAAATCTTGCAGTCGCAAGATGAGGCGCATCTGAGGATGCTGCGAGCTTCTCAAGTTGAAGAGCAAGGCAAGCGGAGAATCGCTATACTGAGCACCTTTAATCAGGCCTGTGGCATTGCGCAGCATACTCAAGAACTACGCAGCGTACTCACTCGTGCAATTGAAAACAATTCGAGCTTTGACCCCTGTGTGTATGTGCTTGCTGAAAATACTCCTCATAAAATGGGGGTTGATTCATTTTGGGTTCGCAGATGCTGGAACAAAAATGACAAGAACTTTGAAGTTTTGAAAAAGGAACTTCAAGACCTGAAGATAGGCATTTTGCATGTGCAATTTCAAAGTGGGTTGCTTGGCAACTCAGCAATATTGGAACTGGCTAAATTTGCACAAGGACAGAGTATTAAGGTATTTGTTACCTTTCATTCATCTGAAACTGATTTGCCACTTTGCGCCGCTCTTACAAATGTTTCGCACGGAGCTTTTGTCCATTTGGAGCAGTCGAAGGTGCGGATTGTTTCCGCGGGAGGAGCTCCAGATAAGATACAAGTTGTTGGTCTTGGAATGCGCAGCAAAATTGAACCACTGCTTTCGCGCGAACAGGCTCGTGCAGTTTGCGGAATTCCTGTCGATCTTAAGCTTATTTCTTCGTTTGGATTCTTGGAGCCTCATAAGGGAGTTCTCGAAACTATTGAGGCTTTGCCGGAGATTCTTAAGTCGCAGCATGCTGCGTTTATGTTCCTTGGTGTGGGGCATCCAGCAAATCCGCAGAGCGGCGAGTACCTAAATCGATGCCGTGCTAAGGCTAAGGAGCTTGGCATAGAAAATAGGGTCGTTTTTGCTGATGGCTATTTAGCGGAAAAGTCTGTTTCGCAGTATCTCCTTGCATCGGATGTAGTTGTAATGAACTACCAACTAAACCGCAATGAAGCTTCGGCAGCAGCCGCTTTCGCACTAGCTCACCAACGTCCGCTCGTGTGTAGCGCTATGCCGCCATTTAAGCCGCTAACTGGTTGCACTATGCAGACTTCACAGCAAATAGGTTTAGCTGCTGCTATACACGCGGTTCTTAGTAACGATCAATTTGCTCAATATTTGGTCGCCGAGGGGATTCAATACCAACAACAGAACACTTTTGAGCAGTTGGCTCAATCAATTTTACGTGCATATTCAAACACTGGAGTGGAAAGAGCTGAGACCCAGGAAATTGGAGATAAGGTTATTGGGGTTGATGGTCGTACGCTTACTTTAAGGCAGTCGATCCAAAGAGGGATTGGACATTATAGTTTTCATCACTTGAACGCGATGATTGAATTCCGTCCTGGCTGGAAGTTTAAAATATTTGCGGAGCCTCGAGAACATTCCGAGGACTATTCACTGCTGGATAAACTTTCACGGCATCCGAATGTTGAGGTGCACGAAATTTCTCAAGTAAGATCGCATAAGCTAGACCTTTTCCATATTCTAGATCCCATGAATTTAATGGAAGGAATTGATAACCCCTTCCACATGACGGATGGTGTGAAGCGCACAGTAGTTTTTTATGATTTAATTCCGCTTTGCCGGAGAAGTGAGCACTTTGATACGTGGAGGCCTTCCACTCGCTTGGGCTACATGCAGCGTTTAAAGGAGTTGCCGAGCCGATGTGAGAATATTTTTGCTATTTCACAGCATACTGCCCGTGACCTACAAGAACACGCGGGAGTTGCTCCCTCCCAAATCTCAGTAGTTTTGGCAGGGCTTAACCGTTCTGGCGCTCCCCTGCCTGGTGAGGAGCAAATAAGACGGGTGGTGAATAAGTATCAGATTAACCAGCCCTACTTCTTGACTGTGGGCGCTCTTGATTCACATAAGAATTTTGCCGCTGTTGGAAACTCATTTCTTGCGGCTCAAGAAAAGACACCAATGACCCTGGTTATTGTGGGGGGAATGAATGATGGAGCAAAACGTAAAATCAAAGAAACGTTCGACCAAAAAGGCGTAAAAAACGTTGTCTTCACCGGTTATGTGCCTCGTGAAGAACTGGAATGTTTATATTCGGGAGCTCGAGGACTTGTGTACCCGTCACTGTATGAGGGTTTTGGATTTCCTGTGCTTGAAGCAATGGCCTCAGGCTGCCCTGTAATTACCTCGGACGTTACGTCTATTCCCGAAGTGACTGGCAAGGCTGCCCTGATGTTTCCACCAAATGACATTAAAGGAATTGCGGGCGCGATGGTATCGCTGGCACAAAATGACGCATTGCGTAGTGAGTTAATTGCCAAGGGACGTGCTCAGGCGGCCCAGTTTACTTGGGAGAAAGTTGCGCAGGCCATCTGCTTTAAGATTGAGGATCTTTTAAGACCTTCTGCCTGCCATAATAAACAACAAGCAACAGCAACATCGCCAGTAGTGAGGTAACAGAAATAAAAGCACCAATTCGGTACATGGTGGGCTGGTAGCTTAGCTCTATGTTGCTGTCTCCTTCAGGAAGGATAAGCGCCCGAGTGAAGTAGTTAGCGCGAAGGATGGATGCTGGGGCGGTATTTATTCGAGCATTCCAATTTTTGTCGTAGGCGTCATTAATTACCAATACCTGACCTGCGCGCGCATTGCGTACGTGCACCTCCACGGAGTTGGCTGAGTAACGCGAGAGCTGCACCTGCTCATTCCCTGTGTAAGGTGCCGGCTTTACTCCTTTCTCAGATAACAGCACGGTTCCAAGATTTAATTGCTTCTCTTTGAGCCACGAGAGAACTTTTTCTTCTCCATCTAAGCTGATTACATCTTGGGCCAAATAGACTCTTGGAAGCGCGCTCTCCAACTGATACCAGTACCCTTTTGGCTTTTTAGTTGCTACCTCAATTGGTACGAGTTTGTCATAATTTAATTGCACGGGGCTACTTACAAACTGTACTGAAAATAGGGCGAGAAAAGAAACTCGAAGTTCTCGAGGCAATGACTCAAAAATTGAGTGTAAAAGTTCCATTTCCTGGGTGTTAAGTGAGCCAGGCATATTTAAATTAGCGATATTGTGGAACTGGCTCGTGCTGAGTGACAGAAGGTAACTTTTGGTAGCGACTTCCTCAAGCACTCGCTGTTCTTCTTTTAATCCATGATTGTTTGCATAGATGCGTAGAGGCATTGGCGCTGTTTTTAGTTGTTTCAGCACGGCAGGTGCTTGGGTAATTTCGCGCCAAGGGACTGTGGGCAATAGACTTGCGTGTGCTCTCGCAATAAGAAAAAAACAGAGTGCCGCAGCGCTTATTGAAGCCACTTTTGGCAAACGGTGGCTTAGCGCAAGCAAAAGCGTAAGTGCAAAAAGTGAGAGGAGTAATAGGCGAGATTCGCTCATAAAAAGCGTGGTGAATTCAATTTCCAAAATTTGTCCAATGAAAACACCGACAGCTAGTATAGCCATAAGAGTAATGAGGAACTTTCGAGAGGCCGGTTCATTTTGAAGAGCCGCAGCCCCATAACTAATTCCGATGCACACAAAAAAATGGAAAAGAATGAGTGCTTTTTCTGGATAACGAATGGATTGCAGTATTGGTGTTGCTGACACGAGTTCCTCTGCCCCAGGAATGTATTTCCCAAATGAAAGTAGTAAGGGGAAGAGGAGCAAAATAAGCGCGCTACAGATTTTAGAAGTTGTTCGTTTTAAAAATGCGAGAGGCAGAAGAAGAAGCGCCGGACCATAATAAAGAGATTGATTCCAGGGTATTTCGCTAAATTCTCCACGCCAAAATTCGGGATACCACATCTCCCCTGTCGAAAAATTAAAATAGTGACGCGGCAAAAGTAGCCCGATGAGAGACTGCGGTGCCTGTGAGAATCGTAATGTGCTCGAGCTATGTAATCCCTGTGCGCGGGAGGAGTTAGCGAGAAGCTCTATAAAAGGCAGGAGCTGAATAGCAACGAGCGCTGCCGCACATAGGCCGCTTATCAAAACTTGGGCATAAAATGAAAAAAGAGTATGTCGAGGAGTATAGAGATACGCACTAAGGAAAATTGCTAAGAACGTAAGAGCAGCTAACTCTGGAACTCCGCCCAAAAAGAGTAAGGAGATGCAGATGGATAGATAGATACTGTTTGGCAGGTTTGCCTGCTTTTTTAGTTTTAAGGCGCGCCAAAATACCCAGGGCATCCAAGCCATGGTCTGGAATGTATTTGCCATGGTGTCGATGCTGGCTGCCGGTCCAGCAAAACTGCCGATTGCACTAGCAAAGAGGCAGGCACTCCAGGGAAGCGCTAAAGCTCTTAGGAGCCCGAGTATTCCGAGAGCTAAAATAAAATGGTGAAACGCGATACTAAAATTAAATCCAAATGGTTCTGGCAAAAGCCTCAATACATAATTGGGCGGATACCAAGTTCCCATCAGAATGTCTGCTGCGTGCGGTTTTCCCAAAACTTGATATGGATTCCATAGAGGAGGCCAATCACTGGCCGCAAGTACACGGCTTGCATGCTCCATCGGCAATACAAAACTGAGAAGGTCACGGTATACAAATGATGCCGGGGTAAAGAGAATATGGCGGTATAAAATGATACTCAGAGCTGCAAGCAGCGTAGTGCAGGCCAGAGCTGGCAGTCTGTTATTGGCTGGCATAGAGTTTAGGTGGCAGCAGGGGCACAGTTTTTAAAAGCAGAATTTACCACAGAGAACTCAAAGACCACAGAGGGGAAAGTTTTGAGATTTTTCACTTCGTGGTCTTAGAGGTCTCAGTGGTAAAAAACTCCCTGACCTTGGCGAGGGTTACTCAGCCGAAGCGCTAGATTCAGCATCTCCCCTGCTCATTTGAGCTAACTTCATTTGCCTAAAATCTGCTCAAGCTGCTGCTTGAGAGTTCTTAATCCATCGTGGCCCGGAGCAATTTTGAGTGCATCAATTACAAAAGGCAAAGCTCCTTTAAAATCTTTGCGATCTACTAAATGCAAGGCAGCATTAATGTAAGTCTCTAAATTGAGAGGATTATCAAAAATTTTCTTCTGATAATTCTGCATCGCAGGGTCTTGATGCTCAGGTTTTGAGTGATTCGGTTTAATAGCCTCAACAAAGTACCCTACCGTGAAAGCTTCATTAAATTGCGAATCATCGAGCTTAAAGAAAAGCCGCGGTAATGTTTGCGAAAGTAACTCAAGCAGTGCTGGTGTTTGCCCACCAGCTACTTGAGAATTTCCTGCAAAGGTCTGAGCTGCGCGCGCACATTCCTGGGCTAAATGTTTGAAAAAGCCCCCATTGGGAGTAATTTCTGACAACTCAAGCCCAAACTGCTTGCCAAAATGCTGATACCAGTACGGAGTGTAGCCGCCGTAAAAATGATAAGGCAGTTGGTGGAGGCCCGAACCCAAAGGCGCGGTGATCCAAATTTTTCCACCTGGTTTTACAATGCGAGCCAGTTCTTTATAAGCGGCAATTGGCTCTGGCACGTGTTCAAATACTTCAGTGCAGATAATTGCATCAAAACTTGCGTCTGGTACCGGAATTGAAACAATGTCAGAAACGTAATCAATGTGCCCGTATTGGGTTGTTCCACCAAGCTTTTCACCCTCGTATTGTTTAAAGTCGTGAGTTTTATAATCGCAATGTGAGAAAAGATGCCGATACGGGCAAGTGCCAGCTCCTACATCCAGAATTTTTGAGCCTGGAGGCAAGGTGCCTGCCTTCGCTGCAACCCAAACATCCCTGCCCTTCTGGTTAAAATCGTAAATTTCTTCAATTGGATTTGTTGCAAGTGGAAGCTGCTGTGCATTTGGAAGTAAGGCCGCCGGTGAATTTGCCGAAGGCGCTGAAGTTTTCGTTGTATTCTGAGCGTAAGTGGCGCTGCCACCGGCTAGAAGGTCTCGAAGCTGTGCCCTCCACACTTCAAAGGTAGGCCGCTCTGCATCGGCTACCGTATTTTCCCACAAGAGGCTTTCAGCTTTTGAAACTAACTGTTCTGGGGAAAGATCTTCAGTTTTTGTGGCAAGCGCATGCACATTACAGAGAAACGGTTCGTGAGGCCAACTCGTGGAGTTCGTCTCTACTCTTCCGAATCCTAGTGTTTTAAGCGTATGTTCAAAGCGCTCAGGAAACCATTGTTCCACGTGATACGCCCAGCCAGCGGCTTGGTCACCAGTTAAGTGCCGCACAGTTCCCATTTTTACGCGCCAATTGGTATTTGCCACGAGATTGCGCGCGGAACCCATAAGATCGGGCGTTTCAATATGTAGTTTGCCCCCAACTTTAAGCCAGCTATGCCACTTAACGAGCATTGCTAAAGCGGTGACTCTACTAAAGTGCTCAAAGACATGGTGCAACCTAATTTCATCAACACTATTGCGTGGAAGTCTCATGGCAATAATGTCGGTGAAAATATCGGCTTTTACCTGCATGACGTTGTGTTCAGTGGGCGGGTAATCAACGTTTATGTAGTCGTTAAATTTTTGTTCGCCACAACCAAGATGCAGGCGTAAGGGGAGTCCGGGTTGCCAGAGACGTTTCTGGGTCAGTTCATCTAAAAATGGAAAGCCTGCTGCGGCTGTTGTTTGTGAGTGTAGATTCATAGGTGTTTCCTTTGCTGCTGAAGAACTTGTGGGGTTCTGTGAGATTATGAAGGCTGGAACGGATTGTATTTCGGGAATATCTGCGAGCCCTTCAAGTGTCGGAGTTGCTACTCCTAAAAGTCGTAGCGAGTCGGTTAGGGCCGCTAAAATGCGCCAGCCGTTTTCAAGGCCAGGTAGTTCTAGGTTTGCGACCAGGGTTTGAGTATTTGTTAGTCGCGGCAAGACTGCGGCACTAGGCAACTGGTAGATTGATTGCGCACTTCGCACAATAAATTGCACAGCCTCTGGTGCTTGTAGTTCAATGAGCAAGTCGCGTAAAAAATTAAAGCGATCGGGGCTAATGATAGCGTTTAGGTGAGCGAGGATATAAAAGAATTTTAGAGCCGATTCAGGCGACTTAGGCACCACGCGCACTTGGGTACAAAGATAGTTAAGCAGGTCGTGTTGGCTGCTGCGTGCCGAATCTCCTAATTCCGTGTTGACCGCTTCAACAACTTGCCGAGCGGTGTTGATACTAAAGTCCATGGGCTGGCTTAAGTTCTTAATATTGTTATGAAAAAATGCCCTCTATTCGGCTCGACACACTGCGCCAAGTCTTAAGATTAGATGCGCTAAGGTGCCAAAATTCTTCATTCTTTTTGGTAGGTTGGGGCTGTTTAGATGGGCACAAGGGAACAAAAAGAGTAAGGACCGAACTTGTAGCGACTCCAAAAATACCGTGACAAAAAAAGGGTCCCAAAAGAAAAGTCCAGCCCGGCACCGCGAGGTCCTTTGTGGGGACAACGCGATGCCGGGCCAGGAGGCGATCTAGCTGAGTGCCGTCTCGAAGTTGCCCGGCTGCCTGGTCAGTTGCTTCAGTTGCTCTACGATGCGTTTCGCCGCGTTTGTGGCCATCCCCAGGTAGTAAGGGAAGGGCGCCACGTTGCCAACGAGCTTGTCGCTCCCTTGGAAGGTGAGCCACAGCTTCGAGAGGCGTTCGTGATCCAGTGCAACCTCGGCGTGCAAGTCGTACTGTCCGAAGCCGAGATCGATGCTGCGTAGCGGGATGACGAAGGCGTGAACCGGTGCCTCTCGGAACAGCTCGATCCGTTCTTCGTGCGTCATCGTTGCCGGATCCATGGCGTATTCGGCCTTGATGCTGGTGAGGTACGCTGCTCTAGCCCTACCGCCTTCGGCGATGAGGCTTTCGACAACGTAGTCCACGACTTCGGGCACCGGGTCAGAAGTGACCGAGATGCCGAAGATCTGGAGCTGCAGGTGCTGGGCCGCACGCCTCAGGTCTCCGAGCCAAAGCCCGAAGGGGAAGGTGAGTCCTTCGACGCTGAGGTACGACGGACCGGAGGGGTTGACTCTGGCTGCCACGGTCTTGCCGTCGACTTGCATCTCGAAGTTGAAGGCCGGGAAGCTCGGGCGACCCTTTTCGATGTGCAGGGGCAGCGGCAGCTCGGATCCTTTTGTCCTCGCTGCAGCTTCTTCGATGACTCGACGCACGAAGGTGCGCCAGTGCTGACTCAGCTCGCGCTGTTGCGCTTTCATGAGGGATTCTCCTTTTGGGGAGGTGGGACTGCTGCCAAAGCACGAAGTGTGCCTTAGCAAACGAGACAAAACCAAAAGAGGAGTCGACTACAAGCCGGTCCTCGCGGAAGCAGCAGGATTTTGTGACGGGCAACTAAGGCAGATTTTGATGCAGCTTCAGCGAGGAGGCTTAAGTAGTCTCTATCTTCTACCGCAAAAGAAGCGAGAAGGACCGCGGCCCAAAATGGGCGAGACGATTACCATACGCCCATCAGTAGTCTTAGGCAATTAAAACTATGTGAACAGGGCCCTAAGGCGCAAAGATCTTAGCGGTTTTTAGGATTTAAGGTGTTTTTGCCAACCCAGGCCCGTAAGGGTTCTGGAACCAAAACCGACCCATCTGCTTGCTGAAATTGCTCTAAAATGGCTGGAAACAAGCGACTCGTGGCAAGTCCCGATGCATTTAAGGTATGCAGCAAGGTGTTTTTTCCAGTTTTGGAGTCTTTAAATCTAATATTGCCGCGGCGTGCCTGATAGTCTCTGGCGTTGGAGGCTGAGCTCACTTCTTTATAAAGGTTCATGCTCGGGAGCCACACTTCTATGTCATAGGTTTTTGCCATTGAGGCGCTGCAATCGGCGGCGGCTAGTTTTGAGACCTGATAGTGCAGCCCCAGGCCTTGCATCAGGCTTTCTCCCCTGCCGATCATTTCTTCTAGCAGCGAGTCTGACTCCTCTGGGCGGCAATACATAAAGAGCTCAACTTTATTAAATTGATGGCCTCTTACCATGCCCCGTTCGCTGGCTCCGTAGCCACCGGCTTCCTTTCTGTAGCAAGGAGTGTAGCTGTAGTATTTCTTAGGAAGCTCGGCATCCTGCAAAATTTCATCACGGTGAATATTTACCAGTGAAGTTTCAGCAGTTGGAATTAAAAACTGCATTTGCGATTTATCTTCGCTGTCTTTTTTAAGCAAGAACACATCTTCTTCAAACTTAGGAAACTGCCCCGCCGTATAGCCTCCCGCAAAATTTAATAAGTGCGGGGGCAATATAAACTGATATCCAGCTTTACGGTGGGAGTCGATAAAGTAGTTAAGCAAAGCCCACTCAAGCAAAGCCCCGTCTCCTGTGTACATCCAAAAGCCGTTGCCACCTAATTTGACGCCGCGATCGTAGTCAATAAGTCCAAGGTTTACAGCTAAGTCCACATGATCTTTAGGCGTAAAAGCAAATTCAGGCTTTTTGCCAATGGTGCGAATAACTTTGTTGGCTTCTTTGCCGCCGGGAACTACATCGTCAGCGGGCAAGTTTGGCAAAGAGGCAAGAAAATTATGAATTTTTGCATCTAGCGCATTTTTTTGCTCGTCGAGTGCCTTAATTTTGTCGCCGGTGCCCTTCATTTCCTCCAGCAAAGCAGAGACATCTTCGCCTTTCTTTTTGAGCATCGGAATTTCTGCCGACACTTTGTTGCGGCGTGAGCGCAAATTTTCAACGTCAGTGAGTAAGCGCCGTGATTCTTCGTCCCAGGACAAGAATTCAGTGAAATCTACATCGAATAGTTTTTTCTTAAGGCCGGCAATGACGCCTGCGGGATTGGTGCGGATAAGTTGAATGTCTAACATAATTCAATAGTTATACGGCTGCGGCGATTAGTCAGTCAAGCCAAGCGAGTATGGTTTTCTTGAAGAAATTCAATGATTTCGTAGCATCCATTCGATTTCAGAAGCTTAATTTCAATAGGCTCGTTTCCGCCAGGAGCTGAAAGTAACAGTGGTGCCGGTCCACAGAATTTATGGGCCCAGACAAATCGCAGATATTGTTGGAGGTCAAGGTCAAGTGAAATCGCCGTTTGCGTTTGGAGTCCGGCTGGACGTTCCCGTTCTGGTATTTTAATTCCAGAAAGTTCTAGTCGTTTGTGGCCTAGCAGTAAGATATTTTCTGGAGATACTCCGGCAGAAACCAAGTCGTCACGAAGTTCAGCCATTTGCTGCTCGGTGGCATTTGCTTGCAGCAGGATGGCCCGTCCTTTTACTTGGGTGGGCGGAAAAGGGGCCAGCACGGCTACCAACTTAAAAAATTGCATTTTCCCTGTGACAAGATCTCGATTGAAAATAGGAGAGTCGTGGTAAAGCACTTTAATTTGAACATCAACTGGTCCTATCTTGCTCGCAGATGCTGAATCGGCGCATTGAATATCAAACCCCTGGCTGCCGCGACGCAGAGGTACTCCTAGTTCACCTATAAGACTAGAAATGAGTGCAGGAATAAGCTCGTCACGGACGACTCTAGCGGTTTCAGCCCGCGCTCGATCGGGTGAAATTTTGTCCAAATCTTTTGGCAGCCTGTCGTGATCGTGGATAAGGTCCTTAAAAAAATCACCGCCATTAAGCTTATCGAGAAGCTCTTGCTTAAAAATAGCACTGGAGAGGCTGTGGATAAGGCTTTGTTGGTCATTGGATGTGAGAACTGCCAATTGAAACCCACTGTCGGAGTGGAATGAGAATCTAAGTGTTCCGGAAACAATGCGTAAGGCCCTATCAAACTGAATGTAGGGCGCTAGATGTGGCGCGTTGGTTAGTTCCGCCGCCTCTTGTGTCGGTATGCCAAGCGCATGAGCCCACTGTTTGTGAATTCGAGCTTCAAGATGTGCAGGTAGTTCTTCTAAAGCTGAGAGGGAAAAAGCGGAGTCTCCAAACACCAATACATTCGGAGCTTTCGGAATAGAAAGTTCTCCAGTTGCTTGAACAACAGGAACGGAAACTGGCGCGCGTAGTGGCTGGTGCATTTTGTCTCCCATACAGCCGAGACACCGGCACCACTCTATCCAGTTTGGACTAATAATTCGAGGCTTATTTTGATTCTACAAGCTCTCTAAATGCTTGGATCGGCTGAAACACACGAGAAATTTCTTCTGCTGTGTAATCGGCATCATGGTCAGCGAAAATAATTTGGCTGCCGGAGAATTCAAAATTAAATGGAACATGTAAAAAGCGATTGAGAGCTTCGCGGACACGGCGCTGTTTTGACGGAGGCACAAACAAAAGTAAGAATCCTCCCCCGCCCGCTCCAGTAAGTTTTCCACCGATAGCGCCAGCTTCCATAGCTTCAGCATGTAGAGTATCTACGTCTTTATTGGAAACTTGGTCACTAAAACCACGCTTCACGTCCCAAGCTTCATGCAATAACTCGCCAAAAGAAACTATGTCTTGGTTGCTATTTAAGATGGCGATGCTTTCATCTACCAAATCTTTCATTATGCGAAGCTGACGCTTTTTGGCTTCAATGGACTGCACAAATTTTTGAGTCACATCTGAGCTCGTGCGCTTAATGCCTGTATAAAAAAGCATTAAATGCGAATTGAGTTCTTTAATGCGATCGCGTGAGAGCGTAATTGGAGTAACTGTAATTTCCCCAGTCGGGTGAAAATCTATGCGATTAAAGCCGCCGTACGCAGCCGAAACCTGATCTTGAGAGCCCACGTTTTCTTTCAGCACATTTTGTTCAATGTGAATGGCTTCCATGGCCAAGTCATGTTTATGAATTAATTTGCCTTTAAGCGCATAGGCAGCATTTAAGAGCCCAACAGTGAAAGAAGAGCTTGAACCCATGCCGCTTCTGGCAGGAAGGTCGCCAACGTGGTGAATCTCGATGCCGCGAGTAATTGAAAGATGGTCCATGACTGCGCGCACAGCAGGATGCGAAATATCTTTCATTTCCTGCACGTTTTCTATCTTGGACCAAACGACGCGATGTTTATGTTCAAAAAATGGAGGCAAATTACGGCAAGTGAGGTAGCAGTATTTATCTATGGTGGTAGATACGACCGATCCGCCGTGACGATGGTACCAGGCGGGAAAGTCAGTGCCTCCGCCGAACAGAGAGACTCGATATGGAGTTCTAGAGATAATCATACATGCCTCTACCTTTGAATAGATGCGTGTATCCCTGAAAAGAGTTCTTGTGCCTGTGCAAAAGATTGAGGGGTGCCAATGTCAATAAAAACAGCCTCTTGGGCACAATGGCCACAGAAATCAGGTCCAATCCACTGCGGAAACACCTCTCTTTCTAGCGACATATTTCTCCCAAGGGGCAATTTTTGGATTAGCGAACGGTGTATTAGATAAACACCGGCATTAATCCAGCCGTTCTCCTCCCCTAATCCCTTCTCTTCAAAGGATAAAATCTGTTGCTGGGCATCAAGCTTCACTTGCCCATAACGCCGAGCATCCGGCACGCTGGTAAGCAGCATTGAGGCTTTGGCCCCTTTTGCAAAGTGAAACCGAGCAAAATCTTCGAACGAAAACTTAGTGTACGAGTCGCCATTTAAAATTAATAAATAGTCAGTCTTAATAAGCTCAAGGGCGTAGCGTAGGGCCCCGGCTGTGCCTAATAATGACTTTTCTCGCGAATAACTAATTGCAATACCCCGATAGGTGTTTCCAAAATGAGATTCAATTTGTTCGGCAAGGTGACCTACGCAAATGACTGCGTTTTTTATTCCCGCTTCCACGAGCTGATCAAACACGTATTCAAGAAATGGGCGGCCTGAGACAGAAGCTAAGGCTTTTGGTTTGTCAGCAACTACGGAACGTAGTCTTGTTCCCAGGCCTCCGGCTAGAATTACTGCAGTGGTACAACTAGGGGCTTCTATGACGGAGGTTTCTGGGCTCATGGGTACTACACATTCTTAAGTGGGTTCCTCTTAAGGAACCGATATCCTTTGATTAATTCTTTGATGCCGTCATCTAAAGATCGTTTCGCTTCAAATCCGGCTTCTCGTAATCTTTGATTTGAAACAATGTAGTTACGTTTGTCTGGATCTGTACCTACTTCAGAAAAGTGAATGTAGAAGTTTGGGACATGTTCTTTAATTTTAAGGGCCAAACCCTCTTTTGATATGTTGGCTGAATCTAGGCCTACATTAAATGGACGTCCCAGCATACGAGAGCTGTTTTTTATGCAATGCATAAAGCAGTCAGCGACATCTCGTACATGCACAAAGTTGCGCATAAAGTCTTTTTCAAAAATGACCAAGTAACCTTCGCTCACCGCCATGTAGGTAAAGTTATTAACCAAAAGATCTATTCGAAGACGGGGCGACAAACCAAATACGGTTGCCAATCGTAACGTGATGGCATTCTCAGTGCTTAACACTTCAGCCTCAGCGTCACATTTTGTAGAACCGTAGAGAGAAATTGGCTCAAGTGGCGTTTCTTCTGTGCAGTGCACCGAGCCCGATTTTGTGCCGTAACCGCTATTAGTAGTGGGGTAAATCATCAGCTGATTTTTACTGCGCATGCGATTTATTTTTTTGATCGCTTCAAAGTTTACTTCCTTTGTCATCCACGGATCTCGATCGCAGGCTGGAGCTCCCACCAATGCTGCCAGCGGAATAATAACATCTGCGCCTTTGACCACCTTTTGTAGCAAACGCTCATCCCGCACATCGCCAAAAATGAATTCGTAGTTTGGATTTGAGCAAAAATGATAATGCGGTTGTTGGCCAAAGAGTAGGCTGTCAACCACTGTTACTTTGTAGCCCGCCTGGAGTAAATGTTCGGTAAGAATTGAACCTAAATATCCTGCTCCGCCAGTTACGAGTACGCTTGTAGTCATGACTTATCTCCTGTTATAGCGTTTCCCTTAGCTTTCAATCTGAAAGCATAAGTGAGAGTCCCATGGTCGCTTGAGACCAGGCTGCTGCGCTACACCCTAGTTTTGATGCTTTCAGGGGCAATCTAGATAAGGCCCAGGGGTTAAAGACAGTTGTGGATGGTATTGTGAATAAGTAATGTAAGTGGTTGATATGAATGATGATAGTTTGCCCCTTCGTATAGTGCTTCAAAAATATTCTGGGGGTCCCCAAACTGGGGTGTTTACTGACGGCGGGGCCAGGCCTAATCCAGGGCCTGGTGGCTGGGGCCTGGTTTGGGTTGAGGCGGGCAAGATTAAAGCGCAAAAACACGGCTCGGCGCCTGACACCACCAATAATCGTATGGAGCTGACAGCCCTCATCGAAGCGCTTAAGACGCTACCGCCCGACACCGACGTTGATGTGTTTACCGATAGCGAACTATGCGTGAACACGATTAATCAGTGGGCAAAAAGTTGGGAGCGTAATGGCTGGAAGCGTAAGTCTGGTCCGATTGCCAACCTAGAGCTTGTGAAAGAGCTGTATGCACTTAAGCAAGAACGACCAAATGTGCGGCTTAAATGGATTAAGGCGCATGATGGATCTCTATGGAATGAATATGTTGATTCCCTTGCGTCGGCTTGGACAAGGAGCGAGCTTTAGAAAATCTGCATCAGATAGCGGGACTCAGGTTTTGGAATCTTGTTGCGCTCGGGGTGCTCTGTAGCGAAAAATTTCCTGTGCTTGGTTCAGAGCACGGCCTGAGTGCAGGCCCGTGTCCAGCCATCTGCTGCCATTTCTCAGGAAACGTACTGGTTGCTGAGACTACTTACCAGGAAACAGTTTTCAGTAATTTCACCAAGCTCCGTTGCCAGAACCCATCTCAAATTTACGAATTATGAGATGGCTTCTAGCCTTCGCTCTATTCAACTGGGCGCGGCAACACGCTCTTTCGAAGGCGAATATGCTGAGGTGTTACCTCAACCAATTCGTCGTCTCGAATGAACTCGATTGCTTTTTCAAGTGACATTGGTGCGACTGGCGTTAGAATAATATTTTCGTCACGTCCGGCAGCACGAATATTGGTCAATTTTTTAGCGCGAGTAGCATTTACAAATAAATCATTCTCGCGATTGTGTTCGCCTACAATCATACCAGCGTATACATCAACTCCCGGTGGCACAAAGAGTACTCCGCGAGGTTCAAGATGAAACAGACCGTAAGCAACTGACTGACCAGGTCTATCGGCAACGAGTGAGCCAGTTACACGACTTGGGAAATCTCCACGATACGGCTCATACCCTTGAAGATATGAGCTCATGATTCCTGTTCCCTTGGTGTCGGTCAAAAATTCGGTGCGGTACCCAATAAGCCCTCGTGACGGAATCGTAAATTCAAGCCGAGCTCTACCTGATCCATGGTTTACAAGATTCACCATCTTGCCTTTACGCTGGCTGAGTTTTTCGGTCACTGCACCAATAAAGCGCTCATCGCAATCGATAAACAAATGCTCAATGGGCTCAAATTTTTGGCCATTCTCTTCTTTGAAAATTATCTGCGGGCGTCCCACGCAGAGCTCGTAGCCTTCTCGGCGCATGGTTTCAATAATGATAACCATTTGAAATTCGCCGCGACCTTTGACGATAAAACTTTCTCCATCTGGAGATTGTTCTACCTGGAGTGCCACATTGTGTTTCGATTCACGCATCAGGCGCTCGCCAACTTTGCTCGAAAGTACGTATTTGCCTTCTTTTCCGGCAAAAGGTGAGGTGTTGCCGAAAAAGCGCATGCTAATGGTAGGCTCGTCAACGCTGACTCGGGGAAGTGCTTTTGGATTCGTGCGACTGCAAATGGTGTCGCCAATTTCAATATTTTCAACACCTGCGAAGACCACCACATCTCCGGGCGCAGCGGACGGAACTTCAATGAGCTTGAGCCCCTGATAGGCCTGGAGCTTTAGATATTTAAGCGGGGCTGGAGTTCCTTCTTTCCCAATAAATGAAAGGCTTTCTTTGTTGGTTACTGAACCGTGACGAATACGACCAACTGCAAGACGTCCTAAGTATTCAGAATAGGCGATGTTTGAGACAAGCATTTGAAATGGTTCGGTCTCGCCGTATTCTGGGCCTGGGATATGACTTAAAATTGTTTCAAAGAGTGGGCGCAAATCTTTCCCCTCTTCATCGAGAGAACGTTTTGCAATTCCGTCGCGGCCGATAGCATACAGCACGGGGTATTCAACTTGCTCGTCAGTGGCATCGAGATCGATAAATAGATTGAATACTTCGTCTAACACTTCCTGGACTCGGGCATCTTTTCTATCAATTTTATTGATGACCACGATAATTTTGAGTCCCGCCGAAAGTGCTTTCTTAAGCACGAAGCGAGTTTGCGGAAGTGGCCCCTCAGATGAGTCAACCAGCAAAATAGCACCGTCGACCATCATGAGTGCCCGTTCTACTTCGCCACCGAAGTCGGCGTGTCCAGGGGTATCTACGATATTAATTTTATTGTTGCCCCAGGTAATTGCGCAGTTTTTAGCGGCAATAGTAATTCCGCGTTCACGCTCGAGATCCATGCTGTCCATGAGTCGATCGGCAACCTGCTCGCCTTCACGGAACATTCCAGACTGTTTAAAGAGGTTGTCCACCAGGGTTGTTTTACCGTGGTCTACGTGGGCGATAATGGCGATATTTCTTATGTTTTCGGTACGCATGAAAATTCCAAGCAAGATTTAGGTGCCACACCTTACCTGCAATACAGTTTCACGTCCACATGAGGGCAAAAGTCGAATTTAAGTGGCTGATTTGGCAGATAAAGAGGAATTGTTCACATAAAACCTTCTTTTTGAAGTTCCTCTATTAAGAGGCATACCTCCTCTACGGGTAAAGCTAGCTTTTGGCTGAGAATTCTGGGCGAAGGGAGCTTTCCCTTGGCGAGAAGAGTCACGATTTGGCCACGTTTCTGTCGCCAGGATCCCTTAAATGGTGACTGACGCTGATAGTGGGCGCTGCGCTTATTAATAGATTTATGGATTTTTTTGAGGTGTACCCCGTAGTCCATAAGTCCGTAGTACCAAGTGCGCAAATTCTGTCTTGGTAGTGAGTTGCCAATCACTGCAAGAATTTCTCTGTCAGTGACATTTTGTCTGTCGCGGAAGAATGTGTGCAGATACACCGAACGGATGTTGGTTTCAATGAAAGAGGCTCGCGCTCCAAAGGCAAAAGTGGCAATCGCGGCAGCTGAGTATGGCCCTATTCCAGGCAATGCATCGAGCTCTTCGATTGAGTGAGGAACTTTGCCGGCATAACGTTCGCAGATTTCTTGTGCTGCTTTACGTAAATGCAACGCACGCCGGTTATACCCCAACCCTTTCCAAACTTTAAGCAAAGCAGGAGTTGTTGCTTGCGCTAAAGATGAGACGTTTGGATACATTTTAAGAAACGCTTCGTATTTAGGAACAACTCGGTCTGTTTGAGTTTGTTGCAGCATTATTTCTGACAAGAGGATGGCGTATGGATCTCGGGTTTGACGCCAGGGAAACACTCGTCCATGTTTTCTGAAGAACGTGCGAATTGTTCGTCTAAATTCAGAAATGTCTGGTGTCGCGGCCATAGGCATAAAATAAAGTAGCTGACGAGGATCTCTGTAGTTCCTATCGTATGGAGCTGGCTCGCAGATATCAAGTTCGCGAATTGGATAAGATTGAATTGGGTACTGTCTTGGTCACTGAATGTCGCGAAGAGCGCGAAGTGCCGCACTCCGCACATGAGAGTCCTCATCTCGTAGAGCTCCCCCAATTAGTTCTCTGGCGGACTGGGTGTGGGTTCCCCCGAGTGCCCGTAAGGCGAGAATCCTATCACTGGGGTTATTGGATTGAAGGATTCCTTGAAGTCGATGCACGGTGAATCCATCATCAGACCCGCGGAGCGCTTCGAGTGCACGAACTCGAGACTCTGACTTTGTGCTATGTAGGTCAGCCACTAGTTTTTCCACTATCGAAGAATCTTTTAAGCCTTGAAGCGCTTTGGTGGCTTCTGTTCGCACGAGAGGATGTGGATCCTGAAACGCCTGGTACAATAGTTCTTGTGACTTAATGCTACGGTTGCTTCCAAGCAAACGTATTAATGAACGCCTAATTTCCCATGACTGCTCCACTTGGTAGTGGTTCTGGATAGCTTTCTGCGCCAGCTCGGTACCGATTTCGCAAAGCCCCTCAAGTGCCGCAATACGAACGAGACCATGTGGATCAGCCAAAGCGGTCGAAAGAGCCTGACAGCTTGCTGTAGAGCGGAGCCCTTTTAGGCTCAGTGCGCAGGCTTCCCGAACATGCTCCGATTCATCGTTCAAAAGCCCACATATGAGCGCCGACTCGGCTTCCGGAAGAGCTGCCTGCGCCAATATCCGCGCTGCCGCCCTTCGCACGATTGGGCTTTCATCTCGCCACACTGATTGTCCCAAGAGGCGCGCAGCTAATGCTTTGGGCCAAGAATCTTCAATCCCACAGAGAGCTTTAAGTGCCATTTCGCGTACCTTTGATTCGCTGTCTTTAGCCGCTGCAGCGGTAAGCGCATCAACGACAATTCCTGAGAGCGTTCTCGTAAGGTTTTCCGCGGCAGCAAAGCGAACGGTAGCTTCAGAATCGGATAACAGCGCTTGAATCAGGAGCTCTTGAGATCTTGGTTCTGGGCTGAGCGACAGAACATATGCAGCTGCTTCGCGCACGGCAGGCTCAGAGTCGTGTAAAATTGCATGCCGTAACAGCTCGATACACGATATTTGTGGCGGACCCTCCAAACAATATATGAGCGCCTCACGAGTGCTGCCGCTTTGCTCGCGGTGAAAGACTTGTTCAATTAAATGGACATGTACCTCTTCAAGGCTACCTCGTAGAGCTTTTGCCGCACTGCGTCGTACTGCAGCACTTTCATCCTGTAAGGCTTCAAGAAGGGCACCTCGAGCTTCTACCACTTCCTCCAGTGATTCTGCGGCACGCGCTCTTACTTTCGCATGTTCTGCCTGCAGAGCTCCGATTAACGCCCCCTTTGCTTCGACAAGCGGACTACTTCCGAGTGCGTATGCTGCGGCTTCCTGGAAGGCTGGGTCTTCGCCCTTCTCTAGAATTCGAATTAATCTTTTAGCTACCCGGGCATCAGCTATGCCTCTTAACGCAGCGGCAGCACCAAGGCGCACCTGCCCAAAGGCACTTCGTAATGATTTGACCAGCTCATCTTGAACCTGAGGATGTGGGGTGCCTACCAGTGCGTATGCTGCGGTGGTGCTGACGCTTGGAAGCTCGTCTCCGAGAAGTGCTAATAATTTTCGCAGTGCAGATGGTTCGCTGGTCCCTTTGAGTGATAAGGCGGCCGCTTCCCGGACAAACCAACGGGTGTCAGCGAGATGCCCCTCGAGCATTTTCGTAATATAGGCAGTGCGCTCAGTTTGCAGTACATGCGCTGCGGCCAAGCGAACCTCGGTACTTCTATCGCCAAGTTTTTCGCAAATGGCTTCAAGGCTATGGGTGTCGGTTATTCCACGCAGGGCGAGAATTGCGAGGCGTCGAGCGTTCGGGTCTTTATCCGCCAAAGCATCGGTAAGCTGTTTTCGCCTATAATCGGTGAGAGAATCGCCCATGGTGATTGACGCTCAGCGTCTAACTCCAAAACAAAGGCCAACCCCGATTTCTTCCCGCACTAATTCGTCGACAAAGTTTGCGATTTTCTTCACAATTTCGTGCTATATTCCGCAAGGTCCCTCCATTAACGACAGATGCATATCGGTACGGTCTTATGTTTGACAAGTTTAAACATGTCATTTGGGATTGGAATGGCACACTGCTGGCCGATCAGAGATTGTCTTACGATATTTTCGTAGACATTTTTGCGGCTGTTGGCGTTTCGTCACCAGATTTTGGGGCGTGGAGAGAAATTGTCCATTTTCCGATTAGCGACTTCTATAAATCCTTTCTGCCCAGCGCTTCGGATTCAGAGATTGCATCTTTGATGGGGGCATGGGCGAAACAATATGAAGCACGACGACGAGAATGTGGATTGCAGCCAGGTGCGTTAGACTTGTTGAGAGTGTTTTCGAGCCAGGGCAAATATCAATCAATTTTGTCGGCGCATACAAAAGCAGAGCTGATTGAGGCTGCACAAGAACAAGGGGTCTTGTCGTATTTTCGCTCTATCGCGGCTCTTGAGCCTGGAATGGGAGGCGGAAGTAAAATAAAAATCGGCCTTGCGTTGATTGAAGAAATTGAATCTTCTCTAGGATTGTCACGTGCCGATCACGTAATTGTCGGCGATAGCTCACATGACGCCGAAGTTGCTGAAAGCTTAGGTATTCGCTGCGTTTTGGTGTCCCAAGGTGTTTTTTCGCATTCTCGGCTGGAGCAGTTAGGGCATCCAGTGCTGAGTTCGCTTGAGAGCGCTGTTGCGGTTTAGCGGCACTTTTCTGCAATTTTGCCTTTTGGGATAAAAACGACATTTAGGCTGTTTTGGCCCAATACGCTAATGGAAACTTGGCCTTAGGTAAGGTCATTTTAGTTGGTGAAAAATTCGTTGGTTTCCCTTGTTTTCTTAAATGCCTAGGTCTGGCAAAATACACAGTGTGAAGCGATTACTCGGCCTTTTCTGCCTTTCTTTGTTCAGCGTTCAACTGGCGTCAGCTCAGGACTTTACGCTGTTAGGCGGCGAGCTGAGTACGACAGACCCCGGGCGTTTTGCTATTCAGCTTCCTGCGCCTAATGTCACAGACAGCACTCGCAAAGATTTGATGTTAAATGGGTTCTCAGCATTCCATCGTTTGTTTACCAAAGTTGATGGTGCCGGTCCCTTTCTCATTAATGATTCCTGCGGCGGCTGTCATGTACAGAATGGCAAAGGCCCGCTTCGATTTTCAAAATCAAACATTGAGCTTAGCACCATTGTGGTCAAGCTTGCGTTCCCTGGTAAAAAGCCTGACGGTTCTCCACGACCTGTTCCTGGCCTTGGCGGAAACTTGCAGAATCACTCGGTGAATGGAGGGCTGAGGTTCTCTCCTTCTCTTGCTTGGACCCCGATAAAAGGAAAATATCCAGATGGTACCACCTATACGCTGAGATCTCCGGTGGTGCGGTATAAAATCCCTGCAAAAAAGAAGGTAAGAGAATCTTTGCGCATGTCTCCTGCCGTAATTGGGGCGGGGCTTATTGAAGCCATTCCGGAGGAGAGCATTCTTGAACGGAGCGACCCAACCGATACGAATAACGATGGTATTTCAGGCAAGCCAAATTATGTGCTTGATAAAGCTAGTGGACTTACCAAACTTGGCCGTTTTGGTTACAAGGCCATTCAAACCACATTGGAACAACAGACGCTCGCAGCATTTTTTAGCGAGATGGGGGTTGAGAATGAGCTTTTCAAAAAGTCGGAGTCTTCAGTTTCTGAGCTTGATGCAGACGAGCTGAATCGCTTGCTGTTTTATCAGAGGCTCGCAGGAGTTCCTGCCGCTCGCGATCAAAGTGATCCAGATGTAATAAGAGGAAAGGAGCTTTTCTTTCAAATTGGTTGTGAAGATTGTCATCGCAGCACTTTTGTGACCCAATCAAGCACTGATCCAGAGCTTGATGGCCAAACTATTCACCCGTTCTCCGATTTTCTTCTGCACGATATGGGCCCAGGCTTAGCCGATTCATTGATTGAATTTAATGCCAAAGGCTCGGAGTGGCGCACGGCTCCCTTATGGGCTTTAGGCTTTGCTGAGTCAATTTCAAAGGTAAAAGCCCTTTATTTGCACGATGGGCGCGCTCGCAGTATTGAAGAGGCCATTCTTTGGCATGGTGGCGAAGCCAAGACTTCGCGCTCTGCATTTAAGAATTTGTCTAAGGCGGAGCGTACTAAGCTGCTTAAATTTCTTAAGTCACTTTAAACGCACCACGTTTGTCGAGTACTAAGGTTTCAGAGCGAATGCTGATAGGATCTGCGTTCGTCAGCAGGCGCTCTTGCGTGCTTGAAATAAGAAAATAATGACGCGTCCCATCAAGTTGTTCCCCTAAAGGTGTCATGTCGTCTGCCCCCCACCTCCAGTCAATTTTGGAAATACGCGAGAGTGAAAAAACTACTGAGTATTCTCTCAAAGTTTTTTTGCCTTTAAGATTAAAATAGATATGGAAATAGGACATCGCGAGTTCTCGAAGAGATCGGTAGACCGGGTCGCGATATCGCGTTCCTATAAAATTCGACTTTGCAACCGCCCCCCAGCAGCCTTTTCGCTTAAACAAAGCCAACACATGGTCATCGTCTTCTCCGTTTGATCGTAGATCCATGAGTAAGGCTGGCGAGCCATGAAATTCGAGCGCGGCGGCCGCAAGCAAGGCCCCATCAAAACAATGCGCTTTGCGAGATTGCAGCACCCCGCGAGCTGAGCGTGTAATAGAATCGATGTTGTATTTTAGGGAGTTCAAGTACTCTTGAATAGCGGCAGGTGAATGAAGAGATGTGAGAATTTTTTTCTCTTGAGGAGTCCATCCCAGTTGGTGATTCTTTTTCATACTTACTCAGTTTGGTTGCATTCTCTCAGTTTGTGGTTCCCCTTTTGATGCCGTGGTTCATATGGGCAATGCCGGCAGCCTGAGCCACAACAATGGCCCCTTTTGATATGATAGTTAGCGGTAAATACTTGGTACCCCGTGCGTGGGTCAATGTAGGCATCGCTCCCACGGGCGCAGGCTGCTTGGTGCAAGACGTGGTAATCAGTCTTATCCAACGTTGCTTAGGCTTAGGTACTGAAATTCGGGTAGTCTCGCGGCAAATTCTGTTTTCCAGCGAGCATGATTGGAAATAATCGTGTGGGCATATTGCCGTGGTGATCCGGGGATACGTGAGCGAGCTTTAAGCGCATTATTAAGATTTGTTGGGCCCCAGTTATAGGCAATTAACATCAACTCGCGGTTGCCATCAAAAAGCTCTTCTAGATACTTGAGGTATGCAGTGCCGAGCTTGATGTTGTAATAAGGGTCTTTAAGTTTTGAAATCCCATGCCACTCAAGTTCAGTTTTGTCGCTGATATATTTAGCGGTCGCCGGCATTAGTTGCATAAGCCCAAGCGCGCCAGCATAAGAGAGCGCTTTCCTGTCAAATGCGCTTTCACTTTTAATGACGGCTGCAACAAACAGCGGATCGAGATCCAGTCTGCGAGCTTCAAGTACAATTGCATAGGCCATGCGGCTAATATCTTCAGTCTTTGAGCGCGTAGATCTTATGAGCTCAGAAACATAGTGCACCTGGGCCGACAACTTTCTTTGTTCTTGGGCATTAAGGCGTAGCAGAAAATTATCTTTCGAACTCGGTGCGTAAACGCTTGATGAAAAATCTGCTGAATCGTCTCCGGTGATGTGCGGAAGAATTGAGTTTCTTATGCTTCCCACAACCACAGTTACACAAAAAACGAGTGTAATTGCTGAAACGACAATAAAGGTGGAAACCAAATCTCGGCGCCAAAATGGAGTATATACGGCGAGTGCTCGTGCCCGAGGTGAGCGGATTGTTCTAATTTGCATCGGAGCTGCGTGCGTTCTGTGCGCACGTGCTGCAACTGCTGAGGCTCTTGGATAAATGATACTCTGCATAAAAAAACCGCTCAGGGTTACCCAAATACTTGGGAAAACGAGTCCGTAAACCTAAACCACCGCCTGGTCTATTTCCAGGCAAATCTGCTGCCTCACCCCCCGAACAGCTTTGGGGAGGCTGAAGTTAGGTCCCTATTACACCTATCTGCACCCGGGCTTAAGATGATCCTGCTTTCTTCTCAGATGCCGGAATACCATACCTGAGGCCCAGGATAAGATGCAAACATGAATAGATTTGGATGGTTAGCGCTGTTTTCCACAGGCGTTTGCCTGGCAGGTGGGCAAAATTTCATACTATATATATAGGTAAAACCCTGAGGTAGGTGACCCAAAGTGCTCGTATGTGCCGGCATTTGAGTATTCGCCCCGAATGCCTTAGCCTTGTTGGCTCCTATGGCAAATAGAGCTCAAAGAGTGGTGGTTATTGGAGGCGGGCATGCCGGCGTTGAAGCGGCCTGCGCCTCCGCACGTCTTGGGGTCGAGACGGTTCTGATAAGCTTACGGCGGGAAGGCATAGGCCAAATGTCCTGCAACCCGGCAATTGGAGGTCTCGGTAAAGGGCAGCTTGTCAAAGAGGTTGATGCGCTTGGCGGAATAATGGGCCGAGCCATCGATAGAACTGGAATTCAGTTCAGAACCCTTAATTCAAGTAAAGGTCCTGCAGTGCGAGCATCCAGGGCCCAGGCGGATCGTGATGCGTACCGCAAAGAAGTGCTGCGCATGGTTGAGGAGCAGCCCAACCTACGCGTCGTAGAATCTGAAGTAACAGAGATTCTGACCACGCAAAACCAAATTTGTGGAGTTGTCATTAAAGACGGCACTCGTATCGACGCCGACGCGTTGGTGGTTACCACAGGTACGTTCTTACGCGGCTTAATGCACACTGGAACTTTGCAAACTTGTGGAGGGCGAGTTGGTGATGGCGCAGCTAGTTCACTCAGCGATTCATTGCGTAATCTCGGATTCCAGCTTGGTCGATTGAAAACAGGAACTCCACCACGACTCCGAAGATCGAGCATTGATTATTCCAAATTGGAGGAACAGAAAGGCGACTCTCCGGCTAAGCCGTTTTCCATGATGACGGAACGCATCTCACAGGAGCAAATATCGTGTTGGATTACCTACACCAATGAATCAGTGCACGACTTAATTCGTAGCAACAAAGAGCGCAGCCCCATGTTTAATGGGCAAATAAAGTCTGGAGGACCGCGTTATTGCCCTTCAATAGAAGACAAGGTGTTTCGGTTCGCTGATAAGACAAGGCATCAAATTTTTTTAGAGCCTGAAGGCTACACTTCAGACATTGTCTATCCAAACGGAATATCAACTAGTCTTCCTGTCGATATTCAAGAACAGTTTGTTCGTATGATTCCTGGTCTTGAACAGGTTGAAATATTGGTGCCTGGTTATGCGGTTGAGTACGATTTTGTTGATCCGCGTAATTTAAAACAAACGCTAGAGACGAAGGACATAGCGGGGCTGTATCTTGCGGGGCAAATTAATGGCACGTCTGGCTATGAGGAAGCTGCTGCGCAAGGGATCTTGGCCGGAGCGAATGCGGCGTTAAAGCTGCTTCGTCGCGACAGTCTTACGTTGCAGCGAGGAGATGCTTACATCGGGGTAATGGTAGATGATCTTACTACCCTAGGCGTAGATGAGCCTTATCGCATGTTCACTTCCCGGGCAGAGTACCGTTTGGTGCTGAGGGAAGACAACGCTGCGGAGCGATTAAGTCCCAAGGCGCTACGTTTAGGATTGCTCGACGCTCACCAAGCTACGCGCTTTAAGCAGCGCCAAGAGAGTCTTGCGGCCGCGAGGACTTGGGCAGACACTCACCGCTTAAAACCTAACCTTGAAACAAATTCATGGTTAGGTGGTTTAGGGAGCGCCGAACTTAAAGATTCTATCTCAGTTGCGCTTCTGGTGCGGAGACCAGAAATTAGCTTAGCGCAGGTGTGCGCGTTTTCTGCTCCTCCACAGGACTTGGAATCTGATCTTCTGATAGCGCTGGAGACAGAGCTAAAGTTTCGTGGATACCTGGACCGCCAAGACGAGGATATTCAGCGTCTTCGAAAAGTAGAGGCCGAGCTTATTCCAACCGATTTCCCTTACGATCTTGTTCCGAGTTTACGCACCGAAGCTCGCGAGAAGCTTAAGCGCCATAGGCCAGTGTCGATTGGTCAGGCTATGCGAATACCGGGAATTACTCCAAGCTGCGTGTCGCTGCTTGCTATTTTTTTGAAACGGTACCGAGAGAATACTCGGCGAGCCACAGCCGTCTGAGACGGCACATTTTTGTGGGCCTTGCCTTTATAATCGGCGGGTTAGCTCTGGATCTTCACGAAAGGCGGCGATTCAAATTCTTCAGCACGCTGTTTCTATTAGGCCCTTTGCTTGCAAGTTGGCGAAAAGTCAGTATCCTGGGTCTCAGTAGTGGTGAAAAGAGACCACGTTCGGGAAGCAAGTTTGCAAAAACAGAGTCGTTTTGTTTCGAGCAAGCATCGCACCCAAAAATGGGACAACAATGGGAAAGTCGTTAGTCATAGTCGAGTCGCCCACCAAAGCCAAAACAATTGGCAAGTTTTTGGGTAAGAATTTTGAGGTGTTGGCTTCTTATGGCCACGTACGCGACCTGCCTAATAATGCGGCTGAAATTCCGGCTGAGGTAAAAAAAGAGAAGTGGTCTAGGCTTGGAATTAATGTCGATAAGAACTTTGAACCGCTCTATATCATTCCCGAAGAGAAGAAAAAGCGAGTTAAAGAATTAAAGGCAGCCCTTAAAGATGCAACAGAAGTTTTGCTCGCAACCGACGAAGACCGCGAGGGAGAGTCGATTAGCTGGCATCTGCTTGAGGTGTTAAACCCTAAGGTGCCTGTAAAGCGCTTGGTGTTTCATGAAATTACCAAAGAGGCTATCGAGCACTCTCTGACATCGGCCCGAACTGTAAATGAAAATTTGGTGCGGGCCCAAGAAACCAGGCGCATCGTTGATCGACTATTCGGATATTCGGTTAGTCCCCTACTCTGGAAAAAAGTGGCCCCGCGCCTCAGTGCCGGTCGCGTACAGAGTGTGGCTATGCGGCTTTTGGTTGAACGCGAGCGCGAGCGAATTGCCTTTCGTAAATCTTCTTATTGGGATTTAAAAGCCAAATTCTCTAAAACAGGCTCTTCTAAACCTGAAGACGCTTTTGATGCTGAGCTTACCCATGTTGATGGCAAGCGCATTGCGATTGGAAAAGATTTTGACTCAGCTACTGGCAAGCTTTCAGAAAAAGCCGACGTTGTCTATTTAGATGAAAAAGCCTCGATGGCTTTGCGAGAGCGGTTGCTTAAGGGCAAAGCCTCGATTCTTGGAATAGAAGAAAAGCCTTTTGTGCAGAGGCCGGCAGCGCCATTTACGACAAGCACTTTACAGCAAGAAGCGAGTCGTAAGCTTAGTTTTGCTGCACGGCGCACCATGCAGGTTGCGCAAACACTGTACGAAAATGGCTTTATTACCTACATGCGTACAGACTCCACTACCCTTTCTGATGAGGCTTTGGGGGCAGCTCGTTCTTTGATTGAGCGCGAGTTTGGTAAACAGTTTGTTTCGCCAGAGGCGAGACTTTATAAAACAAAAGTCAAAAATGCCCAGGAAGCCCATGAGGCGATTAGGCCAGCCGGAACTAATTTTACACCGCCATCGGTGGTAAAAGAGAAGTTTGGCGCTGAAGCCTACCGTTTGTATGAGTTGATTTGGCAGAGAACCATAGCATCGCAAATGAAAGATGCGGTAGGAACTCGAGTCTCGGTTCAAATTCAATGTGACAATGCGCAATTTCGCGCATCCGGCAAAACGATAGAGTTTCCTGGGTTTTTAAGGGTGTATGTCGAGGGCACCGATGATCCTGATCAGGAGCTTGCTGAACAAGAGCGCATTCTTCCCAAACTCCAAACAGGCGAGACGGTTGATGTAAAAGCGCTTGAAGCTTTGGGACATGAAACCCAGCCCCCAGCTCGTTATACAGAGGGCACCTTAATTAAAGAACTTGAAAAACGAGGCATTGGTCGTCCAAGTACTTGGGCAACCATCGTCGACGTAGTTTTGTCGCGAGATTATGCCTTTAAGCGAGGCACCGCCTTGGTTCCTACCTTTTTAGCCTCGGTGCTTACCAATTTAATGGAGCGATATTTCACAAATTTAGTGGATTACGCATTCACCGCTCGGCTTGAGGATGATCTAGACTCCATCGCTCGCGGCGAGGCTGAGAACCAAACGTATCTTAGAAAGTTTTACTTCGGAAACGGACATCCTGGGTTGCAAGACTTGGTCGCGCAAGGCCAGGAGAAAATTGATCCTCGTGAAGTTTGCGGCCTTCCTATTGGCGAGCTCGCAGGTGGAAAAAAAATTGAAGTGCGCATTGGTCGCTGGGGACCTTTTTTAACAGATGGCGAAACGCGGGCCAGTGTTCCGGATATGATTGCTCCCGATGAGATGGTGGTTGAAAAGGCAGCATTCTTATTAGCAGAGGCTGCCAAGGGACCAGCGTCATTAGGTACGCATCCGGAAGCCGGACTGCCTGTTTACTTAAAGAAAGGCCGGTTTGGCCCGTATGTGCAGCTTGGCGATATGGTTGAAGGCCAAGACAAACCTAAAATGGCTTCCTTACTGCCTGGTATGGCACCAGATAGCGTTGACCTTGCAACAGCGCTTAAACTTTTATCCTTACCGAGGAATCTTGGTAAACATCCTGAGCTTAATGAAGAGATCCTTGCAGCAGCAGGACGTTATGGCCCCTATGTAAAATGCGGCGCAGAAACACGATCTATTCCAATGGATCAGCTCTCACCTATTACTATTACCTTTGAGCAAGCTATCGAGCTTCTTAAACAACCTAAACGTCGTGGAGGTCGCAGCTCTCAGCCAACTAATTTACGTGAAGTTGGTAAGCATCCGCTAACGGAAGCGCCATTAGTGATCAAGAGTGGACGTTATGGACCATACGTAACCGATGGCAAAGTGAATGCTTCGCTGCCTCGTGGGGCAGACCCAGCTGGCTTAAGCGTTCAAGATGCGGTCAATTTGCTTGATGCCAGAGTTGCCAAAATGGCTTCTGAGGAAGGCCTGCCTAAAAAACGTGGCGGGCGCGCTAAAAAAGCTCCTAAGCAAGAAACGAGTGCCGCACCAAAAAAGAAACGAGCTAAGAAGGAATAAGTTTAAGGCTTACGTGCGAGCAAAAACGCACTGCCTTGAGCCATGCCTTCAACGGTTTCCGGCGAGTATTTGCTAACTGCCTTTTGTTGCCTCAGCTTTGTGAGTGCTTCTGAGTCTCCTAATATGTAGCGAGGTTTTTCGCTCTCAATTAATTTTTGAAGTTCCCTTTCCTGGCTGGGAACTCCAAGCACCCTACCCCTAAAAGCAAATTTGGTACTTAGTGGATATGTGCTCATCACCGTGCAGGCGGGGCAAGTCTGGCGAAGTTGGTGTGACGTGAGGATAATTTCTCTTGTTACTTGCCCTGTCCTTAAAAAAGAGACGGCTCGTTGCTGAGTGAGTACAAGAAGTACGGAAAACACGAAGTTAAGACTTAGAGGAATGACAAGACAGCCCCCTACTATTCTGAGGCTAATATCTGGGCGCGTGCTGATGCTAATCAGCGTCGCCAGTGTCATAGGAAGTAAGCTAAGCATGAAAATGCCAGGTGTCTGGAGTCCACCAAAACAGAAGGTCAAAATCCAGGCGATGAACCCAGCAGAAAATAGAAGGTAATTTCTCCTGTCGCGTATTACAAATTGAGGCGCGTGTAAGTGTTTAAGTCCAAAAATAAGTAGGGAGATAACCGCGATGCAGACCCCTAAAGCAAGGAACGCGGGGGTAGTGTGCGGTCGTAATGCTGAGAACACCCCGTCCGACAGTTCGATAATAGTCGCAGCAGATGGAGCCGACCAATTACGAATGCCCCCCAGAAAATCTCTGATAGCGATATGTGAAAAATAAGCTTTAAAGAGATAAAAGCCAGCGACTATTCCCAAACTGCTTCCGACAAGCTGGCTGCGTAACGAGACTCTTCGGAGAAAAAAATTTTCTAGATTGGCCAATAACCAAAATCCAAGTAGCTCGGGCCGTGCCGCACAGGCCAGGGTCAAAAAAAAGGATGCCGTCTGGTTTTGCCGAAAGTAAAAATAGAGTCCAAGCAGTGCCATAAATAGCGCGAGCGGCAGCTCAGTAAGTTGTATGCTCGGAATAAGCAGTACACCAGAAAGTGGAACTGCAACGAAAGGTACGTACCTGCTGATTCTCTTTTGGGTCAGTAATTCATAGAGTTTTACTGAGAGAAATACGGTGCTGACACAGAGAATGGAGTTTAAAAACGCCGCTGCCAGTGGCAGCGGGAGATGCAACCAGTCCGCAAAGGTGAGGCTTGCGGCCCAAGGGCCGGAAGGAAATTGATCTGCCTGAAGGTTAAGGAGAGTCCACAAATCTGAGTGTAGAAGAAAATAGAAGTAAGAATGCTCCGGTGCAAAATGCTGCATCCTTAAATGCAGCGCTAAGAAGAGCATGAGCAATGAAAAATAAAATATCGACTGCAGGAGCAATGCCTCAGAAATGTTTGAACTGTTTTGTTCCTGCTTATCGTTCATGTTGCAGTCGAGCCTCCTGGGCAGGAGGGTTTGGAGGGCAGGGAATCTGGACTCGGTCTTGGGCACGGCTGCATTGGTGTGGGCGCTGGCGCAGGGGGAAGCGCTGGCGCGTCGGGAGTGAGCGGTTTTGCAGGGGGCGGAATAGTTTCTGGAGCTTTTGGGGAGATTATTTGCTGCATATTGTAATTGCTTACCTCGAAAAGGGCGGGGCTAAATCTTTCGCATCTTGTCCCTCGGCACTAAACGAAACTCACGGAAATTTCCCCCTTGGTCCATTACCAAGGGGTACATGTAGTTGGTCCAGTCTAGCAACGCAGAGGTGTCATGGCCATCTGCTCCAAGCGTCAGCTGCACTTTTCCGTCTGGACGTTGCAAAGTAAGAGTGTAGGTATCAAGGCTTGCGTAGACGTGAGGCTCTGACCAGGTATCTAGCGTATTGGTGACTACAAGCAGAGGGAGTTTTTGCGGCGCCACGCGGCCACCTCTTCCAAGTTTATGCCAAGCAATTGCCTCATGAAACATGCGAGCCGCGCCAGGATTCATGGCAGTTTCATGTTCGCTTATAAAAAGTTCTGTTCTTGAACGAGGGGCAATGCTCTGGCGAGATTCGGAGCCTAATGTTTGCCCTTTTTTCCACTGTGAATAGCCAATACGAAAAATATCAAGAAGTTCAAGGAGCGCTTGTTGCGTATGTAGATGTTTGTGGGCCAAATTTGTTCCGCGAATTAGGGTTATGTCTCCGCGAGAGGCGCAGTATTCAAGTAAAAAGCGATGAAACTGGGAACGTGAACTAAATTGATCGTGAAAAATTACATCATACAAAGAACGAGTCGGTGCAATAAACCCAACTACCCCATCAGGGTTATGGAAATGATCATTCAGAATCACGAGTCCATGTCGGCTAGAATCGTCGGCATTAACTGCAATAAATCCACGACCAAAAACGAAAGTAGCTGCAGCCAAGCGTGGAATATGACGGCCATGATCTGGCCAAGCTTGTGCGTAGTGCTGAAATCTATCGTATCCTGAACCGGCGGCTACAAATATTCTCTCGGGAGTAAGGCCTCTCACAATTAAGGCGTACTCTGGTGCTACCTCCGGCCGAGAAATGACTTTGAAGGTAGCAAATCCATGCTCCGCTGCAAATCGATGCATTAGTGAACTCCGTGCGAATTGAGGGAGTTTCGTCTCGATGCTCCACGCACCAAACCCGTGATGGACATTAAGAGCTCGCCAAAAAACATATAGCGGATGTATCTCAGCTAGATGCAATTCACGTCGGCGTTGCTCCCACAGAGAAGATATAAGTTTGGTGTTATTACCCTGAAAAGTTGGACTTCGTAGGTTATAAGTCTTATCGGTAAATTGATGAAGTTTGCCAACTATATAGCCATTTTCATCTCCACTTCTTGCTAATATTGCAGCGGCGGCATGTGCTCCATATTCAAGGATAGAAGTCTTAAATTTTACAGGACCATCAAAATTGCGCTGCGCAAGTCGTTTTGCAAAGGTTATCCCTATTTGCACTGGAGCTCGGGGATGCTGAAGAAGCGCTATAGCAGGAATTACATCAAGAGCCTGCGGAAGGTAGTCACTTGCTTCTGCATGGTTGTAGAATGAAATGCTTCTGCTAAGGCTACGAGGTCTTGCCCCACTTTCAATCACCTCATTGATGGCAGTAAGAACATTAAGTAACTGTTCTGGTGAGTCGCGGCCGACCTGATTGAGAGTGTGTATGCATTCGCGAATTCTGTCGGTTATGACAAGCTGATCACGCTGCGAATAGTTTTGCTTCGTTCGAAAGTAGGTAATCAAAGAGTTGGCGAGAAGATCTATAAATTCGGGTGTGCCTCTAGCAATGGCAAAAGCAGCCTGAGCTAGCTGTATGTCCTCTGGTTGCGAAGCTGTTGCAATTAACGTCTCGGCGTGTAGCTGCACTTGGTCAAATGAGACTCGTCTGACTCCCTTTACTTCGACGCAGCTGATAAGCGAGAGGCAGAGCCCTCTCCCAAGAGCATGAAATTGATTGTCATGGAAACGCTCCCAGAGCTTCCGAGCTTCTGGTTCTAGGAGTGCAAAATTCTCGCAGGTTTCAGCTGCTATATGCATGAATTCTGCACGATTCAGTGTGCGAATGGGGTCAAGTCGGGGGGATTGTAAAAGTTCGTACCAGACCGCCTCTAAAACTCTGACGGCAGGGATATGGGCTGCTTTTGCTTGTGAAATAAGCATAGCCACTTGAACTGCTGAAGCTTCGCTTGGGTAACGGGCGCCAAGTTTGGTTAAAATCGTGAGAGTTAAGGTTGGTTCGATACCGCAAGTTTGTGCTTCTGCCAGTAGTGTTAGTCCAAGTTCGATCCAGGGAGGGCTTGTGCGTTCACGAAGCTGTACTGTCGTGTGAGATAAAGAATGTGTGAGCGAATGAAATTCATTCGAACTGGACGGCAATGGTTCTGCCGGAATGTGTGAGGTTCGGTGAGGCTCCGCTTGCATGTCTTAAAACTTCAAAAACACAAAGACCTAAAGAGCTTGGGCTCGACCTCATTTGAAAGGTGGCGCGCGCGCCAACTATATGAAATTTCTGTACTCTATCCCAGAAAAATTAGGGTTATTTGGATTTGGAGGTAAACTCCTTAAAACCCTGAATTTTTAAGGAGCTCTTGGATATTAAGAGGTTTATTCAGAGCATCAATTTCGTCGCGACTTGGATTCTGTAGCCACCCACTCCAGAAACTCTCATCTCGATCCCAGGCGAGTTCTATTCCGTTGTTATCAGGGTCATGCGTATATACCGCTCACGAAATGAATTTCCGTCTTTAGCCACTGTAAACTTGAGGTGAGCGGTATATAGCGAGGCAGAGCCGAGCCAGGAGCAAATATACTGAGCGTTATGTAAATGAGTCGCCCGCAG
>JBIKUD010000009.1:0-85000 GCA_044347745.1 Bdellovibrionota bacterium
TATCAATGGCGTCCATGCTTACCGGTCGTTTCTCACAGGCCCGAATGAAACCGGCTTTAATTTTTTCACTCGCAAAAGGTTCACGCCTATCGTCTTTTTTTATGACCATGGGCAGAGCCAGTTCGACCCGTTCAAAAGTCGTAAAACGGTAGGTGCATGACTGGCATTCGCGACGTCGACGAATTGAATTTTCATCTCCGCGGGAATCGACCACGGCTAATTTTTCAGATTCACAACGTGGGCATTTCATAAGGTACTACCCTTAGGAGGCAACCAAGCGATGTTGATATAACGGATACCGAGAGCTTAAGGCCTTTACCCTCTCGCGTACTGAAGCAATAGGCTTTTCAGCCCCTCGTGCCTCTAGCGCAGCTTTAAAGCAACTGGCAATTTCCTTCATATCAGCTTCTACCATGCCACGGGTGGTAATGGCGGGGGTACCTAAGCGAATTCCGCTACAAATTGTGGGGGGCTGAGGGTCATACGGAATCGTATTTTTATTGGCAGTAATGCCGACCATATCTAACCAGGTTTCAGCATCTCTTCCATTTACGTCAACAGGACGCAGGTCAACCAACAACAGATGACTGTCGGTGCCTCCAGAAACAATTCTAAACCCTAGGGCCTGAAGCTCGGTGGCTAGCGCTCTTGCATTCTTAATAATCTGCTTCGCATAGGTCTTAAACTCTGGCCTAAGCGCCTCTCCGAAAGCAACAGCCTTTGCCGCAATAGTATGCATGTGAGGCCCGCCTTGGAGTCCAGGGAACACAGATTTATTAATTCCCTTTCCACGAGCTTCCCGAGCCATTATCAATCCTGAACGTGGGCCTCTCAAAGTTTTATGTGTCGTGGTGGTTACAATGTCGCAATATGGAACTGGTGAGGGGTACTCCCCCGCAGCTACTAAGCCCGCATAGTGCGCTATATCAGCGAGCAAAAATGCCCCACTCTCATCAGCCACCTTACGGAAAAACTCAAAATCAAAGGCTCTCGAGTAAGCCGAAGCGCCAACAATAATCAGCTTGGGTCTATGCTTTAACGCTAAGTCTCGAACCTCGTCATGGTCTACAAGCTGATCCGACTCGCGAACCCCATACGCCACAACTTTGTAATTTTTTCCCGAAAAATTTGCTGGATGTCCGTGAGTGAGATGTCCGCCCTGATCCAGACGCAGTCCCATAATGGTATCACCCATGCTGAGGATACTTTCAAACGCGGCCTGATTTGCAGTCGCTCCAGAGTGCGGCTGCACATTCACAAATTCGCAGCCAAAAAGTTTTTTTGCGCGCTCTTGGGCAATTTTTTCAATCTCGTCAACGACATGGCAACCACCATAATAACGCTTTTCAGGTAAGCCTTCCGCGTATTTATTGGTGAGTATTGAACCATTTGCCTCAAGCACTGCTTCCGACACATAGTTTTCGCTTGGAATCATCTCAAGGCCAAATTCTTGGCGCTCGGTCTCTTTTTGAATCAAATTAAAGATGGAGGCATCCGACTGGGCCAGAGGTGAACTGGCATTCTTATGAGAGCTGCCGCAACAGGATGTAGCAGAGGTCGAGTGCATATTGTCCCCGTTTAATATTTTGTGGCTTTTCGCAGCTAGAACTATAGCAGGTATGTCGCGAAGCACCAAATACGACAATGAGTTAAAAGTATTAGGCCTCACGGGCATTTAGACAATTAATGCGCCCGAGATTCAGAAAACTTGGCTAAACCATAACGTACAGAACGGTGTACTTTGAAACTACAATAATCAGGCGCTGCTCCGGCACTCAAATGCAAAAGGCCCACCAAATTTTTGGTGGGCCTTTTGCATGTACAAGGTTACAAGCTAAAATTAAGCTTGGCGTCCTTGGATGTAGTTCAATACGTCTTGAACTGACTGAATCTTTTCAGCGTCCTCGTCAGGAATCTCCATATCGTATTCCTCTTCGAGAGCCATGATGAGCTCGACGATATCAAGTGAGTCAGCCCCGAGATCCTCAATGAATGAGGCCTCAGCGGTAACGTCAGCCATATCCACGCCAAGCTGATCCACAATTATAGCCTTAACTCGTTCAGCAATCTCCTCAGCTGATGCCATTCTCCGATCTCCAGATTGATTAAGAAAAATATCTCTAAAATTCGCCTGAACTACCCTCAGTACTGACGGAAGCTCCTGACTGAAGCACCCTTTTATAGACTAACCGGTAATGTAGTCAAGAGAGGCAAAAGTCACTTTTTACATGGCGAAGCAATGCCCTTAAGGTCTGATTTTACAGCTTTTTAGCCCAAAATCTCCCTCAGAGCCCTAGAACTCTAGCTGAAGCGAGCGCACAATGCACTAGCTGACAGCGAAAATCATTCGAATATAAGAAAACGTGAGGCGCAAAAAGCTTTTCTGCCCAATCGTATGAAAATCTAATTGATGCAGCGGGTTGCAGGCACAAACGAGGCCAAGATTCCTAATATAGACACTCTAAATGGGATTGGGCAAAACAAAATGAGAGAGCCATGTGCTGTAATTACTCATTACATGTACATGCCGCCATTCACACTCAATGTTTGGCCGGTGATATAAGCGGATCTGTCTGACGCCAAAAACAAGACAGCCTCAGCAATGTCCTGTGCCGCACCAATGCGCCCCAAAGGAACTGCCTTCAAGAGTTCTTCCCGCATTTTCTCGTCCAACTTACCAGTCATGTCTGTCTCGATATAACCAGGCGCTACAGCATTAACGGTAATATTTCGGGATGCGAGCTCTCGAGCCATGGACTTTGTCATACCTATTAACCCAGCTTTCGATGCAACATAAGCGGCTTGACCTGGGTTTCCCATCTCTCCAACCACCGAGCTAATATTGATAATTCTACCGAAGCGGCTTTTCATCATCGATTTCACGGCAGCACGGCAACAATAGAATGCACCGGTAAGATTAGTGCTAAGTACCTTCTCCCAATCTTCATCTTTGTAGCGCATTAAAAGACCGTCTTTGGCGATGCCAGCATTGTTTACCAAAATGTCTAGGCGCCCAGCAGAGCCGATAATTGTCTCTATAGCAGCACTTACTGCTTCGCTGGAGCCCACATCAAACCCTACTACCTCAGCGTTTCCTCCCGCCGCTTTACACAAAGCAACAGTCTCATCTGCTGCATTTGAATTTGAGCTAAAATTGACAAATACTTTTGCACCAGCTTTAGCCAGTCCAACGCAGATTGCACGACCTATTCCGCGAGAACCACCAGTCACCAACGCTACTTTGCCTTCAAGCTCTTTCATAAGATCCCTCTGAGGTAAAAACACAAAACGAGGGCCTATCGGCCCTCTAAATTTTACTATCTCCGCTTGGTAAAGGAACCTTGAGGATGATAGAGCAAACTACTTAGAAAATTTCTCTGCGATGGGCGCGTTATGCAGCAGTCACATCATCCGAAGCTACAGCCACAATCTGCTTCCCTCGGTAAGTGCCACAGTTACCACAAGCACGATGACGTAGAACTGGCTCTGCACAATTTGGACACACAACTGCAAACGTTCTATCGAGTGCGTCATGTGCGCGACGCATATTGCGGCGGGATTTTGATGTACGCTTCTTTGGAACTGGCATAAGGCCTCAATTTAAAGCTGATAAGTCGCGGTAAAGCCGCGCTTTTTTTAAGTTATTTTAGAGGCAGCTGCCCCTTAAAATTGAACCGAGACAGTAACACAAGGGGCGACCAAACCTCAAGTCTAGCCGCCCCAAAACTTACTCAAACTTACAAAACTGCTTAGGTTCTTTCAGAACTACCAGTCTACTTTGCCCTGAGTTTGAGGGTGGGATACAGGCACGAACGGAAACTTCCCTAGGAAATTCAATACGCTAAGTACATAGGCACCCAGGAAACCCAAGAACATACCAAACTCGAGGAGTCCGAATGGAATAGCACTTGGGCTGATGTTAGGCATAATCGCGATGTATTTTTCAGCCCATATTCCGAGGAATATCATCACTCCCACTGTCGCAAAAGCTGCATGGGTACGCTTTAAATCGCGGCTAAGTAACAGGATAAATGGGATGATGAAACAGAGTGAAAATGTTACCCAACCCCAGCCTTTCCAAGGATACTCACGTGTGCGCAAAATCATCCACTGAGTTTCTTCAGGCAGATTACCATACCACTGTGGCAAAAACTGGCTAAAGAAGAAGTACCCCCACAACATGCAAAAACCAAAGGTCAACTTACCGTGATCCCAACGGGTGCCCGGCTGCAAAACTTTGGCATAGTCACTGTTAGTTTGTACAAGGTAATAGGTGATGATGGCGAGGAATGCCCAAGCTAAATACACATTACCAACGAAGTAAAAACCACCGAAAAGGTTGGAAATCCAAAAAGGATCCATCCCCATTACAAATTCAAATGCAAACAACGAGTATATGGTTGCATAAAGAAAAATAAGTACGGGCGCAAATCTCGACATCTTCGGATGCAAGCTATACGCCTCTTCGGCTGTGCCCTTCCAGTTTGCAGCCATATCTTGGTAAAAGCTACCAACCCAACGGCCTCTTTGTGCCCAACGCTCGCGAAGCATGCCAATGTCACCGCGAAGTGACCACTTCACAAATTTATTTAAAAGAAAAAACAAGAGCCCAAGCAAGATAAGGTGACGGGCATATACAAAGTTAGGCTGCATCCACGCAACCTTGCCAGGCATATCTTGTCGTGCCCAGACAAAAAGATGCTCACGACCAAAGTAGGTCACGGCAATCGAGATAAATGCCCAAGGGAAATAGGCAACTCCCGACTCTGCTATTCTTCGAAGTGGGGTTCCCCAGACAGCACGTACAATTTGGAAGATAACCGCAATCACCACACTGCCGACTGCAAGACCCATGAAGAAAACAGCGCTTGTAAAATAGGCGGCCCAGAAATGGGCAAGGTCGCTGCTGAACAAGCCGTAAGAAAATGTGAGCACCCCAACAACTACACAAAGCCACATTACTCGGGTAAGTCCAGAACCAGCTTTGACTGGCTCAGCATCAAGCACTTCATTTAAGTTAATTTTTGCAATTTCGCCGTGCATACTCGCCTACTTTCCGTTCTGAAATTTTCGAATGTAGTTAACAATGTCCCAATGTTCGGTTGGAGATAGCTTGTAGCCATACCCAGGCATAAGCGCCATACCACCAAAGTGTATCGTGGAATAATAGAAACCGTCGGTTCTATCTTTATAGAGTTGAGCGGTAAGGTCAGGCCCGGGCATATACTTGGCCACAGCGCCCATACTTTGCTGCTTGCCATTTGAAAATGTTCCGTGGCAAGGACTACAATTAATTGCGAACAATCTTTCTCCGTTCGCCACTGACAAATAAGAGGGCTCAACGGGGTTATTCAATTTAGCGGCCTCTTCTTTTGACTCGACCCGGCGCTCAAGGGAGCCCAAAGGGATCGAGCCAGGAGCTTTTGGCCGCATGACGTCGCCAGTAATTGGTTGGTCGTGATACATGTCTGTATTAAATGGCAGAGACCATACAAGCCTTGGTGCTACTAGCACCAAGGCCAAAATTCCCGCTGCCCTAATTCCAAACCTCATAACTGATTCCTTTAACTCTCAGCTCTGCATTGAACTCTAAAACTTCTCGAAGGTACGTTATAACCCCTCTTCTACTCTCACTTCCTCTGCACCAGATTCGCTGAGTGCAGCTTTCACCTTATCAACTGTATTGCGATCGCAATCAACGACCACACCAAACTTGTCGTCTGAAAAGCGTGGGTCATACCCCGGCTTACGAAAAAGATCTGGTATGCGGCAAAAATGCAGCAAAGCTAACAAGGTAAAAATACCACCGAGCAAAATAGTGCATTCGTATCCAATAACTACAAATCCAGGTATTGAAACGATATCCTTGGCGCTAACTCTTAGGGGGTAATCAAGTGAGCAAAGAATAGCCAAACTAAAACCGAAGATGAGGCCGGTTATTGCACCAGTACCAGTAACAAAGCGAACTGGGCTCTTTCCGGGTAATGTCGCTTCTTCAATTTCATGATTGGGAACTGGAGAGTACACCTTATACTCAAGGTTTTGCTCCTGAACTTTTTTGATGCCCTTGAGAAGGTCATCAATATATGAGTACACACCTACAACCACTTTTGCACTGCTCATCTTAATGCCCTCCCTGCCCATGCCGAGATGGGACCGGTAGAATTTCTTTTATTTCAGTAATGGCAACAGCTGGAAAGAACTTAATGAACAAGGTCATGTACATTCCAAACCATCCGAAAGCACCGATAGTGATTCCCAAATCTACCCAAGAAAAATTGTAGCCACCCCATGCGCTTGGGATGTAATCGCGGGCGAGTGATTGCAATATGATATTAAAACGCTCAAGCCACATCCCAATGTTGATGATTATGGAAAGTACGAACAAAACGGGAATGCTCGTGCGCATCGACTTAATCCAGAGAATTTGTGGCGCTATGCAGTTACAGAACACCATCCCCCAGAATGCCGGCCACATCTCACCGAAGGGACGGAACCAAAATTGGAAACGCTCAAACGCATTATTGCTGTACCAAGCCATATAAAACTCGGTAATGTAGGCGTAGCTTACTATTCCGGAGGTAACCAGAATAAGTTTGCTCATGGCGTCAAAGTTCTTGTCGGTAATGAGGCGCTCTAATTTAAATACTTTTCGAATTGGGATGGCCAAAGTTATTACCATCGCCACGCCAGAGAAAATCGCGCCAGCAACAAAGTATGGAGGGAAAATGGTAGCATGCCAGCCAGGCACGATACTCATCGCGAAGTCCCAAGATACGACGCTATGTACCGATACAACGAGTGGTGTTGCAAATGCAGCGAAGAATAAATAGGCGGCGGTATAATGCTTCCACTGAGAATTGTTTCCAGTCCAGCCGAGAGAGGTAACTGAATAGAGAAGCTTTCTAAACCATGTTTTTGCTCGATCGCGAGCGCAGGCAATATCTGGAATCAGTCCGATGATGAAGAAAGTGGCTGAAATGGTGAGGTATGTTGAAACTGCGAAAACGTCCCAAAGAAGCGGCGACCGAAAATTTGGCCATAGAGCCCGCTGATTAGGATAGGGCATCAACCAGTAAAAGAACCACACGCGTCCCAAATGGATTAGTGGAAATAGCCCGGCAGTCAAAACGGCAAATACAGTCATGGCCTCCGCCAGTCGATAAATCGACATACGGAATTTGGCGCGGAACAAATAAAGTACTGCTGAAATTAACGTTCCAGAATGCGCGATACCGACCCAAAATACGAAATTCGTAATGTAGGCACCCCACATAATTGGATGAGATTTACCGGCATCACCAATTCCATAAATAATTTGATGCGTCCAAGAGGCCGCGCCAATACCGACACAAGTGAGACAAAATGCCAGGAGCACGTACCAACCTGCAGTTGGCGGCTCCAGCATTTTAAGCACTGTGTCGTTTACTTCTGAATAGGTTACTTCACCGTTTGCCTGATGGGCGCTCATAGGTCTATCTCACACACAGTTACAGTTTGTTCTTAATTCGCTCTAGGTAGCTCACCGCCGGTTGGGTGTTGATATGATGATCAAGCACTTTATAGGCGCGATGCTCGTGACTGAGGCGACTGACCGCACTGTTTGGATCTTTTGTATTACCAAAAACTAAAGCTTGAGTTGGACAGCTCTGTACACAAGCAGGTTGAATTTCACCGTCTTTTACCAAGCGACCTTCATCTTTTGCATGGTCTTTGGCTTCATTTATCCTTTGGATACAGAAGCTGCACTTCTCCATAATGCCGGTAGTACGCTTTGTGACGTCCGGGTTTAACTGCCACGTAAGTGGTTCTGGAATGTCATATTCGAAGAAGTTAAAGCGGCGAACTTTGTAGGAGCAGTTGTTGCTACAATAGCGAGTACCAACGCAACGATTGTAAATCATCGCATTGAGGCCCTCTTCGTTGTGATAGGTTGCATATACCGGGCACACTGGCTCGCAAGGAGCGTTATGGCAATGCTGGCACATCATCGGCTGGAAGCTTACCTGCAACTCTTCCGGCTCTCCTTCAAAGTAGCGATCAATTCTAAGCCAAGACATCTCACGGCCGTGGCTGCAAGTTTCTCTACCCACTACCGCTATATTATTCTCTGCGTAACAGGCGACCACGCAGGCTCCGCAACCTGTGCAAGCTGATAGATCGACAGCCATGCCCCATTCGTAGACAGGGTGCTCTCGTTGTACATACATTTGCTTAGGCTCGTGATGTCCATGGGCACCATGAGAGTCGGCTGCATGGGCGGCGCCGCCAACAAACATAGTCTTGGCTATACCTCGACCGATCTGGCTATCGCTCCCCTGCGTTTTAACTACATTAATTCTTCCACGACCACGGTTAACCTTGACGAGGGTTGATAACGCAGCAGATCCGACTTCAGGCCTCGCCGAAGGGAGGAGACCAAACACATTCCCGCCTGCGCTTAACTGGCTTGCGATACGTCCATACGCACTATGGCCTTGGCCAAGAGGCACTGCAACGACGTCTTTACGCACATAGTCAGTGACATAAACTGGCAGGTTGAGCTCGCCATTCTTATTGCGGATCTGAACAACGTCGCCCTGAGCAATTCCCAATTTTTTGGCGGTTTCTGAATGGAGTTCAGCCCAAGCATCCCAGACAAGTGAGGTGATAGGATCTGGCAACTCTTGGAGCCAAGGCCGATTGGCTGCACGTCCATCAAATGATTTTACCGAATTAAAGGGGTACAGAACTAAGTCGTTACTCCCCGCTCCAGAGTCAGCAAAGTCAACGGCTGCGGCACTAATCTTAAGAGCCTCGGAACTTACATTACCTTTGGATTTGTCTGACGCAGAGCGTGGTGCAAAATATCCGCCGAGTTCAACAGACTCGAGCCAAAATCTGGCGAAGTCAGACTTAACTGCTTCAGAAGAGTGAATCTTCTTCCAACTGTTCTTTAGATAGTTTTGATAATCGCTTGCTCCGCCGGCAACTGAACCTAAGCCCGCCACACTAGCTAAACCGAGCAAAATATCTCCGAAACTGCGTGTATCAAAGACAGGGGTCATACTGGGCTGAATCAGGCTATATACCCCGGGCATCGGACGGTCATCGCCCCAACTCTCAAGCGCATGACTTGAGGGAATAATCAGATCTGCCAGTTGTGCAGTCTCATCGAGGGAACTTGAAAAACTAACCACAAGTCCTGCAGCGTTCCCTGCCCCAACTTTTACTTTTTGCAATGCGTAACGGAATCCCATTTCAGTAGGTAAATTGAATAGGGGGTTACAACCTTGAACCATCACCAAGGACACTTCGCCTTTGTTCATGGAGTCAACCGCATTTGCTACTTTTGCCATCGAGCTACGTGGGCGCCGCATTCCTGCTAAATCCACGGTTTTGCCAACATTTCCCAAGGCCAAGTTGAGAAATGCAACAACAGTTTGCAATGAGATAGCCTCAGGGGTTGCTGCGGAAGTTCCACCAGCAATGACCAGGGAAGCCTTTGCGTCAAGCAGCGCCTGAGTTGCCTGCAGCAACTTACCTGCCGAAATTTCAGCTTCGTTCGCTACGTCTTGTACATTAATATTATGGGTAAGCTCACGCAGAGATTCCTTAACCTCATCGCGAAGGCCGGCGGTCCGCCCGCTCTCGAGGACAACTTTTAACATCGCAAGAGCAATTCGAATTTCAGTTCCTGGCTTTGCATTCAACCAAGCATCTGCATTCGCACCTGTAAGCGATAATCTTGGTTCAATATGGAAAAATTTGGCAGGCGTTTTGGTTTTACGACTCTTTGCCCATCCCCGCGCATATTCGACTGGCGAGATCCAGGTTTCCAGGAAGTCAGCTCCAAAGTTTACAATTGCCTCGGCAGCCTCAAAGTCGAAGCGAGGAATTCCATACAGACCGTAGACAAGCTCTGAAGCTTTTGCCAATGCGACTGGTTGCATAGAATCGTATACAAGCCAATCTACATTACCGGACTTTGCAAAATCTCCCAGCAATTCTTCTAGAGCTCCACGCTCCTCACCGGTTATTAAGACCTTTTTCCCTGCGGTAGATTTTAACGCTGCCCCAACTTTGGCGTAGGCTTCATCCCAAGATATTGGCTTGAATATAGGCGCTAGGGCAGTGCCGCCGTCCCGTACAAGCGGTTGGCGAACTCTATCAGGATCATATAAAGCCTGCAGCGAGGCCTGTCCCAAGGCGCAAAGACCACCTTTATTAACGGGATGCTCAGGATTACCCTCGACTTTAACAGCACGCCCCTCGCGTGTGCGAACTTGAATTCCGCATCCTGCCGCGCATTCACGACAGCTACTTCGGTACCATACTGCGACTCCAGGGATCTGATCGGCATCACCTTTTACAAAGTTGTAGAGGTTTTGCTTTTGGTCGCGCGCACAGCCAGCGACAGCCGCTGTAGCTGAGCCTGCACCAAGCACCTTCAAGAATTTTCGTCGCGAAAGGCCTGAGGCCTGAGCCTCAGAGCTATCAAGTTCTTGACGGGCACCAATCTTTACTAATTCAGAGTCTCTTTGAGTCATTGCTAAAAGCCTCGATCTTCAAACCGTTGCATTTGTTACGCGTACTTTCGTCTATCGATGACACGTATAACAATCGATACTAGTTCCACGCTCGCGATGGCAGGATATACACCAGCCCATCTTCATCGAACTTACACGCTCAACTTCCGCCATATTTGGAACCTGACCGTGACATTCTTGGCAGGTCACGCCAGCCTTGACGTGACGTTTGTGGTTAAAGTTTACATGCTGCGGCATTACGTGAACCTTAACCCAGGGTATCTGTTCGCCACGCTCGTGATATCCTTTAAGCTTATCGATTTCGGCCTTTGATGCAGGATCCGCTCCCGGCACAAACTTATGACAGCCCATACAAGTTTCAACTTCAGGGATCGCTGCATAGGCCGCTTTGCTGACTGACCAATGGCAATACTGACATTCCATCTTGTTCTGCTGAACATGGATGATGTGGTTAAATCGGATTGGTTGCTCAGGCATATAACCACGAGCGCGCTGCTCAGGACCAAAAAACTTATAGAAGTCAATTATGTTCAAATCCCAAAGTGCAGCTTGACCTTCATTCCACACGCCCTTATCCACGGGCAATGCGGTATATGGGCCTTGAATTGCACTTGTCGACAAAGGACCTGCTGTACTAGCAGCCGGATCCTGCGCCGAAGCCTCGGGCGGAAGAATGCTTCCACCTAACAAAAGGCTTGATAAAACTGTGACAATTGATACGCGATAGAAAAGAGTACGAGCACTGAACATTATATTATGCCGAATCCAAAGCGAACGAATTGAGCGACACGCCTAACCAACTGGGATAATTTGCTAATTGCCCAGAAAACGTGACAAGGCTAGTACATCCGCGAGCATCTTCATACCCCAAAACATAAAAATTTCAAATCAGTTGAGTGGCTTAGAATGCAGGAGACGAAAAAATTTACAGCTCTTTGTTGAATTATTTATTCAAGTATCTACAAAAAGAACTCAACAAACACTTTCGAAGCGTGGTCTCCAAGGTTTATATTTTCGGCCCAAATAGCACGGAGCTTCAGCATGCCTCAATCGAATCAAGAGACTAGCCTATTTACCAACAAGTGTTTCTTTGCCGGGACCTGGCAATCAGCGCATTCAGGAGCGGTACTAGAGGTAAAAAACCCGGCAAATGGTGAGCTTGTAGGTACTGTGCCAAATTGTGGGAAAAGCGAGACAGAGATAGCGATTAGCGCTGGCCAATCTGCTTTTCGCACTTGGTCTGCCAAAACCGCCGGGGAGCGTGCACGACTGCTTACGTGCTGGTTTGAAAAAATAGTGGCCCACAAGAAGGAACTCGCGCACATTCTAACCACTGAACAGGGCAAGCCGCTTGCTGAGGCCGAAAGGGAAATCCTCTATGGAGCATCCTTTGTTAATTGGTACGCAGAGGAAGCGCGCAGAATTTATGGAGAAACAATTCCTGCCCCAACTGCTGATCGCAGAATTCTCGTCTTGAAACAACCAGTCGGGCTGTGTGCGGCAATCACGCCGTGGAACTTCCCAAATGCGATGATTACACGAAAAGCCGCTGCAGCTCTTGCGGCAGGCTGCTCAATGATTGTGAAACCAGCCCCTGAAACTCCGTATTCTGCGCTTGCCCTAGTGCGACTTGCCCTTGACGCTGGGATCCCAGCTAATGTGCTTCAAGTAATTACAGGCGACGCAATTCAAATTGCCTCGACATTAATGAATTCGTTCGAGGTTCGAAAATTGAGCTTCACTGGCTCAACCGAAGTAGGGAAAATATTAATTCGTCAATCAGCAGATACCGTAAAAAAACTCACTCTTGAGTTAGGTGGGAATGCCCCGTTTATTGTTTTTGAGGATGCAGATATCGAGAAAGCGGTCCAGGGTGCCCTCTTTGCGAAATACAGAAACTCTGGTCAAACCTGTATTTGCGTAAATCGATTTCTCATCCACAAAAAAATTGCGGAACAATTTTCTGACCGTCTTGTCGCTGAATCAAGAAAGTTGGCTGTCGGAAACGGATATGAGGAGAAAGTTGATCTGGGTCCACTCATCTCCTTAGACGCTAAACAAAAGGTGCTTAGGCTGGTTCAAGAGGCACTTCGGGACAATGCTTGCTGCATGCTTGATGGAACAAAAGAGCATACGGGACAATTTTTGGGACCCACAGTGTTATCTGGGGTGACGCCTCACATGTCGATTTGGCGTGAAGAAATTTTTGGACCTGTATCTACCATTACTCACTTTGAGTCTGAAGACGAACTCTTGTCCCTCGCACACCAAACGCAGGCCGGTTTAGCTGCCTACTTTTATACCAAGGATCTTTCGCGTGCATTCCGAATTGCGGAAGCACTTGAATTTGGGATGGTGGGCATAAACGATGCGCTTATCTCCGCCCCTCAGGCACCGTTTGGTGGTATTAAAGAATCTGGATTCGGACGTGAAGGCGGACACCATGGACTCACCGAGTATCTAAACCTCAAATACGTTAGTCTCTCCATCTAGCCCCCGGACAACCCAGCAGTTCGGCTGGTCGGGGGCACCTTGGTGCCTGGTGATGCCTGGTTTGATGCCTGGTCGGGGGCACCATCTCCAACCACCCCGCCTCACTCGCATTTTTTACGTCTCCTGCACCAAAAATCAAAAATTCACGCCCTCACACGCAACTTTGGTAAAATTTTAGCGAATAGATAGTACTATGGGAGCACCCAGAAAATACTATCGCAACAAAGACGTTCTGTTCGTCACGTTTAGCCTAGAGCAAGGATTACTCCTTCTCGCAAACCCTTTTTCCCGCTGTATAATTCAGGGATGCATGGCTCGCGCAAAAGCGATGTACCCAGTTCGGCTCTCCCATTTCATCGTTAACGGCAATCACATTCACCTATTACTCGTCGTGATTAATCCGCTGGATACCGCAAATTTCATAGGCTATTTTAAAGCGGAGGTCGCCCATCGCTTCAACATCGCCGTCGGATGGAAAAAACGCACCGTCTGGTGCGAAGGGTACGATAGCCCGGTCGTCCTTACCCCAGTCAGAGCCCTAATAGCTATTGCATATCTTTATGCCAATCCTGCAAAAGATAATTTGGAGGATTCGATTGATACATTTCCGGGACTATCTAGTTGGGAGTCGTTTCGCACAGGGAGTCCCAAGCATCAGTGGAAACACGTGCGACGCACAAGATTTCGAGAGCTAAGACCAGGGGAGCATAACCTGACAGGCTACACCAAGGAGGCCACCCGTCTTCTAAATTCATCGAGCGAAATATACGCATTTGATTTAGAGCCGAACGCCTGGTTGCATGCATTTGGCGTTACCGACGAATCCGAAATTAAACAATGGAATCAATTGCTCGAACAAAGAGTGCGTAAACTTGAGGCTCGGGCTCGGCGTATACGAGGCAGAGCTAAGCTGACTGTCATTGGAAGTAAACGATTAACGGAAGCACCACTGAACATTACTCACAAAGCAAATCGCAAGGGCCGTAGGATGTGGTGTTTAAGTGAGAAGCGAAGTGTGCGAGTGGTATTCATTCGAGCGTTAAAAGAATTGATTACTCAAGCGAGGGCAATTTTTAAGCGTTGGCACCTAGGAGACTATTCAGAACCTTACCCAGCGGGCTTATTTCCCCCAAGACAACCCAAGCTGTTCGAGCCACTTCCTCTAGGTTAATACTGCGTAAGTTTCCTTCGCCCGCGATTTCCAGATTCGCTGGGCCAACGTACCATTACCGATTTTGGCGGCACCTTGTAGAGCACCTTTCTCTTCGCAGCCCTTGAGATCTGCTTATATTTTCTGATTCACATGCTGAGCGTGGTGATAGTAGCAGATTTTTTCGTGCCGTTTTCATGCCCAGACCTCAAGTGATTCCCTATTGGGATTCCAGGTTGCCCGGAGGTGCCCCCGACCAGCAGTCAAACCAGCAGTCAAGTGACGCCTGGTCGGGGGCACCAGTAGTCCCTAGTTAGTCCCTAGTTAGTCCCGGGGTAGTACTTGTATAAGCCCTCTGGTCCTGGTTGGTGGATGTCTCTTCTCTTCTTCTATTGGTTCTTCTCTTTCTCTTGGTCCCCGGCTCCTTCAGCGTCGCGGATCCAAAACAGTATCCCGAGGTATGCCAGGGCTAAGCTCCGGATAATCTAAGGTGTAATGCAGCCCCCTACTCTCATGTCGCTGCACTGCGCAGCGTATCACCATCTCAGCTACCAGACTCAGATTTCGCAGCTCTATGAGATCCGGAGTAACATGCACATTCCAATAATATTCGGTAATCTCTTTGGAAATGAGATCTACTCGATGCAACGCCCTTTCTAAACGCTTTGAGGTGCGAACAATTCCGACGTAATTCCACATGAAGCGACGAATCTCATCCCAGTTCTGTGTGATGACGACACTTTCATCACTATCAGTCGCATTGCCCGGGTCCCACGCCGGGATAGCTGGATGAGGGCAACTTTCTGAAATGGTCTTAATTGCATGACAAGCGGCCCGGTATCCAAAAACAACTCCTTCAAGGAGAGAATTTGAAGCCAAGCGATTTGCCCCATGTAAACCCGTATGGGCGCACTCTCCAGCTACGTATAGTGCGTCAATATCTGTGCGGGCATCGAAATCACAAACAACACCACCACAACAATAATGAGCTGCAGGAACTACCGGAATCGGATCCTTGGTGATGTCGAATCCGAAACTGAGACATCTTTGATAAATAGTGGGGAAATGTTCACGTACAAATTGCGGATCACGATGAGTGATATCAAGCAGGACATAGTCTTCTCCGCACCTTTTCATTTCGTTGTCTATTGCTCGGGCCACAACATCACGCGGCGCAAGCTCCCGCAACTCATGGTACCGATGCATAAATTCTTCACCGTTCATTCGCTTCAGCTTCGCCCCTTCCCCTCTCATTGCTTCAGTGATGAGGAAGCTTTTAGCCTGGGGATGATATAGGCAGGTCGGATGAAATTGAAAAAATTCCATGTTTGCTACTCGGCACCCAGCTCGGTAGCACATGGCAATACCATCTCCAGTCGCAACATCAGGGTTTGAGGTATATAAATACACTTTGCCGGCGCCGCCTGTTGCGACGAGCACCTTTTTAGCCAAAACCGGCTCAATTTTACCTGGGCTCAGATACACATAGGCACCAAGCACTCGATTAACAGAATCTAATTCAACGCCAAGTTTGTGGGTTGTAATCAGATCAATTGCGCTTGAGTGAGGGAAAAAATGTATTCGATTCTCGCGCCTGCAGGCCTTCAGGAGAGTTCTTTGAATTTCAGCTCCGGTGGCATCCGCTGAATGAAAAATTCTTCGACGCGAATGTCCCCCTTCCCTATGCAAATGATAGTCAGGACTTCCCTCAACTTTGTCAAAATGCACACCGAGATTAATAAGCTCCTGCACACGGTCGGGACCTTCTTTGACCACTAGTTCTACTGTTTCGCGTTTACAAAGTCCTGCACCAGCCGTCAAAGTATCCTGAATATGCAAGTCAAAATTATCATCGGAAGCTGTGACAGCGGCTATTCCCCCTTGGGCCCATGAAGTAGACGACTGATCAAAGGTCTTTTTCACCAAAACAGCTACCGTCCCAACTTTAGCCGCTTCAAGCGCAAAGGTCAGTCCAGCAATTCCACCGCCAATAACCAAAAAATCAAACTGCATCATATAAAAAGCCCAAAAAAATCGGCTCACCCCAAGGTCATTTTGTAACCCCGGATTGTGTTGAAACGTCGGGCTTCAAACATAGCCCTAAAATGGCGCAAATTCTCCACTCTCCTGCCATTGATGTTCTTCCACTCTTTAGTACCGCTTTGCAAGAGCCTCAAGTACAGCTACAAATGGATAAGTCTAACTAAACATCTGATATCTCTGAACAGTTTATGAGCAAACAAATAATAGGCGAATGGAAAGTTGAAAGTGAAATTACCTACGAAAGCTTTCCCATATTCACTCTAAAAAAGTCTCGTCGAATCAATCCGAGAACCAAACAGCCTACAGACTTCGTTCGAATTGAAGGACTCGATTGGGCCAATATCATTTCGTTAACGCCCAATAATGAGGTTGTACTTATTCGACAGTATCGCCACGGGAGCGAAGAATTCACCATTGAAATTCCAGGTGGATGCATTGAAGAGGGAGAAGACCCTGGGGAAAGCGCCCTTCGAGAGTTAAAAGAAGAAACTGGTTATAAAGCTTCGACCTGCGAACCTCTTGGATGGGTTCGTCCGAATCCTGCATTGTTATCAAACAAATGCTACTTTTTTTTGGCAAAAAATGTTGAGATTTCAGGGGCGCAAATTCTGGATCCCGGTGAGGATATCCAAGTGTTCACTCAGCCACTCACACAAGTGATTGCACAGATTCAGAATGGTGAAATCACGCATGCGCTTGTAGTTGCCGCTTTCGGCTTTTTAGCGCTCAAGCATCCCGAGCTCATCAATTCCGCCACTCGGTAAAATTCTAACTTGAGCGAAGACTACAAACGCTCAATGCAGAATTTTTGAGCTGCGTTGTCACCATACTCAGGACTTCTCGCCTGCAAATCGACATAAAGCCTCTCGCCAGAATTAAAAGAGGCAGCACCAAGGCATGAGGTAATATTAACCGTAAAGCTAAAAGTATTTGCCGAGTCAGAAACTGAATCAGTAAAAGAATCCTGCAAACCATTCGAATTTACTGTTAGATTTGTATCCACCGTTGAATAACTTCCTGCTGAACAGTTCCCCGGTCCCGTGCCGGAACAACCGCCCAGACCAGAAGCTACACATGGAGGATTAGGCAAATCTATCGTCAGTAAAGACCCGCCAATATCGACATAACCACTCGCACCCGGCTTCTGAGGTCTCCATGCTTCAAGAGTCAACACCACATCACCACTAGCTGGCACCTGAAAACAGTTACCAGGAGAGCCCTGCATCCCTGAAGTTGCTGGGTAGGTAACGTTGTATGTTGCACCGCCGTCCACAACCAACGATTTTAATGCAGGTGTCGAGTTAAATACGAAATTCAACATGCCCGGTACTCTCGTCACGCTGCTGTCGGTTTCAGTCACCACCTCTTCTATGGTATCCCCAGCAGAAATCTCTGAACTAGTGGCTCCATGTACGAGCTGGAAGTCTCCAGTCGGTCCCTTAGTGACCAATCCTAATCCATCAGAGTCGGCATCAAAGTTTTCAGGAAATGCTTGAGTGTTGCTGGATCCCGTGCCGCCAGCGCTGCAGTAGGAGAGCGCCCCACAATCAAGTTCTGTTTCGTCGCCAGCAGACTCATCTCCGACTACAGCGATTGCTAGCGTACCTGCCGCACTTAGGGCGCTATCAATTTGAGTAGACGTAAGCGCACTCGCATTGTGGTTTAGGCTGGATTCAATGCCGAGTTTGAGGTTTGAAAACATGCGCACTTCTTTGACACTCACTGCGGCAACCGACACGGAGGCAGGATTACCATCTGACGAGTCATAATTATTAAGAAGTTCATCATTGTCTCTATCACTATCATACTGAAACGGCACACCATCGCGGTCAGCATCTAACACGAGATTCTTCGTATTGGCGACACTCAAGGTGTTTTCAACTACACCGAGATTGAGTGCATTACCAATTGGCTTCGCACTCGACGCTATCGCGCGCACGCCCCTATTGACGTTAAGAAGTTCGGAAGCGTTTTTTGCAGTTACTTTGTAAAACCCGGTCGCGTCTGCTTTAGCTTCAAGCGTAGCGGAGGTAATTCCCCGAAAACCAACAAAGGACTTTGACGCCATCGAACCACAGAGTTTCTTTAAATTCCCGTTGCATTTAGTAACTGCAAGTTGGCCGTCAAAGCTATTGTCTGTATCGATGACCGACAGCATAACTGTTGCACTTCCGGGTACACTCAAAGTTACTTTTCCGCTCGCTCCAACTGTTTTTCTGGCAACTTGCTTTCCATCACTAACCCGAAACGCAACTATCTCCTTACCCACATGACTACCGCCCGTCAGTTTCACTCTCAGTTTTGCGGCATGCGCACTCGTAGCCGAACAAAGGACAAGAGAGGAGAGAGAAGCACAGAGTATCTTTGATATGCGATGCATGTATTTCCTTAACCGATTAGGCCTCCTGGGCGATCAAGCGCTAGATTAGCGATATGGCCGTCAACTTGCCATAAAAATTAACCTAAAAGACAAGTAGCTTTTTTCGGCGCCCTGAAAAATCGTCTCTGTTTGACTAAACCATGAGCACAAAAGCGAAAGGGCGTAGTTTTACGCCCTTTCGCCGAATAAGAATAATTTAAGCCTCTACCTATTATCTATTTTAAGAAGAGTTCTAAAACGGGATATCGTCATCATCAAAACTAACTTCATTTGCTCCCGCACTTGACCCCGAGTTTGAAGCTGCTACTGCATCAGCAGACTTGAGGGAACCAAAGGCCGCTGCGGCTGGCATCGAAGACTCCTCGACTGATTCTGAGAGAGGGGAAGCTCCTTTTGCCCCGCCAGCATCTCTACCCCCACCAACAAATTGCACAGTTGAGGCAATAATTTCGGTTGTATATCTGTCTCGGCCTTCTTTATCTTGCCATTTTCGAGTTTGAATTTTCCCCTCGATAAAGGCTTGCCGTCCTTTCTTTAAAAAATTGGAACAATTTTCGGCAGTCTTCCCGAAGGTAATAATATTGTGCCACTCTGTATGGTCCACCCAATTACCACTTTGGTCTTTACGCCGCTCACCGGTAGCCAAGCTAAAGCTACATACCGGTGTTTGCGATGTGGTGTACCGTAGTTCTGGATCTTTGCCTAAATTACCTAACAAAATTACCTTGTTAACGCCCATAAATTTTAAAAATCTCCTACAACAAGCAATGTATGAAGCAACCAAAATAAGCCACCTTCGTGGTGACAAAACTGCTTCTATATTCTATTCGCCTGTACCTGCCAAAAGTTGCGTCAGTATAGCAACTAAAGTTTCAAAGTCGATATTTTTGTCTCAGCCGTAGCTGAACAAATAGGCCAGTGGTAAAAGCATACTTATATGAAAATTCGACTGTCTGATATTCCGCATCATGGACTCAAAGTCCAAGATATTCTACCACTTGAAGCTCTGCACGAGCGCATGGCAAGTGGCCGAGGACAAGACATTCGGTTTTTGACCCCTCCAAAAGTGACCCTGTTAATCACCAAATCTCTCACAGGAGCTTTAGTGGAAGGGAGCATTAATGCCCACCTCAGCCAGGACTGCGCCAGATGTAGCGATCCCCTAAAACGCGAGCACCACGTCACCATCGCCACTGCTCTGCAAAATCGAGAATCAGGTTTTAACGAAGACGCCGCCATAGAACCCCCGGAAGAAGATATTGGCGTATTATACTATGAGGGAGAACACGTCGATTTAGAGCCGCACTTACAAGACTGTTTAATCCTCAGTCTTAATTTGTATTGGGCACCCGACTGCGACAAATCGGGAAATTGCTGTCTTTGCTTTAAGCCTCCGCCCGAGCTCAATCCGACTGCCTCATCTGGAACCAGCCTTGCAAGCTTGCTTAAAAAAGCTGGCTTAAAGGGTTGAAGAGAACTCAATAAACTTGTGTCGAGGGTGTGGGTTTTCTTTCGCGTAAAACTCAACACATGGCATTGCAACGCCAAATTTTTTAGACTGCCTAATTTGATTTAACTTTGATTGAGCCGTAGCATGCCACCTACTGTGGAAAATCTTGCTACCCAACTTCATACTCTCCTAGCCTCCCGTGAATTGCGACGGGCCCGCGACCTCCTGATCGATTATCGAGCTCCTGATATTGCTGACTGCATCAATGAAATTGCCCCGGAAGACAAAGCAGTACTCGTTCGAATTTTACCAAAAGATTTAGCGGCGGACGTTTTCGAACATATCGATCCTGATCAACAACGTGAAATTCTCAGTGCCCTGGGCGACTCTCGCACCGCGAAACTTTTAAATGAAATGGATCCTGACGATCGAACGGCGCTTCTAGAAGAATTTCCTCCAGCAGCAGCGCGGCAGCTTGTGCAATTATTGTCCAAAGAAGAGCGCCAGATGGCCTTAAGCCTTTTGGGCTACCCAGAACATAGTGTCGGCCGAATTATGACGCCTGACTATGTTGCGATTTCTCCAGACGCAACTGTTTCGGAAACGCTTGAACGAGTACGAAAAATAGGCCTCAAGTTTGAGAGCAACCTACATATTCTCTATGTTCTCGATAAACAAGGAAAACTTGTTGATGATATTCGAATCCGCGACATACTTATTTCACCCTTAGATTCTAAAATTACAGACCTAATGAATGGGTCGTTTGTGTGCTTGCAAGTAACGGACGACCAAGAAACTGCGGTTCATACTTTCAAAAAATACGACAGAACTGCTTTGCCAGTAATCGACTCGCGCGGCTATATGCTTGGCATCGTCACTGTTGACGATGTGCTCGATATTGCCGAAGAGGAAGCCACTGAAGATATCCAAAAAATTGGTGCCGTAGAGGCCCTTGAAGATCCCTACATTCGTACCCCACTCTTTGAACTTATTCGCAAGCGCGCTGGCTGGCTCACCGTCCTTTTTGTTGGCGAGATGCTCACCGCCTCAGCAATGGGGTTTTATGAAGATGAAATTAAACGCGCAGTTGTACTAGCTCTTTTTATTCCATTGATTATATCGAGCGGCGGAAATTCTGGCTCCCAAGCAGCAACTCTTATTATCCGCTCTCTCGCAATTGGCGAAGTAAAACTACAGGATTGGGTAAAAGTATTTCGCCGCGAACTCATTACCGGCTTTTGCCTTGGCATGATGCTAGGCATCCTTGGATTCGCAAAGGTTGCTTTATGGTCTAGTTTTGGCCAAGTAGCAACGACCCACTGGCTACCACTCGCGTTTGTAGTTGCTTTCTCACTCTTAGCAGTGGTGCTTTGGGGAGTTATTACCGGGGCTATGCTCCCATTTGCCCTTAAACGCCTAGGGCTTGACCCAGCGTCATCCTCGGCTCCTTTTGTAGCCACACTTGTGGACGTTACTGGTCTTGTTATTTATTTTTCGATCGCTTCACTTCTGCTCAGAGACATTCTACTTTGAGAACTTGCACTGAGATTGTGTAACGAGAGCAGGATACATTATTCGATTACCAACCTTGGGTTCACCCCCACCACCCCTTCGGTTGACCGTGCGAGCGCAATTGCCTTGTCAGCTTCTGCGTCATTCTTCACAAAACCTTTAAGGGTAACCGCTTTCCTAAAAGTATCTACATTAATATTAAGGCCAGAAACTTGGGGATCGGCAAGCAATTTTGTCTTTATCGTGGCCGTAATTCTCTGATCAGCCAAGGTCTCTAAGGCAGTTCTATCATCTTGTGCAGCTACATACCCGGCCTCCGCTCCTGCACCTGCCAAAGCCATCCAACAACCACTCAATGAGAATAACAACCCAACCGCCAACACATACCGCATACCGCGCTTCATAATAACCCCTAAAATAGACTCAACCGAAAGTTCCCCTTACTATAAATCATTGAGCAGAGTCCGCAACTCCTGCTCAAGACGGGCGTCGTTCCAGCTTGTAGTCGACTTAATGGCATCAAGAAATGAAAGTTGCTGTGTACGCATTGCTCGGTACAACTCCATAATTCCACGGATCCCCCTGCGGTTGCTGACCGCGTGGAAATATAATGAAGCACGGGCATAATCACCGGGGCCCCCACCAAAATCAAATCTTGTGGGATTTATCTTTCTGGCCTCACGCGCCAATTCAAAATAGTTTCTTTTTACACTGCCTGAAGCCACCACCGCTGAAAAATCAGAGGCGTAAGATTCAAACCAAGATGCAAAACCCTCAGCACGCATTTTATCGATCATCGCCGTCTTGCCCAGTAATTGAAACTCTACGGCATGACCAATTTCATGAATCAAAATCTGAGCTAGTGTTGCATCGGCTACCGCTGAGCTCTTTCTTTGACCACCACAGCCAGCAACCACTCGGTCAGCTACAACATAAATCTGAGAGGGAGGCGTCATCCAAGCGGGATGGCAGTTCTCCTTAAGATAAGTAGGAATTTGCGCTTCTGGTAAATTTTCATCCATGAACACAACTTGCCACTCAAGCCTGAGAGATTGCACAATCGGATCAAAGCTCGATCCTCGAAGCGCACGACTTGCTGCTGCCGCTGCATCTTGCATTGCCCGAACCGGAGTCCTCCCAAACGAAAGCTCTACCGACCGGGGCCATCGCAATTCTACGCGACCTAGCGGCGTGTTCATCTGTTCCCGGCGTACCGTACCCTCAAGCGCTATCTCACTCGGATGTGCCAGGAGGAAATTAGAATTTTGTGGCTGCCCTTTCTGCCGAATACCTCGTGCGCTTTGCTCGGTGGGCTTCGATGACGGTGTGATGCCAGCGGATTTATGGTCACTTTTACGAATTTTCTTTTCAAAACAGCTGGCTGAATTTTTCAAGCTCTCTGGGACAGACTCAATACCACGAACCTGGCGAAATACGCCTTTCTCATCTTGATAAGTGCAGAGACTTTCAGCGTACACCTCAAGTACGCAACCGAAGAGCGCTCCCGCCATCAATAAACCCTTGAATAAATCATTACGCAATCGCTTCATGCGCGCGCGCTGATTATCTTGGCTTTTCCACCACGGCGTCCGGTTGGTTTTGTTCTCTTATCTTTTGGCAACAGAGCAATCTCGAGAACTTCACTAATGTGTTTTACCGGAATAAATTTTATTTTATCTCTTTGTTCCTTTGGAACCTCTTCCACATCCTTGATATTCTCAAAAGGAATAATGACCTTTTTGATTCCATACCGTAAAGCTGCCAGCGCTTTCTCTTTTAATCCACCAACCGGCAGTACATTCCCGCGCAACGTAATTTCGCCAGTCATGGCAAAATCTTTGGAAACGGGCCGTCCCGATAAAACCGAAACAAGCGCAGTCGCTATAGTTATGCCTGCCGACGGGCCATCTTTCGGAGTTGCTCCGCCCGGGACGTGCACGTGAATATCTTGCTTGGAATGAAAATCTGTATCCAGTTGCAACACCGAAGCATTCGCACGGGCATAAAATAACGCCGCTTGTGCAGACTCCTGCATAACACTACCCAACTGCCCTGTTAGAGCTAAACTTCCGGCCCCCTTGGCTACTGACACTTCGATGGGCATCACCTCTCCACCGTGGATGGTCCAGGCAAGGCCACGCGCCATGCCGATAAGATTACGATGCTCATCTAACTCCGGATCAAATTTAGTTGTCCCCAAAAGTTCCAGCACCTTCTTCTCATCAACTTTTGAAACAATTTTCCCCGTATCCGCAAATACTCGGGCAATCTTCCGACAAAGCGAAGCAACCTCTCTTTCGAGATTACGCACGCCGGCTTCGCGGGTGTAGCGTTCAATGAGAAACAAAACTGCTGCTTCAGAAAATGAAATCTTCTTGCCGCCGAGTCCATTTTCTTTCATTTGCCGCGGGATAAGGAAGCGTTGACAGATTTTTACTTTTTCTTCTGTGGTATATCCAGAAATAAAAATCACTTCCAAACGGTCTAATAAGGCATCGGGAATTGTGTCTACCGTATTTGCGGTTGCGACAAATAAAATCTCTGACAAGTTAAAAGGGATACCTAGGTAGTGATCTTGAAACTCCGTATTCTGGTGCGGATCCAATACTTCAAGTAATGCAGCAGCAGGGTCGCCTCTAAAGTCTGCACCAGCTTTATCCAATTCGTCAAAAACAACTACCGGATTACGGCTACCCGCCTGCTTCAAAGCTTGAATCACTCTTCCTGGCAACGCTCCCACATAGGTGCGTCTATGACCACGAATCTCAGCCTCATCTCGCACACCACCCAAAGAAATACGCACAAAACTGCGTCCAAGTGCTCGAGCAATCGATTTTCCAAGAGAAGTTTTTCCAACCCCAGGAGGGCCAACAAAGCAGAGGATTGGCCCCTTAGAATCTTTATGAAGCTTACGCACACTAAGGTATTCAATAATGCGTTCTTTGGCCTTTTCTAGACCATAATGATCTTCATCTAATGTTGACTGCGCTCGCTTCAAATCAAGATGATCCTTGGTGGAACGAGCCCAAGGTAGCTCAGCGACCCAGTCCAAATAAGTTCTAATTAATGCAAATTCACTGGCCTCCGATGGCATCCTTTCAAGACGCTTAAACTGTTTTTCTGCTTCAGCACGCGCATGGGGAGGTAATTTTGCATCCTCGAGAGCTTTTTTAAGCGCTACGAGCTCTTCGTTAGAGCCCTCAACGTCACCAAGCTCCCGTTGAATTTGTTTCATTTGCTCACGCAAGTAGTATTCGCGCTGCCCCTTACTTAATTCATGAGAAGTTTTATCCTTGATGCGCTCAGAAACAAGAAACTGGTTGAGCTCATCGGTCAAAAGTGCGTCCGTTTTACGAAGACGTTTAATCGGGTCAATCTCTTCCAAAAACTGCTGCGCTCGTTCTGGGCTCAGTTTGTAATGCGCCAGTATCACATCAGTCAAAATAGCTGGATCTTCAATCTCTTCAGTCACCAGCAACATTTCCTCCGGCACACTTTCATTCTCAACCAACACCTGAAGATTCTCTCGGATCCGATTAATGAGCGCTTCGTCTTCTGGTTTCAAGTTAATAGGCTCACGTTGTAACAAGGACTCGATACGGGCTTTAAGAAATCGGTCCCCACCCAAATAACGCAGGACCTTGGCTCGAATAAGTCCTTGTAAGAGAACTTTATAACGTCCATCCGACAATTTAAGAGTTCGCACTATATTAGCCACTACACCAATACGACAAAGATCGGTTGGGGCCGGCTCGTCGGTTTCTTGGTCACTTTGAGCGACAATAAAGATGAGTTTATCCTTCTCCATCGCAGCCTCTACAGCCTGAATGCTCTGGGTGCGGCCGACATACAGCGACATCATGACTGACGGGAAGGCGACTATATCTTTGGCTGGCAGTACAGGAAGCAGGTCTGGCAAATCTACCTGAACCGCAATTCCTTCGGTGCCAGGCGCTTCTTTTACTTTTCGCTGATTTTTATTCTTCGATTTTTTCTTTGCCATAATATGCCTTTTATAAGATTGGCTCCGTGGGTGGCTGACCTGGCTGATTCGTTTGGATCGTTGAAGAACGTGGGAACTCGCGTAACTGGCCCCGTTGTAACTCTACCACACTAAACAGACGCTCAAATTCACCGTCTGCCCGTAGAGCAATTCTACCAGTTAATCCCTCGTAGACCTCAATTTGCTGCGCAGCTGCTGCCCAACTCATTTGATCAATCTGTTGCCTGCGAATAATTTCCTGCACAAGCGTGAGAGCATCAAAAGCCTGAGCAGCTAAAAAATCGGGAGATTGGTTATAGCGAGCACGATAATTCTGCACAAATTGCTGAACAGCTGGCCTTGCGCTGGCTGCAAAAAATGGACTTACAAAAATTGCGCCTCGCATTACGGTGCTACTTTGAGCAAGCTGGGGCGAATCCCAGTTCCCTACCCCAAGAGGCCGAATATTATCGCGATGCACATTTGAAAACGCACCAAAAAAGCGGGCGGCCAAGGTTAAACTATCGGGGAAAAACACAGCTTCAGCACCAGCCTCTTCAATTGATTTTGCGAGCTGCACAAAGCTTTCACTCGAACCACGTGGGTACGATCCTTCAAATACGAGGTTCAATCCACGCGAACTCAGCTCATTTTTAAACGACTCAGCAAATTCAAACCCACTTGCATCTGCAGGGGTGACAAGAGCGAATTTACGAATACCAACAGAAACATCACAAGCTTCTACAAGTGAATACACTTGACTTCCGACAGTTGCGCCTAAGCGGAAAATTCCAGCGCCGAGAGGCAAATTACTATTTTTTGATAATGCCAATAGTGGTGTTCCAACTTGCCGAGCAATTTCGCTAGCCACATTTGCATGTTCCGCAATCAAAGGCCCTACAATAACTCGTGCCCCATCTGATGCAACCAGCGCACGAGTTTCCGATGCTGCTTGGGCTCCATCTTCACCGGAATCCCGTACCACGAGTCTCACCAGTGGAGGAGATTCTGGTTCCAATTCAGATTTTTGGCCTTCAATTGCCAAAGCCATACCCTGCTGGGAACTTCGACCAAGAGAGGCCAATTTCCCCGTAGTCGGCAAAATAGCTCCTACCACAACAGAAGCTGTAATTGGTGGAGCGACTTGAACTGAGCCCAGGTCAGTAGCCTCGCCCCAAAGGCTTGCTACATTTGGTTGGACTCCACCACCGGACATTCTACGCGCCCTTTCTTCACCAATCAGTGAGCGCATATCCGAATCAGAGGACCAAAGCTCGCTAAGCTGATCAAGCTTTTCTGGCTCAACAGTTCTTAAAGCCAAGCGAATTCCGCGTTCTGCTGAAGGCTTTAATAATGGCGATACCTTTTCATCTCGTAAGGTACGGCCAAACCAAGCCAAAGATTGCTCTGCATCGGCGGTTCTTCCATAGGCATACCCGAAGACTAGCGCAAAAAGAACTGGAACATCATCGACCCCTTTGCCCGCGGTGCGAAAATAGGCACTCAAAGTTTGGAGAGCCTTTGGCCCCTCATCAAGGGCAAGCTCTGTACTGGCAATGCGTAGCGCCAATGCCTCTTGTTCACTCGCTCCCAACGATCCGGACTGAGCGCGATAGTAGCTCTCAAGCGCTCGGCTACGGAGATTTTGAATAAGGAGATCATCTCCTTGCAATATAAGCGGCGAGCGAAGGCGCTCCCCAGAAAGATCTACTTTTTGCGGCCACAACTCCCAGGGTAGCGGGCGATGGGCATTTTGTGGTGAAGTCGTGCTTCTTTGAGCAATAGACGGAGATTGAAGGCCCTTAGGACTCTCATAGCGCCCATATGAACAGGCAAACTGCGCACTAATTACCAAAAAAGAGAGGAGTATTCTTGAGGTCCTAAACATGCGCACTTCCAAACTCACAAATATTGATTATGCCTATACTCTTTTATTCACCGCCGACCTTTCACTCTCCCGCGAAATAGGGACCAGTTAAAGTGTAGCGGTGATAAGAAATCAACGAAACCCTGCAATCATTACTGGGGGTTGAGATGATTTAGAGATACCCATAGTAGGATGTGGCGCCTGGTGCAAGGATCCGCGGCAATTTGGCAAAAATTACTCGTTCTCACCCATCACCCTTTAATCCCGCAATTAGCCAACCTATTGAATTTTAACGCTTTATACAGATTCCATAACATGCCGAATAAGCTCGAGCTTCAGAAAATACAGATTTGGGAGTAGGCCTCCTTTCTCATCTCGGGTACGATGCCGGGCACCATATTAATGTATATTGAGGACCTAGGATTTATGAAAAAGGTTTTTCTCCTACTCTATACCCTTTGTCTTCTCGGATCTTGCACAAGCGGTGGCTCAAATGATCAACCAGAAGTTGTGCCACTTCAAAATGCGTGTGAAGTAATTGGTTTGAATCCCCGGATAATTTCTGGCACTGCCTGCGCAGAGACAAATTCCCCCGTTGCAAAGGTGCTCATCGTAAATCAAGACAACTCGCAAGGTTTGTGCACCGGAACCTTTCTCAGCGCGAACAAAGTGCTCACTGCAGCCCATTGTTTTCTTGGTAAATCAGTGCGTTTCGTGTTTGTTGAACTAAACGGAGAATCGTCCCTTGCCAGCTCTGTTGTGGTCCATCCCCAAGCAGCGATCGTTCTGGAGGGCTCTGTGCCAAAAGTTGCAAATGATGTCGCTATTATTACTCTTTCTGCTAACCGCGCCGTAAACACCCTGCCTATTTTGGTAAGCGCCACCATCAAGAGAAATGACGTCTTCTCCATTTATGGCTATGGACTCGATGAAGCTGGCAATTTGCAGGTTTTAAGGAGCGGGCAATCAAAAGCCTCCAGCGTCAATGATCAGCACATAACTGCTAAATTTGAAAATGTCGGAAGCAATAGTTGTAACGGAGACTCAGGAGGACCAGCGCTTTTAACTATTTTAAAAGATGGCGTTGCTCAGAGCGGAATTGTGGGCCTTGTCTCAAGCGGTAGTAATCCATCCTGTCTCAGCGGCGATGAATCGGTTTATGCACATGTCGCTTCTTCTATCATGTTAGACTTCATTCAAGATCAGGTACCTGAGCTTAGGTTGCTGTAGTCGCGAAGTCCTGTATGCCGCCACCAACTGTCATTACAAAAGTTTACGCTACTTTTAGAGATAACCTTGTCCGCGTGCGCTTTAGGCCCATTTACGACGAGCTGCTCATGCCCCTTAAAGTGCTTAAGCATGGGCATATTCCACTTCTTCTCTATGTGTTTGGAATCTTGTATGCGCTACCCTGGATTTTTAACGAGAGTTCTCGTTTGGCTATCTCAGCCGCACGCGAAGCACTGATTACCGCAAAAGCACCGCTTTGGGCATTCTCCTATTTGACCTTTTTTTTAAAAATCGCACTTGGGGTTCTTCTCTTTCCGTTTGCTGTTATCGCTTGCGTACTGCCCGTGCGTGAAATTTGGATACACGGAAAACTGGCTATTATTCCAACACTTCACGAAACGCTCACAAGCTATCCGTTGGCGCTACGTTCAAGCAGTCTTGCCATACGCTACTCGTTGCATAAATTATTTCCAGCTTTGGTACTTATTGCCATGTATTTCTTTTTTACCCACAAGGTGAAACAAGACTTTGTCTATTTGGCGCTTCTTGGCACCACTGTTTTGGTGAGCTTATATGCCACCAAGGCGTCCTTCCCTATTCTATTTGCCCCGGTTCTGGCTGTATGCGCACAAATGAACCCCGTTGCAGCAGTACAACTCTCTGAATCTTTACTTAAACCCCGCTCACTCCAGCTTCTATCAATTATTACCGCCGGGCTTGGATCAGTAATTGCCTACACTATTTGCTTATTTGGCACGCCGTTCCCCATGTTGAGCCGCTTTGAAGTTCTACATGCAGTGGGGTTAAGCTTTTTAATCTGGTATTTTTTGACCCTCATCGTCTTCCAATGCATGCGCTCTGTGACAAAGTCAGAAGTCGTCGCAAGCGAACCAAGGGGGACGCTCCAGCAGCCTATGCCGTCCGCCAATTAAAACAGCTTAAAAATTTGGAGCATTTATCTGCGCTGTACTCAGGGGATTGCCAAAAAAGAGATAGGAAAATTAAGATTTTCCGAATATTTTCGTTGGTAATAGCTGCAATAAGCAAAAAGTTATTGTCTCTGCGTTTAAAGAAACATATGCTTCCTTGGTCCCTCTCATTCACATCTTAGTGTTTGTTCTTTAGGTGGAGTAACCAATGTTCAAAGCCGCTTTCGCTAGTTTAATAGCACTTTCTGTAATCATAGTTCCCAGCAGCTCCTTTGCTCACGAAGAACATGAAATTCCAGCTGGTTGTAAGAAGATTGTGCCATTGGGCTCACTCATATACAAAGGTTGCGCAGCCTCTGGACACCTCAAAAATACTGAACGTGGCAAAAGCGTAGCGCTAATTGCGAAAGCAGGGTTTAAAAAATTTAAACCATCAAAGTGTATGAAAATTTATAACCACGAAGGGCAAACAATCGGTGGACTATACCTTTATTCAGGAAACCTTACTCCACCAAATGGCCCCTACCAGTGGCGAGCATACAGCGACTATGTGTCAGGCTGTGGAAAGGGTCTTACTATGACCAAACTTAAGAAAGTGTCAAAGAATCAAGAAATTTACATTCGTGTAAACAACACCGCAAAACAATGCATCAAAATTGAAAAAGCCTATTCTAACAAAAATTCTTCGCAAAAGTGCTAACATTCAAACCAGCCTAATTGCGACGTAAAACAAAGAAAGGGTCTGCTTTGAACCATCAAAGCAGACCCTTTCTTATGAGGAGTTCTTATGAGGAGAGCTTACCCTTTAAATCGGTAGTTCCCGAATATTCTCTAACTAAACATATTCTTCATCTTATCAAAGAAGCCCTTCTCATCAGCTTCAAGGTTTTCTTCATCAAACACCTTGAGCTTCTCAATTGCAGCCCGCTGTTTCTCTGATAATTTTTTTGGCACTTTCACGACAAGGCGAACATGCTGGTCCCCACGTCGTGTGGTTCCTAACACTTGGATACCCTTATTTTTGAGGCGAAACACTTTACCAGAAGGGGTTCCTGCGGGCACTTTAAGCGCTACTGGCCCTTCAAGTGTCGGAACCTGCATTTCTCCACCCAGAGCTGCTACCGCGTACGAAATTGGCACCTCGCAAACGACCTCACTTTCTTGGCGCTCAAAGAAAGGATGTTCCTTAACCGAGATTTGCACGTACAAATCACCGGCTGCTCCACCCCCCGTACCAGCCTCGCCCTCGCCACGCAATTTGAGGCGTTGACCATTATCAATTCCTGCTGGAATTTTTACATTAATTTTACTCGGAACTGCGCGCAAACCATCCCCACGGCAAAATCCGCACGGATTTTTTATTATCTGCCCAGCACCACCACATACATGGCAAGGTCGAGCCAAAGTAAAGAAGCCTTGTTGAACTCGAACCTGGCCCGATCCAGCGCATGTTTGACAGGTTTCAGGCTTAGAACCTCTCTGAGCACCTGTGCCATCGCAAGAATCACAATGGACTCGCTTTTCTATTTTAATCTCTTTTTCAGCACCAAATGCAGCCTCTTCGAAGCTTATCTCAAGATCGTACTTGAGATCTCGGCCGCTCCTTCCCCTGGTGCGGCGTCCACCTTGTGCTTGTCCTGCTCCGCCAAAAAAAGATCCAAAGATATCACCGAAAATATCCTCAAATCCTGAGAAATCTCCCTGGAATCCACCAAATCCGGCTCCAGCACCTTGCTCGAATGCCGCATGACCAAACTGGTCGTAACGCTTTCGTGCTTCGGGATCACTAAGCACATTATATGCTGCGGTAGCTTCTTTAAACTTCTCTTCTGCTGCCTTGTCTCCTGGATTGCGGTCGGGATGATACTGAAGCGCCTTTTTTCGGTACGCTTTCTTAATCTCGTCGGCGCTGGCGGATTTTTCAACGCCGAGCAGTTCGTAATAATCCTGCTTTGACAAGGCACTCACCTCTTACAACTCGGCCGCTCGTGAGGAGAGCATTCTCCCGACGACGGCCGATTAATGGTCACTATTTGCTCGATGAGTCCCGGACTTCTTCGAAATCCGCATCAACTACATCCGCATCTTTGTCAGTTCCTGAATCGGTTGCTTGCTCCGACCCTGGATTCGCTGAACCGCCTGCTGCCGCAGCACCCGCGGCCGCCTTCTTATATACTTCCTCTGAAAGCTTATGGCTGGCCTTGGTCAAGGTCTCCATAGCGGTCTTGATTGCCTCAGGCTCTTTGCTCTCAAGTGCCTTTTTCGCATCTTCAAGCGCTACGTTTACGTTACCCTTCTCTTCAGCACTCAATTTGTCGCCCAGGTCGCTCATTGAGCGCTCAGTCGCATAAATCAGAGAATCAAGTTGATTTCTTGCCTCAATAAGCTCTCGCTTCTTTTTATCTTCTTCAGCATGAGCCTCTGCATCTTTAATGCGCTGCTTAATCTCCTCTTCACTCAATCCACTGCTCGCGGTTATGCGAATAGACTGCTCCTTGCCAGTGCCAAGGTCCTTTGCTGACACATGCACAATTCCATTTGCATCAATATCGAAGGTAACTTCAATTTGAGGCACCCCACGAGGAGCTGGAGGGATTCCAACAAGCTCAAAGCGACCGAGGGTCTTGTTATCCCCAGCCATTTCGCGCTCACCCTGTAGCACATGAATCGACACTGCCGGCTGATTGTCGGAAGCTGTTGAGAACACTTGCGACTTTCGAGTAGGCACGGTGGTGTTCTTTTCAATAAGCTTAGTTGCTACGCCACCATACGTCTCAATACCAAGGCTCAGCGGAGTTACGTCAAGAAGCAGTACATCTTTCACTTCTCCCTGTAGCACCCCAGCTTGAACCGCAGCGCCAATAGCAACTGCCTCGTCTGGATTGACGCTCTTGGATGGCTCTTTGCCAAAAATTTCTTTTACCTTGGCTTGCACTGCCGGCATGCGAGTCATACCGCCAACCAAGATCACTTCGCCAATTTGATCGGCACGCATACTAGCATCTTTTAGGGCAGTACGGCATGGCTCAATCAGACGAGTCAGCAGGTCTGCACACAAAGACTCAAGCTTCGCGCGTGAAATCTTGATGTTAAGGTGTTTTGGACCAGATGCATCAGCTGTAATAAACGGAAGATTAATGTCAGTTTCGAGCGAGGTTGAAAGCTCGTGTTTAGCCTTTTCAGAAGCCTCCTTAAGGCGCTGCAACGCAAGCGTGTCTTTACGCAAATCAATCCCTTGCTCTTTACGGAATTCATCAGCGAGGAAATCGACAATCTTATGGTCAAAATCTTCACCACCAAGATACGTGTCGCCATTTGTTGATTTAACCTCGAATACTCCGTCGCCAAGCTCGAGGATTGAGATATCAAACGTTCCACCACCAAGGTCAAACACTGCGATAGTCTTTTCTGCCTTTTTGTCTAATCCGTACGCTAAGGCAGCGGCCGTGGGCTCATTAATTATGCGAAGCACATTAAGACCTGCTATGCGCCCAGCATCTTTGGTAGCCTGACGCTGCGCATCGTCGAAGTATGCAGGCACTGTAATGACTGCATCGGTTACTTTTTCGCCAAGATAATCTTCAGCGGTTTGCTTCATCTTGGTCAAAACCATGGCAGAGACTTCTTGAGGGCTCTTGCCTTCACCGCGCATATTCACCCAGGCGTCGCCATTAGGTGCCTTTGCAAGCTCATACGGCAACACCTTTTTGGCTTTCTCAACTTCTGGAGATTCAAACTTACGGCCAATTAAGCGCTTAACCGCGAAAATGGTGTTCTTGGGGTTGGTCACAGCCTGGCGGCGAGCCACCTGTCCAACAAGGCGTTCACCAGACTCAGCTGCTGCAACCACTGATGGCGTGGTGCGGGCGCCCTCGCTATTAGCGATGACCACCGGAGCTCCGGCTTCCATAACTGCCACACAGGAGTTTGTTGTTCCTAAATCTATTCCAATTACCTTCTTAGCCATGTGCGTTTTCCTACATTAATTCAAACTAAACGCCCGCCCCAAGCGAGCCCTAACTATTTGATATTATTAACTTTATAAATAAAAAACTCTTGCAGCCCGCCTCAAATCGCTTGCCTCGATAAGGTCTGTGACATACTTAATGAAGAGGTAAACATGACTGGGCCAAGATTCAAGGCCAGGAGTCAAAGAAAATACCATTTATTTCGAGGTATTATCAGCGCCTTCTTCTGGAGCAGCCGAAACTACCACCGCCGCATGCCTTAAGAGCTTATCTTTATACTGATAGGCCTTCTTAAGCTCGGTCACAACGGTGCCGGGCTTGTGCTCTACTGAGGTAATGCGACTAAGCGCATCATGTTTAGCTGGATCAAAAACCTCACCAACCGCAGGTAACGCTTTAATCTCCCAACGGGCTAGCACATCCACAAATTGCTTGTGAATAAGTTCAATCCCCGACTTAAGTTTAGCTGGATCAGCCCCCGAATGACCTATTGCAAGTTCGAGGTTATCGAGCACCTCAAGCATATCGAAGGCAAGACGATCCCCCTGATAGCGCAACAATTCACTCTTTTCCTTAAGGGCGCGTTTCTTAAAGTTTTCAAAGTCTGCAAGTGTGCGTAAATACTTATCCTTGTTTGCTTCAGCCTCGGCTTTCAACGCAGCAATTTCTGCAGTGGTAGCAAAAGAAGCACCCTTTACTGTGCCAACCCCCTCCAGCGCCGAAAAATCGGCATCTCGTACCATAGACTCCTCTGACTGCTGAGTTTGGTTCTGCTCTACAGCTTCCTGCTCATTAACTTCAATATTGGTATTTTTTTCGGTTCCTTCCATCGCCCTAACCCTTAGAATATGGCAAAGCTGTTCTCGCTTCTTACAAGCGCTCACAGGTATAATCATTCAAAATTAGTTTTGCAAATTCACCAGCGAAGCCAGATTTACACATGCCTACCCCACTAGACAGCATACATTGCGATGGAATTGTCCTCAGAACCTATGCAAGCGGTGAAGCCGATCTGGTATTAAGGTTGCTCACCAAAGATGAGGGCAAAATTTCAGCAATAGCCAAGCAGGCTCGAAAAAGCAAAAAACGCTTTGGATCAACCCTCGACGTATTTGACCATGGCCATTTCGAGCTCCTGCCGGGCAAATCTGGCCTACATGTCGTACGGCACTTTACGCCTTTGCCTGCTTTCCGGCAGATTCGAGAGGATTTATGGCGCATTACTTGCGCGTCCGTAGTTTGCGAGAGCACTGACTATTTATTAGTTGAAGCGGGCGGCGGAGAAGATGAAATCTACGAGAAAGTTCTGGAAATGCTCACTGCGCTCAATTCGAGCACAACGGTCGAAGAGTCTCTTCGGGTCGCCTACTATAGCCTCAGTGGACTTTTGGGGTGCTTAGGGCTACTCGACCTCGAAACATTACCCAACCCCAGCACAAAACAACTACATGGCTTGCTTGCAATAGTAGAAGCGCAAGCCGGGAGAGCCTTAGCGAGTCGTGCGCAATTAGGAGAGCTTATTACTGGCTATGCTCGAAAAAGAGCACAAAATAATTAGTGTATGCAATTAAGCGGAACGGCTCTTTTGCACTTTTCGTGCACTACAACAAAAGTTAGCCTTGTTACGGGCCACTCTATGTGTGTTGAACCCAAGGCTCTTTTTTTGCAGACCTATTTTGATCAAAACCCTGTCCAGTCAGTATGAGCAGCGACTTAAGCTACACACCCAAATACCCCGTTCAACCTGGTCTCGTTTCGGTCATCGTTCCAACTTTCAATCGCCCAGAGCGGCTGAAAGAGTGCTTGCAAAGCATCCTCCATCAAACGTACCAAAATTTTGAAATCCTAATTATCAACGATTGTGGCGAAGTGTTAAACTTTGATCCTCTCTCACTAGATTCGAAAAACCGCATCGCTAGCTTAAGAAATGAAAAGAATCTTGGATTAGCCGGCACGCGAAATGTGGGGCTACAACATGCTAAGGGTGAATTTATTGCCTATCTCGATGACGACGACAGGTTTTATCCCGAGCATCTAGAAACACTTATTTCAGTGCTCACCAATACACCTTTTCAAGTTGCCTATACCGATGCACATCGAGCGTGGGAGGAATTGCGAGGCGGAGCTCACGTTGTGGTAAAGCGTGATCGTCCTTATTCAGTAGATTTCAACGAAGACATTCTTTGCACTAACTTCATTCCGGTTCTCTGTGTTATGCATCGACGCGCTTGCCTAAGTCGCAGCGGGCATTTTGATGCCTATTTGAAACGCACAGAGGACTGGGATTTGTGGGCGCGTATGTCCCGCGACTTTCCTTTTGCCCATATTCCAAAGATTACGTGCGAATTCAGTTGGCGAAGTGATGGAACTTCTATGACCAGTAGCACAAGAGACTCATTTGATTGGGCTGAGCTCAACATCTACTATAAATACGTAAACAATCCGACTGTTCCTGCCTCACGAGCCAACCAAATTAAAGAACAAACAAAACAGGCCGTAGCCAGACTACTCTTAAGTTTTAAACAGGATGACAGACATACTGGCGATGAATATAAGCGCCTACTTGGGGGAAGCATAAGTGAGCTACTTCAGCGCATTAAATTTCTTGCGCCTCATTATCAAGCTTTTTGTCCCGAAATTTTCAAACTTGGATGCCTGATACACCTCAGTGGCCAGCAACAAATAATCGACAGGGAACTACTTCTGTTAGCGCAGCAGCATTTGCCTCATGATACGGAACTGAAAGAAATCTCGGGTAAACGAAGTACTGTCGCGGACCTGTAAACAACGTATGTCTGAGGTCCATTTTCAACACAGAACTCACGAAGAACACAGAGAAGGGAAACCTTTGGATTTCAACTTCGTGTCCTGTATGTTGGCGAATATCACTTCAGTAGACGTGCACTAGTGGCAACCACACCCGGTGCCACAGGCTTTCTTACTCTTTGTTGAGTCGGTAGTAGACTTCGTATCAGTTTTCGCCGGCTCTGCGCTGGCCTTTTTTGTCTCAGTCCCAGCGCTTCCGCTTGAGCCATAGTCTGTTTTGTACCAACCACTACCTTTAAGATGAAAGGCGGATGTGGAAACCGCTTTGGTCACTTTACTTTTCTTCCCGCTTTCCTTGCACGAAGGGCAATCCTTTAGGGGAGCCTCATCAATTTTCTGAATTACTTCAAAGCGGCCACAATGAGGGCAATCGTATTCATAAATTGGCATACAAAGTTTCTCGCAATAGAACTGGAATAAAAAATGTACTCACGCAAAAGAAGCATTCGAAACTGAGCAAAACTGTTGGAAAACAACTTTGCTCAGGTCCTACCTTGGAGATATTCCCTCTATGTAAGCACGGCCAGAAAGCTCGTCAAGTGGCGAGCTTTCACAGACACAAATAACCATTTGAATTTACACTACTTAATTGGGAAAATTTAATATACCGCACACCTCAAGCCTTAAAAGGCAAAACAGAGAAATTCATCTCGTGAGCGGGATATCCGCGACAGGCCTAAGCCACCGACCAATGCTGAATCAGCCAAGCACCAGTCAAAGCAGATTGTCTAAGCATTAAAGCGTAATCCAATAAAGTCTCAACCAAAGCAGCTTTTAAAAAATAAAGGGTCAATAATAAGACTATCGGGCTTAAATCTAATCCACCCTTAAGAACCGGAATGAATCGCCGGAATGGTTGCATCAAGGGTTCGGTGGTCGAAATAAGAAAACGAACTATTGGATTATAGGGGTCGGCATTGACCCAGGATATGACCGCGCGAGCGATAACCAAGAAAATAACCATTCCAAGCAACATGTCGAGAATTGAAGCAATTCCACGCAAAAGACCTGCTAAAATAAGCATACGGAACCTCGAAATGATTCAATTAAAAGAGTTTGAAACAAAGTAACGCGGGAGAATATGTTTTGAAAGGGGCGATTCGAGTGCTACTGGCTACCTCAAATTTGTTTTGATTCTCAGAATGCAGCCTTATTCCCCACCCTCGAGAGGCCCTGCCATGTCTTCTGGAGATACAATTTCTGTGACGCGCACACCGAAGCGATCATTCACAATCACCGCTTCACCACGCGCCACCAGTTTGCCATTTAATCGCACATCAAGAGGCTCTCCTGACATTTTTTCAAGTTCGAGTACCGAACCCTTCTGATAGGTTAAAAGCTTGCGAATAGTGGTCTTGGCACGACCGAATTCTACAGATACACGCATGCCCACGTCATGTAGGAAGTCTAAACCACGCTGTGCTGCTTTTGCTTCGTTCTCAGTCATAGTAGTTAGTCAGTTTACATCTGTCCTGCTGCTTGGTGGCTTGCTCGCGTACTGAATTGAGCGAGAAGCGGGATTACCTCAAGTGTTAAGATGATCGGAAGCTTAAAGCGGCTGCTTAAATTCTTGAGCGCTAAACACCTTAAACCACTAGCTTTTTAGTTCTCTATCGTTAAGCAAGGCTTCCAGTACTTCGGGGTCCGAACAAATCGCTGCCAACTCGCACCAAATCGGCACCCTCTTGAATGGCAATATCAAAATCCTGCGACATCCCCATACTTAACACCAGGGGTCCAAGTTCGGGAGCACTTTGGCTTATTGAAGCCACGAGGTCATGCATAGCCCGGTAGTCTTTTCTCACATCTTCCCGCTGCGGATACTCACGCGTAATCGTCATTAAGCCTTCAATCTTGAGGTTGAGAAACTTGTGTCGAAACGTGTTGAAGAACTCGGCGGTTTCTTCAACACTAAATCCTGACTTTTTGCTGTCAGCAGAAATATTAACTTGCAGCAACACTCGCTGCTTTTTAGAAATTTTACCTGCTTCTTTATTAAGCGATTCCGCAAGAGCTAGGCTATGTACACTTTCAATGACATCAAATAGCCGGACTGCCTCGCGCGCTTTGTTCCGTTGCAAACTACCTATAAAATGAACCTCAAACGGTTGGCCAAGTAAAGGAGCTTTTTGCTCCCACTCTTGCACATAATTCTCGCCAAAAATTACGGGAATACCACGGGTATTTGCCCAAATCTGATATGCCTGCATAGCAGAAATCGGCTGTTTTTTTGAAACGGCGATGAGCTGAACAGAACGTCCGCTTTGAATGAGAGCCAACTGCAATCGGCTCCACACGGATTCAAATCGCATTTCCAATTCGTTATGTATCATGAAGGGATAACGTGTAGTTCGCGTAATGTTTGCATCAATGCACAAATATTTAGTCCAACTACATTGGTGAAAGACCCGTCAACGCGCTCAATAAACTGTGCACCAAGACCCTGCGCAGCATACGCTCCAGCCTTATCCATAGGCTCACCGGATGCTACATAACCTTGAATAAGAGCGTCAGGAATATGCGCCATAGTAACCTTCGTTTCGTGAGCAACTACCTTTTGGATTCCTGCCTCAATACATACCACCGCGTAAGCACCCCATACGGAATGAGTGCGACCACTTATCTTACGCAGCAGTCTAGCCGCATCTGCTACATCGGTGGGTTTTCCTAGAATATTGTCGTCAATATACACGTCAGTGTCAGCGCCAATGACCCATGCATCGGGATGCTTAGAGGCGACTGAAAGTGCTTTGGCGAGGGCCAGGCGCTTTCCCATAGCTTCTGGACTTTCATTCCCAGCCCGCGCTTCTGGGGTTCCCGACACTGATACTTCAAACTGAACTCCACAATCTGAAAGCAGTTCCTTTCGACGAGGGGAACCAGACGCCAAAATAATCTTACGTTTCATTTAATCTCCGCGCGATCTCGTGCAAACCAATTGCAAGTGCGCATAACAGCTCCCTATGGGAGCATATAACCGCTTGCTGAGCCTCAGTATTAAGATGCACAACCCAGTCGCGCTGTTCCTTAAACTCCAGCTGTGAAATGGCAATACCACGCAAGAGAAAGAGGTCAATGAGCTCCTCAAAGCTCGGGACCACCATAAAAAAGTCTTTATGGCTAGCGTCCAGCACCGACCCCTTCCCATTATAAAGGGAAATTAACCGGTTTTCTGACAATAGAATAAACTCTTCAAACCCCAAATCGGCAAAACCACGTGCTACCCGGGCGCCTACCTTCAGCGGAAACCGAACGCCAGCACGGAAAAGCTGATCACAGCAACGCAAATATTCTTTAGAGGACCACATTTCAACAGGTACCTAACATGCCCTAATTCGACTGCACCCTATCAAAACGCTCGACTGAAGATGTGCCGCCTTCGACGATCGTCATCTCTGAGACTCTAGTAAGGCGCGCCTTCTCATGAAACTCCTTAAGAGAGAGGGCTCCGACGTTACACATGGTGGAACGCAGCTTGGCTAGGGTAACATCTAATTTGTCCGAAAGTGGGCCACTATAGGGCACATAGGCATCCACTCCTTCCTCAAAAACTAAACCTTCTGAGCCACCTTCCTTATATCTCTGCCAATTGCGAGCTCGATTTGAGCCTTCACCCCAGTACGGTTTATAGACTCTCCCTTGATGGGTAAGTTTTGGTGTGGGACTTTCTTCTGTTTGGGCAAAATATTTACCCATCATCACAAAATCTGCCCCCATCGCAAGCGCAATTATAACTTGGGTGTCGTTATTCAGTCCGCCGTCGGAGCAAATAGGAATATAAATGCCAGTCTCCGCGTAATAACGATCACGCTCGGCTGCAACCTCAAGAACTGCAGAGGCTTGCCCACGTCCAATACCTTTTTGTTCTCGGGTAATACAAATTGAGCCACCACCGATACCAATTTTAACGAAATCAACCTGAGCTTCCTCTACCAAATAACGGAACCCCTCCTTGGTGACAATATTGCCGCCACCCAGGATAAGCGCATCGCCAAACTTTTTTCTCAAATACACTGAGGCTTCAACTTGCCATTCAGTATGCCCGTCAGAGGAATCCAGACAGAGACAATCAGCACCAGCCTCCATAAGAGCTGCACCACGCTCTTTATAGTCGTGGGTATTAATGCCCGCTCCTACAAAAAGACGCTTATGTTCATCCGTAAGTTCATCAGGATTTGATTTATGGTCGAAATAATCTTTACGAAAAACTAAGGCTTTGAGGCATCCATTTTTATCTATGATTGGTAAGCATTCCTTCTTGTGCTTCCAGAGTTTTTCCGTCGCATCCTGAAGCGAGATCCCCTCTTCTGCCAGAACCAACTTTTCTAGGGGGGTGTAGTATTTTTTAATCGGCTGAGAGAGATCGTCCTTAAACTCCCAAAAATCTTTACTCGTTAATATTCCCAGAAGCTTCGAGTGAGTGCCCCCATCTTGAGTAATCGCAATAGTGGAGTGTCCAGTTTTGCGGGCTAGGGTCAACGCATCTCGCAAAGTAGCTTCCGGCGACAAATTAGAATCTGACTCTACAAAACCTGCCTTGTGCTCTTTCACCTGCCGAACCATCGCAGCCTGCGACTCGATCGACTGGGAGCAATAGATGAAACTTGCTCCGCCCTTTCTAGCAAGCGCTATGGCCAACTCAGTTCCAGAGACTGACTGCATTGCCGCAGACACAAATGGAATATTAAGGTGAGCACGTAGTCCCTGTGCCCTTTTATATCTTTGGATCGGCACCTCTAAACTTACCTTTGAGGGCACGTGCTCTTTCGTAGTTAATCCAGGAAGCAAAAGATATTCTTGAAACGTTCTTGAAATATCATCGACGATAATCGCCATAAGTCTGGTAACCTCGAGCGAGAAATAATTTGAAGCCACTTAGTGACTAAGCGCTTAGACAGCTCTGCCTAATTGGCCTATCCTATAAGGATTAAACAGCTCTGTCATCCTTGTTCACGGTAATTAAACGCTACGAATACTTAATTACCTTAAATAACAGCAGATTGGGTTCAGGCCCGGCACTGATCTCAATTTTAGAGAGAAATTAATTGATGAAGGCCCCTGTGTATCAATTCTGTATTGGTCCCGTCACCCCATAACTTTAGCAGAAGGGTGAATCAGGATAGGCATACAAAAGATATGTACCTCCGGAGGCACACAGAACTTTTGTTTATCCGTATCCCTGCCTCAAGCTATAGCCTTGAGCCCTGTCTCCACCTTTTCGGTGGAAGAAAAGAAGCCTCATGGTGCTGAGCCGATGCGAGCCTTGGGAACACATCAAGAAAGTACCACTGTGTTTTAACTTTGTTGAGGCGGCGTTGACTAATAATCGATATAGAAGCTAGCGGCTCGCATGGCTCCCGCGTGCAATTCGTGGAGCATACAATTTTTTCGTGATATCGCAAAAGAACGCATTTGTCTTTTAATTAAGGTCTTGTCGAGGGTAACAGAGCAGCCCCTCCCGCTGCGTGGCAATATCGGTAAGTGTAAGGCTAAGGACAAATGGTCCTTGGCTCGAATTTCCACAATGTGCCACGGTGTCTGCTTCTACAAAGCCAGGTCTAGCTTCGTCCCAAATACTTCCACAAATCTCAATCTCGTTTCTGAGCAGAGAGCCCGGCTTCGTAAGGGACTTGCCCTTACCAGCCTTTGCCCGTGCCCCCTTTAATAGCCGGTCTATTGTCGCTGCGCTCACCAACAATAGTTTCTCTCTATGTGGCTCGGCAATCTCTCCGTTGTAGCACTCATACAGAGGCACCCAGCGCGGGAGCGCCCGTTTAAGCAGCTTGCCGCACACCCACCCCGTGGCACCCCAGATGCGTGTTAATACTCTTAAAAACTCAGGGTCCTGATACCTTGAAACTCTGCCAGGGCGTTTACAGTTACGCTTATACCCTCGATTTAACAGCCTTATCGCGTAACTCCGGTTTAGCTCACATACCTGACAGAACTCGTCTAGGATTTTACTCTTCGCCTTACGTCCACTACGGTGATACCGCCGGTTAATCGCTTGATAGTACTCTCTTTTTGAACCCTTCGTCATAGGTCAGTCTCCTCTTTCACTGCCCTTCGATGTGCGGCATCGACTACTTTCTTCCCCTAAAACTCCGTCCCTATAATTACCTTTTTAGTGAGGCATATCGGCAGTGCGCACAACTGGGATACATTCCCGTTACGGTCCGCCATAACCCCTACATGCAATACCGTACCAACAGCCAACCCGCTATACCGCCCAGTATCGACGCGACAAGTCCCAACGCTGACGCCTCCCCATCTGTCTTACCTCAATCTTCACAGACTCAAGTAAAAAGAAATGGCACCGGGCATGAAAAGGACAAGGAACGCTGGAATACAGGGCATGTTCGAGCACTACCATCATTTTTGACCCCCGACTCTGAAGTCAACCGCCCGGAAGATGTCTTTCCGAAAGAGTTCAGCAGTAAGGTGGATTTAGACAGACTCTATGCTCAGCATTTTTTGCTCCAAGAGCAGCTTGGAAGAGTTGTTAGTAAGGACTCGCCCGTTCTCCTCAAGTCCGGAGAGATCTTTTGCAAGCTAATCGTCGCGGCTGGGCTGTCTCTCGAACGAGTGGATCTCACTTTACTTCGCTCCCCTGAAGAGAATGCCTATATTTTTCGAGGGAAAGAAATGTCGAAGGCTCACCTCACATTATTGACTGGACTGTTCGAAACAATAGAAAAGAGGTTAGGCAAACTAAAAGAAGGGCATCTCGCTTTTATCCTTGGACATGAGCTTGGGCATCTTGTTGAGGGGGATTATGATACGGCAAGAGAACGAAACGGAGAGGCGCCCCTTTCCCCCGATGAACCAACACCCCTAAATCTTACAGGAATCCCTCCCATAAAATCTTTAATCCTTGGTCGGCTATTCGGGCGCGATCAGGAGACTCGCGCTGACGAACATGCGCTGCGCTGGATGCATCAATCGGGTTATCCGATGAGCGAGGGGGTAGAGGTGCTAAAGCTGTTTGTAGAGATGGAAGCGGCCCAGAGTAAGGCCTCTACCGCCGCAAAGCCAAGTGGAGTTAGAGATTCAATTGAAGAGATCGGGGTATTACTCACCCGCACTCATCCAGCAAGTGAGGCGCGAGTAATGCGCGCTTTGGGGAAGATCAAAGAGATTGAGATTGAAGAGCAGATCTCTTTTAAAAATAAGATGGCAAAAAACTCTGCTCAGGTTTCACTTAACGATAACGAGATAGCTAAGACTCCCCTTCAGAGAATTAATCAGGAGCTGACACGGATCCTTACCGGAACAAAGGCCGTAGAAGAGATCAACACTGATGGAGTCGCTCAGTTGATTGAGAGCGTTACCGACCTGCATGAGCTTAGGCAACTTTCAATCTTCATTCCTATGTGGGTAAGTTGTTTGGAGCGAGTTGCTCCACGGATGCCCTATGATGGGCTCTCCTCTAATCCTCTCGATAACCATCACTCTCATACTCGAACAATTGGTTCCAAATTTCTAAAGGGAGTTCTTGATCATTGCAAATATAAAGCAGAGGCGCTCTTTGATTTAGAGGAGAAAACACTAAGCGAAGCATTAGAAGCCAGGGAGATCACCCAGACTGAGTTCAGCCACAAAAAAACTATCGCGGCCCTTAAAGCCTGGCTCTCTGGTCCTGGAGTCTACGGTCAAGAGTCATCGCTATATAATGAACTCTTAGCCGGACTGACAGCTAAGCCAGAACTTCTGATAGATCTTTTAAAAGAGTTTGAGACAGTAGGGATCGAGTCAGAAGGACTAGGAAAGGAGTGGCTTAAGCCGCTAGCAAGCTCGATGGATAGTGAGGTCTCTTTACGATATTACCAACTTCGGAGCCTCCTACTTTCAGAGCGTGTTGATTGCTCCAATCTGCTCTTTAAATTGATCGATGAGGGAATACTAGATTCAGTCAATGATCGGAAGGTTGTTGGGAACATTTTTAGGCAGGCCTCTGAGATTATCGGGGCCGACAACATGGATAGAGGTCGGGAATTTGCCAAGAGATTGGGAGAGAAATTTCGATTCTGGATGGAGGTACAAGGGATAGATCCTGCCACGGATCAGGGCCGAGTAGTCATTACCGAGTGCTTAAGAAGCGTTCTATCTATCAGTGAAGACGCTGAAAACCCTAGCCCAACATGGGAAGAAGAGCTCTCTCCGAAAAACTATACAGCATTAGAGATAGCGGCTTTAGCTGTGAGCGATAGCTCTAAACTTTCACTTAGAGGAAAGATTGAGCTATCAAAAGAGTTGCTCCCCGAGGGGAGAATTAGAGATCTGCTTTTATTTCGAATTCTAGAAGATGAGGCAGGATTCTTCCGAGAAGCCTCTAGCTTACTATTTCAACAGATGCCGTATAACTTTTCATTTGAAATACCTAATGACGCGAAGTTCGAGAAATCTACCAGGGAATATGTTTTTATATTTGAGCAGATCGCCCCTCACCTCTCTTTAAAATGGTTTAGAGCTTCTCTGAAAATAGCTGATTTTAGCCTCGATAGAAGCGACGCGAGTTCAAATGAAGCGCCCTTTGAGTTTCCGCGCCTTGGCACCGAAGGAGAAAACGGGCTTTATTCGCCGGTGCTTTGCGCCTTTGGATTAAAAAGGACCCTAGGCTTCCTAGGCCAACTCAACACAGATGAGAATATCGCTCGGTTCTATGTCCGGTCCTATATGGAACTTAAACTTCAGATACCAGCTGGCGATGCCGAGGATGGCAGTGATGTAGAAGCTTTTTTCCGATATGGATTTGATGAGTTTATAGCTGAAGCCACAGCACTGGGTGGGCGAATCTTCCCGGGTTTTAGTTCAGATTCGGCGGAGTATGCTCGCTTACAATTAGAGAACAGACACAGCAGTAGATCTCTGCAAAGAGCTCAAGCGCTAAATCCATTATTTCAGAGGCCCCCGGAATCATTAGAAGATATCCTAACGATTGTTACAGAACTGCCTCAAGGAACTTTACGGAACTACGTCGCGATGCGTAGCCTCTCAATTCAACTACAACGCCTCGCTCTTCAGCAGTCCATTAAAAAGTTCGAGGAACAGGCACCACAATCGAAATTAAGCGATCTAAATTTCTCTAGCATAATCAGTGACCTAGATAGGTTAGGATCTGAGCTGGCAGCACTTAACATTAGCGGCTGCAAAGATCACGAGGGACAACCAGATCTATCTGAAGATACAATTAGGGACCTGCTCTCAGCCCTATATTTCGATCATAGTATTGAGAGCGAGATATCTGGGGAGGTAGGCGGCTTGATCGACCGTGCCTATCGACTTGAAGTGTTAGATCAGGTTTACAATGACTATTCGAAGTTTATTAGCCTTCGCCTTGGAGTTACTCTTCCGCCAGAGCGGGGTAAAGACCTCGAGATAACATCCCTCCCGCTTCCAGCAATTGCTGCAAAACTCGGAGAATGTGCCTTTAATTATCTCTACAGCGGGGAGAACCACAGTCAATACGAACGACTCGCCCCCAAAGAGCAGTTAGATAAAATTACTGGTGTTTTTAAAGTTCCCTGTCCAGAACAGGATTCAAAGTTACTAAAAGTTCTAAGGCGAGTAGAGTCAGATCTAACCTGTGATGACGCAAAAACCATCTACGCGCTACTGACTGAGTCAGTGGACAAGACCGACCTCGGGCGACGGATATATAACGCTGAGATTGCAAAAAATCCAAACCTCTTAATTAATTTCGACCAACACTTAGCTCTGATCCTTGATACTCACCCCAAAGAATCAATTAGCCGAGACCAAGCCTTGCGCTCCCTCTTTGAAGGAAATTCAAAAGGGGCAGTAGCAGTCACAACCTGGGAGCAGCGCGAGAGGGTCCTCTCTGCCTTAAGTAGTGATACCGCAAGAACAGACCTCCACGGTGTAATCAGAAGCACTGCGCTTTCTGTCATACAAGAGGCAATACGCAGGGACACAGTGCCCGCTAAAGAGAAGGTCGATACTATTCTTTGGTTAGCCAAGCTTGGCGGGAAACCGCATCTGGTTGAGTGTTACGAGTTAGTGGAGGGGGGGCAGGTTGGAAACATTCAAGAGCAGGCCGCAAAGCTCTCAGATCAGGAGAAAAAAGGGCTATTGCGATCAATTCTTGGAGGCGAAGCCGGAATACTTAGAACCGCAGATATAACTTCGAGAAAGCGATTCTTAGATACATTATTTTTCTCTATCTTTGACAAATCAAAGGGGGGCTCACCAGAAAGCCTGCGCTATTTTAAATCCGTATATGACACAATGCTAGCGCATGTAGATCCGGATAGAGCAAGTACTCTCCTAGGAAACTTCTTAACTGCCCAGCTCGAGGGAAAATCTTTTAATCAACAGGTCAAACTATTCTTTGAGTCTTTCGGATTTGTCGGGATTAAAACCGCTCAATACCTCGTATCTAGCACTACCCTTCTCCCACCGGAGATGAAGGAAGCCTTAATGGATTTGACCTCAAGAGTAGAGGGCCCAGATAAAAGGCTCGTCTTTAACCTACTTGAAAAGACGCTGGGGGAAGAGGATGCCAGGTTATGCATCAAAGAGGTCGGGGATAAGCTTGGTGGCGGATCGCTAATGCTATTCTATGAGGTAACCCTGTGGAATAAAGATCGCTCGGAAGCTGGAGAAACCATCGTGGTTGGGATTTTGCGCCCCGATATCGTAAATGCCATGCCAGAGGACCTGGCGCTAGTGCATCGAGTTATTGAGACTATGCAAGAGGCTCCAGAGATCTTTGGTGGAAAGACCGTAAGTATGGATCTTATGGAGAACCTACTTTGGCAAAGCCTCACTGAAACTGACCTGCAGCGCACAGTGCGTATCCAAAAGGCGATGGCCAAGGATATCGAAGATTTCAATAAACGATACTCCGAGAGCAGGTTTAAGATATCTGTCCCAAAAATAAAAGAATCTCTACAGCTTTCAATAAATGGTGAGAACCGAACAGTAAAACTCTGTAAAGGGCCTTTAATATTTATGCAGAAGGCCCCTGGAGTAACCCTAGATCTCTTCATGAAGAAGTGCGAAGCCGAAGGTGAAGCCGGAAGTGCAAAGGTTAAAAGGGTGATGGAGAAGCTTTCGACTCTCTTTGTAGAGCAACTCATCACTTATAAAAGAATTCATGCAGATCTTCATCCTGGGAATATCTTAGTAGATGATAAGGATGGCGAGCTTAATGTATCGATCCTTGATGTCGGTTTGAGCGCTGAATTAGATAAGGAGCTTAGTGAAGGGGCACGTAAGATTTTACGGATTGCGGTTGGCGTAGGAAACAAGCGGGATGAGCCGGTAACTGGATTTAGGGCTCTCCGTGAAAGATTCTTAAAGTGGAGCGTGGATCTCGACCGAGTGAGCGAAGATGAAGGGATGAGGTGGGTAAAGCGCTTTTTATCAGTGATAGAAACTACAACTGAGAAAAACTGGGATGATACTGTAAAAGACGAGGCAGCAAAGCGAGTTTGGAAGGCACTCTCTGATGAAAAATTAGAGTTTCAGGCAAAGCTTACCTCAGTGATGGAGGTAATAAACTCTCTTGATCTTAGCCTTCCTAGAGAGGCTTACTATATTATCCGAGCCGCTAAGATCATGGCCTATATCTGGAAAGAGGTTGACTGGGAGAAAAACTGGCGAACGCTAAAGATGTTAAATAATGATACAGCGCATGAAAAGCTCCCTGAATGGGATCAAGAGCTCGTCTTAAATAAGTGCGCTTTGATAGCCCAACACCTACACTTGAGTTTCGATAGAGAGCAGGCTGCACAAAAACTTACTATGGCGACAAAGGCTACTCAGATCTTGGAGCAGCTAGAGGGAGTCTACTCTGCGGTAAAGTCGGGGCTCTCTGAAAGCGGCCATCCACCAAATGCAGATACAATAGATGAGTTTATCTCTATCTTACATACGGATCCAGAAATTAGGACCGAGCTTAAGTTAGATGAGCTGGGCGACAGACTTAAAATCTTAGAAGCGAAGAGTCGCGCTGAGAAAGAGCGGGCTAGGGGGGCGTTTCTTGATATACAACCGCTGCCTGAAGGAGAGGCAAGAAGGATCGCGACTGACAATTCCTTCGGGATGCTTCCAAGGGTTTGGCGAGAGCGGATTCACTCTGGAACCTTAGTACGAGTCACTACCCCATCCAAAACTGTATCAAACTATCTGGTATCCTTAATCACTCCGATCCATTTTGAACTTCCGGAGCTTACACCGCTGCGCCATACTAGGCTTAACCACGCCGAGGAAGAGATCTTAATTAATGCAGGATTTCTCTCTAAAGAGGCTCAAGTCATGATGCGCGATATGTCCACGCGTAAGGATGAGGGTGAGGTTACGGATGATGAGGAGGATGGTGATGATGAAGAGATTGCCGATTCCTACAAAGTCTCCGAAGCTGAGGGCTTCCTCCAGCTAGTTAGAGAGGTCGGAGGCGAAGAGCTAACCCTCGGAGATCTCATGCGCAAGAATCCAAGGTCTCTAATTGAGTTTTTCATTAACAATGAGTGGGTTTTGCTGCAAAACCTCTGGATCCATCCAGGAGAGACAGAGGAGGAATATTTAAGAGATCTGAGACAAACTATTTCAGGACATTGAGCGCTCGAGCCACTGAAATACCACTCACGAAATGAATTTCTGTCCTTAGCCACGATAGGCTTGTACCCGTCCTCTCTCTCCCATACTTGAATTGAAGTAAGTCTCTACTGAGGCACACTCCAACTCAAGTATGGAGGTGAGAGGACAGATACTCACTTCCTGGCTATGTTCGGTGGCAACACAAGCTCTGACTTAGAGTAGCTAATTCTCTGTTCGCGCTGCTGAAGCAGCAAAACGCAATTTCGGGCTGAAACAACAAAGGACCTTTTGAGAAAATTAATTGGAAAATTTACATCTCGCTCAAACGGCTCTACCAATAACGACTCCGATAATTGGAGATCCTTTTTGTAGCCAGCAGCAGTCTGCATATCCAACCTAGCCTGAATTCCCTCGAGAAAACGAGCCCCAGTCTGAACCGGAATGACCTGAGAATCTCCGTCAGCCAAATAAGTGACGCTGACGTTAGGATCTTTTGAGTACGAAACATCAAAATAGGTCAGCGAATTCGGTATCCGTTCAGAAGTTGCAATAGAGGCGCGCGCATACCCGACTTGACTACCAGTCAACACCCGGCCACTAGCATGTCCGCCTGCCTTAAGTTCAACGGACTTCACTCGATATTTAGTATCAATAAGAACTGGACTTTTTATAACCTGATCTTCTCGAAAGAAATCTTGAGGACAGATGAGAGCCCCACGTAACCCTAAATCATCCATGGGCGGCGCAGCAACTACAACACCAGAAACAGCGTACCCCTGAAGTAAGACCTTTCGAGGTTTATTACCCTTCAGGCCAATTCTAATGCCAGCGATATAGTGCTTTGACGCCGGTTGAGAATGCCGCACAAAAAGGCTATCCCCCTCAAACCGCACGCTCAAGCTAAATTGATGTTCACGTCCCACATGATCAACTTTAAGAAAATTGAGAAGAATATCTGCTAGGGATGCGTCAATTTCGGGCTTATTTCCCGCCCATACCGACTTTAACTTTTCATCAGCTATCTCCTGGGGGACATCGGGGGACACGCTAAGAACCGAGTCCTTAAGCAAAGCGTTTATAAAAAGCTCTTTCCTTTCAGATGAGATTTCGGGAACTGCAATGTGGGCGCTTGGAGCTTCCGAATTTTGTTGCGCACCCAGGGGCAAGGGCGAAAATGCCCAGAAACAAAAAGACAAAGTAAAGGCGAATAACACCGAACAACGAGATTGACTACAAGCACATTTCATCAACACAAGCTCCTCTCGCAAGTTCGTAGCATTAGGATGTTCTTCCGTACGTAAGGCGTCTCATTGCTAATCCTAGCACAATTCCAATTCCAAAGAGACCTGACAAAAGTGCTGAACCGCCATAGCTAAATAGTGGCAATGGAATGCCCACAACCGGCAAAATACCCACAACCATTCCAATGTTGATAAACACATGAAAAAAGAACCAGGCGGTCACGCCAAAAGCTACTAATGCCTGGAACAAGTCTTTACTTCGCTGGACTACGCGCAGCATACGCATGAGGAACGCAAAATAAACAAGCACGACAGTCATGCATCCAACAAACCCCCACTCTTCAGCCAGTACCGAGAAGATAAAGTCGGTGGTGTGCTCCGGCAAAAATTCAAGTTGGGTTTGGGTGCCGTTAAAATATCCCTTTCCAAAAACTTGCCCAGAACCAACCGCAATTTTTGATTGATTTATGTGATACCCACTTCCCTTCGGATCTGCTTCTGGATCAAAAAGCACCATTACCCTTCGCTGCTGATACGCATGCAAAGAATGCCAGGCCGGGTAGGCAGCCAGAACCACTGCGAGGACCATTATAATTAACGAACGAAGATGGATGCCCATGAACAGGACCATTGAAAAGCCAATTGCCCCGAGCGAAAGCGCAGAGCCTAAGTCTGGCTGTCTCGCAATCAGCACCATTGGCAATCCGAACAAAATAAATGGCACCACCAATTGAGTAAATCGATATCCTCCTGGTTTCGGAGGATTTCTAGATAAATAACGAGCCATGCACAAAATGAGGCCTGTTTTTATAAACTCAGACGGTTGAAGATTGAAAAATCCAAACGGGATCCAACGCCTCGACCCATTGGTGACAACACCAATACCTGGAATCAACACAAGCACCAGCAAAAGGAAGAAAAACGCATATAAGGGATAGGCGCTTCGACTAAGCCAAGAGCTTGGAACACATATGGCCAGAAACATGGCTGCCGAGGCTAGCAAAAGAAAGAAAAATTGCTTTTCAAATGGTATGCTCTGAATATTCCCCGGCAACCAATGGAAAAGGATATCATTGGTGTCAGCATCCCAACCTGCGCTGTACAATACAACGAGGCCCAAAAGCGGAATAAGATACGTAAGACCAAGCAAAGTCCAATCGAAATGCGCAAGCATTCGGCGATCTATAAATCCACCTGCCTTCATGTTAATCAGCTACATCCTCTTGAGTTGCTGGAGGCATCCCTACCTCACCGTTCTTATTTTCGTTTGAGACTCTAAAATAAGCTTCTAACACTTGCCTCACCGCAGGGGCGGCCACGGCACCTCCGTGTCCACCATTTTCAATCAAAGCAACTGCCACAATAGTTGGATTTTCGGCGGGCGCATACGCTGCAAACCAAGCGTGATCTTTTAAATGTTCCTTATGCCCATGTTCAAGAGCTGCGACCTGCGCTGTACCCGTTTTCCCGGCCACCACAATTTCAGGGTGCCCAGGAATTTGAGATTTTTTACCGGTACCGTTCGGAGCATTCACTACTCCCACCAAGGAATTTCTCACAAGTTTTATTATATTTGGGTCTATATCAAGCTTGCCCACCTCCTCAGGAACAAATTGATCATCATTTAAAGCCCCCTCAGGTGCTGCAATCCCCTTCACTAAGTACGGCTTAAGTAAGCGACCTCCATTAACTAGGGCTGCGACCGCCCGGGCAATTTGGAGCGGGGTCGTCACTACAGCCCCTTGCCCAATAGCTACTGAAAGCGTTTCGCCTGGGTACCATTTTTGATTTTCGGGATCTCTAAAATAGCGACGCTTCCATTCGGTGGATGGAATAATTCCAGCAACTTCTTCACTCAATTCAAGTCCAGTAAGAGATCCCAAACCAAAACGACGGGCATAGTCATGAATTCGATCTACGCCCAGACGCTGCCCGACTGTGTAAAAATAAACGTCACAACTTTGAATCATGGCGTGTTCCATATCTACCAAGCCATGGCCAGACTTTTTATGGCAGCGATAATTTCGGGAGCCAAAACGCAAAAATCCGGGACAATTAATTTTGTCGTTCGGCCCAATTACGCCTTCAGCCAGGGCAGCAGCAGCCATCATAATTTTGAAAACTGAGCCGGGTGGGTAGCCCCCTTGCGTCACTCGATTGCTTAGTTTCTTTTTTGTCGGTGATTGCAAATCGCGCCATTGCTCTGGTGTAATTTCACGCGCAAACATATTTGGGTCAAATCGAGGAGCTGAGGATAACGCCAATACTTCACCAGTACGTGGATCGAGCGCAACGATGGCGCCGCGCTGATTTCCTAACGCAGCATCAGCGGCCTTTTGGGTTTCATAGTCCAGGGTTAATGTAACTGTGCTGCCACTTACTTCTGGATCAAAGGAGAACTCACCAATTCGGGTGCCCCGAGCATTAACCACTACTTTTTGCACTCCGCGCTGGCCTTGCAAAAGCGGCTCCCACTTCGATTCGAGACCGAACTGCCCTACTATGTCGCCAAGCCGATACCCGGCGTACCTTGGACTCTCGAGCTGATCTTTCGTTATCTCACGAATGTAGCCGAGCACATGAGCTGCAAAATCTCCGTGCAAGTAATCGCGAGTGGGCTCAACATTTACGATAACGCCGGGCAATTGATAACGACGCGCAGCTACCTTGGCTAAAGTTTCGCGAGATACATCTTTAAGGAGTAAGCGCGGCTCAAACCTTCGACGCTTGCGCATATTCTGGGATTTTTCTAAAAGCTCATCCGCTGGCACACTTAATATTGCGGCGAGCTTTTCAATCGTTTCTTTTGGGTTGGGTGCATCTTCAGGAATTAACTCCACATTTATGGACTGGCGGTTTGCAGCCAGCGGCACTCCTGTACGATCCAATATTTGCCCTCGCGGAGCAGGAACATAAACTGTACTTAAGCGATTATTTTCGCTCTTCTCGCGGAAATAATCGCCCTTCAGGACCTGCAAGTACCAGAGCCTCAGCACCACCAGCGACAGACATAGCGCACAAATGCCTTTGGCAATATTCACCCGTAAGGGAACATTGATGGGGCTTTTTTCTGCTGCCAGTGAGCGCATGATATTTGCTCTAAATATAACTCGAACGGCGATGCCCAGTTCGTTCAGTCTTCACGGCCAACAGTTTCCTCAAGAGCGGAAAAAGTAATGGACAAAGCAACGCTGTGACAAACGCTTCACCGAAAACTCTGCCATATGAAGCAAATTCTGCCCTTGAAACTTGATATGAAAGCCCCGCGTGCACTACGTTCGCAACCAAAGCACAAATGCTCGTGGTGACCATTACCGCGACAGGCGACTCGACAAAGATACGCTGCGCCAGTACCGCAACCACCGCAAAGATAAAAACCATACTTCCGGCCCAGGGTCCCAGCACGACACCACCACTCATATCCAGCATGAGGCCGAGTAAAAAGACAAGGATGCAGCCTAAGATTGAGGATTCATAAAATGCTAAGAAGACAGCAAGAATTACAATTAAATTCGGCACAAAAAAGTGTGGCAACAATCCGCGTATCACCGTGCCTTGAATCAACAAAGTTAAAAGTCCCAAAACAAGAACTAGCACAAAACGCTTCATTTCTTGGCCCCCACAACAACAGGGCTTATTGAAGTAACGACCATCACTGTTTCAAGTCGCTTGAGGTCTTCAGACGGCCGCAGTCGAATTACTGGACTTCCCCCACGCCCCTTTTCTTCAACATCAGTCACAATTCCTACCAGTAATCCCTTGGGATAAATTCCATCAGCGCCAGAAGTGATAACTCTATCACCCACTTTGACTTCGTCAGGCTCGGTAACAAATCGCCATACGCAGTCTCCTTCGCCAGCGCCCTCCACAATTCCGCGCGCACGCGAATCTTGCACAATCGCATCAATTCCACTCACATGATCGGTCAATAGTAAGACTTTAGAGCTCAGCGGAGCAGCGGCAATTACCTGTCCAATCACCCCAGTTGAGCCAATGACAGCCATGCCCTCTTGCACACCGTGGCGGGTGCCCTTGTCTATAGAAAGCGCTTGGACCCAGTTAGAAGGATCATATCCAATGACCGAGCCAACGATGTGCTGTAATTTTGTTTCGTCAGCAATTTTGAGAATCCCCCGCAGGCGTACATTCTCATGAGATATTTCCATCAGCCTTGCATTCTGAGCTTCGAGCTCTTGTAATCGATGTCTCAAGCCATCATTTTCGGTCTTCACGCCGCGAAGCGCTACGTAACTATCCCAAAAACCAAAGACCCCGTGATACATGGAACTGGTGCTTGACTGCAGGGGGTGGAGCAACTGCTGAAGCACCGAGGCGCCAACACTGGCGATTCTAGGATTTTTTGCTGAATACGCCGTAAGAAATAACGACGCACAGAATAAGGCAATCGAAGTAAGCACAATTCGATGTCTATTGTCGCCAGCTCGCGCCATAAAAGTAAGTAAGTTGCCTCAACAGCTTCAAATGCTTATACAGCATAAAGCAATTTCAGAGGACACAGTAGTCGGCCCCTGACGCTAATTTAGTACGACATCTCTAAGAAGCTCAAGCTGATCAAGCACGGCTCCAGAGCCAATGACGACCGCTGCGATTGGATCGTCAACCAGCACCACAGGCAATCCAGTTTGTCTTGAAAGAAGTTTATCAAAATTGCGCAAAAGCGCTCCGCCTCCGGTCAGCGTGATACCTTTTTCAACAATATCCGAGGCAAGTTCAGGCGGAGTTTTTTCGAGGGCAATACGAATGACTTCAAGAATCTGGTTTATTGGCTCGACCAAAGCGTCTCGAATTTCATCCTCACACACGGTAACGGACCGTGGCACTCCTTGCACGAGGTCTCGACCACGAATTTCGATAGATTTATTCTCGCCGGTGGGCAACGCCGACCCAATCGTTAATTTAATTTGCTCAGCGGTGCGCTCACCAATAAGCACGTTATGTCTACGCCGCACATACTGAGTAATAGCCTCATCCATTTTGTCACCGCCAACTCGAACTGATCGCGAGTAGACTATTCCTTTGAGCGAAATGACCGCTATCTCGGTGGTGCCACCTCCAATGTCCAGAATCATGTTACCGCAGGCCTCGGTAATAGGCAGCCCCGCGCCAATCGCTGCTGCCATCGGCTCTTCAATTAAGTACACTTCGCGCGCTCCGGCAGACTCAGCCGACTCGCGCACGGCACGTTTCTCAACCTCTGTGAGACCGTGGGGGACACACACAATAATTCGAGGGCGCACCAAAGCCCGAGGACTACGTACTTTACGAATAAGCCGACGCAGCATCTCCTCAGTAATTTCAAAATCAGCAATCACCCCGTCTTTGAGGGGACGAACTGCGGTAATACTGTCGGGCGTACGACCCAACATATTTTTTGCTTCCGAGCCAACAGCAACGACACGACGACGCCCTGTGACGCCATCATTCTGAACCGCAACAACCGACGGTTCATTACAAACCACCCCCTGCCCCTTCACATAGATCAGCGTACTTGCAGTACCCAAATCAATTGCCAAATCACTAGAGAAGAGACCAAAGAGCGAGTCAAAGATCATAGGGGTAATTCCAATGCTACTGTTGTGTGGGTACTGCTGTGGGTAGACATGCTTTGCATTTAAGCTCCGCGCAGATTCAAGAAAATTACCACGCAAAAACTCTAGGGGCAATGCTAAGTTTAACTAATTTAAAGTTTTTTTAGTTGCATCTAAACGCTGCCACCCAAGATGAGACAATTGCAACATAAAAGAGATCACGGAAAGCACGCCGAAATGTGGATAATACGCAGAACAAGGCATCGCGTTTAAAACGCAAAACTCTTTTTGAAGAATATTATTAATTGACCACGCTATCGCCTAAAAAATTAATACCTCGCAAGCCAAGAACAGCGCTGAGTGCTTCCATAACCACAGCAAGATCTCCCGCCCTCACCCAGAAGAGGCGTCGGCAAAATATCGCTCCAACTCCAGCGACCAAGTTGCGAGAAGCTCCTGGTCTCTTGAGCCAATTAATCAAATAGAATTTTTTTGCGAAAAATCTAGGCCGCCTCTTGAGGAACGGATTCAGCCAGCTCAGGGGCATCAAGTACAAGCCCGGCAGTCTCTGCGATTGATCGAAGAAAAGTAAGCTGATCGTCTTGCGTCATACGCTGATCGACAAAAACAAGCTTTTGCCCCAATGCCTGGCAGGCGCCGCTTACCACCTTCCATCCGTGGCCTTGTTTTAGCTTTTCGCGGCGCACCGTGTAGCCTGCAGCTGCAAGCTTAGCAGACAACCCTCTGAATTTCCTCTCTTTTTCAGGATCGCGGGATACTAACTTTGCTTTAGAACGCTTTGAGGAAACCGGCATAAAACTCAACCTCTCTTGCTTGTTTTTTGCTGTGTTTCTGATACTATACGCCGCCTTATCCGCTGTAAATATACTACGTTGTTATAGGATAGCGTCATGTCAGGTTCAGTAAAATCAGCCGCCATTATTATGGCCGAATTAGAGCAACAGTCAAAAAAGACCGGAATACCAGAATTTCGTGTTGGAGATTCGGTTCGGGTACACGCCCGAATTATCGAAGGTACAAAAGAGCGCGTACAGCTCTTTGAAGGTGTTGTAATTAAACGTCATGGTCGCAGCAGTATCGGCGCGACTTTCACCGTGCGTAAGGTGTCTTACAATATCGGAGTAGAGCGAACATTTTTAGTGAACAGCCCAAGAATCGAGAAGCTCGAAGTGACCTCTCGCGGCAAAGTGCGTCGTTCAAAACTTTTCTATCTCCGAGATCTTCGTGGCAAATCTGCTCGTATCAAAAAGCTTGGTGTAGATGTTAAGGCATTAAGCGATGAAGGTAGCACCCCGGTAGCCGAAAACGCTTAAGGCGTTAGAAGCCGCAGGCGTCACAAAAAGCGCAGCGTTGATAGAAACAACGCTGCGCTTTTTTATTTGATAAATTAAATTTGTTCGAGAAATTAGATTAGAACTGCCTAAGAAACGCGCTGGCCACAAGAAAAAAGGGGCAACTCACCAAAGGAAACGCTGCGCAACAAACTACTGAAGGCCCACTCCAGTCTCAACTCTGGCACTAAGCTCTGCGTCTGTTCGGTTTGAATTAGTTTTTTCTTCAGATTTGACCGATTTGCCAGCCGTTTTATGGGCATGAGGTAATTTTTCGGTACCAGAGACACGCGCGCCCATGGAGACAAGCCCTTCAAAACGGCCGCCTTCTTCCATAACAAAACAAGGAGAGAACACTTCTCCTTCAATTACTCCGCCAGCTTTAATTTCGAGACGCTCGGTAACGCGAATAACGCCCTTTACTCGCCCAGCTACAACGAGACAGGCAGCATCAACTTGAGCCTCCACTACACCAGAACTACCGACAATAAGCGTTTTGGATGTAAAGAGTTCTCCCTTCATCTTGCCATCGATCTGAACCGAGGTATCAAAGCTGAGTTTTCCATTTATTGAGGTGCCGGCTCCAAGTGCACAGCGCACTTTACTTGAATCCAAGAAAGGTGAGACTTGCGACGACGCGGGTGTTGATTCGTGAGCACCAAGTATTGCTGGGGTCGGACTGACCACCGTAGCTGGAGGTGGGTTCTGGATAACTCCAGCGGTTGCGCCAACTGCTCGCTCGTCTTCGCCTTCAGATCCCTTTTTATTCCAAAATACCACAGCAATAATCTCCAAAAGCTAAAATAACGCCCCGCATCTTGGCCAATACGCTCCTAATGCCCGCACTGGTGAGAGTTAAACCATAACAAACACTACCGCGAGATTAAGATGCATTTAGGACAGCAATAGCAGCTAAAGATCCACTCAATCCGATGCAAAATTCGCCGCATCACCTGCCCTCCCTCTATTGTACCCGAGATATTGAAAAGCATTAAGAGAAAAATGCATGGGCCCGCAAGTTTTTTTCAAATAACCCCTTAAGGGGACTTCACAAAATCCCATCTCCCCCTTGCAAGAACAACCCCCATTAAAGAATGTCCGTTTTAGGCAACTTACTCCTCATAGATTGAACTCTCTGCGTAGCACGGCGCATCAAGAGTTTGTGGTAGATTTTCGTTTTCTGGGTTTTGCTCTGCGAAGTCTTGCTGCATACTGTCCCAAATTCCTGCTCCTCGTCTTGAAACGGTTGTATTCATGCTCAGCACCAAGAGCCTTGCTGCGTTCTTTTTGGTCTCAACCCTCGCCCTTAATTTTGGGGCTTACGCCGCCGATCCAAGCCAACTCAAATCCAGCCCATTGGCCAGGTTTCAACAACCCCAAAATGCCGATTTTTTAGGCCGAGAGCCCCTTGGCGCGGTAGCCTCCAAGTCACCCCTCGGCAAGACCTTAGTCGCAGGCCAATCGTACCCGGTACCTAAACTCGAATCCGTAGAACTACGCGTAAATTCTGATGGAAGAATCTGGCTCCCTGAATTTCCAAAATTTAGCACTACCTTCACAGACAAATTTGCCGGTATTACCGCTCGCAGTGAATATGTATTCTACTCCTTGGACCCAGAGCTACAAAATTTTGCCTCAGATGTGGTGAGGCGAGCATCCGTGCCTCATGTTGCAATAGTAGCCATGGAACCTGCCACTGGTCGCGTTCTTGCTGCGGCGGGAAAATCAACTATTCTCGACAATCCAATATTGTATGCCGGCTACCCAGCTGCTTCGCTATTTAAAATAGTCACAGCCGCCGCCGCTGTCGAACAAGCCGGCCTCGACGCGGAAACTATGGTTAGTTTTCGAGGCGGTAATTACACGCTGAACCAATGGAACTACGCTCCCGGTAAAGGGCGTGATAATAGATTTATGTCGCTTGCCGATGCCCTAGGCAAATCCTGCAATCCTGTATTTTCACGTGTCGCTCTGAAGTACCTAAACCCTGAAGTCCTCCGCTCATATGCCTTTGCGTTTGGTTTTAATAATTCTTTGTCCACAGATATCTCTCTAGACAGCAGCAAAGCATTTATTCCCGCAGGAGGTTTTGAGCTGGGGCGCACGGCAGCCGGCTTTGGCCAAGTTACCTTAAGCCCGATTCATGCTGCAGCACTTATGTCAGGCATTGCACATAAGGGACTCTTACCACGACCTGCCCTCATTGAGCGCGTGGTGTCTCCGAATGGAGCCGTTGTGTACGAGCAACAGCCAGAGATGCTCACCCGAATTATGAGCCCCGCTACTGCAACCCGCATTCTCGATATGATGGAGAGAACCACCACGGTAGGCACATCCCGAAAAGCCTTCTATGACCACCGTGGTCGCCTTTTGCCAAATATTTCAGTAGCAGCAAAAACTGGCACTCTGAGTGGCACCTACCCCGCGGGCATTAATAATTGGTTTGTTGCAGCAGCGCCGATTGAAAACCCAACTCTTGCAATTGCCGTGGTTGTGGTGAATCAAGGTAGCTACAATATAAAAGCCTCTCAACTAGGTCGCATGTTCATTCAAAAATATTTTAACGAACCAGTTACGCCGCTCTATCAACCAAGCAAGTACAAAGCTCCCAAAAAGAGCTACAAAAAGGCCGTGGTAAAAAAAGCTGCGGTGAAGCCAAAGTCGAAAGGCACCTACAGCAAAGCTCCTGTGAAAAAGAAAGCAGCAGTCAAACCAGTCAAAAAGACCAAGCACTCTCCACGTTAATTTTGGGGTGCCTCAGGGCACAGGCGGCCCGCGCCGCGGGCTGATCTCAATTCGCGACTGATCTATACCAATTTTTGTATTATACCCGCCACGTTTTGGATCAAGCTGATGCATGACGGTAATACCTGAGCAATCATCGCGGCAGGCTACCGCAACTTCCGCTACATTGAGCAAAAAAGTTCCACTACCTAAATTGAGCTCTACCACCGCCGATTTCCCCTCCGCATCTTGGCCCCTCTTCAGCGCCTCGCTTATTTGACGAAACCCATCGTCAATTTTTACTACCTGGCCACTTTTAAAAATAAGCATGGCAGCATCTCCGGCGTAGGCTTCAGAGGCTACAAAACCCGACAAAACAATACCAATCGCTTTTAATGACACTTTCATTTGCTCTTACTCCCACTAAACAGTCCAAGTTGACCCAACTACCTAAGAGTGCGTAACAAAATTATAGCTACGGCCTTCATTTTGTTGGGCGCTCTTATACTTTAATTGGCAAAATGCTACGATACCTAACCCTTAGCCCTATCCGTATTACAGACTATGAGGACCGCCAAATGGCCAAAAAGCTACACCTCTATAATACCCTTTCTAGGCAAGTAGAAGAATTAAAAACTCTTGTTCCCAACGAGGTGCGTTTATACTGCTGCGGACCCACAGTCTATAATTACCAACACATTGGAAACCTCCGGACCTATATCTTCGAAGATCTGCTCACTCGCACTTTACGGGCTGCTGGCTATTCGGTGAAGCACGTAATGAACATCACCGATGTGGGGCACCTCGTCAGCGATGCTGATGAAGGTGAAGACAAAATGCTGGTCGCCATGCGGAGAGAGAAGAAAAAATCCGCAGAAATTGCCCAGTTTTATACAGACATCTTCTTTAAGCATTGCGAACAGCTGCACATAAAACGCCCCGATGTGGTTTGTAAAGCGACCGAACACGTTCGCGAAATGATCGAGCTGATTCAACGCATAGAAAAGCGTGGCTTTACCTATATAAGCGGCGGCAATGTATATTTCGATATCTCGAAATTATCGGATTACGGTAAATTAGCCCAATTAGACCTTCAAAAATTGATGGCGGGAGCACGTATAGAGGTTGACTCCAACAAACGTAATCCACAAGACTTTGTACTATGGTTCACAAAATCAAAGTTTGAGAACCAGGAGTTGCAGTGGGAATCTCCTTGGGGCACTGGCTACCCTGGCTGGCATATTGAGTGCAGTGCCATGGCTATGCGTTATCTCGGAGATGCTTTCGATATCCATTGCGGTGGCATAGACCATATCCCCGTTCATCACACCAATGAAATTGCCCAATCTGAAGCTGCTACGGGGCACCCCTGGGTGCATCACTGGATGCATGGCGAGTTCTTGGTCTTTAATAAAGAAAAAATGTCCAAATCTAGCGGCGGATTTATCACACTTGATACCGTTACCGAACGGGGTATCGATCCCCTCGCGTACAGATTTTTCTGCCTGGGAGCTCATTATCAAGCCCAACTTTCTTGGAGCTGGGAGGCACTTGAAAATGCTGCACAATCACTCACCAAACTAAAGGCAAATGTTATAGCGTTGAAAGCCGAAGCCAAGGAACCTAGCCCTGATCTGGACGCTTCAGCGCAAGAACACCTCGATTCATTTTATGCAGCTTTCTTTAACGACCTGAATGCGCCAAAAGGCCTTGCGGTATTGTGGAATGCGTTAGGCGATAAACGACTGAGTGCGAGTATGAAACTGGCACTCGTCTACAAGCTAGATGAAATACTTGGCTTAGACATGCAGTCATGGAAGGAAAGCCAAGTTGAAGCGCCAGCTGCCGTGCTTGCCCTTCTTGCACAGCGTGGAGAAGCACGAGCCGCGAAAAATTGGCCAGAGGCTGACAGATTAAGACTAGAGATTGAGAAAGCCGGGTTTTTGGTTGAGGATGTCAAGGGAGTTCAGAAGCTCAAAAGCAAATAGAATAGGAAAATAGATACAACCCATGAAATATCACTTTGGTAGGGCTTACTTAAAAGTCTCACTAGCTAGTTTCTTCTGTTGTCTCTCACCCCTTATAGCTTTGGCCCAAGAAAGTTTAATTGTTGATAGCCAGCAGCCTCCTATTTTCCAGGCTCTATCCCAATATCAACAAAAAACCAAAGAAGCTTTGCAAGCAAATCCTCCTGTCTTAAATTTGCTAGACCTTAGCGATGACGCAAAAAAAGCCCTAGCACTTGCGCTTGAAGACAACACACTTCGGCAAAAACTAAGTGATCCTATTACTAAAGTTCCCTACAGAAACGAAGTATTTACTGCTCGGCCTGTTCGCGCGGGTGACGGTGCAGACTCAGATTCCCAATGTGCAAATAAAATCTGCTGGTCCTTTGAAATATTCAATTTTACCAGACATTCCAGCTTGAGAGCTGTAGTTAATTTGACCGATGCAAAGCTAATAGGAATTAAAGAATTTAAAACACTTCTGCCTGAAATCCCCACTCACCTAGAAAAGCTCGCAATCGAAATTGCTAGCCGCACACCAGAAGTGCAAAAGCAGCTTGGTCTAAAACCGAATCCCGATAATTTTGTGATGGCCGGAACCAAAACCGCCCTCAATCGAAGCCGCTGCGAACGCTCTGAACATCTTTGCGTTGCTCCAACATTTGTTGTTGGCAAGCGAGCACTATGGTCAATTGTTGATCTTGTTGAAGGCAGAGTAGTTGGCACCCGATTTACCGAATGGAGCGAGAATGCGCCAATTGCATTTACCGAAGACCGGATTCGCGACGAGCATATTTTACGGGAACTTTGCCAAAAATCCTCCTCCTATTCACGAGATGGCTGGACTTTCCAATACCACCTCACATCGTCGGATGGCCTAGATATCAGCCAGTTACGCTACAAAGGCAAACTGCTACTTCAAAGCTTTAAAAACGCAGACTGGCATGTCAGTTATTCTGATAAAGATGGCTTTGGATATAGCGATGCGGTGGGATGCCCGCTCTTTAGTGCCGCAGCCGTAGTTCCAGCCACGCTTCCAAAGACCAAAGAGTTGACCTGGGCAAACTGGCCAGCGGGCTTTGAGTTTCACATCGACTTTCTAAGTAAGTTATGGCCACTCCCCTGTAATTATTACTACGAGCAACGACTGCAACTTTTTTCTAACGGAACGTTTAGACCAGCAGTTGCAAACGTTGGGAGAGGCTGCGGAGAACCTGGTATGTATCGGCCAGTCATGCGCCTTGAGCTTCCTTTTGACTCTGCCTATTTTGATGTTTGGAATGGGGCCTCTTGGGACACCTGGACACACGAGAAGTGGGAAGTGATCAATAAAGACACTGCCGTAACGGTAGAAGGATATCGCTATCGCGTTCGCAACGCTGACGGCAGTGGGTACTACTTGGCCCCAGGCCGCGGACAGTTTGGAGACAAAGGCAGAGGCGACAACGCTTGGACCTATGTAGTTCTTAATAAAGGGCTTGATGAAGAAGGAAAAGCAGACCTTCCAACTCTTGGACCGTGCTGCAACACCAACCATGAACAAGGACCAGAAAAGTTTATCGGCCCAAATCCTGAACAAATAGCGGGTAAAAAACTAACACTTTGGTACGTGCCGCAAATGCAGAATGAAAGCAAAGCTGGCTCAGAATATTGCTGGGGAAATACGGTTATTAAAGATGGGAAAGTGGAAAAACTGGAGTACCCATGTGTAGCTGGTCCGCTTTTTGTTCCATTTGAGAAGCCCTAATGAGTTCGGCTTACTTTATGAAGACCACTTGCCTTACACTTGCTTCCATTTGTTGCCTCCTCGCTTTCTGTAAAGCAAGCTACGCACAATCTGACAGCAGCTCTCATTGCGCAAGAACTCCTCAATTCGCAATTTCGCGGGGAATAAAAAATCCAATAATCTCTACCTCAGACCGCATGAGGACTGGAATCAGCTTATATCAGCAAAATCCTGACGGCAGCATGTCCAAACCACTTCAGCTGCCATCATGGACCAGCGCTGGCCGCCTGGGAGGGTTTGTAGTTGATCAATTGGGGAACATATTTGTAGTGCCCGTGCCAAATGTGAATACCCTTGAAAATCCGCCCGAGAAACAGAATTGGATGTATAAAATTGATTCTGTCACCGGGGAACTAGAGGTTTTTACAAAGTTGCCTGTCTCAGTACTACCAAGCCAACTGAATCCGTATGGCTTACTTGGGTTAGCTTATGATTGCAGTAATAAGCTGCTCTACGTCACCAGCGTATCTGGCTCAAGCGCAGACAAAGAAATAGGCAAGGTGTTTATTGTAGATGCCACTTCTGGGACTATTTTTGATTCGTTACATGGAATTGACGCCCTTGGAATAGGTATAGCCGTAGATGCTGGAAAACCTTGGGCCTACTTAGGAAAAGCCCGAAGCTCTGAAATAGTTCGAGTAGCGCTTACTCCTAAAGGTCTTTTCGAAAACAAAACCCTTGAGGCAGTAACGAGAATTGATTTGTTTGATAAACTGAGAGCCCGCAAGATTAGAAGCAGCTCTGTTGGGATAATTATCTCGACTACCGAATTTTATTATAATCTTATTGCTCAGACCGAATTTGAACAGCCCACTTTAGAATATGACTTTAGAAATAGACGCTTGAGGCGACTACAATAGGCTTCACATCCCCAGACTGTATGAATCGAAACCTGCCAACTCTTCTGCCGCTTGTAATCTTGGTTCTTATGACCAGCATACTGGCTCTACTTGGAAGACAGTGGTGGTGCGGTCTAGGAGACTTCGCCATATGGAATTTTGAAGCCAAGCATAGCTCGCAACACATTATCGACTGGTACACGTTTTCACATATCATTCATGGCTTCCTTTTTTTTGGTGCACTCCATGCATGCCGGTCCAAAGTTCCAACACATTTGCACCTTAGCTTAGCTCTCTTGTTTGAAGCCTGCTGGGAAGTAGTGGAAAACTCCCCTTTTATTATTGATCGGTATCGCACGGTGACTATTGCCCTCGACTATTACGGAGATGCAATTTTTAATTCAATTGCTGACGTAGGATTCTGTACCCTGGGCTTTTTGTTTGCCGCGCGTTTTCCGTGGAAAGTGACTGTCTCTATCGCAATTGCTTTCGAACTCTTTACGCTTTATTTTATTCGCGACAACCTGACTTTAAATGTGATTATGCTGCTGTGGCCAATTGATGCGATTCGCGAATGGCAATCTTTATTGAGCTAGAGCGTTCACCCAAATATTCAACGGGATACAGTTACTTTTCCAAGTCCAAAAGTTCTTCCATTAACCTGGATCTCTAATGTATGCACTCCTGGGTGCACGGTACGAGTAGTTAACTGAGCAAATGAGATTTTTTTTCGAAAGGACTCTGAGGCCCCTGGCTGCAGCTGTATATTTTTTAGCTTAAAAACTTTAGGCGATTTTTTGCCTGAGGCTTTAACAAAATGAACCACCAAGTCAACTTCTAAAGACTGAGTCTTTTTTTTAGTGCTGGTGAGCTCAAATGACACGTCAAGGCTTGTCCCAATTTTTAGTGCGCGCGGGTTCAGAGCCACCCGCCCAACTTTCACTTGTGGGCTATCTCCAACCCCAAGCAATTTTAAAGCACCAACGTCGCCCCGCTTAACTGCCGAACGGAGCGCATGGCGAACTATCCATGTGCCATGTTCCCACTGCTCTTGCTTCCAAGCAGCCAAGGTTTGGTACAAAAGTTTTGGATTATCCTTTCCAATATCATTTAAATTGTTAGCCACCGAGCGACGCACATACAACTCAGGGTCATCTCGCAATACCTTCAGCAAAGGCAAAATTGGAGTTGGGTCCTCCTGAAAACGTCTCAGTCTTGGGGCCCAAGGCAGTCGTGGCCTCGTTCCTTCTGACACGAGACGACGCACATGCACACTGGGGTCAGTAGTCCAGGTTTTTAATTTTTTGAGGCTTTTTTCGGGGTATTTATCGATAAAAAAGCGCAAACTAAATTCTGCTGTAAATCGCTGAGTGAGTTCGTATTGAAGCTCCATAGATTCTTCAAAATGCTCGAGGCCATACTTGGCGACGTAGAACACATGCGGCAGATATACAAATGGCGACATCCCCCATGAACCAGAACTCGCGAGTGTCGGCCCCAAGGACTCGTGCAAAATGGGAGCAGCTTTATCGAATTGCTTTGGTAGCGTGTCGGCAAGAGCCTCAGCAATCTGTCGAGCACGAGGCATAAGTTCAAGAGTCTCGTACCCCGCAAGCGCCAGTTCTAGGAAATGTTTTCTATCAAAATCAGACCAAACACGACTAAGCATTTCAGAAATTTGCTTGGGAACGTCGGGGCCGTACTTTGACTTTAGTGTCTCAGCCATAACTTAAGACGTTTGAAATTCGACAAACTATTTTTTACTAGCGAGAATCTCTACGGCAGCACGAAAATCTTGGGCCACATGAGTGGGATTGCACGAAAAGTTGCCATCCTTTCCGCCCATTCCTGTTTGAACCAGAATTGACTGAAGTCCAGCATTCTCAGCAAGTTTAATGTCCAAAGTCGTATCACCAATTACGACGCTGCGGGATTTATCGATCGAAAGTTCTGCAAAAGCGAGATCTATCATTCCTGTTTTCGGCTTGCGACAAGAGCACTCTTCAGCATGGCTATGTGGACAAAAGTATATCTTATGTATCTTGGCACCACCGGCTGAAGCAGCCTTCAATAAAACTCTATTCACGCGATAAAAATCTTCGCGACTAAAATATCCCATGCCGATTCCAGGTTGGTTTGTCACCAAAACCGTAAGGTACCCTAATTCATTTAACTGCTTCAGCCCCTCCACTACCCCAGGCAACAATTTCATCTTTTCGGGTTCGCCTAGGTACTCGACGCTTTCATTGAGGGTTCCATCTCTATCCAAAAAAGCAACAGGCTTTGAAGTGGTTTTGGGTAGTTCTATACAACCGTAAAGCAGACGTTCCGCGGCCGTTTCAATAAGAGTTGTAGACGACTTCCCTGCAACTAATGGAATAAGCTCGACGCGTCCCCCGTAACTTTCAACCAAAGGCGCGGAGCTTAAGTTTGTTTTTGAATAGTCAGCCGCCTTTACATAGAAGTCTGGCTTCAGCGCCGAAATATTAGAGTTATTGTTTTGTTCGTCGAACACAAAAACAAAATCGACCGACGAAAGTCCCGCCAAAATTCTAGCTCTATCTGTCTCAGAAACTATAGGCCGACTAGGGCCTTTATTTTTTCGGACAGAAGCGTCCGAATTAATTCCAACGATCAAAACATCAGCGAGTGCTTTGGCCTTCTCCAAATATTCAACATGTCCACTGTGTAAAAGGTCAAATACTCCTGACGTATAGGCGACACGCTTGTTTGCTGTGCGCAGATCGTCACGCAATACGGCTAAGGTATCCCTTGTTGAAATTTTCTTATGCGACGGTGTCATTCGGATGGTCCTTGGCAAATTGCAGTGGGCACTTTAGCAGATATGCGGATGACAGAAAGGCCCGAGGTTAGATTGAATGAGTCTACACTGCTGTCAAACTGCCCGTAGATGCAAGCGACTGAAGTAGAGCTAACTGCTTGATAATGTTAGTTATATAAAATCTGTCCTGCCCGGGCTCATATTCTGAGATAATACGCCCTGATGGGGCAGAATTTCATAAAAACCTTATAACTACCTGATTTACATAAACAACCCGTCTTTTTATGGAGGCCTAGAAAGATTGGACTTCGCTCTCCAGAGCAGTTCGAAAACGGACTTACTATTAACCGAAAGGCTGCAGCTTAAGCACTCAATCAAAGCGGGGGAAGATCAGCTACGGCTTCGCCATTGCAGTATACTTCGCGAGTGGTAAAGGCGGAAATTTAAATCGTGAGCGGTATATACTGAGCGCAGCTTGGCTAATAAGAAATCAAATCTCAGCAGAGAATATTTCCTCTATCCCGGTTAGCCAATTAAGACACATCGTGCCGTTAATAAGTCTTCTACTCGCATCACGCGAAAGGCATATCGCTTTGGAATCAGGAATACTTGCTGACAATGCGCTCAGGCGTGAGACATCTCGTTCGTCAATTTTGTCTTTCGATTTAATCTCGACCAAAAGCGTTGGCCGACCAGGCCTCTCGATAACTAGGTCAACCTCAGACGTCTCGTCCACTCTAAGATGACTAAAGGTGAAACGGCTCCGATTGTACTCATCTCGGCGAATTATTTCATTCACGAGAAAGCTTTCAAACAACAAACCATACTCAAAAGTACCCGGAGTCGGTTTAAGCGACAAAGTGCGCTGTAATGCTCTAACAAGGCCAAGGTCATAGAAGTAAAACTTGGGTGCTGCCTTCTGCCGTCTTCGAACTGATCTACTATAAGCAGGCAAGAAAAACCCAACCAACGTGTCAGCAAGGATCTGGAAATACGCTTTTATCGAAACCGAGCTCACCCCCACATCCCGCGCAATTTTTTCATAGTTAACCAAGTTAGTATTTGCGGCGGCTGCCACCTCTAGGAAACGTGAAAATGGCTCAATTTGCCGCACTAACTGCTCAACAATAATTTCTTGCTCTAGATAAGTTGAAACGTAAGAGTGTAGATACTCCTCTTTAAAATCATTTTCTTTCTCGACTACCGTCTTTGGCAAACTCCCCCACTGCAGAACTTCCTCAAGGTTAAAGTCTGAACCAAGCTCGGAAACAGTCAGTGGAAATAACTTATAGGTGAGAGCCCTGCCGGCGAGCAGATTAACTCCAGACCTCTTCAGCTTGCGCGCGCTAGAGCCGGTAAGTCCAAAATGTATTCCATGCTCTTCTATCAGCAGATGAACCTCATTGAGCAATGCAGGCACACGCTGAACCTCGTCAATCACAACAATTTCAGGTTGACGAGACAAGGCAAGGATCTGTTCCCGCAAGCGCCACGGTGAGGCGACAAGCTCAAGGTAAGTTCGAGAATCAAGGAGGTTGAATGTTAAGGCTCGCTCGCCAAAAGTAGTACGAAGGAGCGAACTTTTACCCGTGCCGCGTTGCCCAAACAGAAAGAAGCTACGGCCTTCTGGCAATGATATCAAGCGCTTATACATACCCAAACAGCTACTTTAGAATTTGCGTCGAATTCTAAAGTAGCTGTTTGATTTTAGCAAGGGCCAAGTTCCCTACTAAAGAGCGGCAAGCGCAGCTTGAATTTCTGCGTACGGAGGCTCATTGCCAGGATTCTCTGTTACCCAGGCGTAGGCTACCTTTCCGTTTGCCCCCACAACGTACACCGCACGTTTTGAAGCCGAGTAGCCCTTTAAGCCAGCAAAATCTTCGTGCACACCGCCATAAGCTTTTGAGGCGCTGCGGGTGTAATCGCATAGTATTGGATAAGAGAGTTCATTTTGAGAAGCGAAGGCCGCATTTGCAAATGGTGAATCAACGCTAATTCCAACTACCTGAGCGTTAAAACGCTTAAACTCGTTCATGCTATCGCGGAATGTGCAGAGCTCTTTCTGGCAGACGCCCGTAAACGCTCCAGGATAAAATGCCAAAACAACTGGCTTGCCCGCAAACTCCTTAAGGGTTCGCTCTTTGCGATCCGTATCAAAAAGTGAAAAATCTGGGGCGGTATCACCAACTTTGATTGCCATAATAAGGAAACTCCGAAAAAATGAGTCAACAAGAAATGCCGTTGCCTGAGTCACACCCTATTAAACTTGAATAAAAAGATCAACTATGGAGCAGGCCCTACTAGAGTACGAGCGCGGCGCAGTTTCAGCCTTCCTCTCAGCAAAAGCGAACTTCCAATATAGCCAAGGAGACATCGCGAAAAGCGAACTACTGGAGATTGTTGTCGCAATTAGACAGCTCTCCGCCCAATACGTTGAACACCAAGCGCCGCGTAAGCTACGCGCCTTACAGGCCAAGGCCTATGCGCTTTATTACGCACCAGTTAATTTTGCTAAAGTCTGGCACCTCCTCGACCAAGCTCCACACCTTCAAACGAGCACCAACATTGACATACTCGACTACGGCTGCGGCACCGGGACCGCAAGTTTTGCCTGTGCTGCGAAGCTGCCGGGCATACGTTCTATTCTTGGAGTGGATACTTCCGCCGTCATGATTGAGGCAGCAAGAATATTAAATAACCAGTATCCAAAGTCGGAGACCCGCACCTTCTCCACTGATTTAGAGAGTTACAAAAAGAAAAAGTTCGACCTAATAGTTGCTGCCAATGTCTTTAACGAGCTCCGCCAGCAAACTCAGCGCGAAGAGCTCTTGCGTTCGCTCTATGCCTGCCTTAGCGAACGAGGCACTCTCATTATTCTTGAACCAGCCCTACAACAAAGTGCACATCAACTTGTAGAACTTCGAGATTTTTTCGTTTCCAATTTTCCGGACCTAGGCATTTTATTCCCCTGCACCCACACTAATCCCTGCCCTATGCGGCAGAATGAAAAAGTAGCATGGTGCCATTTTCAAATGTCTTGGGCCCCCCCACAGATAGTGGCGCAACTTGATGCGGAGAGCGGGTTTAATAAACATAGGTTGAAGTATGCGGGGATGGTGATGATGGCTAGATCAATCACGACGCCTGGGTTACGAGTGCTCACTAAGCCCCAAAAAAGTAAAGGCATGGTTGAGGCTTATATCTGCGGAGAGGCAAACTTTGGAATTATGCACTTTAAGAGCACAGAAATTTCTGATTCGCCACCAATGTGGGGTAGCATCATCAGCACCCGAAAGTCTCAGAATTAATTCTATAATAAGGAGGACCAATTCTTGCGATTTTAGAGCCAACGTAGCATTTTTGAATGTGCCTCTTACAACGATTTCGAGCCATTGATTTTTAGGTGAAATAACAAGGAGTCGAAAATGATCGACCATCTTAAGGAGCTTTCTTGGGAATCGGAATTCTTCAAAATTCATATGGCCCAAATGGATCACAGCAAAAATATTTTTACTTGGAACGCCGTAGATTGGAGCAATTCCGTGAGAAAACTTCCATTTAGGCTGATTCAAACATGCGTTTCCGCGTCAAACAAAGATTTAATAAACGCCTATGAAAATCTGGGCTTTCGCTATGTCGACACAGCGCTAGACTACGTGGCTTCGATTTCCGAGACCAGCCAAAATGGTCTAGCCGCAAGAATTGCGAATCTTTCCGATTACGAAGCTCTTAGAACTATAGCGAGAACAGCTTTTACAAATACAAGGTTCTTCCATCCAGTAATTCCAATTGAGCGATCAAAAGAATTCTACGCCACTTGGGTGTTGAACTCTCTAAACAGCACCTTTGATGATTGCGCTATTTGCTTTGGAGCATCGCCTGCCATTGAGGGTTTTGTAACGCTAAAAAAACTTTCGGCATCTTCCGCCCGTATCGGGCTCATAGCAAGCAGTCACTCCGTGAGAGGCACCGGACAACGGCTAATTGGTGAGAGCTTTCGTATCGCGCGCAGCTGGGGATGCAAAGAACTAAAGGTTACAACATCGATTACCAATATAGCAGCCCAAAAACTATACTCCAAAGCAGGCTTTCAATTGCGGGAGGCTCGCTTTTGGCTCTATTACATCAACCAACCAAACGACTAAGCTAAAAATAAATTGCTACCTCGGGTGTCAAAAAAAAATGGCTCAAATAAAAGATAATTCCAGATACGAGATGTAATCCGTACAAGCACCAACAAAACGTGGTACTAATACCTTTTGTGGCGTGGGAACAGGTTTCACTGAGCAAACATCGAACAGCCACAAAAAATAAAATAAAGAGTGAAATTTGTACTGACCAATAAAAGTTGCCATGCGCGAACCGCTCCCCACTTTCAGCCAATAGAAAATATAAAAGCACAGCAAAAATAAAAAGTAGCCAGGCGAAATAGAACTCAAGCGTATACTCCACCTTCCTTCCGATCGCTAAGAAGACAGAAACTGGGAATGCAATCGAGGACAGAAATTTACAAGCTAGAAAATCGCTGTGTAGCGCGGCCACTTGGAATGGGGCCCATAAAATGCCACTACCTCTATTGTCCCTCATGATGCCAAACGAGTAAGCTTGCGCGAAAACGATGATTAGCTGAGGCAGCGCCATCACGGCCAGGGGCATTCCCCAGTTCGATACGCATTCAAACTTTTGTCGACTGAATCGACAGAGGACTAGCGCCATTATTACAACGCTCGGCAACCAAATCATCGCAAAACTCTGCTTAGCTATGCAACTTAAAGCAGCCAACGACATACATCCGATCAGGACAATTGCATTCCACTCCTGCTTCTTTTGAGAAAAGAATTTTATCGTCCGAAAAAAAATTAAAAGCGCAAGTGGTGTCAAAACAAGGATTGTCGGATTGTGATAGGTATTGGGATGGAGATATCCAAAATAAATTGCCGAGTCGAATGAAAGAAGGATAGGACCGACCAAGAAAAGAGAGACTGATATAGCAAGCTTTACGGAGGGGCTACCATTTCTAGGGCTGCGCAGAAGCTCAAGAAAAATAATTACAGCCGCAAAAGTTTGGAACAAAACCACCGTTAGGGTGCTGGCTACTGGTATGGAGCAGCCCAAAAGCCCCCTAAACAAAAGAGCATATACTAGATGATACAAATAATGAGGGAAATTCCCGCCCGCTCCGAGGAAGATATGTTCTGCCAACACGTTGTGAAAAAAGAAATCCCCACGTAACCGAACAACCATCCAGAGTGTGATTGCCCCAAAAATCAAGCAAATGGAAACAGCAAGTGCTAGCCATCGAAGAACTGAGGCGCTCATCAAATTGAATGCCGCTTGATAGAATCGATTTAAAAACTTAATCTGTCACCCTCTTTCATGAAAGAAGCGCTCGACGAGTTGGCACACGAACTCAACCTCAGACACCTTTAGATCATAGTACATTGGCAACCTAACTAAGCAATCTGCGAAACGCACACAATTAACGAGCACCCGGCCATCGTGGTATTGTGCAAAGTAAGGGCTCTCATGAAGCGGCAAATAATGAAATACTGCATTTACGTCTGCCTGTCGCAAATATGCAATTAGATCGGTTCGCTCAGCCTTAGATCGACAAACTAAATAAAAGATATGTCCATTAACGTATCCGTACGGCGGTATTGTTGGCAGGCCAACCGGCAAGTCTTGCGTTTCAAAGAAGTCGTAATACTTATTGAATAAACTAATTCGCTTCGACTGGATAGAATTAATTGACTCAAGCTGCGCAAATAAATAAGCCGCTGAAATGTCTGAGGCGAGAAACGAGGAACCTATATCAACCCAGTTATACTTTGCAACTTCATTTCTAGCAAAAGCCGCACGATTTGTCCCTTTTTCCCAAATGATCTCAGCACGAGCAACTAGCTCAGGATTATTGATAGCAAGCAACCCCCCTTCGCCACAGATTATATTCTTTGTCTCATGAAATGAAAAAGTAGATAGATCCCCAAAGGTTCCTAACCTTTGGTCTTGATGGTAGGATTCCACCGCATGAGCCGCATCTTCCACCACGAATAGATTATGCTTTTTGGCAATCTTCATAATTTGGGTCATATCACAAGCTATGCCAGCGTAGTGAACAACGACAATTACTTTGGTTCGAGGCCCAATAGCAGCTTCGAGAGCCTCAGGATCAATATTAGGAGAATCTTTGCCTGAGTCGATAAATCGAATTTGTGCCCCACGAAGGATAAAAGCATTAGCTGTTGAAACAAAAGTATAAGAGGGCATCAGAATCTCGTCCTCTGGTCCAACCTTCAATAGAATGGCGCACATTTCAAGAGCGTCTGTACATGAGGAGGTGAGGAGCGCCTTCTTAAATCCGTAATTTTTTTCAAAATATTCGTGACAACGCTTCGTAAATCTACCGTTACCGGAAATATGCCCCGAATAGATAGATTCAAGGATGTATAAAGGCTCTTTGCCACTTAGGTAAGGTTTATTAAAGGGAATAGCAAATTTCATATGTTTAGGAACTCAATTTTCAAAAGTCAAACGAACTGATTGTATTATCGGTAACTGCAACGGAGGACAAAAGCCCCTAATCCAGGGCACAACAAGACTATTCATTGAGTTCAGCCATAGTTTGTCGCGCATTGCAATACGTACGTCGTGTGGGTATTCTGGCTCTTGGAATCGTAGCTTCTTTTCGCGTGGTTTATGGACACAGTTTCGGTAATTGTTCCTGTATATATGGGCAGGCCCTTTCTCGCCGAACTATGTTCCCGCATTAAAAAAGCGATTCAGGAGGCAAGATACAAATACGAGATAATTCTAGTTGACGACGCTTGCCCGCTTAATTCCTGGGAAGAGATTAAAAATCTGTCACAAATAGATCCATGTATTATTGGGCTCCGCCTTACCCGAAATTTTGGACAACATTATGCCATAACCTGCGGTCTTGACTATGCTAGCGGCGACTGGATAGTCGTAATGGACTGCGATTTACAAGACTCACCAGAAGAGATTCCAAATTTGCTCCTTAAAACAAAGGAGGGCTTTCACATAGTCGTCGCTCGTAGGGGGAAACGGCAAGACCCAGCACCAAAGGTCATGCTTTCGTGGCTCTTTTACAAAACCCTTGGTATCTTTTTGGCTAGAAGAATAGACCCAGAAGTCGGCAACTTTAGAATTATTTCTCGTCAAGTGGCTAACGACTTCAGGCGAATCGGGGATCGGGTACGAATTTTTTCGGTGATAGTCGACTGGCTAGGCTATCCTCAGGCTGCAGTATCGGTTAAGCATGGAACACGGCCTTCTGGAAAAAGCTCTTATACTTTCCGCAAGCTTTGTAAGCTTGCCTTAGATTCTCTGCTTGTGAATCTAGATCGTGTGATAATTTGGTGGGCAGCGCTCGGATTTCTCGCCGCATTCTTGGCTTTAATTTACGGAACATACATTTTCATTTCATGGTGGATCTCGCCAAGCCCAATAATTGGATGGACAAGTACAATTCTCTCGGTAACTCTATTTGGCGGTCTCAATATGCTTCTGTTAGGGATAGTAGGCCTTTATGTTGGAAAGACCTTCGAGGAAAGTCGAAATCGACCTTTGTATATTGTCTGCGAAGCAACAAACGCTCAAAATTTAATCAAGAATAGTGCTTGTGGCCCACGCACTAACTAGAAAAAATTTTGCAGAACTTTTGGATTCCAGTACCTGGAAGCAATAATTCTCCTAATAATCGGTGCCACTCGCACAAAATTATGCAGAGACCACGGCGAAGCAGCAACATTTTTCCGCACGACATATGGGCTTACTCGCTGTTGTTGCTGGCATATCTCGTCTGCTTCACCATAAATTATCCCGGCACCATGGTTAATGACTCATTTGGTGCGCTTCAACAGGGCAGGACGGCCTATTATTATGATTATCAGCCCCCAGCATTCGCCTGGTTTCTCGGCTTTGTTGATAAATTTTTGCCGGTACCTTCTACTATCTTAGCTCTGAACTTAGCACTCATCGAGGCTGGCATTTACCTAGTATTACTATCCTTAATTCCCAATGTTCCAAGAGCCAGCCTTGCGACATGTGCTGTGATGCTTTTCCCGGTAAGCCTCCTAGGTATGGGAACTCTCACTAGGGACACCACTGGCCTTGGCCTATTTCTTGTTTCAGTGGCTACCGCAGTAGCACCCAATGCTTCCACCTTTAAGAAGTTTACCATCGTGAGCGTTCTTTCGTTTTTTAATATCGCCTTACGTGAGAACGCGCCACTCAGCTTAGTGCCAATTTTCTTGTACATAGCCATACTTCGGCCCTTCAAACATCTCCAACAACGCTTTCTTGATTTGGTTATCTCAATGGCTCTGCTTGGCATCACCATCAGCTGCGCATTTTTGGTAAATATCTCACTTACTGACGAGAAAACTTACGTAAGACAAGTTCCCCTAATCCACCATCTTCTATTGCTCTCTGAGGAAGTTGGGCTGAATTTACTCCCGGTTGAAACTTTCCCAAGCTTTACCTTAAATGAACTGAAGGTGTTGCGTCGAACTCACGCCAACTCGTCAGCACTGTATCACTATGTTTGGCATGCTTTTTATGAGCGAAATGTTCCGCTTTGCCCACGTCTTAATGGTCGCCAACTTAAAGAACTCGAAAAAATTTTTGCGCAGTCTCTATTAAACTTCCCATCGCAATCTTTAGAGGTCAGGGTTCGGTCGATTGCGCCACTCCTTACCACAGTCACCGATGATTTATTCGGCAAAAAAAATCCACAACTTGATCATACTGCTGGATTATTATCCGATCCCCCTGGTCTGTCGGGCTTTAGAGCAGCAGATCACTTCTCGAGTTACCTGAGGGCGATGTCAGTCCAATTTCTTCCACTTACCCCAAGCTTCTACCTTGCTCTAAGCGCCCTATTTCTTTTCTCTTTCTCGCTCCGAAAATTTAAAGTGAGCCGAGAATATTGGGCACTTTGGACTTCGTCGTTCCTTCATTATGCATCGTACCTATGCCTGGTAAGCCATTGGGAATTCAGATGGGGGTTGCAGAGCATAGTATTATCAACTCTTATCTCAGTTGCCATTGTGGTATCCTGGCTCTCGACGAAGAAATATAGGTAGTTGGGTTTCTGATAGCTGGAGATTAATAAATCAATGCGCACCTGCTTAGGATTCTGGAGGATGGCACTGCGCCTTCAGCTACAGACTGTAATTTCGTGCACCCTGCTTTTGTATCTAGCATATAAAATCCCCTGCCTTTTGAACTTTGCAGCGATCAACCCCGATGCAGGCACTTACCTTGCCACTGCGAGGGATATTGCAAATGGGAAACAGGCTTATTTTGAGGTCCCGCTGGCCTACACACCCCTCTCGATATATTTTTTCTCTTTAATATTCCTAATATCGCCCAATCCGACATACTTCCAATTTTTGCTTCTGGTATTTGGGTTTCAAATCGCGACTTCTTGGCTCATATATTTAACTGTTCGTCGGCTTCAGCTTTCCAGAGCAACGGCTCTTTTATTCGCTATTTGGAGCTTTGTGCAGACAATTGCATATGAGGGTGCATATATTGTGCTTGAGCCTTTTGTGACATTCTTTATTACATCCTCCTATTTTCTCTTATCGAAGAAAAACCTTTCTCAAACAGGACTATTTGCGACAGGAGCTCTGGTTAGTTGTGCCTTTCTGTCCAAACAGTATGGAGCCCTTGGCTTCTTTCCCATACTCATTTTGAGCGGGCAATTTCCTGCAATTGGTCGATTAAGGGCAGTCTCAAGTTTCGTTGGTGGCTTTCTGATTCACTTATCTCTGTTATGTCTCGCTCTGTGTGGATTCAATCTTCAAAACCTTCAAAACTTAGTATCCCAAATTAGCGGACAAAACTACCTGACCTCTTCCGCAATTTCTCAAGGCACTTCGCTACTTGAAATGTCTCAATTAATCGCGCCCATCACACTCGCGTCACTCGGGCTCTTCAATCGAATTCGATTACCGGGCTCTGAGGACGAACGACTTTTCGCATGGAATCTTATCCTTCTTACCTTATTCTTTTTTAGTTCTCTGCTTGTTCGTACCTATCCACATTATTTTATTCTAACAGTTCCATCTATCTTTATGCTTGCTGCCTTTGGTGCCGAAAGCCTATTGCAATCGCAGAAATCAAGCACACTATTTTTATGTAAATCGCTCATCTTTGTTGGGGTTACGTTCAGTGCCCTTATAGCTGAGAGAACTCAGCTTAGTCCAGAGACAAGGGCCCCTCAAATACTAGCAGCAAAGAATTTGTCAAGACAACTGCCCGCGGACTCCTCTGTTCTTGGTTTTCTAAACCCAGCATTTTTTTTTCTAACGAATTTGAAGCCAATTTCGTTTGATACATTTGGATATGGTTTCATAGAAAATCTATCGAACGACCAGATTCTTATGTTCTTGCGGCAGACTCAATGGGTATTGATTGATCCAGACGATCCCTGGTTTTATCACCAGCAAATTCACCGTTTGGGTTATTCTCCAGATGAATTTTACTCTGAATTAAAGAATCTAAATTTCAATAGAATCGATAACGGCGCTCATTCAATTCAAATATGGAAGAAAGACAAAATGGGGCGGCAATCTTCGAGCGCTGATTAAATAATCTCAAAATTAACGTTCTATCCAAATATACCGGGAGCAGATCAATAAGCACAAATATTGGTAGGCGTGTTAATACCTCAATTAACTTGGGATTCATACAACGGAATCATCCCATATCTCCCAATCAGCTCCAACTTTGGATCCTTCACCCCCAACTGCTCAAGAAATGGGACAATCGAGTAGACATCATAACAAGGAACAACAAACCAACGCGATGATTGCTTAAGTAATTGACCTAGCACTTCTCGCACAAAGCCTTTCCTTGCTTCGGGGCCGGGATAAAACGGCAAAAACGGATAGGATGGAAGCAAGTGGATATTGTCAGAGATTCCGTAATAGGACAGCGGTAATTTTAGCCACTTCGCGCCCTGCGGATCCTTCAAACGCTCCAAGTCATTTCCTTCTCCCCAGCACGAGAAAAATAAAATTGGCTCATTTGCTTGTCTCTCGGAAGCTATCCTGGCGACTAAGCCACGAAAATCTTGTGAAAACTCCCTGCGCAACACGCGAGAATGTGGCGAGATTGCGAAATACAAAAGCAATATTACGAGAGCTATATTTCGCAGTTTTTTTATTCTAAATAAACCAATACCAAGAGCGAGCGCGATGGCAAGCGCTGGACGGGTACCAATCAGATATCGAGAAAAAACCGTAATATCGGTCGTTCCAAGGTACGCAATCGCAATAACGCCAAAGAGCGGAATAATTGCCCAGGCCAGCAAAAGTCCAAATAATTCAGAACTAAGGGCCAGTCTGCGAAGCTGAGGCGCTTGAAGTAGCCCCGTGCGACGGAGAAGCACAAAACAAGCCAAAATAAGAATTGGGATGGAATGCACATACAAAAATAGCGGCTCTATCTGAAAGCCGGTGTAATACAATACTTGCCTGCTTTCCCAGAGAGTAAGCATGTTTACAACAAGGGGAAGAGAAAGCAGAAAAGCTGATATAGCAAACAAGCCAGCTCGCAAAACAGAGATTCTCCGCGCTAGAAATACAGCCGCCGCCAAAGCTGGTGGTATGACCAACATCAAAAGGTGCCCATACACAGCTACTGCAGCAAACGATGCTGCGATGAAAAGGCGCGTGAGCTTATTCTGATGGAAATAGAGATAATAAAATGCGCAAATACAGCAAAATACAGACAACGGATACGGCCTTGCTGTTACTCCCTGATCCCGAATGAGGGGAAGATTTAGAAAAATGAGTGCGCTGGTCCACGCAATTTCATAGGAGCGCGTCATTCTGCGGGTCAGCACATAAAGCGCTGCTCCACTCGCCAAGGTAAAAATAAACGGAAGTATTCTTAGGGCCACCTCACCATTGCCTAGAAGCTGCACGGCAACCCATTCGAGGGCGTAAAATATAGGGGCCGGAAACATGTGAAACCACAGAAACGAGGCCGCATCCCAGAATCCCCGAGAAACTGCATCAGTCGCGGCAAACTCATCAAGCCACAAGCTATCGCTCAATCGCGGTATATAAAGAGCAATAGTAATGGCTAAAAGCACTAATTCGAGACGAAAGTAGCGCCAATGAAAGTGTTTTTTTGAAATCTTCATTAAAGAGTATTTGCCCCAATTATGGGGCCGTGGCCCCCATGACATAACTTATGGATTGGTGTAAAACTACCAAACTATGAGCACTATCCGCAAAGCTATCATCCCTGCCGCCGGTCTTGGAACTAGGTTTCTCCCTGCTACCAAGGCAGTTCCAAAGGAACTACTTCCCATCGTTGATATCCCCACAATTCAGTATATCGTTCAGGAAGTGGTCGACGCAGGCATTGAGACGGTGGTGCTTATTACGGGCAAAGGCAAATCCAAGATTGTAGACCACTTTGATGTGTATCCTGAGCTTGAAGATAAGCTTGCTAAGGAGGGCAAAGAGGATCTTGTGCAGGCCCTACGCAAAACCTGCAACATGGTTAATATCGTCTCTGTACGCCAGGGCACTCCTCGGGGATTAGGCCACGCAGTACTCTGCGCCAAAGATGTGGTTGGAAATGAACCCTTTGTCGTTCTTTTGGGCGATGATTTGGTGGACGCCAAAGTTCCCTGCACCAAGCAAATGATAGATGTATACAACCAGCATAAAAAGTCAGTTGTGGCGGTTATGGAGGTTGAGCCCGACGATGTTTCTAAATTCGGTATCTGTGCAGGCACACAAAAATCTGAACGTGTGATTGAACTAAACACCATGGTTGAGAAGCCAAAGCTGCAAGACGCCCCATCGCGCATGGCCATAGTCGGCCGCTATCTTTTAACTCCGCAAATTTTTGAAATTCTTGAAAAGACAGACCCAGGCAAAGGAGGAGAGATTCAGCTTACTGATGCCATGGCTCGGCTGATGAAGTCTGAAGGTTTTCTCGGCTACCAGTTTGAAGGCGATCGCTATGATGCGGGCGATAAATTTGGATTTTTGCAGGCAAATATTGCATACGCCATGAAGCGCCCAGATATTGCGCCCAAACTTATGGAGTACATGAAGCTCCTAACACGGGGAGCTTAAAAAATGTCTGATTTCGTGCCTAATTATCAGCGTGTGCACTATTGGGTACAAAACTACGGCTTGGCCGGAATCGATGACAAGCAGGCCTTAGAAAATTTTATCGAATGCGAAACCCGTGAGCAGGTAAAACTTTTGCAGCAAGAACTAATGTTGCTTATGGACGGTAAATTCAAAGAAGAAATCCTTGATAAACTCGTCGGCAAAAAGCGTAAAGTTAAGTACGGTTCATATATAGAGTGGGCAAAACTTATGATGCTTTGGATTGCAGGCTACAAGGGCTAGGTCCTCGTGCACTCGTCCTGCAACTATTTGCCGTGGAACTCGCGCACTTAATTAAAATCAGCTCGAATACAAACTTCAGGATAGCAGGGAAGCTGGCACAAGGCCTCTATTTCCTTAGGACTACTACTGCCCTAAACCAAGATCCAAGTTCTGTAATTCCGCCAATTTTTCGGCCTTTTCCAGCGCTCGGAGACAGTGCCTCAAATGGTGCTCACCTCAGGGAAGCTCTATTCAGTTGGCGGATTGAGTTTCCGAAACTCCTGATGATGCTTCGCAATTAACTGATACGCCTCTTCGGGAGTATCAACAATCTGGATATGTTCAAAATCTTTGGCGCTTACTAGACCATCAGCTAAAGGACGAATTTTCATCCAATCAATAAGACCGGTCCAAAATTCTTTGCCTAAAAACACAAGCGGCTTTGGTTCTATGTGTTTTACTTGTATCAGCTGCCAAGCAAAGAACAATTCAAGCACAGTCCCAATTCCGCCAGGAGTTACGATGATCGAATGCGAGAGGCGCATAAAATCGTCTAGCCTCGATGAAAAACGCATATGATGGCGTTTCACATCTAGGTGATGATTAGGCTCGGGCTCCCACTCCAGCTGAATAGTTAAACCGAGTGACAGGCCTTTTTTGCGGCTAGCTTTCTTTCCAGCCTTGGCGCCTTTGTTGGCGGCCTCCATCAGTCCTGGCCCGCCTCCAGTAAGAATATCTATGCCATCCGCTGCCAACAGCCTAGCTAGCTCAATCACATGATTGTACGCCTGAGTTTCTGGCTGAATGCGAGCACTTCCAAAAATGCAGGTCCGGTAAAAACGATTCTCTTCAAGCTTGCGTAGCTCATCCTCAATAATGATCACTCGCTGGTGAAGCAGCTTAAGCCGCTCGTCAAGATGCCTACGTCGCTGCCCGCGGCTGAACGCACGTTTTGATTGCTCCCCGAGAATTGCATTTTTTTTAGTAGCAACGGCGGAACTTGTTTGGCCTACTTTCTTTCCTGAGGCTTTGGGGGCGCTTTTGCGATTTTTATTTTTGAAAGATTTGGACATGGAACATTTACTTCTTAAAAAGACAAACTGATGGCTTTAAGCCTCTATCTTATGACAATTCGCTCAGGAGTTGAAATGTATGTATTTCTGGAGTCTCATATAGGCAATAGAAACGGCATTAGGACGCGACTTTTCGAATTGGACTGGCGGCGAGATCATCGGGATGGGACTGCGATAGCTGAGAATCTTCAAAGTGTGATTGCTCTCGCAAAAGCGAAGTCCAGGCCTCCCAGCCAGACATACTAGAGCGCTCATTTATGAGGTCTAACACAACCTCTGGCTCATCTCCCGGGTGGGCATCACAGAGGGTCTGAAGAGAATACTCAACAAAGCGCATAGCCTTTAAAATATCATCAAAATGTCCAGGCAATATAAGCCCCGCTTGTCGCCGGGAGGTGCGCGCCTGAGCACGCTCTATAGCCTTTCGTAGTTCAGCAGCAGCTTGCTCAAGCTCACTGAGCTCTTGCTGACGTAGAGGCGTGCTGTGTAAGCGCGGATTATGATGCGGATGGAAAAAGCGATAAATATCCAAGGCTACACCCGAGTAGTGCGTAGTCGGATTAACATCATCCGTTTAAATTAAAGAGGGTTTCCCCTACGGTTAGAATAGGGGCAAGCACAGAGTGCCACAAGAGGCTATTATCTTAAGGCAACTAGTTCTCTATGGTTTTATGCTATCAATTGGGGCATAGCTCTTATATGCCCCGGAAGTCATGTGTTAGAACCCGCCCCTTCCTTATTGCACATGGCTTAGTTTGGGTTCATAAATTTCGGTCTAGGTTGGAAATATGCGTTCTTTGATTTACGGCATCTGGTCTTTGGTTCCACTATTTTTTCTGCTTAATTGGCTGTGGGGCGTCCTCGAACGTGCAGGCAAAGAACAAAAAAGAGGCTCAAGCATCGATTCATTTAAGCAGTTTTTGTTCGTGTTAGCTTGCGTAGGCGTTGCAGTACTAATCGATCAGCTTTTTCTTGAAGACCTCGTAAATTTTCTCATTCCAGACATTTTTCCCTTGGCGTTTTATCAAGTTCTGCTTCTACCTCTGGTACTCTACCTTGGGGCTGTTGTTCTGGGACCAAGTAGGCATATTCGAATTGAAAAGGCGCCAAATCCAAGCCGACCAAAACGTAGGTCCTAGACTAACCAGAAATAATGAACGATTTAGAGCTGTTACATAAAGAGAGTGCCCAGCTTATCTGCGGCGTCGATGAAGTGGGCCGTGGGCCTTTGGCCGGCCCAGTTGTGGCCGCTGCGGCGGTGTTTAGGTCGAATTATCAAAATCCACACTTCAAGGACTCAAAAAAGCTATCAGCCAAGCGCCGCGAAGAACTTTTTGAATATATTAAAAGTGAAGCAGTATCGTGGGCAATTGTTTCTGTTGGTCACCATCGAATTAAAGAGCTGAATATTAGAGAAGCTTCAAAACTTGCCATGAGCCTTGCTGTGAAAAGAATAAAAGCAGATCTCGTGTTGGTCGACGGAAACATGCGAATTGACACAAAAATTCCGCAAAAAACCATTATTGGCGGAGACGCGAGCCAAGTGCAAATTTCCGCAGCTTCAATCTTGGCTAAAGTATATCGAGACAGGCTGATGCAGGTTCTGGACTCGAAATACCCAGGGTTTGGACTGGCCCAACACGCTGGCTACCCCACGGCCGCACATCGCGAGGCCATAGCATCTGTGGGCCCAAGTAAAATTCATCGGGTGACTTTTAGAGGAGTTCGTGAGTACCTATGGACTTCGCCCGTCTCTATTTGACCAGAAAGTCGACCCAGCAATCAAAGCGCTCCCAATAGGTATCAATTTGCCCCCAGCAACTTTTGACGCTTTTTTGCGAATAGTAAGAAAGGCGCTTGGGCAACTATTTGAAGGGAAACGTATGATTAGGGTCAAACGATTTAAGCGACTAATTTTGTATCGAGTGCAAAGGTATAGATCCCAATTTCGCTACTGGAAAAGTCTTGGCGCCTGGGGGGAACGGAAGGCTAGCCGCTATTTGACTAAAAAAGGGCTTTGGATACGACACAGAAACTGGAAATGCGCCCTAGGCGAATTAGATATAGTTGCCCAAGATAGAGGAACACTGGTGGTTATTGAAGTTAAAACTCGACAAGCCGAGGTCTCCCATACTTTTGCGCCAGAAGATGCAGTTGATTTGAGAAAGTCACAAAAAATTGAGGCTGTTACTAAGTGGTACCTTAAACGTGAGCGGGTTGATATTCGGCGTAAGCGCCTCCATATAGTCCGCTTTGATACAATTGCGATAACCGCGAGAAGTGCTGGGTTTGGCTGGAAAGTTGAAAAGTTAAACTGGATGACCAATAACAGTTTCGAACGTTATGCTCGAAGTGAATCTTCTACTTATAAATGAGCTTGAAATGCCTCGGAAACTGGATTTGCAATCTTGGCCCAAGTTGAATTTGAGCCTAAGTTTAAGTGAACTTACGCAACGATAGGGCTTCTGATCAGGTGGCATCCTCAACAACCGACATTAAGTTTAAAAAACTATTGAGCTTCACTAGCTTCTTGGTGGCAATCAGTCTTCTCGCCAAGATTGTGTACTTGAGCTGGACCTGCGACGACGCATTAATAACATTACGCACCATCGATAACCTTTTAAACGGATATGGACTTCGCTGGAACGTCATCGAACGGGTGCAAACATACACCCACCCACTCTGGCTTGGAGTTCTAATCCCATTCTGGGCTGTGTTATCAGACCCTGAAGTTGCTCTTATTCTTCCAGGAGTTTTGTTCTCTGCTTTGACCATTGTTCTGCTATGGCAATACCTCTGTAATGATTCAGAAGATCGAGTTTGGGTATTTACACTCCTTCTATCCTCGACGGCGTTTATACACTTCTGCACTTCAGGACTAGAGAACTCACTCTCACATTTTTTAGCTGTCTGTTTTTGTATTTGGCTACCGCGCGCTGACGAGAGCAAACCAAGGGCAATCTTATTCGCCAGCATATTTGCTGCACTTCTTTGCCTAAATCGTTTAGATTTTGCGCTTTTGGTCTTTCCTGGTCTTCTGCTGCTACTAGTGCAATCTCCAACCACTTCAACTCTCAGGCTTCTCGCCATGGGATTATCTCCGCTTTTTGCCTGGCTTGCTTTTTCTTTAGTCTACTACGGCTCATTCGTACCAAATACTGCCTATGCTAAGTTGGGGGTAAACTGGCCCTTAAGCGAGCGACTAGCTCAGGGCCATTCCTATTTTTTATTCTCAGCAATCACCGATAAGGGAACATTTTATGGACTGCTGATATGCACCATACTTGCGGCTATCTCCAGATATCGGCCGGCAATAGCTGTCGCTTTCGGGTCG
>JBIKUD010000009.1:92500-97054 GCA_044347745.1 Bdellovibrionota bacterium
TAACGCCAGTTGCGTTTTTCGTGGGATGGGTGGCACGCAACTTAAAGCGGGAGGCCTGGAGGTGGTAGTTGATGCCTCGACAGATGCTGGATTGATGGGGTTTTTCCCGGTGTTAGCATCGCTACGCCGTATCCACAACTCGCTGCAAGCCATGCGGAGAATGCTCAAAGAATGGGCTCCAGATCTGCTTATTCTAGTTGATTATCCCGACTTCAATTTGCGCCTTGCCAGACAAGCAAAACAACTCGGCATTCCCACTTTCTATTACATCCCTCCGAAAATGTGGGCTTGGCGGGCAAGCAGAATTAAGCAGTTTCATCGCTTTATTGATCGCACTGCTTTGATTTTTCCTTTTGAGAAATCTTTTTTTAAATCCCACCAATACGCAAATGCGTTTTATGTGGGTCACCCTTTCGCCAGTCAGTTTACTGATCCTCCTGCAAACCACGCAGCAAAAGCTGCGTTTTGCCTGGCTCATGGGATAAACCCCGATTCACATATTGTGGCAATTTTGCCCGGTAGCCGCAGCGCTGAAGTGAAGAAGCTGCTTCCACTCAGTTTGGAGGCACTAAAACTTTTGAATGCACGCGTTCCAAATGTGGTGGGAGTAATTGCAGTTGCCGACAGCATTTCAGCAGAATGGATTAATTCACAAGTCCCTCCGCAATCTCCCGTAGTAGTAGTTAAAGGTGCTACGAAGGATGTATTAAAAAACGCGCGCGTAGGCTTACTAAAATCGGGAACTTCTAATTTACAAGCTGCTTTTTTACATTTGCCTTTCGTAATGTATTACCAAGCATCTGCGCTGTCTGCCTTTATTGCTAAAAGGCTTGTTTCGCTGAAAGAGTATTCACCTGTAAACATTATTCGTCCGGGCACGGTGCCAGAATTACTTCAAAAAGAAGTGAACCCCAGGCGCATTGCTGATGAACTTGCAAAAATACTAAGCTCAGTAACGCTGCAAAAAGAAATGATTCAAGGACTTCAAGAAGTGCAGAATTGCCTTATGGCTTTTGATGAGCATGCACTATTTAAAGGCACCAATTCTGCGGCGGAGCGAGCTGCGAGACTCGCGATAGATCTGGTTAAGAAACCAACACAAGCTTGAAGTGCTGCATACCTTCTAGCTTATCTTCTTTAGCTTAGTTTCTGGCGTGCCCGAGAAGATTCGAACTTCCGACCTTCGGCTTCGGAGGCCGACGCTCTATCCAGCTGAGCTACGGGCACAATCAATGCTGGTTTAGCATAGAAATGTCAATAAATCATCATTGGCAGACAGCCTGGAGTTTAAGTTATTCGCCTTCAGTTTTTTCCCAGAAGAGCTCAAAAATAACAGCAAGATTCTCAGCAAGCAGCGCATCGCGCACCAACATGGCATAATGCGGCTCAACTCTTGTCTTTAATACCAAGACGTATTCGCCCATGATCCAAAGTGTAGCGGTAAATGGAAAATCCTTTGGTAGTTGTCGCAGAGATCGCCTGCTGCCCGCTGCCGTGGCAACAGCCTCCTTGACCCGACGAGCCGCGGGGCCCTGCGCCGAGAACAACATGACGCGATCGTGTTCCCGATCTTTGGCGAACTGATACTCTTTCCAATAGTCGACAACCCACTGCCCATAATGCTGCAGAAAGGTCTGATCTTGAAATCCCATCCATGGACGGCGAGTCTGGATTACAGAACTGCGCCATGCCCCATCGAGATCATAAAGCATGGCTCGAATTGCGCGCTCCCCCTCATATAGGCGCACCTTTGCTTCAGATAACTGGTCCCGACCTGATGCAGATCTGAGGTGCTGCGCGATACTTTTACTGGCTGTCAAAGTTGCATTGGCTGCCCTAACCTTTTCCTCAGCTAAGGCTACAAGCGCTTCAGGACTAGCAGGGAGATAAGAGCTGGCTCCATGCCGTCGTTCGATCGATGCCAATCCACGCTCAACAAGGCTATCAAGTAACGAGTAGGTTGTCGTACGAACAAGTTTTGCCCGCTTGGCTATGCGGGCGACTGAAGACTGCCCCAATTCAATTAGAGCAATGTAGACCTGAAATTCACGTTGGCTAAGGCCAAGCTGGCTAGCGAGCAATGTGAGTTGATTAGCAGGAATGGCGGTGTTGTCGAAGCTCATCGACAGAATTATAGCATATAATATCAATATGATATACAGCAGATTTAGCATCTAGTTCTTCACTAGAGACGCATTAACTGTGCCACCAAGTATACTCCGCTTGCAGGAGGTGCTGTATGCGAATCACATTAAAATTAATTTTTCTCATAATTATTACCAACTCTATGGGCTGCGATGGCAGGCACCACAAAGTAGAGCATGAGCAGACATTTCGTCGCGTCAAAGAATCGCGCACACTTCGTTGTGGCTACGCTATTTGGCCCAGCACCGTTGAGAAAAATCCAGACGGCACTTTAGGCGGAATCTTCGTCGACTACATGAATCTTTTGGGACTGGCCATAAATACTCGCATTGAGTGGACTGCTGAAGTTCCATTTGCTGACCTGGCCACAGCAATTAGCAGCGGACGCGTTGATGCTATCTGTGCTGGCATTTGGCCAACCTCCTCACGTGCGCTCGCGTTAACGTTCACCCAACCCATCGCTTATAATACTATCGGCGCTTACGTACGCGCAGACGAAACTCGCATCAACTCAGAGGAACTCCCACCAGACGCTATAATCGCTACTATCGACGGAGAGCTTTCAGAATCGCTAAGTCAGCAGCGCTACCCAAAAATAAAACGCTACGCGCTACCAAAGATGTCAGATGGCGCCATGTTGATGCTCGCACTGACTACCAGAAAGGCCGATATAACATTCACAGATCCCCTTATGGCTAACCGCTATATGCAAAAACATCCCGGCATGATTCGAGAGCTCAAGCTAGAACGCCCGCTCGCGGCTTTTGGTCTAACCATAGCTTTGGGAAAAGGGGAATTTTCGCTGAAAGAAGCTATCGATACAGCCACGCAAGAACTTCTTTCAAGTGGGCAGATTGAAGATTTACTGAAGCGTTATGAACAGAAGCCTAACGAATATCTTCGGGTACGCGAACCATACCGCTGGTAGGCCGCCATGAACACGATTATTCACTACCTGCCATTGCTTCTTCAGGGTGCGCTAGTCACCTTGGAAATGGCGCTTATTGGCTGGACCTTAGGTACTGCGTTCGGCTTGCTAATTGCATTCATCGCGCGCTTAGCAAGCAGCGCCCAAGTGCTAGTTCGCTTCCTCGGATATGCCCTTAGCGCTACTCCATTCTTGGTAACACTAGTTTGGTTGCATTACCCGCTTCAGAGCATATTACAGATAAACTTCCCACCATTCTGGACTGCGACTGCAGCGCTTGTCTTATACAACTCAATCGCCGTCGCGCAGGTGGTAGATGGCGCGCTTAAACGCTTTCCAGAAGTATTAAATTCGACGGCTATAAGCTGCGGACTTCCGGCTCGGCAAATCCGTAATCACATTCTCATGCCACTTATTGCTCGGGCGCTTCTGCCAAGCTTACTTGCCCAGCAGGTACAAGTGCTTCACCTCACCATGTTCACCAGCCTCATTTCGGTTGATGAATTATTTCGCGAGATTCAACGCGTGATTACTCGAGAGTTTGAACCAGTGCTTTTTTACACACTCCTGGCAGCTTTTTATGCGTTCCTTTCACTGCCGCTCATTGCCGGCTCCCGATTTCTTGAAACACGCTGGGCTAGAGAGCTCTCGGGGGCAAATCGTGATTAAGTTATTTAATGTAACCATTGAACGCTCGCGGCAAGTCATTCTAGATAATGCCTCACTCGAAATTCGAGAGGGAGATATTCTAGGAATATCTGGGCCAAGCGGAGCTGGAAAAAGTACTTTGTTAAATGTCGCAGCTCTTTTGGTGCCCCCCTCGCAGGGCAAAGTAGAGGTAGCAGGCAGCCCTGTTCGCGCCGGAGATCCTGACTTCATCAGAGCAGTTGGCGTGACTCTTCTTCAACAATCGTTAGGGCTGTGGCCACACATGACAGCTGGCGAAAATATTCTCCTTCCCTGGCGACATTCTCCGAGACGAGTAACGCAGAAAAGACTAGACAAACTCAGCGATATGCTAGGGATACAAAACTTACTCAGTCGATTTCCAAGCTCTCTCTCAGGCGGAGAGCGTCAGCGCATAGCTCTTGCTCGGCACCTAGCAATTGGGCCACAGCATTTACTGCTTGATGAGCCGACTAGCGCTCTAGATACAGGACATAGGGAATCAGTCGTACAAATTTTACGCGAGCTTCTTAAAGAAGGAACGTCGATAACCATCAGCAGTCACGATCAAAAAATTTTCCAGGATTTGGGTGCCAACATACTCAGTATTGAATCGGGACGGATAATGAATGAACGAAGCACTTCAACCAAAGGCTCTTTCGCCAACCTAGAGGCAAGTGGAACTAGTCTTTGAACAAGGCCTATCGCAGTGGGATCATCACCCAAATTAATGTCAACAAAGTAATCAGTGTTGCCAGCGAAACCCAAACATCAAGCCTAACTGAGCTCGCTAAGCCCTCTTCTCTTTTGACTGC
>JBIKUD010000116.1:0-2643 GCA_044347745.1 Bdellovibrionota bacterium
GCACTTGGACGCACGATCAGGAGAAAATTGACGTACGTGATTGGGCATTTAACTACGGAGCAGATTATAAGCAGCCGCTTGATATGCAGACTGTGCGATCTGTAACCGCAGCAGTAAATGCGCGTAGTGTGCTGAGCTCGGAAGATAAAACTCCAAGTAGCTCGGGCAATGAGGCCTTTAATGGCTCAAGCTTTACGGTAGTTGACCTTAGCCTAAAAGCTGATTTGGGCAAGACAGACTTGGGCCGTGGCTCGTTAATTACCGGCGTTAGAAACGTGCTTGATAGAAAATATCAAGAGCCTTTCTTTAGCCTCTATCAACCTGATCGCCATGGTTTTGTGGCTATTCAGTTTGAGTATTAATAGCTGAATTGAAGTTAATGGGGGCGCGAAGTATCTTCGCGCCCCTTTGCATTTTAGCTGTTAGTTTTTAGGGAGAAGCTTCGCCTATGTCGTTCAGCACTTTCTCTGCAATTTCTGAACTTTTTGTTACCGCCGCTGTTTTGTATGTAGTGATTGGTAATTTTCGGGGCAAACCCTTTCCTGTTGCCCTCGCTTTTGGCACAGCCATTTTTGAATTTTGCGTAAACATGTTCTACATGATTGCGCGTATGAATCACGTGGGTGCGAAGCCTGAGCTTTCAAAATCCATGTATGCATTTGCTGCAATCCATGGCTCATTATCTTTGTTTGTTTTTATTGCATACGTCACTCTGGCGGCACTTGCCTATCTTGATTGGCGTCGCGGACGCTTTTATTTTCAAGAACACAAAGTGCAAATGTACGTTTTTCTATTCTTTTGGATGCTGAGCGTGGGCTCGGGCGAGGCTCTTTACTTTATGAAGTTTGGGCAGCATTAAGCAGTTTTGGCTTTCAGTTGTGTGGCTCTTATAATCTAAGACTCATGCGTTCAGCAAAAGCCAAGTGAGCTGCCTGTGTGAATAGCGTGCCAAATACATGAAAAACCACGAGTGGCAGAGTGAGGCCAAGCATTGAACCAGTCCAATCTTTGGTTGAGAACGTGTAAAGTCCGTAGGCAAGGCCACCTAGTGCGACGGCCCCAATGGTAGCAACTCCAAGTGCTGAACTGAATTGTTCGCGAGCAAGGGCTCTATCAGCTTTACGGTCGGAGGGAGATTCACTTAGCTCTGCTGCAAACAAGTTGCGTAGAGCTCTGATAGCTGAAGGCAGAATGGTTTCGCGAAATGGTTCCCTTGTGCGAGCTATTCGAATTGAGAAAGGGTAGTTGTCTGAATGATGCATAGGAAAACGGCTTGTATCGAGTGAAAAAGGAATATTCTGTTCACTAAGCCATTCAATTATGAGGTTGCTTGCTTGCTCGTCAAGCGCCACTCTGGAATCTCCAGTTAACAAAAGTATTGGCTGGCTCGTAATCTTTACGAAAATACCCTTCTACAAGCTCTTTCGCGCCGTTTACTATTTCATGAAGCTCTGCGCCGTATTCTGCTGCGGCGTTTATCACCAATTTGCTTAGGGTATCAGACTGAGGTCCTGTTAGTTTAGTCTGGGCATTTGGCGCGGGCTCTGGATTTTGGGTTGTATTGCGCTCGCCTAAGGGACTAGCTTTGCCAGCGCTTGAATGTGCCGCACTATGGTCATTCGACAACATATATGTTCACCACAAACTACTGAAACCTAAGGTCAGACTATCATAGGTACCCCCGAATTCTAAGCAAAATTTATATGCTGTGCTGAGTTAATAAAGGGCCAAAAACGCGACTAATATAGCGACAGAAGCAAATGCAGGAATATACCAACTAGTTTGGCGAATTATGCGTGAAAGTGTTGCGGTTTCGAGGTGCTGCCGCGCTAGGTAAATGCGCTGCACAAGTGCAAGGTGAGTCCCGAGAAAAATACATAATGCAAAGCCAGCCATGACGTGCGCGAGAACGATGTAGGGCTGTTTCAAATTTGGCCAGATAAGCGGAATGCCAGAGAGAGTAGTTACAAAAATTCCTAAAGCTAACCCAACACCAAATTGAAAATGAATCTGTTCTCTATATTTTTGGGTGCGCTTGTAATGCTGGAGCAGGTACATAAGAAGTGCAGGAAAAAAGACTAGCCCGAGAATCCAGTGTAAGTCTGCAACTGCTTCGGGTCTAGAAAGGAAGCGTCGGCAAAAATAAAGCAGGAAGCCACTAATGCTTAAAGTCCAGAGGTACACGAGCACCAAACGCAGCAGTAAGCTTTTCCAATGTGAGAAAGCAGGCTGCGAAGGGTTATTGATTTTTAAGGCTGTAGACGACGACAACTTTTTCCTTCCAGTCTATGGGCACTCCGTTTTTAGTCGCCGGAGAAAACTTCCATTTTTGCGTAATAGTTTCAAGTGCTGACTTGTCGCAATCTTCTCTACCAGAACTTTGCACAATACGCGCCAACGAAACTGCGCCGCTTGCTGCAATATCAAGGTCAAGCTCAACACTGCCTTCGAATCCTGCTCGCCTTGCAGCCCAAGGGTAGGGAGGTTTTGGAGCGACCATTGGAGAACTGCCCTGTGAATACCCACTTCCAGGGCCAGGCACAGCAGGGCCAGGCAGTCCGTTACAGCCTTGTGCCGCCTGACAACTATTGGGCTGGTCCAAAAGTGAAAGCTGCGGCAAAGAGGGATAGCTAACGTTTTTTA
>JBIKUD010000074.1:0-9161 GCA_044347745.1 Bdellovibrionota bacterium
TACATGTGGTGAGAGGTGTGGGAGACTACGAGCTTATTTCCCGCACCATAGACGATGCAGCAGGGGAGGCATTTGATAAGTCGGCAGCGCTGCTTGGGCTAGCCTACCCGGGCGGACCAAAACTAGCCAAATTAGCCGACGAATTTCGAAGCAGTGGACAAACCACCTCTTTTTCTTTGCCTCGGGTGATGGCTGATGATGCTCGTTTTAGTTTTTCTGGGCTGAAAACTGCCATATTAATGTTGGTGCGCAAAAATAAAAACCAAGATGGGGTTCTTTCGCCTGAAGTACAGGGTGCGCTTGCTTATGTAATTCAGGAAGCCATTGTAAGCGCCCTTGCCGACAAGGTGCTTCTTGCATCCCAAAAAACAGGCATTAAGCGAATTGGAATTAGCGGTGGGGTTTCTGCTAATGTGCGTTTATTTGAGCGCCTATCATTGTTGCCAGAATTTCAGATTATGCGACCAGACAGGTTGCATTGTATGGACAACGCTACCATGATTGCAGCCCTCGGATGGGAAAGATTTAACCGAGGACTTCAATTGCAGCCTGGAGCTGGGGTCTTAAGTCGGTGGCCTATAGAAGAGGTTTATAGTGGAACGCGTTAAAGACACACTTGGTAAGCTTGAAGTAAGGCCCAGCAAAGAGCGAGGCCAAAATTTTATTATCGCGCCTGAAGTGCTCGGTGCCATTGTTGAGTTTGGTAAACCCAGCGCCGCAGATTCAATTGTAGAAATTGGACCAGGGCTTGGAGCTTTAACCCAGCAGCTTGCCCAGTTTCCAAATCTTACGTTAATTGAAATTGAACCCGCATTCTGCGCGGCTTTGTCTAAGAAATTTCCACACGTAAAAATAATTGAATCCGATGTTCGCCAGGTAGACTTCGGTCGAATCGGCAGCGAGTTAGTTGTGTTCGGGAACCTTCCATATTCCTATTCTACTGATATTCTTTTTCATTTAATTGATAATGCTCCGCACCTCTCAAGAGCTGTAGTTATGTTGCAGCGAGAATTTGCTGAACGGGTTGCAGCCAAGCCAGGCTCTAAAGCCTACGGAGTACTTTCGGTGCATGCTCAGCTTCAGGCCAGCATGAAACTGGGGCCAATAATTCCCGGCACTGCTTTTCATCCGCCTACCCAAGTTGAATCGCGCCTGCTTGAGCTTACCTTTCTTAAGAAACCAGTAGTCGAAGTAGGGGACATTCAGTGGTTTAAAAAGGTAGTGCGGGCCTCTTTTTCTCAGCGACGTCGGCAGCTGCATAATAGCCTCAAGGGGGCGCATCTTGTAGACCCAGACAAGGTAGCAGAAGCGCTCGCTACAGCAGGAATTGATGGTATGCGCCGCGCTGAAACGCTTACCCTTGAAGAATTTTCCAAACTGTCAAGCGCTTTGGCTCAATATAAAATGACAGAGCCCAAGTAAATTAATTGCAGATTGTTTGACTAGTGTTTCATTCAAAAATATTCTGAAGAGCTCGTTCGCCGTGAAAATGCGTTCATACTTTGTTCTGAGTCTTGGAGGCTCCCTGCGAGGTATATTATGTACCACTCAGTCGCCCCACAAGCCTCGCGCCTCTTTGACAGCGAACGGTAAGAGATATTTGAATTTCAGCACCGCTTCTGCTGATTCATAAGGCAGATTTTACAGCTAGTGCGAATTCGAGTTTTTAATGAGAGCAAAAAAGGTTTTGTTATGAAAAAAGTGACGAAAGAACTTACTAAATCAGTTTCAAAAGGCCAGCTTAAAGCCAGACTCTACGAATACTGTAAAGCGCTTGAAGAAGATGGCGGCATGTTGTTGGTTACCGATTATGGCCGCCCGGTGCTGCAAATTACGGCTTTGCCTCACAAAGAAAAAGAAACAGCGGTGAAGGCTTCGAGTGCAAAACGGGCAGCAGCGCGGGCCTGAACGAGGTGTCCGTTCTTTTCCCTTTGTGTTTTTCGTGGTCTTGGTGGTGAAAAAGTTTTATTTCATCAACCACTGCCTTTAAACTAATTAACTAAAGGCGCCGTATGCAGTATCGCTGGTATACGCAGCATTTTTATCGACCACAGGGTAACGCAGAGATACGCAGGGGAAGACAGGCTAAGCTCTAAGCTTTTGTTTTGGTAAATTCTGGTCCCTTTTCTACTCTTTTCTACTTTGCGAAACCCAGCGCGCGCTATCCACTATGCTGTCCACCCTGCGGTAAAGAGAGGTGCTTTGAAGTGAAAAGGAAATGTAATTCACCACGACACTGTAGTTTCTAAGTAGTTTCCAAGTAGTTTCTAATTCGACGCCAAATCATCCCCAAGCGCAGCATCCAGCGGCTCATTAAAAAAGTTTTCTGGAATATCTCCCACAAGTTTCTCGACCGAGTCGCGCTTAATGCGCCAGTCCGAACCGAGTTTAAACCCTTCAATGGTACCAGCTTTCAGTAGGTCGTAGACTTTGGGTCTATGAATTCGGAGCAGTTTTGAGACTTCTCGCACCGTAAGAAGGAGAGGCTGTTTGGCTTTTGTACTCATGGGCGCTGCCTTTACGTATAGTTAGACGGTGAGTCGAACCGGAGTTCTCTTTACCGGTACAATCTCACATGGAAACATCTGATACATACTAGAATCGGCTCGGGGCGACTCATAATCAATAATAAGTACAACTATTTACGCTAAGAAAAGCACTGATTTGTAGGTACGAAATTGCCCTATTCCCACGCACAAGCTTAAGTTTTTTGCTCGGGTTACAAATATCGTGCTAGGGTCCATAACACTGGTTGGGAACTTGGTGGTCTTGTTATTTTAATTTGTGGGTTATGGGTGCGGCCGTCTATACAGACTTACGCAGCGCGACTCGTCGTGATGTCGAAGTGGTGTTCGAACCGCTTGGGGTGAAGCTCGTCGACAAGCTTGGAGTCATCATAGCCTATTGGCCCTATGAAGGGCTGAATCTCATCGAAGAGATTCCCGGCCAAACTCCTTTTCGTCTTAATCATAAAGAACAAGCTCAGCGTTATCTTGTTTGTGAAGACGCTACGCTCCTTGAGCACATTAAAACTCTTCCACCTTTTTCAAACCCCCCACTCATCGACCGAGGCCAGTTTGCTCGCTTTTTAATGCTCGGGGTCACGGCCTTTTTATGTTACGTGCTGGCGTCCCAAGGAGCAGAATCGTTATCCACGCCACTCTCACAAAAGTTACCTTTACTTTGGGAAGAGCGGGTTGCGGATGGACTACTTGCACAGTTGCAAGCTCAAGAAACTACCTGCGCAAACCCTGAAAGCTTGACGGAACTTGAGCAAATTGTGCAGCCATTAAGTGCAGTTGCAGGGCTGCCATTTGCCAGCACTGTGCACATAGTGCTGACGCCTGAATTTAATGCGTACTCGCTTGGTGCGGGGCATATCGTGTTAACGAGTGGTCTTTTGGAAGAAACCCGCAAGCCCGAAGATCTGGCGGCGATAATTGCGCATGAGTTGGCTCACACGGCAGATAGGCATCCATTAGCAGCCTTAGTGCGAGAGATGGGGCTTGGATTTGTTGCGCGTGTGTATATCGACGACTTCCTCGGTATTCGCGGTTTGTCACAATCTGCTTTGCAGCGTCTGGCTGAGGCCCGCTCGACAACCGAAGAGGAAACTAAGGCTTCGCGCATTGGTCTTTTATTTTTGGCCCAAATTGGAATTCGTGGAAATTTACTGAATGATTTTTTGTTGCACGTCGAAAATAAAAACGGCGCACTTGTGGTTGAAAAGTTTATTAAAGCGCACCCTGTTCCGCTCAAAAAATCCATCATTAAGCAACCCTCTGAAAGTTCCCTTATGAATGCAACCGAATGGGGAGTGCTTAAAAATATCTGCTCGATGGTCATCAAACCTCGGCCTCAACGATAAGTAGCTGAGCACAATAGCATTTTGCCTAAAAACCCGGTCTTTGGTAGTATTTAGTGAAAAAGTCGCATGTGCGCTGCAAAAGGATCAATTAACATAAAGGGCTTAGGCGTACAGGCTTCGGCGAAGTCTTCGAGCGCTGACGCGCGCTTAAGCTTCGCTGCCAATATCCTTTCTCAAGAGCAGGCAGGAATTTCACAAGCAGCCCAGGCATTAGACGCCGCAGCACTTTCGGCGGCACTGGAGCTTATTCTTTCTCTTTCGCCTCAAGGGCGCTTGGTGGTTGCGGGCATCGGCAAGACCGGATTTATTGGTATGAAACTATCAGCCACCTTTGCCAGCATTGGGGTGCCTTCTTTTTTTCTGCATCCAACCGAGGCTATGCATGGGGATTTGGGGCGTCTTAGCCCTGATGATGTGTTGCTGGTGTTGTCGCATTCCGGCGAAACGCCAGAGCTTACTGGTTTCTTACCTTTCGTTAAAAAACGGGGGGTTAAAATTTTGGCGCTGACCGCGCACGCAGATTCAAGTTTGGGGCGGCTGAGCGACGTGTGTTTGGCAGTAGGAAAGTTGCCCGAAGCAGGTCCTTTAGGTTTGGCACCAACAACCAGCACCACCGTGCTTTTGGCTTTGGGAGACGCTTTAGCCATGAGCGTGCTTAATGAGCGGCCGATTGAACGCCAGCACTTTGCAGGCATGCATCCCGGAGGGGCCTTGGGCAGAAGTTTGCTCCTTGTGTCTGAAGTGATGCGTAGCGGCGAAAAACTTTGTGTGGTTTCAGACCAAATGAAGGTTGCTCAGGTGCTAGAGCAGATCACCCTTACAAAGGGGCGACCAGGAGCAGCTGTAATCGTCGATGCGCAGGGAATATTGGCTGGGGTTTTTACAGATGGCGATCTACGTCGATGTTTGACCTCTCAGCCTCAATTTCTTGAGAGGCCTATTAGTTTCTGTATGGGGAAAAACCCCAAAACAATTGGTGCCCAGGTGTATGCCGAAGAGGCGCTGGCAGTGCTTAGGCAGCATGCCATAGACCAGGTCATCGTAATTGACGAAAACCGTAAACCTATCGGGCTAGTAGACATTCAAGACCTCTTGTAGCAGTGATTGCAGCGGCCCGCTTTTCGGGTGTATCCTACCTTAACTTCTTTTTTCATATGTTATGGGCATGGCATCCGAGAAACCTTCATCTGCATCGCAGTTGGCTAAAGCTGACGGCTCAAAGCCAATAGATATCGTAGCTCTTATGGCTGACATTCGTGCTCGGGTAAAAGAGGACGTGGAGCAGCATAAGGATAAAAGACTCGAGTTCAAGCCGCGCACTGCGGACATGCAGGGGGCGGAAGCTAAGCGGGCTGACGAAATTGTAAATTCAGAAGAGCTTCGTAACCTCAATCGCCAGTACGCGTATAGTGCGCATCTACCGGTTGAGGGCATCAAATCTCATCGCGCTGGTTTATTGGGAAAGGCTATCGTCAAGGTGAAACGCCGCCTTGTGCGCTGGATTTGGGAGTCGCTGCTTAAAGATTATTTGCTTGCAGAGCGCGAGTACAATACCAATGTTGTGCGCTTTTTAAACGATGTGAGTCGTTATATTGGTGCGCGCGATTCTTCGGTGTTTTGGGAACTTATTCGAAAAATTGATTACGATGTGGGTAAGGCGCTTGAACGCATAGAACGCATCAATGATGAGCAAACTGCAACGGTGCGCGGAATTGAAAGGCGAGTGCTTGAATCTATTGATTCTGCCTTGGCTGATCTGCGAGCGGGCGGAAGGATTGATAAGCACTCAGCCCAGCTTCAAACTCTTAGTTCGGTAGTGCAGGGCCTTGAATCGATAGTCTCGCGCTTGCCTGCTCAGCAGGGGCTCCCTCAGGCGGCTATGAAGGAAAGCAGCGAGGCGCCTCATCCCGGGTATTCGTATTTACTTCTTGAAAATAGGTTTCGTGGAAGTGAAGAACAGATTGCTAAGCATGTAAGCATTTACCCTCCCTTATTTGCTGGTGCACAGGCTCCAATTTTGGAAATCGGCAGTGGAAGAGGCGAATTATTGTCGCAGCTGGTTGCGAGTGGACATAAAGCCTACGGCGTTGATATGGACCCGGCCATGGTGGCTAGCGCGCGGGCCAAAGGCGCTCAAGTGTTTGAAGGTGACGGAATTGCTCATCTACGGAGCCTCGGCGATAAATCCTTAGGTGGCTTAATTGCGGTTCAAGTAGTGGAGCACTTGCCGCGCGCTCTTTTGGAAGAGCTATTTAGATTGGCGGCGCAAAAAGTGCAGCCAGGTGGCAAAGTTGTGTTTGAGACTATTAACCCCAGATCTTTACTTGCCTTGTCTTCTAATTATTTCCGCGACCCCACCCACGTGTGGCCGCTTCATCCCGATACCTTAGAATATGCAGCGACATTAGCCGGACTTAAGGTGAAAGAAATTCGTTTGCTTTCAGCCATTCCGGCGGCAGCGAAACTTCAGCCTGTCGCCATAGACGAAGATATGCCGCCGAGACTCGCTTTTGCATTTGGACGCGTCAACGAAAATATTGCGCAGCTCAATGACTGGCTCTACGGCGCGCAAGATTATTGCATTATTGCTGAGGCTTAACGTGTCAACCATTCTACTGCTCGGAGCAAAAGTTCCCTTTACTCGTGGTGGGCAAGACGTACTTATGGGTTCGTTAGCTCGAGAACTTAAGGCGAGGGGACATGAAGTTGATACGGTGGAAATACCATTTGCCTGCCCACCCAAAGAAGGGCTTTTAAATCAGGTTGCAATTTGGCGAGCGCTCGATTTGCGCTCTTTCGGCGGTAAAAAAGTAGATCTGATAATTGCGACTAAGTTCCCAAGTTATTTTGCCAAACACGAAAAAAAATCGCTGTGGTTAGTACATCAACATCGACCAATATATGACCTCCACGCTGGTGCGTATAGCGATTTTTCTGATGACCCACGTGACGAGGCGCTGCGGCGTATGCTGACCACTGCAGATACTCAGGCTATATCTGAATGTCAGTTTGTATCCGGAATTTCAAAAAACGTCATCGATAGGCTTTCACAATATAATGGCATTCAGGGGCAAGCTCTCTATCCGCCGCTGCCACAGGGCCAAGCGTACCGATCGGAAGAACCCCAAGAGTATATTCTTTCAGTCGGGCGTTTATGCGGAATTAAGCGCGTAGATCTTTTGCTGAAGGCTATGCCGATAGTGGCGCCCAATTATAAACTAAAAATTGTGGGCACTGAAGATGAGCCCGGCGTGCTCAGTTATTTGCAAAACGAAACAAAAAAACACTCTCTAGAAAAACGTGTGGAGTTTTTAGGTAGGGTTGATAACGACACCTTATTGTCGTTGTACGCAAAAGCGTTTGCGGTTTATTACGCGCCCCATGATGAGGACTATGGGTATGTGACGCTGGAGGCAATGGCTTCGGGACGCCCAGTAATTACTGCCCACGATAGTGGGGGAACACTTGAATTTGTGAAAGACGGGGTGAATGGAATTGTTGTAGCTCCCGATGTGCAGGCGATTGGTCATGGAATTAATAAACTTATAGCCGAGCCAGCTCGAACTCGAACGATGGGGGAGCAGGGCCGCGCATTAATGCTGGAACTTGGACTGATGACTGGAGGCTGGGACGCAGTGATCGAGGGCCTCTTGTCGCCTCTTAATCCTGCACATGGCGCAGCGGCGCGGCAGAATTTGCGGTAGGCGCTTTATGAACACACAAAGCCGCCCGCGGATTGCTTGGTTCTCTCCTCTTGAAGACCCGAGACAGAGTGCCTCGGTGGCATCATATTGCTCTCACCAGTTGCTACCACTTTTAAAAGAGCACTTTGAAATTGACGTCTTCACCAAAGGCATGACAGCGGCGCTCTCGCCAACATCGCCGCTTCAGGGCTTGCCCATCTATCACTATCTCTCAGCGTTCGAGCGGGAAATTAAAAGAAAGTACGACATTTTTTTCTACCAAGTTGACGATTCGCTTAGCACTCGGTTTTTGCGCGTACATATGGGCCAAATGCCTGGTATGGTTTGGTTTCATGACCTCGTTTTTACTTCCTTTGGTCCGGAACCCATTTTGAATAGTCCATGGCATGCGAGTGTCAGCGGGTTTTTATCTGGAAAAACTGAGTGGCCCATTCGAGGCGAAGAAATTCCGCAGTTTGGCCCATTTGGTTTTCGTGAATCAGCTTTTGCGGCACAGGCTCTTTTTTCCAATCCGACTGGTTTGGCCGAATTTCGGCGAAACGCGTCCGTGACGCTGAGCTCTGTAATGAAGCCAGCAAGCATGTGCCTCCCCATGCCTGTTGATCCCACGCTCGAGCGAACACAGGCGGTCCCCGGACGAATCGGTTTTTGCGGCTCTCCCCGCATTGAACATCGAGCTCATAAATTATTGCTTGCTCTGCGCCATTTGTCTGGGCCGTATCATCTCCACTGGTTGCTTGATGCTGAAGAGAAGCCCGCTGCAGAAGAACTTTTGTCTGAATTCGGAATATCACAGGTGACGATTGTGTGTGGGCGTTCTCCAGAGCGCTGGGCAGCCTGCGCAAAAGACTGCCAAGTTGCTGTGCACACGCTCTTCTCAGTCTACAGTCAGCCGGATCCTTATTTAGCTATTAGTCTGGTGCTTGGTGTTCCTAGTGTGGCCACCCGATTTGGTGCCGTTGAATATCTCCCCGATAGCTTGGTCGCAAAAGTTGAAGCGGGTGAAACGGAAGCCACGGAACTGACCCAGGCGGTGCAGGCGCTACTTTCCCCGCAGGGCCAGGCTTTAAGTTCTCGCATTCGCGACTTTGGTCTCCAACGTCATAGCCGCATCCATGTGGCTAATGATTTGGGCTTTTACTGGCAAAATTCACTTGAAGCGCAACGTGAATTTCGAACGCGGTGGCGTGTTTATGAAATGAACGCCGTCGAAAGTTTACTTGAAGAGGCGAAGCATTTGATGCCTCCTCCTGAAGGCGGCATCGATGCCTGGAGCCAGATTGGGATTTCCTGCGCCAAAGAATTTGGGTGGACCGCATGAGTTTTCAGGCAAAACGGTATGCCTTTGTGGTCCCTCGATTTGGTGAGGCGATAGCGGGCGGCATGGAGACACTTGTCGGTACTCTTGCGCGTCGACTACAGGATAAGGGCCATACAGTTGTGGTGCTTTCAACGTGCGCCAAAGATAATCGAACCTGGGCTAACGATTATCCGATTGGCCCGGCCAAAGAATATGGAGTGACGGTTCTGAGGTTCCCCGTACATGCCCGAGATGTAGATCGCTGGGCCTATCACCAAATTCGATTGAA
>JBIKUD010000031.1:0-32747 GCA_044347745.1 Bdellovibrionota bacterium
GTCTGCCCATATACAAATAATTCGAGAAAAAAGGGCGAAAGTTTCGTCGCAGGACGAAAAAACTTGTGGGCTACTACATAAAACTGGTGCGTCCCAACTAGAAACCTGCAACGCACCAGGGGGGGCGAAGGGGTAAAAGGTGGTAGGAGCTTAAGCGGGGTTGTGCTAGCATCGCCACGAGTCTGAATGAAGGGGAAAAGATGAAGCAGTACTTAGACTTGGTAAGGGACGTTTTAGAAAACGGCAGACCAGAGCAGGGGCCAGTAGAAGTTGTTGGTAAGACAGGTACACAGACAACATCGTCGGGTGTTATGGTCCGAAGCGACCGCACCGGAGTTGGGACTTATTCAGTATTTGGGCGTCAACTTCGCTTCAATCTGGCAGATGGTTTTCCTCTGGTGACCACAAAAAAAGTTCATCTTCGCTCTATTATCCACGAGCTGCTTTGGTTTCTTAGGGGCGAAACCAATATTAAATACCTCAAAGACAACAAAGTGAGCATTTGGGATGAATGGGCTGATGCAAACGGCGAGCTCGGATCAGTTTATGGTAAACAATGGCGTAATTGGCATGGCCCAGATGGAAAGATTGTAGACCAGCTTGGTGACCTCGTTGCTAAAATTAAGAAAGATCCCACCAGCAGGCGCTTGCTAGTAGTTTCTTATAACCCCGGCGATTTGCCCCCTGTAGCGCCGCCTGCCTGCCACACACTATTTCAGTTCTATGTTTCCGGTCCACGACTCAGTTTGCAGCTTTATCAGCGTTCTGCAGACCTCATGCTCGGTGTGCCATTCAATATTGCGAGTTATGCGCTTTTGCTGCAGATGATGGCTCAGGTTTGTAATCTTATACCGCATGAATTTGTGCATACATTTGGAGATGTGCATATTTATTCGAATCACATAGAGGGGGCGATGGCGCAAATGCAAAGAGATCCTCGCCCTTTGCCGACCATGATATTAAACCCCGAGGTTAAAGATCTTTTTGCTTTTACCTATGAGGATTTTAAATTGGTAAATTATAACCCTCACGAGCATATAAAATTTGATATTGCGGTTTAGACGAACGAGAAGTTATGGGGTTTAAACTCTGTGCAATTGCGGCCATGGATGCTAACCGTGTCATTGGCTTAAACAACCAGTTGCCCTGGAAGCTACCCGAAGATTTAAAAAGGTTTTCGGCGCTCACCACCGGACATACTGTTTTGATGGGGCGAAAAACATTTCAATCTTTGCCGAGCCGATATCGGCCACTTCCCAACCGTAAAAATATTGTGGTCAGCAGGGGAAGCCGCCAAGCTCTTCTTTTGCCCAAAGAAGTTGAACTGTGGAATGATCCTTTGGCGTTTCTGGCGACCTGTCGTGAGGACCAAACAAGGGTTCCTTCAGGCTTAGTTTGGGTCATTGGCGGGGCAGAACTATACGCGATTACGCAACCATATTGGGACGAGGTGTTCCTCACAAGACTTGCCGCGCAGCATGAGGGGGATGCTTTTTTCCCTAAATTTGAATCAGATTTTGTTTTACAGGCAACAGAGCCTCATCAGGGCTATTGCTTTGAACACTATACCCGAAAATCCGCGGTTTAACTCCCGCTCTTTACTGTTTGAGGGTCTGCGGTGTAGTATGCCGTTCCAAAGAATGTGCGCCTTTAGCTCAGCTGGATAGAGCATTTGGCTTCGAACCAAAGGGTCGGGGGTTCGAGTCCCTCAGGGCGCGGTTTCCTTTACCTCAAAATTTCTGACTGGCCAGATACGAGGTAGCACTCCTTTTTACTCAAATCGCACAGTCCATTGCTGTGCATTGCTTCTGGTGATTGCTTTATGTGCGGAATCGTCGGCTACGTGGGAAATCAAGATGCGTTGCCCGTAATCATGAATGGGCTGAGCAAGCTTGAATATCGCGGTTATGATTCTGCTGGTGTTGCAATTATTCAAAATGGAGAGATATTTGTCGCGCGTTCTACGGGCAAATTGAGCGCGCTTAAAAAGCTGCTCGATTCCAATCCACACATATCTCCCTCACATTTAGGTCTTGGACATACAAGATGGGCTACGCATGGCCGGCCTTCAGAGACAAATGCGCATCCCCATTCGGCGGGTCGTGTGAGTCTTATCCACAATGGAATTATTGAGAATTACGTCGAACTTCGTGCGCGACTTGAAAAGGAAGGCTCGCAGTTTAAGTCCGAAACCGACACCGAAATAGCGGCGCACTTAGTAAATTATTATCTTGAGAAAGGCAAAGCTCCATTTGATGCCTTAAAAGCAGCCTGTGCTGATGTTCGCGGGAGCTACGCCTTTTTGGCGATCGATGCTCAAAACCCCGATCGAATCTTGGTGGCAAAAAACGCGACGCCTATTGTCATCGGTATTGGTAATGGTGAAATGATAGTAGCCAGCGACATTCCAGCGGTCCTTGAATACACGAGAAAGGTGGTTGTACTTGAGGATGGGGATTTGGTTGAGGTAACAGCCGATAGACTTAGAATTGAGAACGCCGGTAAAGAAGTTTCACGAAAAGAACTCATCGTAACGTGGGATCCTGTCACCGCTCAGAAGGGAGGGTATAAACATTATATGCTCAAAGAAATCTTTGAGCAGCCTCAAGCTTTGACCGACACGTTCCGGGGACGGCTCGAGAGAGAAGAGTCGGCAGTGGTGCTGCCGGAGCTCGAGTTTAGTGACCGTCAAATTAATGATATTCAAAGAATTGTGCTCGTTGCCTGTGGAACCGCCTGGCACGCTTGTTTGATGGCCAAATTCTATCTCGAGCAGTTTACGCGAATTCCATGCGAAGTTGATTACGCTTCTGAATTTCGATACCGAGACCCAGTTCTTGATAAGCATACTCTTGTAATCGCAGTGTCGCAGTCAGGCGAAACTGCCGATACTTTGGCAGCAATCGAGATGGCTGCGCATAAAGCTCAGACCTTTGCGGTGTGTAACGTATTAGGATCTTCAATCGCGCGCCGTGTAGGGAACGTGCTTTTTACTCACGCTGGTCCAGAAATTAGTGTGGCCTCGACGAAAGCATTTTCTACTCAATTGGTCGCGGTGTATTTGTTCGCGTTGTATCTGGCCCAAAGGCGTAAAACTCTGTCGGTAGAGGAAATTGCGGAGCTCGCAAGAAAGCTCACCTTATTGCCTGGAGCTTTAAATTCAGCGCTCGAAGTGGATGATTTGGTTCAAAAGGTTGCACATAAATTTTGTAAAGCTACCGATTTTCTCTTTATTGGGCGCGGAATTACCTATCCGATTGCTTTGGAGGGGGCATTAAAGCTGAAGGAAATTTCCTATATCCATGCCGAAGGGTATCCAGCTGGAGAGCTAAAACATGGGCCTATTGCGCTGATTGATGAAAAAATGCCCGTAGTGGTGTTGATGCAGCGACAGCGCGAAGCTTTTGAAAAAACACTCTCAAACTTACGGGAGGTTGAGGCTCGAGGTGGTCAGCTGATTGTCGTCACCGATGCTGAAGAGCTAGGGGAGTTAAAGACCATTACGCCCCATGTGCTGCAGGTGCCGTATGTATCACGCGAGCTAAGTCCGGTCTTAATGACGGTGCCGATGCAGCTATTGGCCTACCATGTTGCGGTGCTAAACGGGACAGACGTGGATCTCCCTCGTAATTTGGCAAAGAGCGTTACGGTAGAATAATACGGGCAAATTGTCGTTGCCCGGTCATTTGTTTGAAAATTAGGAACATCGAGTGATCGGTATTGTGCCGCAGGAGAGTTTCCGCGCGCGCTTGCATCTATTGTGAGAATAATTATTGGTGCGTCCCAACAGGTGACGAGGTGTGCTCTGGTCCTCAGGCGCTCGCCCAAACACCTGACATCTCATCGCTTTTTCTGTTAGGTTAGTTTAACCAACTTAAAATAACTAATATTTTCAGTGCGTTAGGTCGTTTTTGTAATTGACTGATTGGGTCTATTCCCGCTATCTTTCGTCGAGTGGGGAAAAGTGGGGGATAGTGGGAAAGTTTGCCTCATTTTGGCGGTCCGTCCCACCACCCAGAATAGTTAACCTGCTGAAAAGATTACATGGACGAAAATCCAGAAGTGGAAATGGATGCGGCGAGTGGGGCTCCTATCGATGAGGGGCAGCTTTCATTTCGCGGAAATTTCACCCACAGCATCGACAGCAAGGGGCGCATAAATTTGCCGGTAGAATTTCGACGAGTCCTTTCAAACGCAGAAGAAAAGGGTGTGGTGTTAACTAACTATATTTCAGACGGTGCTCGCTGCCTCGAAGGGTTTGGACTTCGTGCCTGGGGAGTATTTGAAGAGAAACTGCGCGCCAAGTCTCGTTTTAGCGCAAAACTGCAGAAGCTCGAAAACTTTTACCTTAGCCGCGCATGCGAGTGTCCGATTGATGGAGCTGGGCGAATTTTAATTCCGTCCTACCTACGTGAATACGCTGGACTCTCGCGTGATGTAACTTTCACCTCTTCTATTCATGGGTTTCGGGTTTGGGATAAACGGGTGTGGGACCATATCTTTTCTAACGCCGAACAAGCGTTGCTTCAAAATCCCGATACTTTTGCTGATGTGGATATTTAACGTATGTCGGATGCGAGTATTCACATATCGGTCATGCCTGATGAAGTGCTTTCGCACCTTGCGGCCAGTCGTGGGGGCAGATTTCTTGACTGTACTTTGGGCGGAGCCGGGCACAGCCAGCTCATTTTAGAAGCACATCCTGAAAACCGCCTGACGGCGATTGATAGAGATGCAAGAGCAATTCAGCGTGCCCAGACGAAGCTTGCTGCTCACGCTGCACGAGTAACCTTTTATCATGGGTCATTCGCTGATTTGCCTGAGCTACTTAAAGGCCAACATTTTGACGGAATTCTGGCGGACCTTGGGGTTTCAACCGACCAGCTTAAGGAGAATCGAGGATTTTCTTTTAATGACTCGGCTCCGCTCGACATGCGCATGGACCAGTCACAGGAATTTAGCGCTGCAGAACTTGTGAATACTTCGGCCGAAAAAGATTTGTATGTTCTCCTGCGGCAAGGGGGGGTTGGTCCCGAAGCTCTGCCGGTGGCACGTGCGATTGTTGAGGCACGCCCGATAGAGAGCACTGAAGAACTCGCCAAGTTGGTTAACCAATCGCTTGCCCGTTTTGGCTCCGGGAAAGCTGCGCGAAAGAAAGTAAACCCAGCGACCGTAGTATTTCAGGCCCTACGCATGGCGGTTAATAGCGAGCTGCCTCAAATAGAAAGCCTCATGGGATTTGTGCCGCATGTTGCCCGAAGTGGTAGCCGCTTTGTGGTTCTTACATTTCATTCACTCGAGGACAAAGCGGTTCAGCGTCAAATGCGTGAATGGGAGTCTGGCGGCGAGTTTAGTGCACAGTGGCCTGGCGCACGCAGCGGCAAAAAACTTGGTCGAGTGCTCGCCAAAAAACCAGTGGTTGCATCGGACAACGAAATTTCAAAAAACCCCAGTGCGCGGTCCGCGCGTCTGAGGGCCTTTGAGTTTGCTTAACAGGAAGTATCTAGAGGGGGATGTATGGCAGTTTGTTTAGATTATCAGGCGATTTATTGTCGACGAAGTTCTGCAGTGACTATGTGGTGGATGCAGCTCTCCGTCGCCGTTATGTTGCTGGCCACTTTGTGCGCCAAAGTGTGGGTGCAATTGGAGAGTACCGATTTGGGATATCAACTTGCCCGGGAACGCCAACACACTGTCGAGCTTGATATGCAGCGTCGTGAACTTGAACTTGAAAGATCGGTATTGTTGCGACCTGACCAATTACAAAAGCGCGCGGAAGCTAATCTGGGAATGAAATTACTTTCGGCACAGCAAGCACGAAAGATTCTCTATTGATAGAAACGGGAACACCTGCGAAAACCGAAAGGGTTCTTCGCTCTTTGGATGATATGAAACAGAATTGGATCCACACCGATTTTTCTCGCACCCGCCACTCGATTGCCCGCTCTCCGGGAACCATGAAAACCCGAAAAATTCGGTTAGGAATTGTTGCGAGCGTTGCCGTTTTGTGGACGGGATTGCTGGTCAGTCGACTCTATAGTTTGCAAGTATCTGATTTCGGACGTTGGCGTGAATGGGCTCTCAAACAACATTCAACAGAAATTGAACTTGCCTCAGAGCGTGGGGCAATTCATGACCGCGAAGGCAAGTTGCTTGCAGTCTCCGTTCCGGCTGGCTCGGTCTACGTCAGGCCTCGTTCTGTTAAAGATAAAGAATCAACTGCTCAAAAAATTGCCGAAATTTTAAAACTGCCGCGAAAGGACGTGTTGCGCTCTATTCAGCAGAACAAGCCTTTTGTGTGGATTCAGCGTCAAGTTCCGCGACCTGTAGCGCAGCAAGTTGCGGACCTCAGCCTGCCAGGCGTGGGCTTTATGCTCGAGTCGCGTCGCTTTTATCCATATAATCATTCTGCCAGCACGTTGATAGGCAGAGTCGGAATTGACGGGCATGGGCTTTCTGGTCTTGAAGCCGTCTATGAACGACATTTACGTGGACCTGATCAAACAGTGCGCCTCTCTCGCGATGCACTTGGAAACATGATTGAGCTTGTTGGCGAGCAGCCAATTGAGACCGAGTTACCCAAAGGGCAGGCGTTGAAACTCACTATTGATGCCGGCTTACAAATTATTATGGACGAAGAGCTGGAGGCCGGTCGCAAGTCTGCCAATGCCAAAAGTGCGATGGCTGCGCTGATTGACGCTGGCACCGGGGAAGTATTGGCAATGAGTCAAGCGCCCGCGTTTAATTTTAATGTGCCCACCATCGCCAGCAAAGACCAGCTCACTAATAAAATTGTTGAAACAGTTTTCGAGCCTGGCTCTATCCTTAAACCGATTGTTGCGGCCGCAGCCTTCGATTCAGGCGTGGTAAAGCCAAATGATCTTATTAATTGTGAAAACGGTCGTTATCGTTTTGGTTCTCATACTATTAAAGATGTACACCCAAGCGCGACCATTAGTTTTGGCGACGTATTAATTCGTTCTTCCAATATTGGCATGGCCAAAATTGGCGCGCGAATGGGCCGCGAGAAACTGTACGATTCATTACGGCTCTTTGGTTTTGGCCAGCTCACCGGATTAGGTTTGCCAGGTGAGTCTGGAGGCATCTTGAGAAGCCCACAAAATTGGGCCGTCGTTGATATTGCTACCCACTCTTTTGGTCAAGGTATAGCCGTGACCCCACTTCAAATGCTTCGTGCGATGGCCGCCGTGGCTAATGGAGGCAATTTGCCTCAATTGCGAGTAGTCGACAAAGGCGAACCAGCAACTTTACAACGGATTCTTTCGCCCCGAGCAGCAACGCAAGTTCGAGAGCTGCTCTACGGAGTAGTAGAGGATGAGCACGGAACCGGTGCCAAAGCTGCAGTCGAAGGTGTTCGCATCGGTGGTAAAACCGGCACTGCACAAAAGGCTAACCCCAACGGGCGAGGATACCTCCCCGGTGCTTATATTGCTTCATTTGTTGGATTTGCTGACGGGCATGAAATTGGCGCACCAAAAACTTTGGCTCTGATAGTTACCATTGATGAGCCTAATACTACATCTATTTATGGTGGAACGCTTGCCGCACCAGTCTTTAAGCGCGTGATGCAGCGATCGCTACATTTTCTGAGCACCAGGGAACAGCTTCATGGAAACGATGGCGAGCAAAATGGCGCGGGGGTCGTCGTTAGCGATTTGCCTAAGAACAGTTCTTCATTTACTCCTGTTCGGTACCAGTCGCAGCCATAAGTAGCGTTAGTTGGAGAAATGCCAGCGCAGTGATGCAGGCATATTTTTGTGCTTTTGAAATTCTCGATATATTGAGCTACAGTGCCCGGATGTCTTTTTGCTGGTAAATTGCTGTCTTTCTTCTAGACTACTCTTTTAATCGAGTATTTATAGATTCCTGCAGTACGGTGCTTCTATGCGCGCCAATGAATTAGCAGCGCTCCTTAATGGTAGCCTCTCGGGTCTTTCTGATGAGACTCATATTCCGCTATTTCAGATTTGTTTTGATAGCCGTCATGTAGTGAGCGGCTGTATCTTCTTTGCCATTTCTGGCGCCCGTGGCGACGGCCACGCATACGTTAAACAGGCCATTAAAGCTGGCTCTGTGTTAGCAGTTGTCGAACGATTGGACCCAGAGAACGCAGCTCAGCCTCAAATTCTCGTGACGAACTCTCGAAGTGCGCTCAGCAAACTAAGCTCATTCCTGGCCGGTGATTTGACCCAAAAGATGCGTTGTATTGGAATCACCGGTACCAACGGCAAAACAACAACCAACTGGATACTTTTTTCAGCGCTGAATGCACTCGGAACCAAAACCTATCGAATTGGCACCCTCGGCACAGCTCTTGGAAGCGAACCCCCGCGCCAGGGTGAGTTGACCACTCCTGATCCGATCGCAATTCATCAAGGAATTAGCGAAGCCTACAGACAAGGCGCGCGAGCCTGCGTGATGGAAGCTTCTTCTCATGCACTTCACCAACATCGCATTGATGATGTGGCATTTGATGCGGCTGTTTTTACTAATCTCACCCGAGATCACCTCGATTACCACAGAACGTACGAGGAATATACCCAGGCAAAATTTCGACTTTTTGAACTTCTTGCTTCTCAAACAAAGCCGCAAAAAATTGCAGTACTGAATATCGATGACCCAATCGGTGCGAAATGGCAGTCTGAACTTGCAGCATTAAAGCTACAAGATTTTTCCTATGGTAGGGGCGCCAAAGCTGCAGTTCGCCTGCTGAAATTTAGCCAGAATGTGCGTCGTAGTCAGTTAACCCTTCAGTTTGGTTCACACGAACATGAGGTCTTTTTTCCGTTTATTGGTGAGCACAATGCGGAGAACGTTGCCGCTGCGTTTGCCGTGCTCGTTGGCTTTGGATACTCGGTTACAGACATCTGCCGCGCGCTCGAATCTTGTCCCCAGGTGCCAGGACGACTTGAATCGGTCGGCACTGCTGAAGTTGCCGTCTTTGTAGATTACGCTCATACCCCAGATGCGCTTGAGCGGGCCTTAAAGGCGCTTCGGCCTTTGGTGCATCGTAAACTCTGGGTACTCTTTGGATGCGGAGGTGACCGAGACCGCGGTAAGCGACCCCAAATGGCCAAAGTTGCCGAAACCTATGCTGATAATGTGGTTGTCACCTCTGATAATCCCCGCACAGAGGATCCGGGTGCCATTATTAAAGATATTTTAGCTGAGGGAGTACGTGCCATCCTTATTGAAGAAGATCGTCGTTCCGCAATTGTCAAAACGATATCTATGGCACAGCCGGGAGATGTGATTTTGATCGCAGGCAAGGGGCACGAGGACTATCAAATAATTGGAACCCAGAAAATTCATTTCTCTGACCAAGAAATTGTGCGAGAGGTGCTTGGAACATGATAACGCTGACGACTAGCGAGTTAGAAGCGCTACTGGGAGTTTCACAAGCAATTCCTGCAGCGCCAATCGCTGGACTAGTCCATAGACCTGAGCAGGTTCATGGGGCCGAGCTCTATATGCCCATGCAAAGCCAGTATACTAGCCCTCAGGCGATTAGTGCTGCATTCTCGCGTGGTGCAAGTTTTGCCATTCTGCAAGAAATTCCTGAACTCCCAAGCGAAGACTTGACGCGTTGTATTGTAGTCCCTTCTTATACTGACGTCCTCAAAAAGATGGCTCGGCACTGGATGGCTCAGCGCCCGCTCGTTTTAGTATTCGGAGATTATGCCGCTACGAGCGTACAGCAGATGCTCGCGGCAGCCTTACTTGCTCATCAGCGGGGAGCGTACGCTCAATCTTCAGATGGATTTTTCTCAGATTTGTGCCAGGTTGCGCGGGATCATGAATGGGGTGTTTTTGAAATTCCTTGTGCTCCTAATGCCTGTGCGCAGTCTGGTCTTTCGCCGCAGCTACTTATCTGTACAGGGTTTTCACCCAGGCCCGCTGAATCAGAATATGAGTGCACACGTCGCGCACAGCAGGTCCTTAACTCAATGAGGGCTGAGTTTCCGCAGGCGCAATGGCTGGTAAATTTAGACGACGAATATGTAAAAGCAAGTGTGCAGACAGGCGCTGCCCAGCAGTATAGTTATGGCACCACAGAGATGTGCACCTATCGCTGTGCTGCCTTACATAGTTTCGGTTTAGATGGGGTTGAGGCCACCTTTTGCAGCAAAGGTGAAGAGCTTCCTTTTACGCTGAAAGTCCCGGGAGCCTATCAGGCGCATAACATGGTGGCTGCGGTCGCTGCTGCTCAGTTGCTTTACCCTTCGGTGCCGCTTGCTACTTGGGCGAGCGAATTAGCCCGATTTAGCGCTCCGCACTTTCGGCTTAAATTTATACCACTCAAAAATTACCGCCGGGTTTATTGTGAGATAGGCCCCGCTTGTCTTAAGTCCTATGCCAGCTGTCTTGAGCTCGCACAGAGCTTTTCACTGGAAGGTTTGCGGGTAGCTCTTCTTTTAGGAGAAATTGAGGCTCTTCCTGAGTTGCGAAAGAAGTTTTGGTCCCAATATGCGCCAATTGTCAAGCAAATTGCTCCGGTAGGAATTTTAGGGGCGGGTGCCCAGTGGATCGAGCAGAAGGCCAGTTTAGGGGCTTTGGGCCTAAAAATGTGCTCAGAAAATAGCTCTGAAGCACTTGCTCAGCTTGCGAGGAGCCTCGATTTTGATATTTTGTTGATCAAGGGCCCAGAGAGCACCTTCTTGCGCCAAGCCGCGCATGTCCTTCTCGAGCGAGAGGGGCAGTTTTCGGTCTCGTAACATCTCTGAGTATGCTCCCTCATTTAAAAGGTCTTTGTGCTGTATCATTTTCTATTTCCGCTTCACGAGTATTACTCTTGGCTTAATGTTTTTCGTTACCAGACATTTCGAGGCATGTTGGCTTTCCTATTTGCCTTTGCTTTTGTGTTGTTGACTGAGCCGCTCTTTATAAAGTGGTTAAAGCGTCGGGGAGTGAAAGGTCAGCCAATCCGAGATGATGGGCCCAAGGATCACGCAGTAAAAAGTGGCACCCCAACAATGGGAGGCTTTGTCATAATTTTGGCGGTGCTGCTGGCTACAGTACTCTTTTGCGATCTCACTAATCACTTCGTGTGGTTGTCTATCGGAACTATGATTGCGTTTGCATTCTTAGGATTTCTTGACGACTGGGCTAAGGTGACAAAACAGAACTCGAAGGGGCTTTCGGAGAGGCAAAAACTTTTGTCTCAGGTGCTGATTGCTTCTGTCGGGGCAATTTTGCTTATGAGCACTGGGTTTTCAACAGAGTTAACGGTCCCGTTTTTTAAAGATTTCGGACTGGCCCTTGGTATCTTTTTTGTGCCGTTTGTCGTTTTGGTTGTTGTCGGTTGTTCAAATGCAGTGAATTTAACTGACGGACTTGATGGACTTGCGATTGGTCCAGTTATGTCCGTGGCTGTCACCTACGCCTTATTTGCGTACCTTACCGGAAATGTCAAAACCGCTTCCTACTTGGGTTTGCCATATGAGGCTGGAGTTGGCGAGATAAGCATCATTTTATCAGCCGTCTTTGCCGGCGGACTTGGTTTTCTGTGGTACAACACCTTTCCAGCCCAAATTTTCATGGGAGATACAGGAGCATTAGCGCTTGGCGGTATCTTGGGTTTTGTGTCAGTTCTCGTAAAGCAGGAGCTGCTGCTTGCCGTCGCAGGCGGCATTTTTGTGGTGGAAGCTCTGTCGGTTATTATTCAGCGCTATTATTATAAATTAACCAAAAAACGAGTGTTTCGCATGGCGCCTTTGCACCATCATTTTGAGCTCCTCGGATGGCCTGAGCCCAAAATTATTGTACGTTTTTGGATTATTTCAGTTGTGCTTGCCCTTATTTGTTTGACTACCCTTAAATTGCGTTAAGTTATGTCTCTTCATGAAACTCTTCGCCACGCTCTTCTTGAAAAACGCAGTGTGCTCGTGGTTGGGCTGGGGGTAAGCGGCGTTGCCACAGCTCAGTTTTTGGTTGCCACTGGTCTTGAAGCAATCTGCGTCGAGCGCAGTGATGAGAATCGTTTTTTTAAAACCAGTAAGTTTGCCAACGCTGTTGGGGAACTTAGGCGCCAAGGGGTGCAGATTCACTTTAATGTTGATGGTGAGGGCGTCGCTAAATATCTTGAAAAAGTCTGTCTGGCTGTTTTAAGCCCGGGGGTTTCGCTTGAATCTGCTGTGGTCGGAGCACTAAAACGCCGCAATATTCCGCTTATCTCAGAGTTAGAACTGGGACTCGAGCTCTTTGCTTCTCCCAGCATCATTCTTACGGGCAGTAATGGAAAAACCACCACGGTATCGTTGCTACACCACTTGCTAACGGGAGCAGGTCTAGCTTCCCACCTGTGTGGTAACGTTGGGTTGCCCGTTGTGGCTGACGTCAAAGCAGATGTGCTGAGTTCGCCGCAAGCGGAGCCTGAGCGGGTGCTCGTGGTCGAAGCTTCAAGTTATCAGTTAGAAGCTTGTAAGCGAATCCATCCTCGAGTAGCTGGATTGCTTAATATCTCCGATAATCACCTTGAGAGACATGGAACTTTGCAGCGCTATATTGAGGCAAAAGCCAGAGTTTTCGCCAATCAAGGAGCAGCAGACTTTGCGCTTCTAAATTCGGATGATGCTGCCGTTTTTGCGCTGAGAGGTCGCGTGGCCAGTACGGTAGTTCCTTTTGGGACAAAAGTTGAGCTAGCGCGTGTTGATTACGGCGCACTTATTGAATACGACCCAGCCCGCTCGCTTGATAAAGTCACGCTAAAAATAAAAGGGCAGGAGGAGCAATTTGATACCTCTAAAGTTAAGCTTCTTGGACTTCACAATCGCTTTAATATAGCCACGGCCCTTCTCGCTGCGCGCCTCGTTGGCGCAGACCCACAAGCGCTGACAAAAGGACTTGAGACTTTTGCTCCCCTTGAACATCGTCTGGAACTTTGTGGCAGAATAGGTGAGGCGCTTGTCATTAATGATTCGAAGTCTACTACTGTCGCGGCATCTGTGGCTGCCGTACGGGCAGTGGGGGAAGCCTTTCCCCAGCGGAAAATGCAAATTTTATTGGGTGGGCTTGCAAAAGCTGGCTCCTGGGATCCGCTCATGCTTACGCTCGTGCAACATAAGACGCGCCTTAGACCTATTATTTGTTTTGGAAAAGACGGGGCTTTGCTTGCGAGTCATGCGGCAAGATTTGGCCTCTCTTTTGAGCGGGCAGATACCTTATCCCGTGCTGCCGAGCTCGCCATGGCAAACAGCGAGGGTTCTCAAATTACGCTCCTAACTCCAGGCTGCGCTAGTTTTGATGAGTTTTCGGATTTTGAAGAGCGCGGCGCTGTGTTTAAATCGATTGTGGCGCAGCACTCGCAGTATACCCCTTATTCCTAGAGAAAGGGCGCAGGCGCGACTGTGCGTAGCGATGTCACAACTTACGGCCTCAGCTAAGCATGAATTACGGTATGTATGGCAACAGTAGCCACTAGACTTCAATCTCAAGAGCTTAAGCCTCCACTTCTCGTGGATGCGGGAATTGTGGGCATGGTAGTGCTGCTCGTCGGTTTTAGCCTCGTCATGGTCTATTCGACGACAGGGGTGATGTCACAAGAAAAGTATGGTGATGCTCTTTATTTTGTAAAACGTCAGGGAGTAGCCGCTTTGTTGGGACTAAGCTTTATGTGGCTTTTTTCCAAAATTCAAATTGATTGGCTGCGCCGAGTTTCCCCATTCCTTATATTTATTGCGGTAGCCCTTTTACTTATTCCTCTCATTCCCGGCGTGGGGCATCGAGCTGGCGGAGCGCAGCGTTGGATTAACTTAGGCGTGATGCGCTTCCAACCTGGTGAGGCGGTTAAGGTGCTCTTCATCATCTTTATCGCAGGATATTGGGCGCGCCACGAAACGCGTATCCCCGAGTTTGTGGCTGGTGTATTAAAGCCATTCTTATGCGTGGGATTTGTGGGAGTGCTGCTTTTGGCCCAGCCAGATTTCGGAAGTACTGCGGTTATAGCCACCGTCACGCTTGCCATGGCTCTCGCGGCTGGCGTTCGACTTAAGTTTATTGGTTATTCAGCGCTGGCTTTGCTTGTGTGTGCTTCAGCACTTGTTTTTTTATCTCCGTATCGAATGCAGCGAATTGTCACTTTTATGTCGCCATTTAGTGATGTTTCGGGAAAGGGCTACCAGCTTATTCAATCTCTTATTGCAGTGGGCACCGGACAGGTGACTGGTGTGGGGCTTGGCGCAAGTCAGCAAAAGTTATTTTTTTTGCCGGCGGCACACACCGATTTTATTTTTGCTGTAGTATCGGAGGAGCTCGGATTTTTGGGAGCTGTGCTGCTTATTTCTGTATTTCTTGTAATTTTGTGGCGTGGTCTTGTGCTGGCCTCCCACCTTGTTGATGATACCTTTGCCTTTACTTTGGCGGTAGGCCTGACGCTCCTGATAGTAGCCCCAGCACTATTGAATGTAGGGGTGGTGACTGGGCTTCTACCCACCAAAGGCATGGTGCTGCCGCTTGTCGGTTATGGGGGGTCAAGCATGGTTACAAGTCTCGCAGCGGTCGGCGTCTTGCTTGCTCTGAAGCGCTATCAGTTTCGACACCTGCACTAAAAAACCTGCCTTCGAAAAGGTATCAGTGAAATTTAGAGTTCTTATAGCAGCAAGTGGATCAGGCGGGCATCTGCTGCCAGCGCTTGCTATTGCTACAGCACTTAAAGAAAAGGGTGCTCATGTTGAGTTTGTAGGGTCGGGGAGGCCACTTGAGGAGAAAATTATTGGTGCGGCTCACATCAAGCGTCATGTCATTCACACTGTTGGGTTAAAGTCTCGGGGACTTAAAGGTGCCATCGAATTTGCGTTGAGTCTGCCTCGTGCACTGCTTGAAACCCACAAAATTATCACTTCGCTACGGCCCAACGTGGTAGTTGGCGTTGGAGGGTACGCTTCGGTTTTACCGGTATTATGTGCTGCATTGCGGCGAATTCCCACCTGGGTGCATGAGGCCGAATTGCGCGCAGGCATGGCAAATGGACTACTTAGTTTTGTCGCCAGTCGCGTTTCCCTAGCGTTTCGTGACGCCAAGCTGCCCTGTATGAAGCGAGCCATTTACACGGGGCATCCTATTCGCAAAGAGCTTCGCAGTATCGTGAAAGTATTTCCCGACTCGCCGAAGCACATTTTGATTATGGGAGGTTCTCAAGGCGCAAAATCAATAGATGGAGCAGCTGCTAGACTCGCTGAGTATGCCAAGACGCAGGCTCTTGAAATTGTGCACCAGGTGCGCCCCGAAAATGTTGAACTAGTGGCGAGCACTTATGTAAAGGCAGGATGTAATGCCACTGTCTTGCCCTTTATAGACGACATGGCAAATGCATATCAAAAAGCAGATTTAATTATCTGTCGCTCTGGTGCTGGCACAGTCATGGAAATTGAGGCATTGGGTATTCCCGCAATTTTTGTGCCGTATCCATATGCGCAAGGGGATCATCAAACAGCAAACGCTCGCACGTTAGCTGATAAAGGGAAGGCACTTATTGTGTTAGAAGGCCCAGAATTTGAGCAGCGATTAGTGGTGGCATTATCACAATTATGTACCCCTGATGCGTATCAAAAGACTCTGCAGCAGCCTGTTGAGCGGCGCTCTTTGACCGCTGCCGATACTATAGCAAGTAAAGTGTACGCTTTGATTGCTCCCTGACCCAAAGTGCCTGACCTGAATAAGGGCTAGAGAATTGAGCAGGCGGGCCAATAAGTTCAGCTAAATAATATCATTGGGCAGTTCTTCGGTCTCATTGACCACCGTGGCATCAGTGAGCGCTTCATTGAGAGCTTGAGGCAGGTCATCTTTGGTTTTATCAACCCAGTCAAAGCTAGACCCTTGTTCATAAATGGACTCAATTCGCTCTTGTACGCTAGCAAGTTCTTGCTCTGACATGCTGAACTTTCCTTGGTCCTTAAATTCCTGTGGGGCTGCTGACTTTTGAATAAGGTCTTCAATCCAACGCCTCGTTGCGTACCAACTCTGTGCCTTTTCTAGCTCGGCATGACTTTGGGCCTCTGTTGGTGTTGCAACAGCCATAATTCCCGAGGCGGCACCAAGTCCGTATCCAATCGATTGAAGCATACTTGAGCAAATTTGCAGGTGATTGCAATGCCACAGTTTAGTTTCTTCAGCTAAGTCAAAAAGGAGTTCCTTCTCATTAAGGTGACGTTTATATAGTTTGTATCCGCGCGCATCTTTCTTCGAGAAAAGCGCCATTGCTATATATCGTACTGCTCCAACTAATAGACCGCGACTGGTGCCAATAGCCGGAATTTTAAGACCAATTTGGTACCCAGCCTCCATTTGGACATGCACTTCACCTGCGACGCTCTCCCACACACGAGGGTCAACATGTTTTTTTGTGCGTCTGTAAAGATAGGTAATTGCAATAACTGCTGCGAGATCTTCAGGGGGATATACACTCAGTAGACTGCCTGGCGTAAGCGCGGGAAGACTTTGTAACTTGTCTTTTTGAAGTGCCGCCGCTGCGTAATAAATGACTGATTTGAAGCTCGGACTATGGATAATGGTGCTCAGTGGATATTGGCGTGCAGCACCGGAAGGAAGAAACAAATTGTCTGTTTTGTCTGCTTGCGACCTTAAATAGCGAATATTGTTCGTGAACAATCGGTGGGGCGCGCCTAGAAGCCCTGCGTACGCTTTGGCGTAGTCCCAATCACTGACTGGAGCATTAGAGGGCAGAGCGGTTGCCTCTGCCTCTTCACTTTTTGGTTCGGCCTCCTCACTCATCAGAGCGTTTCCTTATGTACCAAGCCTTAAACTTTAGGCCTTCCGCCAGTAGAAGCTTTGGCTTCGAGCTCCGCTTGCACTTTCTTTTCAAGGCGCTTTTTGGCTCGTTCGCTTACTCCACCGTATTTTTTATATTTAGATACATTGGCTGCAACGGGGGCAGCTTCAAATGTACTCACAGCCAAATCATAATAAATTTGGAGCGATTCTGGGCTTAGTGATTTTAGAACTGAAAGAGTTTCAGCTAATTTTTTGGAGGCGCGAGAGGTATCCATGTTGGAGCTCTTCAGAAAGTAGAGCTGGTCTACTTGCATGACCACGTCTTGCACTAAGACTTGAATAGCGGCTTTTTCACGAGTTCCCGAGCGCTCCTTCTTTACTCGTGCTGCCAGGTTTGTAATTTCAAGAAGGTAGTCGACTGAATAGGGCTCAAACAATAATCCGTCCGCGCCGCCAATCACGTTTTGGGCCACGGTAGAGCTGTCGCCGCTGTTACTTTTGAGTACTTGAATGTAGGCAACGTCTTGGCCCTTGGGGAGTTCTTTAGCCAACTTAATGAAATTAATTACCTCGGAGGGATCAAAACGGTAGGAGATAAAAATTACGTCACAATTGTCATTTCCGCGTAGTTTTTGAAGAGCCTCATTCAACTCGCCAACTTGCCCCACCTGGCCAAAGTTATGTACGGAACTTGTTGCCTGTTTAAGGCGCATGCGTGAGTTAAGATCAGGATCTATAAGAATTGCATCAAATTTTTTTGGTGACATACACTAAAGCTCCCGACTGCTTGAAGGATTCTCTAAGCAATCAATATTTCCCCAATGGTTCTCTACCTTTATATCGGGAGCTTAAAGTGCAAGCTCAAGAGCTGATTCTACGAATCTTACTTAAGTTTGGAGTATAGTGATTTCAGATACTTATTAGCCGTTTTTTTAGTTTTTGCAGTAACTGCTTTGGCTCCTGTGGTACGCAGTTTTGCTGAGACAGAGTTGCCACGACACGTGCGTACAAGGGAGTGGAAAAGCTTATACGGGCTGGCACCTGCTTTTGATTTTAGCGTCACTTTATTATTGGTGCCCATCGTGACGGTTTTTGATGCTATTACTGGTCCAGTTTTGGTGGAACGACCAGAAATAGTGATGCTACATTCATCAGCATTTGTTCCTGCATGTACAACTTTAAACGTAACAACTTTGCCCTTGGTGCTAATCGAGAGTGCAGGTTTTTCCATTCCGTTGGTATCGAGAGCTGGCTCGGTCACTGGGGAGCCGGCAGGGGCTGCATCTTCAACCACACTTGGACAACCAGTAGATTGTTTTGTGACGCTTAAACTGGAAGTTGTTTCTTCTCCGTAGCTCGATACTGCGGTGATCTCAACGGTAAGGGCGCCGTTTGAGTAGGCACTAATGTTAAAAGTATCATCAAACCCAGCATTTCCAGAAAGCATATTTGGGTAATTCGTGTGCGCAGTGGCGTTGTATTTTGATGGGCGGATAGTGCCAACAAGATCCCCATTTACTCGCACGCGCACTGATTTTACAGGCTCTAGCCTATCTGGTTGCAGCGTAAAGCCTTTTACTTGTAGGTCATTACACACTACCATCGAGCTGGTAGGCGTTTCTAATGAAAGAACAGGCGCTTCGCCAAATTCGGCCGAGTTTGTAATTTTAATTGGAGTTTTGGCTTTAATCGTATTTGAATTTTGGCCATCGTCTAACACAGCGTACAAATAGTAGGTGCCAGACGCGATGCCCGTTGTATCCCATTTATAATAAGAATGCGTGCTTTCAGTAAGTGTGGTGATAAGTGTTCCGCCAGATCCAGAGTTATTGGTTGCATAATATAGAGCCGCTTGGGCGTTGTCGTCGGCATCGGTAAAATCTAATGAGATAGCAAACACTCCGGGTGAGCGAGGGTCAGCAGATAATGAAATATAATCTGTATATGTTGTTGCCGCTTCTGTGTATTCATGAGGATCAAACCGTAACCCGTCAATAGTGCCAGTCCAGGCACCAGCCGAGCCACCCTCAAGTGGCACCTCATTCATATTCATGCAGTATTCAGTCCATCCTCGATACGGATTAGCAGAGAGCCACCCAATAAAATTAAGTACGAGATCTTCGGATGTTTTATAGTCGGTATCGGAGGTCCTCCAAATAACGCGGCCCACGGCGCCGCCACCAAGCGAAAAATCTATATCGGTAAACTGTTTGACGCAGAGATGATAATAGTCACTAGCGCTAAACGCTGGAGTGCCAGTGCCTGGAAATGTGAGGTATTGCACTGGGTCAAAATTGCCGGCCGTGTTGGTGCTTTTCCAAAATGAACCGCGTTCTCCGTCAACTGCGCGCACATCAGGCAACCAACACGAAAGCTTTTCGCCGCTATAGGCGGAGTCGTCAGCGCTGCTTAAGCCAGAGAAGGTAACTAAATCGCCTGGATCCATATCCCAGGCAGCAACCCGTACGCCCCCATCTTCGTCGGGACTTTTAAATTGCCCTGTAGGAATGGTGTTCACAATTAGGTTGCCGCTGCTGGAAGCTGCCGAGCTGGCGATGTTTGAGGTATTTAGCGAAGAATAAAAAGCATCGTCGGCAAAGGTAGCAAAGTCGAGTTCAAAGTTTACCCCAGACGACTGAGCAGGGCGGATAACAAAATCAGTTATATTGGCTGTCCACTGTGACTCGCCACTTAAATCAATGTGATAGACTCCACCACCAACGTGATAGCTGCTTAAATCTTTAAAGCTGCTGCCTCCATTACTATTGAACCAAATAATGCGGTGGTTAGCGCCCGCTGGCGTTAACTTCATAGAAAACGAGCTATAGGTTGCTGCCGAGAAGCCCCCACTTGGAATTCTTAAATACAGATTGGTGCTGGTGGACGCGGTAGTGCCCGTAGCGACTCCTCCGGAAACGGAGAGCGAGTTTACCCCAGAGGATGCAAGAATTTGAGAGGAGCTACTCATGTCAAAAGGTCGGCCGATGAGCGTAAAATAGTCAGAATGTAAGAGTCCTATAACTTGGTATTCTCCTTGCGCAACGCCCAAGGCAGAAGCGGTTACAGAGCTGGCGCCCGATGCCGCTGCAGCAGTAAGCAGTTGTTTGTGAAAGCCGTTAAAAGGATTTGTATCGTCATCTAAGAAAAGACTTACTCTTCTGTCTGAACCAGAGGGGCTGGCGGAGTAGGAAACACTAGTGGTGCCACAGGACGACGAGTCGACGATATCAAACCAGTCAAGTTTTATGGTGTTACCAGACACCACGGTTGGAAGTAGTGCCAATCCCGTGATAGAGCCACTGCTCCAAGGAGAAGTGTTGGTGCTTGAGTCAATAGAAACAGAGTTCAGGTTGACCGTATAGTTTTCCCAGCCCTGAGCCACAGGCGCTGCAGCGGTGACGGAGCGAACGTTCGCATAATTACAATCTCTATCCCAAATAAGTCGGTATCCAATTCCGTCTACCGATTCCGAATACATTCGAAAAGTAAGGGTGTTATATTTTGAAACATCTATAGAATAGTTTTGTCCGAAGCGTCCGCCGACTGGATGTGCTCCGCAGGCCACGGGTGAAAGTAAATACATGGTGGGCCCGGCGCTTGTCGTGGTGCCCGTAAAGGTACCATCAGCGCAGGAAATATTATTTATTCCCGATTGCTCAATGCCCGGAAAATAGTTGTTGGCGTCTGTGCAGTTGCCTTCGCTAAAATCAATTGGGTTCTTAAAGAGCAATGATCCTATGCCATCGCAGGCAGCTATTTTGGTGTCTGAATTAGGCCCAACACTCACTTGAGCAAAGACCTGACAGCTAAAAACGTGCGCCAAAAAGGCGAGTATTAAAAGGATTTGAAAATGGAATTTTTGCATCACTCAATTATCGGCAAAAAATAGTAGAAAGCTAAGCAAACAAGCTTTTTCTTTTTGAGGCTAACCTATTGATACTATTGCGTGTAGTAAGCTTTGGAGTAAAGTAGAACATAACCTAAGGGGGCCTATGTTGGCTTTTCGTTCGCTTTATAAAACCACCTGCTTCACTTTGATTTTTCTTTTGGCGGGCCTTGGCGTGCTTGTGGCCACCACGCTGCCAGCCTTCCAGGTGCCTGATGAACCGGTGCATTGGGGCATTACTTTTAAAAGAATGCACTCTTGGCAAAAGTTTATTGGACTAGAGAGCCCAGATTGCTCGCTGGTTTATTCGCTTCCTTCACATTTTGAGACAGGGCGCATTGCTTTTAACCAGGAAGCAAAGATGGTGCATGGGCGCTTTCGAAATTTGCGAGAGCTTAAACCTTCATGTGAAGCGCCGTACGTTAGTTACGGCGGTGTTTTAACGTATCCAGGGCTACTGGCCGCCAGCGCTATTATTCCCAATGAACATAAGAAAGCTGAGCGTGCAATTTCAGTTTTTTACTTGGGCAGAATTCTTCAAGGTGCTTTGTGGATTCTGGCGCTGGCTTGGCTTGTTTTTCTGCCGCTTCGGGCTCAGCAATATCGCGGTGGTACGTTTTTGTTGTTATCAGCAACTTTTTCTCCTCTGCTTGTACAACAAGCTTTTGGTATCTCTGCCGATGGAATCACTTTTCTTTTGTCCGTGGCGCTCGCTGGACTTGTATTGTACCCAGACACTCTACGCCGCTTAGAATTTATAACCTGCATGCTGCTTGCGTGTATTGTCGGTTTTACCAAGCCGCCTTTGTATCCGCTTGTACCTTTAGCAGCTTGTTTGGCCTTGCTCTCATTGGCTTTGCGTTTAGAGAAGCCCCTAAAATTGGTAATTCAAGAGCAGCGTAAGCTGGTGCGAGGGCTAGTAGGAATCGTCATATTTAGTTTCCTATGTACGCTCTACGGTAGTCTTCAAGATCATAGTGTTCCAGCGCATCAAATTTTGGGGCGGAATCTTAGTGCCGCCCAGCAGCTTAAATTTATGCTTGAAAGCCCGGCCTGGGGGCTGCCTGTGCTGCATGAAAGTTTTGCTTCGCGTTTTAATTTTGAAAGCTTAGGCAGTAACTTAGGTTGGCTGTCACTTCCCCTCAGTGGTTTTACGCTGAATGCGTTTAGGGGAGTTTTTTTCTGCGGACTCGCAATCGAATTCTTAATTTTGATAATTTCTCACCTTGTGCACGGTGTGCCGCGCGGGCGCGTTTTAGTGTTGCGACTGGGGGCAGGGGGGTTGGGGGGCCTTGGGCTTTATGCCTGTGCGTTGATTACGCCACTAGTGATGTATTTAACATGGACCGAGGTTGGTAGTACCGTAATTCAGGGAGTACAGGGAAGATATTTTTTCCCTGTATTACTTCTGTTCCCCGCGTTTATTGCGATCTGTGTGGCTCCTAAGTCTGGAATGGGATTCGGCGAAATAAAGCTAAAAAGCGGGTGGCTCACGGGTTTATTATTTGCCTGTACCTGGGTCGCCTTTGGACTGCTGCTGACGTATGTTTTGCGGTTATTCCCGCATTTGTATCAAGATTTTATGGCCCGCTACTGGTAACGGGTAAGGGAATATGGGAAAAAATCACAACTTTACTAGCTAAACGTAAAAAATTTCGCTAGGATTCCGTGTTAAGAAGTATTCGCTCATTCGATAGCAACCCCCCTTATACCTGGGTAGATGAACATGTACGGCGCTTTTTAAGCCGCAAACGTATTTTCCGGTTTAAAAAGCGTCGGTACTGAGTGAATAGGTTTTGTTTGTCTCGCTTCTAGCTCGCAAGAATAGGTGTCTTGTGCGTTGTAAGCGAGACAATCGTCCTTGCCTTTTGAGGCAAAATTGTTTTGCTTTCCCCCTTACCCCCTGGAACTATCATGGTCATTTACCATGCCTTCGCCCAAGCCAAGCTTGTGGACGAAGGAACTGCCATTCTCCTGCCGCAAGGCGGAGAGGATGGCCGAGCGCTGCGGTTGCCCGTTGGCAAGATTTTGGCCCTTTCCTGGCTGAGGCCTTGCATCGAATGGGCGGATCCTCAGCTTGTCATCGGCGCGTCGAGGCCTCGAGAAGTCACCATCCGCTTGCTTAAGGCAGGTGGACGGGCCTTCAAGGTGCTGTACTTCGAAGTGGCAGAAGACGGAAGCCTTCAGGCCAAGGAGCGCTGCCCGCAGAGCTTCGAGGAGTGGATGCGTGGTAGCGACTGGCCCACACTGACTGTCGCGCCAGAACACGCCCGCGCGTCAAGCATCAGGAATACCTAACTGCACTGGCGAGAGCCCGGACAGTCGAGGTTTCAACGGAAAGTTTGCGAAAAGCGAAACAAACATAGGTTAAACGTCCGGCGCTCCAGCGGTAGTGGGTCCCACACCGCCGTGCGCCATACGTCCCCCTGTTTTTTCGCTCAGTACCGAGCTTTCCTTTTTTTTAACCTTCTCTGGTGCGTCCCAACAGGGAAGGTCGGCTTTTCAGCTATAGCTAATTTATTAATATATTTGAACTTCGCGCTATAAGTTGATTAAACTAAGTCGCCCTTTTTGCGTCATTGCCCCGAGAGTTAAACTCGGTGCTTAGCACCAAACCCGGCACGCTATAACTTAGGCTTATCGCCGCCTTCGTCTATTTCGCCACTGCGAACTGTCGAATTTTGTTAACTTCTTGAAATAAGGCGCTTTTTTATTTGACTCACAAGTTACGCCGCTACGGTTAAATTGCATAACTACTAGTAATAAAAGGCTCTTAGGTGCACTGGGGAGATTTTTGTCATGACTAATCGCAGCGACTTAACGCAGGGCCTGGCACCTGCTGCCGGAGCCCAATCTGCGGTGGACTTAAGTTCTGTTACCTTTCGACCAGAAAAAGCTCCTGCTCCAGACTTGCAACCTGCCTCCAGAAAAGACGCTTTGCCTACTTTAGGTGCTGAGCGTGAGCAGGTATTAAAACAACATGCACATCACCATCATTCGGTCAGCCAAGATTTTGCCGAGCGTCATCAGGCATTAAGAGCTACTGGGCGCGAGGGGCCTCTTCCTCAGGCCCAGCCAGTAAACGGAGTGCGCGTTGGCAGTTCCGCCATTAATCAAACCCACGTCGATGTTGCTCAGCAGCAAGACTCAGTCTCATTGATGTCCCTTTCCAAAAAGAAAGGGATGACTGGAGATCGCGAAGTTGACGAATTTATTGAGCGTCATCCCGAAATGGCGCAGTGGGCAGAGAAACTTCGAGAAGCGCGTGACGCGGTACTAAAAAACGCCGCACAAGACAAACAGACCAGCGCAGACTCCACCGCAAATTTACAGGCTAAGCTTGAAACCATAGCGAATCACCTCGAAGGCTCTCCGCTTGCGCCGGCGCTGCGCATGGGTGACCTAAATGCGCGTAAGGCTTTTGTCGCAGTTGCTTCAATTGACAATCCTGAGCTTGAGAAAGTTGCTCAAATTGTCTGGGATAAGGCTAGCGAGAACATAAAGGCAAAAGACAAGCAGATTGCCCAAAATCAAACGCTTATTATTCATGCGCAAGAACTTCAAAAAGAAGCCGAGCGCCATGGCCGTAGCCGTGCAGAGGCTCTTGCCGCGGAAAAGTCACCTACGCTTGAAAGACTTCAGGCGCTTGATGCTGAATCGGCGCGAATTCAAGCCGCAGCCAAGAGTTTGGCTCCGCAAAACTTTGCACTCGCCCAGGTTATTGCGCAGGCTGAACAGCGTGCAGAACAAAAACGTCGTACTGAGCTTGTCGCCGAGCGCATTTGGCAACTGCAGGTACAAGTCGAAATTCAACGTGGACGCGAAGGCGAACAAAAAGCAGCTCAAAAGTTAGATACCTATCTTCAGGCGCAGAAAGACTTGCTCGAGGGGCATCCCGGCATTCGACTGGCAATTGAAGAACATCAATTAGCTGCTCAGCAAGAGGGCAAGGCTTTGCGGCTACGCTGTGATAGCGCAGCTCAGCTTTTTTATAAATCGGTAGATGGTTTAGGCAGCACGGAAGATGAGACCCGCAAAGCACTGCAAAACCGCACCCTTCTCGAACTGCAAATTATCTCCGAGCGTTATCAAGAAATGTATCAAGAAGACATTCTTGAGGCCATCGACGGTGACTATGATGGCGATGAGTATGTTGAAATGTCAGGATACCTTAAAGGCTCGGCATCAAACCCTGGCGAAGTCTCCCGCAAGATTGATATCGAAAAAATACAAATATTTTCAAGTCAGCAGCAGGATGCTCAGCACTTAGAAGCCGTAATTATTGGCTCCAGTGCAACTCAAGCAGCCGTGCTTCTGCAGAACGCAATTAGTTTGTCAGATAATCTTACAACCGAAATTTTGCGTATTGGACAACAATCTGGAGTTTCAGTGACGCAAGTGCAAAGTGCTGCCGAGCAGCTTGGGCAGCCCCATTTGCTTGAAGAAGCGCGTGCTCGGCTTAATGCCGAACGGGTCCTGGCAAGTGATCCTTTGACGCAACAATTAAAAGACGCAGAAATCTCCGTTTTGGACCAGTATATGCAGGATGGCGCGGCGAGCGATCAAGCAATCGCCGAATATGCCGTCACTTTAGCGGCCGAACATGGTAGAGCGCTTGGCGCAGCCGAAGCCAGTGAAGTTAAAAATCAAACTTTAATTGAGTCGCTAAAAACGAGTTATCTTCGGGCCAACGAGGCGCTTACTCCCTTACTTTCCGAGCTTCCCGATGTGGTGGCAAAAGTAGATGCCATTCGAGTGAACTTTATTGAGCAGGGCAGGCTACAAGCAGCCCAAACAGTTTACTTAAAATATGGTGAAGAGTTAGGGCTTACCGATGGCAGTGGCTCAGAGGGAGAAATTCAACGTCAGCAGATTCAGCAGAAACTAGAATTGTATAGGCAGTCAATTATCGAAGTGCTGCCGCAATCTGAAAAAGCTGAAGCAGAATTGGCCCTCGCGCTTAAAATGGGCAAAGATCGCGGAAAAAGCATTAGGGCGGAAGCACAGAAAGTAGCCTCTCAAATGCATCAGGGCGTCTATCTTTTGGGCACTGACTATGATTTGGTGTATGGCAGCCTTCAGAATAAGTCATCACAGGTTTTGGCCCTCGCAAATTCAATATATCAAAAAGAACATAGCGAAACGTTTACGCAGGCCGTCGAGGGCGATTTTAGTGGCGTCGATCGCGACAAGGCTTTGGCTCTTCTAAATCAAGACTCTATTGGCGAAAAAACGGCTGACATACAAATTGCGCTCTCTGGATTTTGGGGAGTAGATAAAGAACTTTTGAATACTACCTTGCGCTCACTCTCAAACGATGAGCGGCCTCAAGTGGGCGAGCGTTTTGTTGAACGTGAATATCACCTAAGCCACACACGGCAAGCGGCAGATAGCCCCGATTTAATTTGCGCCAGTTCTTTTGAAGAATCACTTGAATTTAAGTTAAAAGGGGATGCGCTCGTTTCCGCGCAGGCACTGTACAAAGGCGATTATGCTCTAGCCGACGCCGCAGAACTTCATGAAGCTCATGAAGGCGCGGTCTATGGCTATAATGATGACAGCGCTGCAATAAAACTTTCTAGTTTTAAAGATGCTGATGGATTTTTGGATACAGCACGAGTCAGTGCAGCTGCCGATGCGTACAACAAGCACTATAAAATAGACTTACGCAGCCTAGACCAAGAACGTTCAGATGGCGACGCGGCCTGGCTTGCAGCTTTAGCTCGCTGCGAAACTGCAAAAGCTGCTGAACTACAGTTTTCATACGGTATGGCTGAAGAAGATAAGGCTCTCGTGAGAGAGGTCTTTGAAGTGCCCGCTCAGCTTCGAAGTCAAATTTGGCATGAACAAACTCAGGGCCAGCTCTCAGCCAGTACCCAACAAAAATGGTCCGCCTGGATTGCTCGCGGTGAGGCGGTTAAAGCAGCCCACCCCGAATGGAAGACCGAATTAATCGAGACATTTAACTCTCACGACAGAAGAATACTTGAGACTATTATAAATCATGGCGTCTTAAGCAGAGCAGATGTAATTGCTGATGCCTGCGAGGGCATGGGTACAGACCTTGATCCAATCCGTGATGCAACAGCTGGTCTCACAAAGAACGAGGCTCAAGAACTTATTCAAGATTTTAGAGCCAAGGGATATGGAGATTTAGTTTCCTATCTCGATGGAGATCTTTCAGGTGACGACTACTTTGATATTGTTGAAATAAATCTTGCTGGAATTCCAGAGACAACAAAAGAAGCCCTAGCTTTAGCTGAAAAGCGTTTTGCGCATGAGACAGGTTGGGCACTTTCGGTGTGTATATTTGGAAATACTGAAGAAAAAATGAAGGCCGATCTTGAGACACTTAGAAAATTAAGTGCCGGAGATTTGGCCCTTAGTGATGAAGCCGATGCAGTTTATAGGCGCTTTGGAATAGTTGCTGATGCTCATCGCCAGCAAAAGAACATGATTGCCGATACGGTAAGCAACGTGGGTGTGACCGTAATTATGGTTGGTGGAACCATTGTTATATGCACCACCACTTTAGGCACCGGAGCACCGATGGCCGTGATGCTGTGGACCACAGCAAGCGCCGGTGTTTGGCGCATGGGGTCTAAAGCTGCATTCAAGGGATTGAACTCTTATAGTGGTGAGGCAATAGACGATCTTGCCATGACCGCCGTTGATTTTGCGGCACTGGGCATGACAAAAGTGGTGCCTGTAGGGCGCTTGGTTCAAAACGGAACTGAGCAAGTCTTAGGAAGAACCCTGGCAAGCGCGGGCCGCCAAGCCATGAATAGCGAAGGGCGCCTGCTTACAGGAGAAGCTTTGTATCATTCGCTTGCCCAGTCAAATCGGCTTGCTCGCATGGCAGTTGGTGCCATGCAGGGTAGCGTAGATGCAGCCGTAATGGCTCCTATTCAGGCAGCCGGCTTTACTGCGTTAAATGAACAAACCTGGCATGAAGGCATTGGATCTGGCCTCGAACAAATGTTGCACAATGCCAGCGGTTCAATCGCGCCAGCTTTTGCGGCTGGTTTTGTTGCTGGTTCGGCGTTTCGATTTAGAACTCCGGCAGAATTTAAACTTGCAAAACCAGTTTCGATGGAAACCGCCAATAAAATTCGGTCAAGCGGCCAGCTAGGCGAAGAAGGCACAGCCCATCTGATGCAAAGGGAGCAGGCTAGAGGCTTTGTGACCAAGGGAGATATTAAAGAAGCAGAACTCATGAATAAGGCGCTGAGCCCTGCTGATAGCGAGAAGTTACTAGCTAAAATGCGCGCGAACCCCGAGCGCTTTACAGAAGGTGATGTGCAATTGTTTGAAAATCGCCTCAATAACGGCGGCAAATTATCTCAATATGATTTGGCCGTAGTTGAAGGCAAAGTGAGCCCGCAAGGATTTGCTGCCGTAACGCAAAAGGGAATTGAAAAACGCATTGCTGAGGCTCGCGCCGAACTGGCGCGGCACCAGGCAGACGCCCGTGGTTTTGAGAGCCCACATGTGAAATATGCGGAAGGGCGACTCCAAGCATTAGAAGACGTTCACCAGCAGATTCTTGCCAATAAGCCTAAGCCTCTTGTGCAAATTGAACCGGCGCCAGCATCCTCGGCTAACGGAAGCGGAAATTCTGGAACCTCTAGGTTGTCGTCAGACGTTGAAGCACCTAATTCTCCTCGCCAGATAGCTCCTCGGGTAGAACCTTCTATTCCTCGGGCAAAATCTCCAGAAGAACTTCGCCTTGAAAATGGCATCAAGCGTTATGACGAAATCATGGCTAGTGGAAAGTTTAGTAACGGAGAAGCAATTGATCCTGCCGATATTGGCCTGTTTAAGCAAGAAAAAGCAGCTCTCGAGGCTCAGCTTCAGGCCCTACAAAAGGCAGCTTCACCAAAAGTAGCTGCTCCGAAGCTGGATCCCGAAGTGGAAGCTTCCCTGCGAAAAGCAAGGGACGAAGCTGAGGCTAGTTTCCGCGCTCGTCAGCGGCAGGCTACAAGCAGCGAGGCTGATGACGCAGATTGGAGCCTCGAGCGTGAAGCTCGGCATTATGGGAGTTCCTCTGAGACTGATATTTTCGGCGGCCCTGGGCCGAAGCCAGGAGATTCTGATTGGAATCCATTTGGTAGTAGCGGCGATTCTTCCTCTGGTTCGAGGCCTCCAAGGGGGCCAGGTGGCGGAACACGCCAAAGTTCGGGCTCAAGAAGTGCCGAAACCTATGAAAGTACCAACTCCTCATCCAGCATGCCTCGTCAGCAGAGAGGAAACTCTTCTGCATCGGGACCTCAAGCACAGCTTAAACCGGCTCAAGCCAATGCTGGCATAGCAGTTATGGAGCCTGAAGTTGAATTTAAGCCGTTAATTGAGGTCGAATTACCGACTACTGCTCCGCGAGTGGCTGATGCTCCAGAGGTCAGACCTTCAATGGTTCCCAAAACAGTACCAGCCGAAGTCGCACCATCTGTTCATACTCCGCAGCGATTGGTTTCGCACGAGCTCGACCCTATGCGGCTTGCTGCAACTAATCAGGCGGTTCGTAGCCTGAACGAAACCCAAAACGCTCCAGCCAAGTCTCCTCTAGGTGAAGAGGAAAGTGTTAAGAACCCAGCGCGCCAGGTGTCACCGAGCCAAAGCACTAGAGGCAGAACCACCGGCCAGTCAGGTGAATCAGATGAAATGCGCGGCAAGTTGTTAAACGAAGAACTTAAAAAATCGACATTGCATGTTGAAGAAATTCGTAAGCGCCAGGAAAAAGAGTGGAAGCAGACCCATAAGGGCGGACACAGTAAACGGCACTCTGTAAAAATTGAAGATGGTCTAGGCGAAACGGAAATTGAAATAGAGCGTGGCGACGATTAATCCAGAGTAGCTCTCTGCTCCTTGTGTAACTAAAGACCACGCGCCCCTGCTAACCAAGCGGAATTAGTAGGTTTTATTGCTTGCTCGACAACTGAAACTGCAGTCTGGTCGGGAAAAGTCTCCTATTCTATAGTGCTTAGGGCTCGCCCACGATGGGGCGAAACGCCTTCATGATAGGAGCTTATTGGGTGGTTATGAAAATTATTACCAAAACTTTTTTCGTCTTGTCCTGTGCTGTGTTTCCGCTTGCTGCTCAAGCAGAAGACATTAATGCAATTTTTAAGAAAGTGAATGACCTTGTCGCTGCTAAAAATTATCCAAAAGCGCTTGAAGAACTTGGCTGGGCACAGAAAGAAATAGAGAAGTTAAATTCGCAGCAACTACAGAATTTCTTTCCTGATGAAATTTCTGGTTTTAAAGGCAAAAAAGCCGAAGTAAATTCAGCCTTGGGGATTACCAATATTGAGCGCGAATACACAAAGGATTCGCTGCGCTTAAAAATGACTTTAACTGGTGGTAGTGCCGGCAGTGGCAACCAAGGTTTGGGTGGGCTTGCAGCCTTTGGCCGAATGGCCGCAATGATGGGTGGCGGCCAGGGCCAAGACACCTTCCGTATAGGTGGCCGCACAGCTAGTTTGGAGTCGCGTGATGATGGGGGACAATTGACCATTTTCCTCGATAGCGGTGCCATGGTTAATTTGGAGCTGAGCAATGCGAGCGACTCAGCCATGCTTAAAACCATAGCCGAAGCCTTAGATATCAATAAAATGGATAATTACCTAAAAGGCCAAAGCTGAGAGTACCCTGCGTTTTTGATGAAAACCGAGGTACTTTTAAGGGTGCCTCGGTTTTTTTGTTTATTCGGTCCTGATATAACCAATTAGTTCACTTGTTCAAAACTATCTTTTAGGTGTCACATGCGCCGCACACATCATTGTAACGAATTAGGCAGTTCTCACGTTGGCTCAACTGTTGTTTTGTGCGGGTGGGTCAATTCGGTAAGAGATCATGGCGGCGTACTCTTTATCGATCTACGTGACCGTGAAGGTATGACCCAGCTTTTGGTAGACCCCAAAAACACCGCATTGGGCCACGCCATCGATCAGCTAAAACCTGAAACCGTATTGGAGGCAACAGGCACGGTGCTGGCGCGTGATGCTGCTGCAATTAACCCCAACATGAAAACGGGTACTGTTGAAATAAAAGTGGCGGCACTCAAGGTGCTGAACGTGCCACTTCCGTTGCCTTTCCAAATTGACGACAGTGCGGACAAGGTAAACGAAGAATTGCGGCTTAAATATCGCTATCTTGATTTGCGTCGCCCCAAAAACTTCGAGACCATGCGCCTTCGCCACAAAGCGGTAAAAGTGGTGCGCGACTTTATGGACGCTCAAGGATTTCTTGAAATTGAAACGCCTATGCTATTTAAGAGCACTCCTGAAGGCGCTCGCGAATTTTTGGTTCCTAGTCGTCTTAACCAGGGACAGTTTTATGCCCTGCCACAATCTCCTCAGCAGTATAAACAAATGCTGATGGTGGCCGGCATGGAACGCTACTTTCAGATAGCGCGCTGTTTTCGGGACGAAGATTTGCGTGCAGATAGACAGCCAGAGTTCTCTCAAATAGACATTGAAATGTCGTTTATTGAGCGCGAAGACATCTACAAACTTATTGAAGGCATGCTGAAGTCAATTTGGAAGCAAACACTTAACGTGGATATTCAGACGCCATTTTTGCGTATGCCTTACCATGAAGCCATGAATCGTTTTGGCGTCGATAAGCCAGATATGCGATTTGGATTTGAGCTTGTCGATTTAAATGACGTGTTTGCTCAGTCAAGCTTTAAGGTGTTCAAAGGCACAATTGAAAAGGGGGGAGTCGTAAAGGCAATCAACCTAAAAGGTCTAGCCGACGTTACCACCGGTGAAACCAAAGCGCTTGAAGATGCGGCTAAGGCCTTCGGCGCTCCTGGTTTGGCCTTTATCAAAGCAGAAGGCGGCCAATGGAAATCGCCAATTGTGAAGTTCTTTAGTGCGGAAGAGCAAGCCGCGCTTAAGTCTAAACTTAATATTGAAGAGGGCGACCTTGTTTTGTTTGCCGCCGCCGACTGGGATAAAGCCTGCACTATTTTGGGCCGTCTACGCCTTGATGGTGCCCAGATGCTGGCTAAACGCGGCAAAATTACCATCAACCCACGCGAGTATAAGTTCTTATGGGTCGTCGATTTCCCGTTAATGGTATTCGATGAAGAGAAGGGAGGATATTTCTCTGCGCATCATCCTTTTACTGCCCCAGTTGAAGAGGATGCTCATTTACTCGATTCAGAACCAAAGAAGGTACGTGGTCAGCATTATGACATTGTGCTTAATGGAACTGAGCTTGGTGGGGGAAGCATTCGAATTCATAGCCCAGAGCTTCAGAAAAAAGTGTTTGAAGATGTTCTACAAATTCCAAAAGATATTGTAGAGACCCGCTTTGGCTATATGGTGGAAGCTTTCCGCTACGGAGCTCCTCCGCATGGAGGCATTGCCTTGGGGCTTGACCGTCTTATAACTATTCTGGCCGCTAAGAGCAGCATTCGCGATGTTATTGCCTTCCCCAAAACCCAAAAGGGCCAAGAGATGATGACTCAAAGCCCCGGAGCAGTAAGCGAAAAGCAGCTTAAAGAGCTTCGAATAATGGTGGTTGGGGAGCAGAAGCAATCAAGTTAGGGGTTTCGTTTGGGGTCTAGGGCAGAGAATTTCAAATCTTGCTTTGGGCCTCTTTAACTCTTTTCTCGCCTTTAGTATGGTAGGGGACTCCAAGGGGCTTTAAAGCCCGCCTCATTTCTTTTGCCGGGATGATGGAATTGGTAGACATACAGGACTTAAAAGAAAGTGAGTGAAGAGTTTTTGACCCATACGCCTGGGTGATGGAATTGGTAGACATACAGGACTTAAAATCCTGGATCCGAAAGGGTGTGCGGGTTCGATTCCCGCCCTAGGCAAATAAATCAAATACTTACACTCACTTTCTTTTACGTCTTGTTGAACTGAAAGTCATTCTCACCTGTGGTTGATCTGGAGTTCAGTAGATCAACCATTCAACTGAAAACACGTTCTCACTCATTCTCATTAAGGTTCGCACAAATAACTCCGATGTTCTCATCGAGAAGGAGCGAACTAAGATGACTGAAGCTACGTTACATCATGTGTGTGAAGGGGCTGTCGTTCTCTATAAGCGAGATGGCAGCAATACAGAGTGCTGGTATGCACGATTCAAGAACCCC
>JBIKUD010000117.1:0-2530 GCA_044347745.1 Bdellovibrionota bacterium
ATGACAGGCCGTGCAGCGAGCCACATGATCAACTAAGTATTGGCCATAGGGAAGCGGCTCACGTTTATCAATCCTAGGCACAAAGCCCTTTACTTCCTGCCTGCTTTCAAAAAAACCAAGTGTATTTCGGTCTATGAATGAGAGCTCTCGGCGCGAGATATCTTTTTCTATGGGTGGAAGAGAACGCACATAGGCAATAATTGCCAGAGCGTCTTCATCAGCCATCCACTCAAACCCTTGATGCGCATCAAGAGAGAGCCAATTGCCTTCTTTGTTTATTGAAGCGCGCAGCGCCCTAAGCACCTCGCTATCTCGCCAAAGCCCAATCCCCGTTTTTGCAGGAGTGATATTTGCAACCGATACAGGCCCAAATTTATCATGGAATATCTGCCCACCCGCAAGAACACTTGAAGGAGTTGCAGTTTCGCCATGACAGAAACCGCAGGCGGCAAGTCCCTTTGTTAATATTTTACCCCGCTCGATGAGCGCTGACTGTAAGGGCACAGGACCTGCAATCGTGGCTTCGCCACCGGCACAGCCCGAAAGCAGCAGAACAAGGCATGGGATCCAACATACGAGAAGGAAGCGCTGTAATTGCATCATAGGGCATCTCTCCGCCAGCTACCTTAGCTTGACTACTAGCCGAGCCACAAGCAGGTAGCAGGGAGGAATCGCCCCAATAGCTCACTCAGTCCTCTCCAACCGCCAGGCGCTTATCGGATGCCTCATCACGGAAGTAGGCCTTATAAACAGGCTTAAGCGCACGTCGCAGCATTAATCGCGAACGGTGCAAGCGGGACTTCACCGCAGGAACTGACAGACTTAAGATTTTACCTACCTCGCGGCTCGTTAAACCATCTACATCGCGCAGAATAAAAACTGGCCGATAGTCTTCGGGGAGATGGCCTATAGCCTCTTCTATAGCTGCGCCAAGTTCATGCCGCAAAGTGACTATCTCAGTCTCGTCAGGAGCGTGTTTAGGCGAACGTAGCGCACGCTGCAAAGCTGCAGGTAAATCTTCTATTGCTATACTTTTATTCTGCTTTTTCTTTCTAAGCTTCATAAAAGAGCAATTCACGGTAATGCGATAGAGCCAGCTCGAAAAGGAAGATTTTTCCTGAAATCCGTCTATTTTGCGGAACACGGTAACAAAAACATCTTGAAGTACCTCTTCGGCATCTTCAGGGCTTTTAGTCAGGCGACTGGCTAAGCTGAATGCTTTTTGAGCGTACCGAGAAATAAGCTCCTCGAAACTCACAACGTTCCCTGCTCGAAACTCTGCCACTAACTCTGCATCGGACTTCTTCCCTGACATAGCGTTACCACTCCATGATAAGGCGTCGCGTTGAACCTATGGAGTGGAGAATGCGAAAACTGAGCCAAGTACCTAAAAGGCACGAGTCTTTGGACCTCACCGCCCGATGCGACCTAAGGTCTAGAAGATTCAACAACCTGGCCAGCACTGGCGGTGCGAAGCGGGGCTACGAAAAGCCCTTAAGGCCGTCTAAATTGTGTACAGTGTCAAAAACTAGACAGTTTACCTCAGTTTGAGCGTCAAGATACGGCTACCCTCTTTACGTCGTACCGAAACCAATACTGGCTTACCCTTTTCTAGTAGCTTAATGGCGCTATCTAGTTCTTCAACCGATGAAATGGACCTATTTGCAAAATCTTCAATAACATCGCCTTTAAAAAATCCAGCGCGCTCGGCGTCAGACTCGGCTTCGACCGACCGGACTACCAGCGACTTTCCACTCGCGAGGCCCATCTGCTTTGCTTCTTCATCGGATAACTGCTCAACAGAAAGCCCAATTTTATTGCTCTTTAGTTTCGTTTTTGGCTTTTCTGGCGCGGGCTCGCGCAATTCATCTACTACGACAGAAAGTGTTGCTGGTTTTCCTTGCCGTAGCAGCTTTACTTCTACTTTTTGTCCAATCGCGGTCGACGCCACCAACAAAGGCAGTTCATCGTGCTCATTTATTTCCTTCCCATTAAAGGAAACAATGACATCGCGCTTTTGAAAACCTGCCTTTGAAGCTGGAGTGTCTTTAAGCACATCTGCCACCAAGGCTCCTTTTGGCTCCTTTAGACCCAACACCTCTGCCACATCAGCATCAATTGGTTGAATCAGCACCCCAAGTAGGCCGCGAGTCACACGCCCCTTAGATTTAAGTTGCTGAAGCACATCTTTGGCCAAGTTAACGGGGATAGAAAAACCAATTCCGATGTTAAAGCCAGGTCCACCAAATTGTTGGCGCCCTGGGCTAAATATGGCGGTGTTTATTCCCACAACTTGCCCTTTGGTATTAAACAAAGGACCACCGCTACTGCCGGGATTAATGGACGCATCAGTCTGAATAAATGAATCGTATGGACCAACTGTTAAGTTAGGCAATTTACGGGCCTTTGCAGACACAATGCCCGCAGTTACCGTTTGGCCTAATTGAAATTGGTTGCCTATGGCAATAACCCACTCACCAACTTCCAGCGCATCAGAATCACCCAAATACACCACCGGCACCTCGTGTTT
>JBIKUD010000118.1:0-2520 GCA_044347745.1 Bdellovibrionota bacterium
GAAGTTTATCCGCGCTAACTCTGGTCTTAACACCAGCCAATGCGCTATCGATGCTTTGAGCAAGAAAATTGCTGAGCTCTGCACCCAAGGCGCGAATAACGCTCGCACCGACGGCCGCAAAACTTTGATGGGCCGTGATATCCTCTAATTAAATGAGGAAGTATGCCTGAGAATCTCTCAGGCGCACTTGAAGGCCTCCTTAGGAAACTAAGGGGGCCTTTTGTTTTGAACTTTCGCTCGCAACGAGCGCAATTTAAGATACTTTCATAACTGCGAAGGCAGTTGGGCTAGGGGGTGGTTACCCATCCTGTCAAGTCGAACTGCTTCTCCTTGTGTTAATATATATGTTCTGCTCGGCTCAATTTGGAGGCTTTATGCATCGTTTTTTACTTCTTTCACTTTTTCTTCTTACATTCACCTTGCCTGCTTTTGCAGTAACTCCCGATGCCGGGCATGAGCCTTCAGAGCCCACCATGGGCACTTCTAGTGGTGCCGAGGAAGAAGATATGGATGCTGGCGATGAAGATATGGGCTCTGATGAGGGCGGCGAATCAGAGGAAGAATAATAGTTCCTGGCTTATTGGGGCGAAAAAATCCCAGGTCTTCCCTGGGGTTTGCCCCACCCATTTGCCTCGAAGTAGACGGCGGTATACCCTGTATACTGGTTCCAAAATGATAAAACGTGGACTTTAGGGCAAATGGCAGCAAACACAAAATTAGCAGTAGCAATTCATGCAACGGCGGTTTTGGCCTGTCATCGAGGCGAATGGGTTACCTCGGACTTAATTGCTTCTAGCGTTAATACCAATCCTGTAGTCGTCAGGCGTATTCTCTGTGCATTAACCCAAGCTGGGCTTGTTGAGTCCCAAGTTGGCAAGTCAGGGGGTTCACGCCTTGCCAAAAGCCCTGAGCGTATTACGCTGGCTGACATTTACGGCGCAGTGATGGAAGAAGGACTTTTTGCTGAGCATAAAAAACCTGAGAATAAATGCTGCGTGGTAAGCTGCTTTATGAAAGAGGTGCTTGGTCGCGTTTTTTCGCGGGCCGAATCCGGGGTGCGCGAGGCCCTATCGGGAACAACGTTAGCTGAGCTTGTTAAGCCAGTAGCTGAAAAAAGCGCACAGGCGAGCCGCCAAAAATAGGCTTTATTGGTGAAATAATTAGAAAAATTTTATTATTACAAAAATACATTCATATGCCCTTGCAAATGTAACAATAGTGGTTACAATATAAGCATAACGTTTAAGACTAAGGAGTTTTATATGAGTGGCGATAATAAGTCTCAAGGCGGCTGTTGTGGCGGTTCAAGTAACAAGAGCACCGAGCAGAAACCAAACACTGGCTGTTGTGGCGGCGAGGCTAAGGCAGGAGAAGCAAAGTCTCAGCCAAAATCTGGCTCTTGTTGTCAGTAGTTGTGTGGACGAGAAGAGCTCTTTGTAGCTCTTCTCGTCTCTTCTTTTTGATCAAATCTTTTAGGATTTTTCATGAGCGCTCTCTTTTCTGCTGTCAAAGTTGGTCCGTTTACTCTTCCACATCGCATTGCTATGGCACCGCTTACTCGAAACCGAGCCGGTGCTGAGTTAGCACCTCAACCTCTTAATGCGCAGTATTATGCGCAGCGGGCCTCTGCGGCGATTATTATTTCTGAAGCTTCGCAAATTTCTCCTCAGGGAATGGGATATCCTTTCACGCCGGGAATCTACTCAGGCAAGCAGGTAGAAGGGTGGAAACTTGTTACTAAAGCAGTTCATGATAAAGGCGGGCGCATTTTTTGCCAGCTTTGGCATGTGGGACGCGTATCACACACAAGCTTGCAGCCCAATGGTGCCCTGCCGGTAGCGCCTTCGGCAATTCCTGCCCAAGGCATGGCTGTTACCCTTGAGGGTATGAAGCCATTTGAAACTCCGCGTGCGCTTGAGTTAAGTGAACTCCCAGGAATAGTGGCCGACTACCGCAAGGCCGCCGAAAACGCCAAAACTGCAGGTTTTGATGGCGTCGAAGTGCATGGCGCAAATGGTTATTTGCTAGATCAGTTTTTACGCGATGGCAGCAATAAGCGCAGTGACTCTTACGGCGGCTCTGCTCAGAATCGTGCTCGGCTTATGCTGGAAGTTATTGATGCAGTTATTTCCGTTTGGGGCGCTGATAGGGTTGGTCTGCGTTTGTCTCCAAACGGCGGATTCAACGGAATGGCCGACTCGAAACCATTAGAGACGTATGGATATTTGCTTGGTGAATTAAATAAGCGCGGCATGGCTTATCTGCATTTCATAGAGCCGATGGAAGACGATCTTAAGCGCGGTGCGGCAGCAGTTCCGCTACGTTTCTTCCGCGAGAACTACAAGGGCATCTTGATGACCAATAGTTTGTATACCAAAGAGAAGGCCGAAAAGGTGGTGGCTGAAGGTCAAGCTGATCTTGTTTCGTTCGGAAGACTGTTCATTGCTAATCCAGATTTGCCTGAGCGATTTAAAAATTCGGCGGATTTGAATGTTCCTGATGCTGCTACTTTCTACGGCG
>JBIKUD010000010.1:0-91975 GCA_044347745.1 Bdellovibrionota bacterium
CTTGGATTTTTTATCGAAGGACGTAGCACACTTGCTCGCTTGGGACTTACGATTGTACAAACCGCTATGATGGTTTACCCAGGGCATAGAGATAGAACCGTGACGCTCGAACTTGCAAATCACGGACCCAATTCAATTATGCTTTATCCAAAAATGAAAATTGCGCGTGTCGCCGTTTTTGAGCTCCGAACACCAAGCTCGGAAGTGTATGATGATAGCGGCAAATATCGAGGTCAGGCGCTCGTTGGAAAACCAATTTTTGAAAAAGAGTTCTTAGAAGAGTAACTCTTACTGTCGGAAGCGCCTGCCCCGACGCTGGGGCTTCTGTTGGTGGCAAATACCTGACGTAAAAAATAAAACTTTATTTTGATTTATTCCAATTCCAAGGTAGGCTGCCGGGGATATCTGCCACCACGGCAGAAATTTATTTCGTGCAGAATTTCCCTTTAGGGATTTTCTTAGACCGCGTCACAATATGAAGGCATCACGAGACGAGTGAGATATGAGCCGAAACAAGGAAGGCAAGCAAAGGAACCGCAAACGTAGCAGGGCCACATTGAGAATTCCTTTGCGTAGCCTGACGATGTTGCAGGCCATATATCGCTTGGCGCAGTAGCTTTCTTTTTGTTACGCGCTCTTAATATCTATGGGATGGGTAGACGCTCTTACAAAGGTTTTGTACTACCCTCTTTCTTGGTCCATGAAATCTTTTGCGGCTCGTACGCAGAAGATTTCTTCCCTCTTCCCCTCTACTGGAGTTCTCATGAACACTGACTCGGTCCCGACAAAGGGACGCATCGCTCGGGCGCTCGACTGGCTTGAGCGCGTTGGCAACAAGCTGCCAGATCCTGTGCTGCTTTTTGTCTTCGGACTGCTTGGCGTTTGGGTTCTTTCTGCTCTGCTCGCGCAGGTGCAGTTTTCGGAGATAGACCCAAGCAGCATTACCAAGGACAACCCGAATGGTTCGCCGCTGCGAGTGAACAACTTGCTGACGGGAACTGCGCTGGCGTCCTTCCTTTCAAACATCGTCAAGATGTTCACTGGCTTTCACGCCTTGGGCGTAGTGCTCGTGGCCATGCTTGGTGTGGGCGTGGCTGACAGAGCTGGCATGGTGAACGCGGTAATCAAAAAGCTCTTGGCAGTAACTGCCAAGTCGCTGCTGACACCGATGCTTCTCTTTGTAGCGCTCATCAGTCACACGGCCGCCGATGCAGGCTACGTTCTGGTGATTCCTCTCGGTGCTGCAGTGTTTGCTGCGGCAGGTAGGCACCCGCTCGCCGGCTTAGCTGCGGCGTTTGCCGGTGTGTCTGGTGGGTTCTCCGCCAACTTTTTGGTGTCGGGACTTGACCCGATGCTGGCGGGGCTCACTCAGGTTGGCGTCAACATGGTGGACAAAACGCATACGGTTAACCCCTTGTGCAATTTGTTTTTCACCATGTCGTCGGGGCTACTGATCATCGGCTTGGGGTGGTTCCTCACCGACAAAGTGATTGAACCACGCCTGAAGCACATGCCAATCGACGGAGAATTCAACGGAGACCTCAGCAAGGGACAGATGACCAAAGCTGAGTCTCGAGGGCTTGTCATGGCCCTTGGGGCAATGCTTCTTGGGGTTCTCGTCCTTTTTGTGTGGGCTTGGCCAGCAGACTCGGCCTTGCGAGCGCCAAATGGTTCGCTTACGAGCGTGTCGCCGCCGGCACCACTGATGGGCGCGATCGTGCCGCTCATTTTCCTGCTCTTTTTGATCCCTGGCGTGGTGTTTGGTTACTTTGCGGGAACCTTCAAAGGACACCGCGACGTCATCAAGGCCATGTCTTCAACCATGAGCGACATGGGCTACTATCTGGTGATGGCATTTTTCGTCGCGCTCTTCATCGACGCGTTCGGCAAATCCAACATCGGAGTTCTCGTGGCGCTGAAGGGAGCGAACGCTCTGAGGGACACTGGAGCTTCGGCCCCGGTGACCATCGTGGGTGTAATCTTCCTGACTGCAACCGTCAACTTGCTAATCGGGAGTGCTTCTGCGAAGTGGAGTTTGCTTGCTCCGGTATTCGTGCCCATGCTGATGATGTTGGGGATTTCCCCAGAACTGACGCAGGCTGCTTACCGAGTGGGCGATAGCTCCACCAACATCATCACCCCGATGATGCCCTACTTCCCGCTGATTGTGACGTTTGCGCAGCGGCACTGCAAAAGTGCCGGCTTGGGTACCATCATCTCACTGATGCTGCCCTACTCCGCTCTTTTCCTCTTGGGCTGGACGGTGTTCTTGTTGCTGTACTGGCAACTTGGCATTCCGCTCGGCATTCAAGCCGGATTTGAGTGGCCTCCGAAATAGCAGTTATTCGGGGGCAACAGGGGGGACGGAAGACGCATTCGGTTTTTGCTTCGGTGCCCAGCAGAGCGTCTCCCGTCCCCACCCTTATCCCGCTCTCCTCCATCACCTGCACACTGCATTTGATGCCCCCCAATTCCTGATGCCCCCAATTCTCTGAGAACTTGCGGGGCTAAGTAGTTGAAAGCAGGTGAAGGAAGGTTTTTGCCCGAATCAGGCATAATCGTTAATAATTTCCTTTAGATAGCGGTGTTTTTGATAGCCCGCGCCAATCGAAAATAAGCTGAAAAACAATTAAATTAGAGCGTAATTCAAACTAAATTCAGTGTGAAAAAATCTGAATTCAATTTGAAAACAGCTTGAGTTCAACTTGAAAAAAGTCGGAATTAAGACGGGAAAAATATCTTTTGTAATGCGAATTCGTGCCGGAATCGGTCGGAATTTCAACAAAGCGGCAAAATTCAACCTTGGGATTTGAACAATTTCAGCAGCTTACTGCGGTTACACGTCTCAGAGAACTTGGGGACTTTTTTCAATTCGGGCAAGGTGGTTGAGTTACAATTTTTTAGGGTTTGGGAAACAACTCTGCCTGCTTCTCGCCTTGATCGGCCGGGGCTCCCAGGGGGTATTTTCCAGAAAAACAAGCGTCGCAGAATTTTTGCGGCCCCGACTCAACTGCGCGATACATGCCCGCAATACTTAAATAGGCCAGCGTATCAACACCAATGTACCGAGCAATTTCTTCATTGCTCTTATGCGAGGCAATCAACTCATCCTTCGACGGAGTATCAATACCGTAATAACAAGGGTCAGTTGTTGGGGGCGAAGAAATACGCATATGCACCTCTCGTGCACCCGCGTCACGGATCATCTTCACGAGTTTGCGCGACGTAGTTCCACGCACAATAGAATCGTCTACTACCACTACCGACTTACCACTCAGAACATCTGGATTCGCGTTCAGCTTCAGCCGCACTCCAAAATCACGGATGCTTTGTTTTGGTTCAATGAAGGTTCGTCCCACGTAGTGATTACGAATAAGCCCCATTTCAAGGGGTATCCCGGACTCATGCGCGTAGCCAATTGCGGCCGTAACTCCAGAATCTGGAACAGGGATAATTAAATCGGCTTTTACTGGATGCTCGCGCGCAAGCTCTTGTCCAAATTTGCGACGCACCGCATACACATTTCGGCCAAAAATATTCGAATCTGGCCTGGCAAAATATACGTACTCAAAAATACAGGCGGACTCTTTTACTTTCCCAAAGGGGAAGTAACTTTGCATACTATTTTTACCGGTAACTTCTACAATCTCCCCCGGCTCTAGTTCGCGCTCGAACGTCGCCCCTATAAGATCAAAAGCGCAGGTTTCAGAAGCAAAGACCACCGAGTCGCCAAGTCTGCCTAAACAAAGAGGCCTAAAACCGTTGGGATCGCGAATTGCAATCAAGCGATCTGCAAAAAGCATCAGCAGCGAGTAGGCTCCTCTGGTTCTTTTTAATGACCCAATAATTCGCTCAATTAATGGGACATTTCGATTTGCTCGGGCCAGAAGATGCAAAAACACCTCCGTGTCTGATGTGGCAGAAAAAATTGCTCCCTCGCCAATGAGCTCATCGCGCAATGTATCGGCATTTACTAAGTTGCCGTTATGAGCAATTGCTACTCCGCCACTATTAATGTCTGCAAGTAATGGCTGTACATTTGAAAGCCTATGCCCTCCGGCTGTCGTATAGCGCACATGCCCAATAGCTCTATCGCCAGGCAATTTTGAAAAATCAAAGTTACTAAACACATCGGCAACCAGGCCGAAACCCTTATGCAGCGCATGATGTATTTCGCCATTTACCTCAAAGGCACAGACACCGGCTCCTTCTTGCCCACGATGCTGCTGCGCAAAAAGACCCAAATAAGCCAAATTCGCGGCTTCTTTATTATTCCACACACCAATGAGGCCGCACTCTTCGTGAAACTTATCGAGGTCTTCGGTCATTTTACACCTTCAACGCAATTGCCAGCCCGGAGCATATTTTAGGCAATAAACAAATGCTCCAATCCTGAACGCCAGGCCCTAAACGCCTTTTCTAACGAAACTGCCGCTATCTCACCCACACGAATGGTGTCTCCGCCCACCTTTCCACTCGCCGTCACGCCTAAGCCAACTTCAGCAAGCTTGGTGCGAAGTTTCTTTTCGTCACCAGGTGCGCAAGAAACAAGGTATCGGGCCCCGGTTTCGGCAAACAAAAGTCCGTCCTTGCGTCCCTCGTAACTTTCGACTTCTAAGCTCGCACCTATTTGAGTAAGAGGGCCAAAGCAACTTTCAGCAAGGGCAATCGCCAAACCACCAGCCGACAAATCGTGGCAAGACTTTAATAACTTTTTATCGATGCAAGAGCGAATGAAATCTGCCGTAGTTATCTCTCTTTCATAGTTTAGTGCTGGCAATCGGCCCTTTTCCACAGAGGCATACTGCGCCATGAATTCAGAGCCTCCTAGTTCTGTGCCATTAGTTTCGCCGATAACGAGAATAACGTCGCCTTCATCTTTAAAATGAATTGTTTGCGCTTTTGACGCGTCCTCAATTAGCCCAACTACGGCCAAAAGCGGTGTGGGCAAAATGCCTTTGCCCTTAGTTTCGTTATACAAACTGACATTGCCGCTTACAATTGGCACATCTAGAGCACGAGCAGCTTCAGACAGTCCACGTACCGATTCTGCAATCTGCCACATTCCTTCAGGACGCTCGGGGCTTCCAAAATTTAAGTTGTCAGAAATTCCAATCGGAAACGCACCGACGGCCGTAATATTTCTACATCCTTCCGCCAGCGACAGAGCTGTGCCTTGGCGAGGGTCAATTCCGCAATAGCGCGAGTTACAATCAAGCGTCATCGCCACGCCCTTTTCACGGCGTCCGGCCCTGGCCTTAATTCTAATTAACGCTGCATCGCCCCCCGGATGTACCACCGTGTTTGAGCGAACAGTCGAGTCATATTGCCCATACACAGAAGCTCGAGAACATAAATTGGGAGATGCAAGCAGCTGCATCCACAAACCCGCCAAATCTTCCGCTTCAGGAATGCCGGTGCAATCAAAGTTTGCTCGCTGTTCAAAATCAACTGGGGCCTTTTCTGGCCAACGGTACTGCGGCACGCTTGAAGTTAGTAAGGAAGCCTGCAACGACGAAACAAGCTCACCATGCCAGAAAAGCTCAACCAAGTTACCCTCGGTCACCTCGCCAATTTGAACTACATCTAGTTCCCAGCGATTACAAATTTTAAGCACTTCTTCTAAGCGCCGTTTCTCAACCACAAGCAGCATTCGCTCTTGCGACTCTGAAAGCATGATCTCATAAGGAGTCATATTGGCCTCGCGTTGAGGCACCCGGTCCAAGTGTAGACGAACCCCACTGCCAGCTCGGTCAGCCATTTCATACGCAGAACTCGTAAGTCCCGCAGCACCCATGTCTTGAATGCCCACTACTGCACCGCTTTCCATTACCTCTAAACAAGCTTCGAGCAATAATTTTTCAGTGAATGGATCTCCAACCTGCACCGTTGGTCGTTTTTCTTCCGAGTCATCATCAAAAGCCTCAGAGGCCATGGTTGCGCCGTGAATGCCATCACGCCCAGTCTTCGACCCTAAATACACTATGGCATTGCCCACGCCCGCAGCACGTCCGTAAAAAATCTTATTCTTCTGAACAAGTCCCAAGCAAAACGCGTTTACCAAACAGTTACCGTTATAAGACGGATCAAACCAAAGCTCGCCGCCTACTGTTGGCACTCCCATACAGTTGCCATATCCGCCAATGCCATTGACCACCCGGCTCAATAAATAAGGCGTGCGCGCGTTATCAGGGGATCCAAAACGCAATGCATTCAGCAGCGCCAATGGCCGTGCACCCATGGTAAACACATCGCGCATAATGCCTCCCACTCCGGTGGCTGCGCCTTGGTATGGTTCGATAAAACTTGGATGATTATGGCTTTCAACTTTAAATACCACTGCCATTCCATCACCAATATCTATGATACCAGCATTTTCTCCTGGGCCTTGAATAACTCTCTCGCCCTCAGTTGGTAAATTGCGTAGGTGCACTTTGGTGCTTTTATACGAACAATGTTCAGAATAAAGTGCCGAGCACACACCAAGTTCGACCATGTTCAGATCTCGCCCCAACAGCGACACCAGATTTTTAAACTCTTCGGCGGTTAATCCATGATGCAATGCATCATCGAGACTCGCTTTGTCTGACCATTTTTTTACTGCTGCCATGATGTGGAAACCAAAAAGGTAAGGGAGACCAGAACAATTGTTCTGTCCAAAACTACGTATTAACTCAAGTGACTACAAGACTTATGCTTTAGCTTTGGAATACGAACGTCGATTTATCTGGAAAGCGGCGCGAATATACACTAAAATCTTTACTCCTGTAAATTAAAGGCTCAGGTATTATGGTCAAAGCCCGAAACACTCTAAAGCCCTCTAAAGTGGTGACCAACCGACGCAGTGGTCGTAGACCAGCTTCTCGGATTGAAAAGCAGATGCTGCGCGCCGAGCCAACCCATTTAAAATCGCTTCACGAACTACAACCCGCCAGCAGTGCCGCCTATTGTGCGCTGCCAGGGCACTTTTTCGATCACGCCGCTTCCGTTCCGGTTAATGCAGTTTCAAAACAGGTTCTATCGGTCACCACCTGGGATGGCCGCGATGTATTTAGCCTCGATAGTAAAATCAAACAGTAAAAATAATCTGCGCTGCCAGCGTGCGTGCGAAAACTCGAGTGCAGGGCATTCCGTTCGCTGACCGCAAAACCTAAAACAGCACTTTAGAGTAACGGGCAGCCCTGCTCTGTCCGGCATTTTCTTCTTCCGTCTTATCCCTTCCCTGTCTTTATTCGCTCCCGCTAAGAATTTTTCGTATATGCCGACGATATTCAAAATCGAATTGCTCGGCCAATCATCTCAAGTAGTAAGACCCAAGATCCCTCTTTTTATGTAGCTCCAGCGGGTAGCGCGTTGCCGCATTTGGCTACAGCGGTTAGATTAGAGGGTAAGGGCCGAGTGTTCGATCGATCGCAGTCAAATTATTGTGAGGGGCAGACACATGAGTCAGGATTTCCAGAAGATAATCCAAGAAGATCGCGAAAACCGTAAGCGTAGTTCCTGGAAAGGCACGATGCTTGATTATCTGGAATTGGTGCGCCAAACCCCCGGCATTCCAATGTTGGCCCACAAGCGCATGTACGAGATGATCGTCAACCGCGGCGTGACCGACGTAAACCTCGAAGAGAACCCCCGCCTCAAACGCATCTACAAGGGCGACAAATTAAAAGTGTTCGATTTCTTTGCCGACGAATTTTACGGCATGGAAAAAACCATCAATCAAATTGTACGCTATTTCCACTCGGCCTCACTTAAAGGTGAAGAAAGTAGGCAGGTGCTTTATTTAGTGGGTCCTGTAGGCTCAGGCAAAAGTTCACTCGTTGAGAAGTTGAAACGTGGCCTCGAAACTTTGCCAGTCTTCTACGCGATTGATAATTGCCCGATGCACGAAGAGCCGTTGCATCTAATTCCTAGGCATCTACGTAAAGAATTCTCAAAAATGCTCGACGTAGATATCGAAGGCGACCTTTGCCCTGTATGTCGTTACCGCCTCAAAGAGGAATTCCAAGGTCGCTGGGAAGAGTTTCCTGTGCGTACCCTCGAGTTTAGCGTTCGCGCGAAACGCGGAGCTGGCGTGGTGCCACCCGTAGATCCAAATAACCAAGACACAAGCGTGCTTATTGGTAGCGAAGACATTTCGAAGCTCGATTTGTACTCAGAGGGAGACCCACGCGTACTCGACCTAAGCGGCGCGCTCAATGTCGGCAACCGCGGTATGGTCGAGTTTATTGAGGTATTCAAGAACGAAACCGAATATCTGCATGCCATGATTACCGCCACACAGGAAAAATCTATTCCTGCGCCTGGTCGTCACGGCATGATTTATGTCGACACATGTATTGTCGCCCACTCAAATGAAGCCGAATGGAAGAAGTTTAAGAGCGACCATACCAACGAAGCTATTCTGGATCGTATTGTCACCGTGAAGGTGCCGTACAACCTGCGACTGTCAGAGGAAGTGAAGATTTATAAGAAGATTATTCGCAACTCGCAGTTTACGGCTGATATTGCGCCGCACACCATTGAAATGGCCTCAATGTTTGCCATCTTAACTCGCCTTGAGCCAACCAATAAGTGCGACCTGGTCACCAAATTGAAGCTCTATAACGGTGAAGAGGTAGTTGAAAAAGGGAAAACCAAAAAGATAGACGTTATTGAGCTTAAGGAAGAAGCCAAAAACGAAGGTATGACTGGTATTTCCACACGCTTTATTATGAAAGCGTTGGATAATGCACTTTCAGACAATGTGGAACACAACTGTATTCACCCGATTTCGGTGCGTGAATCTTTGGTGCACATGGTGAAAGAAAGTGATTTCCCAGAAGATGTGCGTAAGCGCTACTTAGAGTTCCTACAAGACACCCTTCACAAAGAGTATCTTGAAGTGCTTGAGCGCGAGATTACCAAAGCATTTGTGTACTCGTATCAAGATCAAGCCGAAAGTCTGTTCCAAAACTATTTGGATCATGCCGAAAGTTACGTGACCAAAAAGAAACTTAAAGATCGTAACACCGGCGAAGAGCTTGAGCCCGATGAAGGCTTTATGAAATCCATCGAAGAGCAAATTGCCATTATTGGCACTGCTGCCGATGGATTCCGTCAAGAAGTCATTGCCTTCTTGTGGTCAATTGGCAGACGCGGTGAAAAGATTAGCTACGAAAGTTACGAGCCGCTCAAAGAAGCTATTGAGAAAAAGCTTATGGCTTCAGTGCGCGACGTATCTCGTATTATCACCAAAGCGCGCACCCGTGACCAAGATCAGGGCAAAAAGTATGACCTTATGGTGCAGCAACTTATTCGCAATGGGTACCCAGCCAGTTGCATAGACACCATCTTGAAGTATGCCGCCAACAACTTGTGGAAGGATTAATGCGTAAGCATGTCTACCATATTTCGTCCCTACACTCCGTCGTCACAGCGCTCCGATAGGAGCGCTCGTGACAGGCTTAGACATCGACAGAAAATTAAAGAGTCGATTCGGCATAACATTGGCGATATCTTAGCCGAAGAATCGATTATCGGGCGCGATAAAGATAAAATAATCAAAATTCCAATTCGCTCGATTAAAGAATATCGCTTTATATACGGCGAAAATACGCCAGGAGTCGCCCAAGGCCAGGGAGGAGAAAAACCTGGTGACGTGGTAGGCAAAGCTGGACCTGGAGATCCTAGCGTGGGACAAGGTGGAGGCGATCAGCCAGGCGTTGATGCATTTGAAACCGATGTAACACTCGAAGAACTACTGGCTATCATGTTTGATGACCTCGAGCTGCCCGAGCTTGAGAAAAAATCGCTAAAGGCAATCATCACCGATGACGCGCGCAAACGTAAAGGCATACGCTTGGCAGGCATTCGCCCGCGCTTAGATAAAAAGTCTACGGCTAAAGCGCGCATCAGAAGAAAACTTGCGGTGCGAGGCACGCGCGGAGTTGACTTTGACGAAAATGAGCAGCGCTTCCCCTTTCACACCGATGACATGCGCTACTTTCATATTGCGCCTACCGAGCGTGAACAATCGAATGCCGTCATTTTCTGCATCATGGACACCTCAGGCTCCATGGGTACCGTAAAAAAATATTTAGCGCGCAGCTTTTATTTCTTACTGTTTCAATTCGTGCGGCAAAAGTATCAGAACGTAGAAGTGGTGTTTATTGCACACCATACAGACGCCAAAGAAGTTACCGAAGAAGAGTTTTTTCATAAGGTTGAATCGGGCGGCACCTACGTTTCTTCGGGCTATCGCAAAGCGCTGGACATTATAAATGATCGTTATCACCCATCGCTTTGGAACATATACGCCTTTCACTGCTCTGATGGAGATAATTTTTACTCAGATAATGAACGCGCCGTACAAGCAGCCCAAGAGCTTTGCGCAGTGTGCAATCTTTTTGGATACGGAGAAATAAAACCCGCAGGCTCAGCCTATTACAGCGGCAGCATGCTTGAGGTTTTCCGTCAGGTCACCCATGAAAATTTCCATATGCTGGTGATTGAGAAAAAAGAAGATTTGTGGCCTGCATTTAAGTCATTCCTCACGCGCGACAAACAGCAAATGTTCGGGCCAAACGAATCAAACGGTTCCTCGGCAGAGGGCGCATCTTCAGCGGGGCCATAACCATATGAGCGACTCTTATACATTTCAAGATCTCCTTGATTGGAACAAGCGCATTGAAGAGTTTGTGCAGCGCTACAAACTCAATTGCTATCCGCAAGAGTTTGAAGTGTGCGACCACAATGAAATGATTGGCTATATGGCCTACTCGGGCATGCCCTCGCATTATGCTCATTGGTCCTATGGCAAAAACTATGAAAAGCAAAAAACGCTCTACGATTACGGGGTTTCTGGCTTGCCGTATGAAATGGTGATTAACACCAATCCGTGCCTTGCCTACCTCATGCGCGACAACACCCTGCTGCTTCAAATATTGACCATCGCGCACGTGTATGGTCACAACGATTTTTTTGCCAATAATTTTACGTTTACTTCCGGTACCGATGCTTCTCATGTACTGGGCATGTTTAAAATGCACGGGCAACGCATTGATTCGTATATTGAAGACCCTTCAATTGGCATTGAACTTGTTGAAGACGCCATCGATCACGCGCACTCAATTAGTTTTCAGGTCAGTAAAAACCTGGCGATTAAACAGCTTTCGCAAGACGAGCTGCGTATGCGGCTATGGGAACGCGCCCAGTTAGACAAAGACCCAAACTGGGAGATTCATCCTGAAAAGAAATATGAAGCGCCAAATTTGCAAAAAGTACCGCTTGAACCCGTAGAAGATATTTTGGCGTTTATTGCGGAGTACAACCCCTACTTGCCAGATTGGAAGCGCGACATCATTCGCATCGTTGATCAACAAACTCGTTATTTTATTCCACAGATGGAAACCAAAATAATGAACGAGGGCTGGGCCAGTTATTGGCATTATAAAATAATGAACGCCCTAAATCTGCCCCAGGGTTTACACATGGAGTTTTTGGTGCGCCACAACCAGGTGCTTAGACCAACGCCGGGCGGGCTTAACCCCTATCACCTCGGCTTTATTTTGTGGCAGGACATTGAGCGACGCTGGAACGAAGGTAATACCGGACGTGAATTTACCGATGATTCGCCGCGAGTTGACATCACCAGCCTTGACGAAAACGATACGCCCGGACGCAAAAAAATGTTCGAAGTGCGTGAAAGTGATCGCGACTCTTCCTTTTTACGTCGTTTTCTCAGCGTCGACATTATGCGCCAGCTTGAACTTTTCCAGCATGAGAAACGCGGCAAAGAAAGAATAATTACCAAAGTTTCTGACGAAGAAAATTGGCAACAGGTGAAAGAAGCCCTGATTCAGAATGTGGGCACGGGATCTATTCCAGTTATCAAAATTGAAGACGCCGACTTTGGAAAAAATCGCACGCTTTATCTACGTCACTATCATGATGGTAGAGATTTACTACTTGAATATGCAGAGCAAACCTTAAAGCATGTAAAGGCACTTTGGGAACGCGAAGTGGTGTTGGAAACTTTGCTTAATGGCAAAAAGTCGCTGCTTAAAATAGTGGGAGATTCTTTAAAGGTTGAAAGAGCCTAATTTCCCGAGTTTTATCAAACGCTTACGATATCGGATTTAATACTCTTTAGTTGAGAAGAAGTCCCATATAACGTATAATTACGAGTTAGAGGGAAACTTTGGGGAAGTCGGCGAGCGCCGGTTACAGTTTCTTCTTCGGCACAGTAAAGGGTTAACCCGTAATTACTGTAGGCACATACGTTGATCTTTAAGTAAACTAAACAATTAATTGTAATTGTATTTTGGGCTGTCAGCTTGGCTCTGGGTCTTCATTGGTTCTTCATTAGTTCTTCATTAGTACAGTTGAATAGGAAAGCACATGAACTTAATTCAAAAATATAGATCACGTTTAAACACCGAGCCTGGCGCCGCAGTAGCTGAACTTGGAGTAGTGGCGGTTGCAATTTTGGCGGTTGGCATTGCATACAGTTTCGTATTCCGAGCTACTCAAACAATAGATGAGAAAGCAATTATCGACTCGGCAGCAAGTCGTGCAGTCCCATATGCTCGACAAGATCTAGTTGGTATAAGCAGTGGTCCGGGGGCCGTACCCGACGCCACCATTCGCGAAACCCACAGCGTGTCGCTTGCTAACTTCATTGAAGCAAACACCGAAGGAAGAGCAAACTGCGTTGGAAGTTTTATTGTGAACGCTGAAGCAGGCTGCCAAGCAGCGACCATAGACCCAAAATTGGCCCGGGTTATGAATAGCTCAAGTGGTGTGTGTACTGGAGCTTTGGCGCCAGAATTTAATGTAGGTGGAGCGGCATATAACGCAGCCGAGGCATTTGCACGAGCAAAATGTCTACCAAAGCAGGTTCTTTATGCTGTGCGCGTTGCCTCTGCATCAAATGGCCAGCCAGTTGGTGACACAATTGTGGTTGCAGGTGGAGGATACGAAGGAACTGTTGGTACGGCTACCCCAATAGGTGGCGGCGGCGGCGGCGGCGGCGGCGGCGGCGGCGGAATTCCAACCCCGACTCCAACTTCAACTCCTACCGGTACGCCAGTGGTGCAGATTCCAACCCCAACCCCGACCTCTACGCCAACAAACGTGCCTGTAATGACGCCTACCCCAACCCCGCTGGGTAGCTCGTCGCAAGGTACACCGTCAATCTCACCTCCTTGGCCAGTTGGTCACGGAGGAGGTCAGCAAGGGGGTGGTCATGTTGGTCAGGAGAATAGCGATAGCGATGTAATAATTGGCGATACCTGGGGGGATGGCGGAGCCCATGAAGGACAAGGGCACCAGGGTAAACCTGGCCACCAAGGCGGCGGCTTTTAGAAAGCAATCGCGCGCCCCTGCTCAACGACTCAGTGTTTGCGAAAACACTGAGTCGTTTTTGCCCCTGCTTTTGGCCCGAGTGTTTGAGACGGATGGCCGCTTAACAGAGGGAGTGCTAACTTGTTTTGCATGATAGTAGCAATTGGCAAAACTAGATCTCGCATTTCAGAAAATTCGGGCGCTACCATGGTAGAAACCGCCATTTTTCTGCCAATTTTTTTAATTCTTATTTTCTTTTGCTACTGGCTTGGGGTGATGAGCAACACCAAAGCCGCCTTTACGGTTTCTATAAAGGACGCATTGCATCTCGCGACTACTCGAAGCGATCCGCTTGTAGTAAACGGACTTGTTGCAAGTGATCCAAGCGGGAGCATTAGCCAAATTACAACCTGGTTAAATACTGGCACCAATCGGCCTGATTCCCTGCTTCTGTGGAATGGAACCACATCTAACCTGATGGGCGACGCAAATTACGGGGGCAATTATCGTCAGACAAATTCTAACGGAGTACTGAGGAATATTAGTGGCTCTTCCGGAATTTCGGATATATCTGGTCTTCCAGCCAGCTACATCTACACCCTTGTTTTTATCTATCAAAACCTCCGCCAAGCAGTAGGCGACACGGTGCATTACCCTTGCGACCCACTCTCAACAGCGTCAAATTTTTCTTCGTCTGGATGCTTGCTCTGTGTTTTTGAAAAACCAGATGGCTCAGGCGGATCATTTGACCCATTCACAGAGGGCGAAGGAAACATCATGCTGAGCTGCACTTTTAGACCAAACACTCTTATTGGTGAAGTGCTTCGGGCGCTTTTTAGTGTGGCCACCGGCCAAGCAAATACAACCCCTTTTGTAACCATGCGACAAACGGCGCTGGCACGAAGTTCAAATGGATTTAGTCAATAAGAGCTCAGGGAGTCTCGAATGAAATATAGTTTCGCAAAGCGACTAAACTCGGAGTCTGGAGTAATTATTCCCCTGGCGGCGGTAGTAGCCCTCTCCGTATTTGTGGTTCTTTCTATTTTAGGTATCGACTCGGCCCTTGTGCATTACAAATCAGCACAACTTCGAAAAGAAGCTACTACAATCTGTGATGCAATTATTGAGAAAGCGCCAGTACAACGCGCAGCTAGCTTAGCGTTTATGCGCCAGGTGAACAATCTCGACACCACCCTGGCCCCCCAAGGAGTAAGACTAGAACGGGCGCGACTTATTATGCCCACCATGCCCAACATCTTTGTTCTTCCTAGTGGATACCGCACAACGTCGATGGACAACGATTACAGCGCTTCCCCACCCCACCTAACGGGTGCACAAAGTATGTGCTTAAACACGCTTCTTGGGGCCGAGGGGCCCTGTAACAACGGCACTTTTTGCAGCAGCCCTGACCGCGACTTTGGGTCCTTTTTGCGCTGCGTCATTCAAGGAGATGTGTATTACGGAAATAGTCGCAACGTGGGGCCAGGTGTGAACTCTGATTTTTACCCAGCTGGCATGATGCATAATTTATCTCATGCCGGAAACATGGCTATTTGCGAGTTAGAGGCCAGTATCGCTTCAAGCCTTATCCCCGGAGTAAGACGAGCTATAAAGGGTGTTGCTGGTTTTCGCAGCCCTGCGGTGGGTTATTTTGATTCCCGCACCACCGATAACTGGGGTTTTCCAAGGGGTGTGCCCTATCCCGGACTGAGTGTTGCTGTTGCGCCGCATATGACTACCTGGCGAGATGCTTCTCCGCTAGATGCTCGCTTTCAATTTCGTAATTCCCCTGCAATTTTGAATCAAACAAGATACGACCCGCTTGCGCCGAGCTGGAATTTTAATCCCAATTTTGCGGACTGTAGTTTATCAGCTTCATCTAGTCCGTCTGCCTGTAACGCAACTCCTGTTGGGCTATTTGGTGGCACTTTTGCTGGCATTGGAGCGCCCCAAAATTTCAATTCAGTTCCCGGACCAACAGGCAGCAATTTACAAGAGGCGCGCCTTGCTTGTGGAAACTTAGCCACCTTAGCTCGAAATGTATTTACGACTACCATTTTGGAACTTGCTGCCCGCCATGGCATGTTTAGAAATTTTACCGAGTTACTGCTGGTGGGAACCCAACACAGGAATGTCTCAGCGCAAAATCAAATATCGCCAAACTCAAACTTTCCTGTGCAAATTACGGCTTTGGGTGAAGATCTTACGGAGCGAGCTTATACGGTGCCGTATGTAAGTTATTTTTCGGGGAACAGCTCTTCCTCAATTCCAGGGTTTATCTTTGACGACATTGATGGGAGCTCAAACGGTTGGGTTGATCCATTCACGAGCGGATCTCCAGATATTCAAACCAACCACGCCTGGCTTTCTAGCCAACTGGCTTTTTGCTACCACCTGTATCGAGACACCCAAGCTTTTACGCGTTTTCCTGTCTCTCCGTTTGATTCAGCAAATTTAGACTTCGAAGATTCTGCTGCATTTTCACCGCTCGACACTCCCGAAAGGTTGAGACCGAGCGCATACGCTTCCAGTGATCCCTGGGTTCAAGCCTGTCCTTGGGAAAACCTGGCAAGTCCACTAACCTGTACACCCCCCCCTGGCACCTCCTCAAGAAAGTTACGAGCTCCAGAAATCACCAGCATGCTTGGCAGCATTCAAAACTGTCCGTATCCCATGCTTGGAGCGTATGGAGCTAACTGCGATAAATCAACTGCGAAAACATTTAGCGACAATGTCGCCAGCGCCTCAACTGCAACTTTAGATTTGCGCCCAGATTTAGTGGGGCTTGTAAAATACCTTACGCGAGCACCCTTAGGCACCTCAGTGTTTCCAGCTCTGGCTTCTCCTGGAATATTTCCATATTCAGGCCTTAATCCGACTTTCAATCAGCCATTTGGTGCTACCAACGCCAACCCCCGGCGTTACGTAGAAGCGGAGCAGATGGACTCAGATGGTCGGTCTTCAACTAGTTTGTTGCTGGTTACCCATCAACGCATAAATGGAAGTCTTGGAGCTTGTAATTGCTCTGCCCCAACGTCTGGGGACGAAGTTTGCAACCTACGATGCTTAGTAGAACAAGGCATGCGAACCCGCAGCGTAGACGGGCGCCGCGTGCGCAGACCAATTACCATAGCCTATTTTCCAACTACCGCAGCCGACGCCAGCGACGCAGCCATAACTAATTTAGCTGCAGCGTTTCAAGCAACAGTTTCTGCTTCAAAACCAGAAGATGCGAGTGTGCTGGTGTTTAGTCCCAGGGCCTTGGCAAATTCAGATACAACTTTTGAGGGCGATCTTGTAGCTGCCTGCTCTGGCGCTGCCCCTAGCTATGACTCAGCTTGTTCATTCCAGTATTATTGGACATATATTTTATCAGAACCAAATTCCTCGCTGCTCTCAATTGTAAATCAAGCAAGCTCAGTGTTTAACTCTCGGCTTACCCAGACCGGGGTCTTATATTAGAGGCTCCTTATGTTTATATTCCTAAAGTATAAGCCTCATTCAGAAACTGGCGCGTCGCTTACTGAATACGTTATTACCCTCGCCATTTTGCTTGTGGTGTTTCTTGTTGGTGGGTTGATTATTGAAAGAGCAGCTACCACTCGCGGTGATTTATCAATGGGCGTTGGAGCTAGACCAGTGGCTTGTGATACGAGAACGCCGCTGGGGGCAATTGGGGGAGATGCGTGTAAATAAAGCCGGGGGTCAGGGTTCGGATTGGAAAATGGGCCGACCGAGGACATGGTAACCGACTAACGGGTGTTCAGAATACAGGTCAACTGAAAACGGGAACAGAAAACTGGAACTGCTCTTCAGAAAAAGAATGCGGGCCTCAGCCCGTACTTTTAATAAGCTTGTATACATGAGCGCCGAGACAGTCTAGCTTCTGCCAAGCCTGACTGCCTTCTTGCTCTGCCAAGATGAGTATTGCCTCACATTCGCGTAGGCTTCCCATTGCGATATCGTAGTATCGCCGCTTCTCCGCCATAGATCTTTTGCCGCTGCCCTCTCCTAAGTTCAGCACCACTGAAGCTGAGGCTCGGTTTAGCTGGTCCCTCAGGTGCCGTGGTAGGCATAGGGTTTTGCACAGGCGGTAAAATTCGACGCCGTGATTTAAAGTTCGAAAATTCTTTATCATGATTAAGGCCCTCCGTTTGGAAAAAAAAGCAGTACCCACTCGGGTGAGTACTTTTTTTCTTCCAAACGGAGGGCCTACATATGATGAATTTTCGAACTTATAAACTAGCGGTCGAGTTTTACCGCCGAACGCAAAACCTATGCCTAGCCCGGCATTTAAAAGACCAGCTAAACCGAGCAGCAGCATCGGTAGCTTTAAACTTAGCGGAGGGGCACGGCAGAAAGTCTATGGCAGATAGAAAGCGATTCTTCCAGATGGCAATGGGAAGCCTACGCGAGTGCCAGGCCATACTTGAGCTTGGAGCAAGTGGCAGCCAGCTTGTAGCAGAAGCCGACTGCTTGGCAGCTCATCTTTATAAGTTATTAAAGTATCGGGGCTAAGCGCCCCTTATTTCTCAGGAGCTGGAAACAGGTTTCTGAAACTGCAGCAGGTCACAGAAAACGGACCAACTGGTGTACAGAATACAGGCCAACTGAAGCCTCAGACTAGGCCGCCCACCCCGTTTAAAGATACGGCTGCGTATCCCGTCTCTTCCTTCGCCTCGTCTCAGCATGAGCCGAAGCACTTGCGTCAATATGTGCTGAACCTTGCCCATCGGCCGAGGTATCAAATAGTGCTTCAACAAAATCTCTTGCCACAAATGGCCGTAAATCTTGAGGCCCTTCTCCCACTCCGATATAGCGCACGGGAAGCCCAAGTTCTTCCTTAATTGCCACCACGATGCCGCCTTTGGGTGTTCCATCAAGTTTGGTGACAATTAAACCAGACAATTTTGTTGCCTCGTTAAACTCGCGTGCTTGCTGCAACGCATTCTGGCCCGTGGCTCCATCAACCACCAAAATGGCTTCGTGTGGCGCTCCAGCAATATGTTTACTTACCATGCTGCTAACGCCTTCAAGCTCCTGCATCAAATTTGTTTTAGTATGCAAGCGGCCTGCTGTATCAATTAATACCACATCCATTTGCAGCTCTTTGGCTTTGTTCATGCCCTCAAACACCACTGTTTGCGGCTTGGCATTGGGTGCGCCCGATACAACGGGCACATCAATGCGTTTACCCCACTCAACAAGCTGATCAACGGCAGCGGCTCTAAATGTGTCAGCAGCGACCAATAAAACTCTGGCCCCGGCTGCTTTCCACATATGTGCGAGCTTAGCGGTGGTGGTTGTTTTACCCACTCCATTCACACCTACTACTAATACAACCAAAGGATCTGCACCGCGTTTTTTAGGCAAAATGGCCGCGTCCTGGTGGGCATTTTTCTCTAAAATTGAAAGCACTTTCATTTTAAGCACTGCGAGCAACCGTGGCTCATCCACTGCTGCACCAGAGGCAACTTCTGCCTTTAATTCTTCAAGCAGCGCCTGGCTTGTTTTTACGCCTAAGTCGCTACTCACAAGCAAAGCCTCAAGCTCTGCCAAAGTCTGAGGCTCTATTTGAGTTTTGCCACCAAAAAGCGAACGAATTTTTTCAAATAAACCCAGTCGAGATTTTACAAGTCTTTTACTTAAAGATTCCGGCTCTACCTCTGGTTGGCTTAAGAGCTGGGCTGCTGGGGAAAAAGTTGGCGCTGGGGTTACGGGTTCAGCAGCTAGACTGGGTTCAGCAGTCTCTGGGGCATCAAACGTCTGAGGAGCAGCAGAAACTAAACTAGCAGCATCAACAAAACCATCAGCATCACCACTGCCGACCGCGCCAAGCTGTTTAAGCATGGCTCGGGCTTCAGCGAGCTCTTGCTTGACATAGCCAACTTCGCCTTTAAAAAGTTCAAGTGCGCGCGCAGTTTCGGTACGCGCTTCGTTAAACTGCATCTCTAGGCGCTCAACTCGGCCACCTATATTATCGTAACGTTCAAATGCCCCCGCTTTCCCAGCCTCGCGTTTTGGGCCACGAAATAATGCAATCAAACCAAGCGTCAACGCCAAAAGTGACATCAGTAATAGAGTGACCACCACATCGGCAACCGCATTACCCGTGCCAAACTGCTTAGAGAGCTCGGTTGCATATTGCAAAAACGAGGAGGTAGTTGTTTGAAAATCCATGGGCATTTACCTATCGAAATACGTAAGGTCTTCAGTTTTTAGAAGACAAAACAATAGCATGGCTATGAGGTGAGGCCAATTTAACCGCTAACTATGCGAGAATTCAGGGGCTTAAGCCACCTGCGAGTAGGCTTCCTGCAGAGACACTGAAATAGTGCGCGAGGCCCCCGGTTCCTGCATGGTCACGCCAATCAGCCTATCTGACGTAGCCATAGAGTTCTTATTGTGGGTAATCATTAAGAACTGTGTGCGTTTACTCATGTCTTTAATAAGTGACAAGAAGCGCACAAGGTTAGCTTCATCAAGTGGGGCATCAACTTCGTCCAGCACACAGAGTGGGCTTGGTTTCTCCATAAACATGCCCAAGATAAGGGCTGTAGCGCACAGTGCTTTTTCACCGCCAGACATAAGCTCGATAGACTTAAGCTTTTTGCCTGGAGGACGGGCGATAATTTCAACGCCAGAATCAAGCGGCTTGCTTGGATCCAAAAGTTCGAGGGAACCTCTCCCGCCACCGAACAAACGCGGGACCAACTTCGAGAAGTTCTCTCTAACCGCATTAAATGTTGCAACAAAGCGCTTTTCAGAGGTTTCAGTAAGGCGTTCAATAGTGCGTTTTAATACCTGCGCTGCATGATCGAGGTCATGACGCTGCGCACTTAAATCTTCGAGGCGCTTACGTTCCTCTTCGTAACGCTGAATAGAGCTTGGGTCTACCTCACCTTCACGCGCAATGCGTGACTTTAGTTTTCCAAGTTCTTCGCTAAACTCTTGGCGCACTTTAAGCTCAAGTCGTTGCATTTGCTCGGCGCGACTCAAAAGTACCGAAAACTGTTCTGGTCCACACTCAATTTCAATGCGCTCCCGCAAGTTTTGCCTCTCAAGCGCAACTTTCTGCACTGAAAGCTCGAGGGAATTCACGGCACTGCGAGCTTTATCCAATGCCTGGCGTGCTGCATGTACCTGGTTTGCAAAATGGGCCAACTTTTCGCGCCCCTCACGCCGCACTTTATCTTGGGAAGCATACTCTGCTTGCAGTTTTTCAAGTTCTGCTTTTAATTCTTGCTCTTGATCGGGAACTAAATTTTTAAGTTCCTCTGCTAGGCGCGCTTCTTCGGCTCGCAGCTCTTGAATTTTATGCTCACACTCTTTTACTTGCTGCTGAGTCTTTAATACGTCTCCATCAACTTGCTCAAAGGTACGACGCTCGGCCTGTAAGCGCCCCACCACGGTGCCACGTTGATTTACAAGTTCCCTTACCTTTGCTTGGCGTTCACGGCTGCGACGTAAGGCGTCATTTTGAAGGCTCTCTGCCTCACGCAAAGCGCTTTGTGCCTCGTCTTTTGCTTTTTGAAGCTCTTGTTGTTTCGCTTCGAGCTCTTGTACCCGAGCCTCCAGTTCAATTGCCTTATTCTTTAACTGAATTACACCGCCCTCATGTCTTAGGCTGTAGAAACTATACTCAGTTAAAATATCACCATCTTGCGTAACAATGGTAATTCCTTTAGCCGAAACTCCTGAGTTTAAGAAAGCTTTTGCAGCGGCCAAAGTGTCGGCCACATAGACAGCTCCCAATAGCCTATGGGCTACAAGCGCAAACTCGGCATTCACTTCAACTACATCGAGGAGTCTTGTAAACGGGATGTCAGCTCTTGCTGCTTCAGGAGCTTCCGTTGCATCAAGCCCCGCGCGCTTAAATACGCCTAAACTGGAGCGCTTTTTCTTATCCTGTGCATGAGAACTATAGGCCTCTGCAACAAACTGCTCTGCAACTGCCAGTGGATCTTCAGTTACCAAAAACTGCGCTCGTTCGGCCAAAACAGCTTGCGCTGCTTTTGAGTAAGCCGGAGGCACCCGAAGCCCATCAACCAGAAGCTGGCTAGACTCTGAAAGGCGTTTTAAAAACTGAGAATGTGGCGATGAAAGTGTATCTTTAAGCTGCGTAATCGGACTATTTGCAACAAGTTGTTCTTTCGCAGCACGCAGACTACTTTGTTTTGAAATGAGCTCTTCTCGCACCACCCGCAATTCTTGTTCTCGCTGGCGCAGTTGCTCGCGCTTTGAGGTGACGGACTCAGAGGCCTGACGCAGCTCGTCTTCTCCCCCTGTTTCAAACTCGGCTATTTCTTTGCTCAGCGCTTTTTCACGTTCCTCAAGATTCAATATCTCTTGCTGTGCGCTGGTTTTTCGCGAGGCCAAAGTCACAATGCGCTCTTCGAGGCGACGAGCTTCCGTGCCGCGAGCCTGCACAAATGCATTAATTTCACCGATTCGCGCTTTGCGTCCCGAACGCTGGCGTTCGCGTTGATGAATCTCCTCAGAGAGGCTATCTATCTTTCGGCGCACCGTGTCGCTTTCTATATCAAGCGCAGAAAGTTGGCCGCGAGCCTCAATTTCTTGAGCTTGCACAAGCTGCAAAGCAGCCTCAGCCCGCTCTTGTTCAGCAACAACTCCGGCGCGCTGAGACTCTACTTGTTTTTCCGTTTCGCGAAGTTCAACGGCTTTATCTAAAAACAAGGCGTCTTCCAGCACTGCAAGACGATCTTTAATTTCCTGACGTGCTTCAGCACGGGCTGCCTGACGCTTAAGTGAGGAAACCTGGCGCTCAACTTCTTTCAAAATATCATCAATACGCGAGATATTTACGCCCGTTTCTTCAAGGCGTCTGGTTGCAGAAGCAATTTTATCTCTGAAGCCAAGTACACCAGCTGCTTCTTCCAAAATAAGTCGGCGCTCTTCGGGTTTAGCGGTCACAATGCGCGACACCTCGCCTTGAGCAACAATGGTGTGGGACCTTGCACCAAGGCCAATGGCGCGGAAAAAGTCTTTAACGTCTTTTAGGCGACAAGGAACGCGATTTATAAAAAACTCAGACTCGCCGCTACGATATAATCGACGGGTTACTTGAACCTCGTTTACTGCCTTGAGCCAGCTAAAACGTGTTAAAAAAGTGGCGGCTACAGGCTCTTTGCTAGCCTCTTCAGACTCTGTTGTCGGGGCTGGCGCTGAGCTAGGGGCATCTGCGGCTTCGGAAGCCACTGCATCTACTGCTTCAGCAGCAGCTTCAGCCTGCGGGGCTTGTTCATCTAGACCGCCAGAAATAACGGTTAAATTTGGCCTGTTTTCTTTTTCCTGCTGCGACTCTGATGTTGCTTCTTCAGGCGTAACCTCAGTTGAAGCTTGGGCATTCAGCCCTTCTTCTTCTGGGTCTATTTCCATTGCCGCAAGCTGCGCTACAAGGTCAGCTTCCATGGCAGGAGAGACGAGATCGGCAAAAAAGTTGGCCTCGGTTGAACGCAGGGTTATAGAAACTTCGGCAAGACCCAGCGGACGCAATTTGTCGGTGCCGTTAAAGATAACGTCTTCTAAGGAGGCTCCGCGCAAGTTGCTGGCCTTGGTTTCTCCCAAAACCCAGCGTAAGGCATCGACAACATTAGATTTTCCGCAGCCATTCGGCCCCACCACGCCCGTTACCCCGCCATCAAGCGGAATAACTACTTTTTCCATAAACGATTTAAAGCCGAAAATTTCAATTCTTGATACGCGCATGGGCTAATTACCGTCAAAAAAAGGCCGCAATTGGTTTTGACTCTACAGCTTTAAGCAATTTAAAGAAAGATGATTTGCCTTCTCAGCAATAAACTCGATGGAAATGGATGTACGTTCTGCCTGATATCGCCTTCACGGGCTATCCTGGGAGCAGTTAAGCCACTGGGATTAATTTGAGATCAATTTAAGACCCGTTCCCCGTCTCGGATGAGGTTTTTACCTGCGGCTTTTCTTCTGCCCCAGGCCCTTGCAGCACTTCGCCTAAGACCAAGGTTGAATATTCAACCGCGCCCCAGTAAGAAACAGCCAAAGAAAGTAAAAGAAGGTTTACGCCTAACGTTTGGCAAGTCACTCCAAAGCCAAAAATGCGCAGTTTGGTTTCATGCAGCAAAAGCAGCACGATGGCCACCATTTGAAAGCCACTTTTAATTTTGCCGCTGGCACTCGCTGCCAGCACCAGCCCCTTGGTTGCCGCGATGCTGCGAAGTCCAGTCACCCAAATTTCGCGTGCCAGCACCAAAACCACCATCCAAGCCGGCACCCAAGGCGCACCATCGAAATCTGACCGCTGCGCAACCAGCATAATTAAAGCTGCCATGACTAAAATTTTGTCAGCCAATGGATCGAGCAATTTACCGGCATCTGAGACAGCGCCAAACTTACGCGCAAGATATCCGTCAACAAGATCGGTTAACGCCGCTACCACAAACACAAAGGTGGCAAGCTTCACCATAAAAGGCGTTGGTTCAATAAGCAGCAAGACAAATACTGGAATAAGAGCTAGGCGCAACAGCGTCAGCCAATTAGGGATTTTTTGAACCAGTTCTCGCATTCTCTAATTCTTTTTTTCGAGCGACCGCGTATCTGCTTCGCAGCGCCAATACTTTTTCAACGTAATCCCGAGTTTCATCATAAGGGGGAATTCCCTTATATTGGTCAACTGCTCCTGGGCCCGCATTGTATGCAGCGAGCGCCAGTCTAAGGTCTCCGGCGTATTTTCTCAATAACATAGCCAAAAAGCGACTACCGGCATGAATATTCTCATAAGGGTCAAACGAATTTTTGACACCAAACTCCTTTGCTAATGGCGGCATAAGCTGCATAAGGCCCCGAGCCCCTTTTGGAGAAACAGCTTTCGGGTTAAAGGCAGATTCGGCATGAATGACCGCGCGTATAAGATCTTCAGTAATGCCATGGGTGCGAGCTGCAGCGCGAATTAAATCGCTATGGGCAGCCGTAAATAATTTGCTTCCCAAAGATTTTGCTCGCCTTGGCCCCAAAATGGAGTACGACACACCCTTGGAGGTAAAAACTTCTGCTTTGGTGCCCTCAGGCGGAGCCTTGGTGGTAAATCGAACTGCGCCGCTTTTGTCTTTGTAGACATAAATGGGGTTTGCAAAACTTTGGCTAGGCGCACCAGCCCAAAGGAAAACCCCAAAAAGGGGCAGCACGAACTTTGAATTCAAAGTTTTCTTCTGCACTTCTGTGCTTCGATGCAAACGTTGCTTTAGCTTCACCGACGTCGCACCTTAACGATAAGCAGCAGGAACACCCTGCCAAAGTTCGGCTAACGCAATTACGGAAACCTGCTCTTGAGTCTCAAGTGGGCTGGCATTTTTATTCTCTAACTTGTCAGCATAAAATACACCAACGACTTCTCTATCGCTCACAATCGGAAAGGCACAAAATGGCCAATCATCGCCATAAATCGGATCGCCCGTAAAAATAACCTTACCTTCAATAAACGCCTGCACATCGGGCATAAAGTCGGCATTGGACGCCTTTAAAAGTCGTGGAGTAACCACGCTTTGTTTGGGTGCTTGTCCAAAAAGGACGGTAGGCTCAAGTAGTCGCCCGTCGGCGCTGGGCCGAAAGAGCATGGCTCTATCAAATTGCATCGCATGCACAAGTGCCTGAAGTGTGCACATTACCGCTTGCGGCAAAAACCCAGGCTCCCCCTCGCCCGGCACCGATTTAAGTGAGGCACGTAATTCGTAAAGATAAGGGTTAATTCGCTCGGCTAGCGGCGAATATTGGGGGTGCCGTTTGCGAGCAACTCCATCGGCCCCCACCATCTCATCTTGATATTCAATTAAGTAACTAGGCAAACGGTACCCCTTTACTCCCAAAAGCTGCATGCGACGAACAAATCCCAACGCAGCCTCTCCAAGAGCTGATTCAATTTGCTCCTGTTTTATTCCAGATTTTTCTGCATACTCGTCAATAAGAGTATCAACTTCATCTTTACCCGAAAAACGCCCAATTTCGTCAGCCAGACGGTTGGCAATAAAGCTTACTCGCACCATTAAAAGCGCCTCCGCACTATCTTCGCCAGCCCCTCCACGACGGTTCCAAGGGGGCAATTCTAGGTGCTGAACCACTTTGGAAATATTCAGTGGGATATGCGAATTATCACAAAGACCAGAGGCAAGATCGTAGAGAGACTTCCCCAGCGCCTTTTTAATATTGCGCTCAAACACATTGCGTCCTTCAAGGGAGCGATCAAGCTGCAAAGCAGCATAAATATTTGGCTTTATGTAAGCCATAAGCAGCAGTGGCAAACGCGAGAGCTGGCTCCAAAGCGCCGCTCGCTCGCGTAAGGGCGAGCGCGGTGCCACTATGCGGGCGAGATCTTCGGCAATTTGCTGCGCCAAAACCATGCGATGTAAGGCGCCCAGCCCCAAGGCGCGACCCAAGAATACGGCCTGATAATTTTTAGGTTCGCCAAAATCTCTCAGTGCATCCGCAGTACGACGAAATCCAAGGCGTTGCACCACGCCAAGCATAGACTCAACCGGATTATTGCGGGCAAACATCGCGCTGTTCGTCTGGCCTAAAAGCCTTAAGGGGGCAATTGGGTCAGTGGCCATTAGCTCGGCAATCAACTCGGGTCCACCTGCTCCACTTGCCAAAAACTTTTGAGATTCCTGAACTAAATTAAGCGACGAAGGATACTGCCCGTTTGCTTGAGCGAGCGATTTAAAATAGGCCTCAAGCATCAGCCCCGTACCTTCAGGTAGCTGCGCTCCAGCCGTGGTTAAATTTTGTAAGGCTTCATTACACATGACCTCTATGATGGTCGGCATCATAGTGGTTTCACAAGAGAGTATTCAGCCCAAATGCTGTAAAAAAAGCCAAGATTTCAGTAGCTTGACAGGATAATGGGGTACTACCCCAGCGGGCTTACGCAAATAGGGGCATTTGCCTATCTTTTAGGTGTGGACGGTCCTTTAAAATAAGCTTTTCCGGAGCTCGTTTCTCAATTTCTGTAAGTAAAACCCTGGCAGAATCAGGTCGTAGCCAATGAAACTTTCGGTCCTGAGCTAACTTTTGGGCGACTACATTGGTTCTGAGGCGTCGCTCTACTCGCTCGCTGCCATCGGTTATAGATCGCACATGAATCCCGTCGGCATGCGCTATCAGGGTGTCCGCAAATCTGCCTGCATCTGCCTTCCAGTCTCCATACGGAAGCACCGGCGCCACTTGAATATTAACCTCAATACCAAAGCGCCTTAAGGCCGTGGCCATTTTAAGGCGCTCCTCTACTCGGGGCAGTTGCGAGGTGTAGCGCCGCGCAGATTCTTCAAGGTTGGTTTCTAATCCCAAAGTTACTGCACAATGGCAGCCCAGTCTTGTAAGCACCGGCATAGCAATTACCAGCAAAGGAGATCGCGTCTGCACCACCAGCAAGCCTGGAGTGTACTTTTTAAAGAGCTCTAAAAACCGCATACTTGCATCAAATTTTGCTTCAAATGGCAAAAACGGATCGGTGGTGACTCCAAAATACACACAGGCGCTACGCAAAACGCCCTGTGAGGAAAGCCGCATAAGATGCCTCTCAAGCTCGCAAAAGGGATTTTGTTTATTCAATGTATAGCGGCTTCGTAATCGAGTTAGTTCGGTGTCATCGTCAATTTTGAGACAATAATGATCACGAGGATCTTCGGTATCAGGAAACTTGTGCTGGCCAAAAGCAATTCCATTGGCGAACGAATCTACGCTGTAGACGATATTATAGTTTGACTTCGGCATGAGGACATTTTTTTCATTTGATGATTTCATATCGTACCTTGCTTGTTTGTGGGGAGGCGTCCCCTCCCCTAAATTCACTCCCTCAACTTTCTCGTTAAATCGAACCCCTCTGGCCTTACTTCAAACTGCTTGAACTTATGACGCGAGTAGTCGTCAAAAGGTTCAAGAAACTTAAAGTATGTAGGCGGGTGCTGTTTAAGGGGCCTTAAGGGGGGGCCAAAAAGCCCCAAAACCCACGTTCAGTAGACTGGCCAGCGGTCCCCTAATGCGCTAGTATCGAGCGCTGGGTGGCACAATGTCACCTCATCCTCATAATTAGTGCGGGAGTTATAAATGGCTGGCAACGTTCACGAAATTTCAGATTCTTCCTTTGATGCAGATGTTCTCAAATCGGCTGTGCCTGTATTGCTTGATTTCTGGGCACCTTGGTGTGGGCCATGTAAAAGCATAGCTCCAGTGCTCGAAGAGCTTGCAAACGAATACAGTGGCAAACTCAAAATTGCCAAAATGAATGTAGATGATAACCCTCGTACTCCCTCGCAATTTAACGTGCGCGGCATTCCTAACCTGGTGTTTTTTAAGGGCGGAGAGCTTGTTGAGCAAATTATTGGCGCCGTGCCAAAAGAGCAACTAGTGGCAGCCATTAAGAAAGTTATCTAAATACCTTCTTAAGCCTCTTACAAACTAATTAGCTCTATAATCTTAGGCCGAGTTCTAAAGCACTCGATAGGTCACTCTAGCGCATGCAAGGTGTATGTGCGTTTAAGTGTCACCACTTAAACACTTGCTTTAAATTGCAAGCATTTTAGAAAGTGACAAGGAGTGTTGTATGAGCCCAGATTCAATCCGCGCGTCCCAAGCAATTACTGCTTCGCAGCCAAAACCGGAACCAAAGCCCAAAGAAGAAGAGAGACAGGTAAGTGCACCCGAAACTAAAGCCGTGCAAGAAGAGGCAAGAAACGCACAGGGCGTTTCAACAATTGCAGAAGCATAGAGAGTAACACTTTGGGGCCTCTTGGGCCCCAAAGTGTTTTATGCACCCGAAGCTAAGGGCCTCGTCTGAACGCATTTTGCCGACGAACAGAAACTTTAAAGAGCTGAGTTTTGCTCAAAACTTTGCCAAAACTGACTTTTTCACGGCGAACAAATGCCTTAATTGATTACCTCCGCTCGTGGATCTTATTGAGGCTTTGCGCTAAACTCCGACGTCTCCAAATCAGTTGGGGATTGAACTAAAACTTGCGTTTGATTTGCCTGAAGTTTGCCCATGCGATCTTTGAGCAGACCGAATGCATGACAAAAGAACAGGGTTTAGCGTAGCTCGCTACAATGCAAGATCAACCGCAACCACCAACAGCAAACGACAACCAGCCCAACGCGGCGGAAACTTCGCGTAACCCAAACACCTCAACCACTCGCACCAATAGCTTAGCTCCCCGCTTAAAAACAAATCCGCTCGATTTGTGGAACCAACTTAGCCAAGATTTGCGTCAGTCCATTCAGACTGAGGTAGCTGAAGTAACTGTTGGATTTCTCGCCAAAGATGTGTGCGTGTATTATGAAGGGTTTGGACTTCTCATTCCTCACATTGAGTCACAACAGCGAGTCCGGATTCAAGAGAACCAGGTCTTTGTGCAGACCGAGACCTTTCGCACTTTACGATTTGAAAAGTGCGGAGAACTAGTTGCCTATCACCGTGAAAAATTTGGGTCTATTGTTGAATTAAAAGATCTTATCGAACCCACACTGAAACGCCTGCACGCCTCCCCTTTTAGCGATAGAGACCTGAGGCAAGTGCTCCGTGGGCTGTTTCAGGCGCTTCGTATAGAAGTGGTAAGCCACGGAGCAAGTAGGTTGCTGCCGCGCCTTGGCGATTTTTTTGCGCTACATAATAGACAAGGCACCTCGGTTATCGACTGGTTTGCCGGTGCAGATATCTTTATTCGTTCCGCCTACCGTCAGACACTTTTTGTAGAGCCAACCCGCTTATCGGCTAGACCAATTTTACAGTCTTCCTGGGAACTGCTTGAAGCCGCCTACGGCCCACCTGCCTGCACCCTCGAGCTTGACCTGCTTGAACAGCTTACTGAACTGGGATACGACGCCGAGGCGCTACAAACAGGCCTCGCCGATAAGGACCGAAAGATTCCGGTTGGCGTCTATTTGCGCCTCGAAGCCCCTCAAGCGCTTATTTATTGTACCGATGGCCTGCGTCGCTTAGCTGCTCAAGCAGGTGCTATTCGCTCTGGCTCTGAGCTGGTGTTCCAACTTGCACTCGCAAACCAGGACCATGATGGCGTAGTTCCTGATTGGCCGTTACGCGCATTAGCTTTGGGGTGGATTCTTATTCAAACCACCAAATCAAAGTCCATTAAAGTTGGCGCCGCTATTGCCTGCGACCAACCACTTATTCCAAATGGCGATTCCGAACTTCACTGTGTGCTTGCCACCCAATTTGCGGCTGTAAAAACAGAACAGCTAAGCGCCGATGGCGCGTTTTCGTACGTTAATTTAATCGGGATTTGCCGCAACGAAGCCGAAGTTGCAGCCCTCCATTCTGTAGATCATCTGTTTAAACTTCTTGAGTATAAAGAGCTGGATCAGTGCACAAAACCAAACCGCTCATCTATTGTGGCTCGAACATATTTTGAACTGCCTGTAAAAGACTGCGGACAAAACGGGGCCTGTACAGCTCCCAAATCTGAGCCCTAACCAGTTCTCCGTCAAAATGCGTTCATACTTTGTGCCGAGCCTCGCGCCTCGTCTGAACGCATTTTGATGGCGAACAGAAAATCGAGGCACCCGTGTTAATAATGCGCCTTTTGCAAAATTGAACTAACGCGCCTGCCGGGAAAAACCGCAATACGCAGTGCGTTTGAAGGCCCAGCGCCAAAAGCAGTCCGTAATTCCAATAAGTTACAAAAATTGAGACTTCTACGCCCTTTAGTCACCCCTTAAGTGGGAGGCCTGATTGGTCGATAGTGTTAATTGGGTATTTTTATTATTATCTCAGTAAATTAGCTCCTTCATATGAGCTCTCCAGGCTTTCAAAAGTACGATGCCATTCTGGTTGATCCAGATATTCAGTCGCGCATGCGCCTCAAGCAAGCCACAACTGCTGTTACCAATTTTGGCAAAGTACACCAGCTAAGCGAGCTTCGCGAAGCCCAGCAAAAACTAAGTGGTTCTGAAAAAGCCGACGTCGTGTTTATTTCAAGAAAACACGAAATGGAGGGAATTCTCAATTTTATTAAGCTAGCTAAAGGGCTGCCTCAAGGCCAAGATGCAGCCTATATATTAGTACTAGGCGCAAAAGACCAAGACACTTCTACGGTTGCCTCAAGCGTAATGTCTGGCTTCGATGGGTTTCTCTTCGAGCCCTACTCAGTCGACAATCTTTTAGAAATAACCCAAATTTCTGCGCGGGTAAAAAGAGAACGCTCAAAAGCTCGAGAAGAAGCAGCCATGAAAATGCTGATGACCGATCTCATGAACCAGATCGATTTATTAGCCTACTTACGCAGCTGCAAAAGCGACCCTGGGCGAGTGCTTAAGAAATTTAAAGAAACCACCACGGTGCTGAGAACACTCAGCCCCGAATCGTTTGATTTATATCAAACCGTGGCCATAGACATGTTTGAAAATGCCCCTTTGCCGACAAAAGTGTTCCAAAAAAGAGCCTACGGCGGCTCAAGTTCTCGGGTCAAAAAGAAAATGGAAGACAAACTTATTGCCGACCTTGAAAAGAGCTCTCAAGAGGCAAAAACCTAGCAGCCAGCCCGCTTTATTTGCCGTTTCCCTTCTCACCTACAAACAAGTTACTATGGTGAGCCTATGGCAAAAAACGAGACCTGGTGGCAGCTTGTACTTACTGCCCCTGAACTAGAACAAAACTCGGCCCAACTCTTTGACCTTGGTTTTCAAGGCATTGTCGTGCAAAGCGCTCACAAAGTGACCTCGTATATAAGCATCAGCGCAGCCGATTTGCCACAACTTCAATCTGCGCTCACCCACCTTCAAATTGAATGCGAAAGCAGTCAACAAATTAAAGAGCAGAACTGGAACCTAAGCTGCCCAGCATTGTGGGAAAAATTACAAATTGGAAAATTTTCTATTCTGCCCGTTGAAACCACATTAGAAGCCCCTACTCCACAGCCCTTTCAAATTGCAGTTATTCCAGGCACTGGTTTTGGCACCGGTCATCATCCCTCTACCGCAGCAGCATTAACGCTGATGCAACATGCAAAGCTTTTAGCAGAACCACCCGCCACCATTTTGGACCTGGGCACCGGAAGCGGCATTTTATCCATAGCCGCCGCTCAGCTATTTAGGCAGCCCATTTTGGCAATAGATAACGACCCCGCAGCTCTCGACAACGCGCGAGACAATATTGAAATGAATGCAGCGAGTAATATTGATTTGCAGCTACAAGAAGCATCGGCACTTTCAGGCTCTTTCAACTTGATACTCGCAAATATCTATGCTGAACTACTTTTAGATTTGATGCCGGTGCTTCAGCGTGTGAGCAAGCCTAAGACTTGGCTCATTTGTGCTGGCATTCTTGATTATTTAGCGCCCCAAGTTATTTCTGCCTATGAAGTAGCCGGGTGGGAACTTATAGAATCTGCACATCAGGGGGAATGGGTTGCACTTTTGTGGAAACGCACACCACAATAGTCTAGAAGACATCTCATAATTCGTATATTTGAGATGCGTTCTAGAAACCATCTCATAGTTGGTAAATTTGAGATGGTTTCTAGGCGCGCCAAGGATGGCGTGCTCGGCGACCGAGCTTGTGAGGAAGCCGGTGCGACGCAAGGACGGGGCTTTTATGGGGTCCCCGTCCGAGCTTGGAGCACTCTCATAAATGCCAAGGATGGCATTTATGAGATGAGTTCTAGTGAATAATTGAATTTCGTCTTTTTAAGGAGCGTGTATGAAGGCCGTATTTTTTGAACAGCATGGTGAAATTGATGTGCTTAAATACGCCGATTTACCCGAACCAACGCTAAACGTGGGCGAAGTCTTAGTAAAAGTAAAAGCAGTAGCGCTTAACCATCTCGATATTTGGGTGCGTCGTGGCTGGAAAGGCCTCAATCTTGAAATGCCCCACATTACCGGAAGTGATATTGCGGGTGAAATTGTCAAAGCAAACACCCCCCATTCACAATGGTCGCCTGGTACCCCAGTGATGATTAACCCTGGCGTAATTACGGCAGAAGATGAATGGACCCGCTCTGGCGAAGCCAGTGTCAGCCCGCATTACAAAATTTTGGGCGAACAGCTTCGCGGCGGCATGGCCGAATATGTGTGTGTACCAGCAGCAAACGTGTTCAAAATTCCTGAAGGCATAAAATATGAGGAAGCCTGCGCCCCATTGCTGGTGGGAACCACCGTATGGCGCATGCTCTTTAAACAAGCAAATTTGCGCGCGGGGCACAGTGTGTTGGTGGTAGGAGCTGGCGGTGGGGTGAACTCGCTGGCCATTCAAATATGTAAGGCCGCCGGAGCCACGGTGTATGCCTTAGCTGGCACCAAAGAAAAAGCAAAAAAAGCAGCCGAGCTTGGAGCCACTGAAGTAATTAATTATGCCGAGAAAACAAACTGGGCCGCTGAGTTATTGAAACTAACCAAAGGCCGAGGAGTAGATATCGTTATTGATAACGTCGGCGCCCGAACCATGGGACAAAGCACCCGCGCCGTAGCGCGTGGCGGCACCATTGTAACGGTAGGCGCAACCAGCGGCTATGAACTGGCCCTTGATGCCCGACTCTTTTTCACCAAACAAATTAAGCTGGTAGGCTCCACCATGGGTAACGGCCAAGACTTTATAAACGCCCTTGAATTTATGTTTCGTAACGGCATTAAGCCCGTTATTGATCAAATTGCCCCGCTTAAGGATGGCATTAAAATGCTTAAACATCTTGAAGAGGGTAAACAGTTTGGCAAAATTGTGTTGGTGCCCTAATTAGGCGGGCAGCCAATTTTTTGATCGGGGCCAGGTGCTGATAAAACGCAGGCCGGGTCAAAGTCAGAGTGCGGGTTGACGGAGTGCGGTTCAAAAGAGAAGTAAGGCAGTTCTAGCCCCTACTTTTTCAACGACGATTGGATTTGTACAATACGTTCCCTATAACGACTTGCTTCTTCATCAAAAGGGTATTGGGGCCGGAGTTCTTGAAATATTGATTTCAGTTCGGGCAACACATCGAGCCCAGCGCCTGGCAGCAGCTCTAGTTCAAGCCGACGCCGCAGCACGTCTTCGATTGTTTCGGCTTGCTCCGCTTGTAGCGCAAATTCAATTTCGCCGCGAATACTAAAAGGGCCGATTGGTTTTAGGAGTTCGGGCTTATCGAGAAAATATTTACAGAGCCCCCCGTAACGCGACAGCACGGAGTCAATAAGCGCATCGGACAATTTATGTGCGTGAGCGGCATTTCTAAACTTTTCCGCAATTTCTTGGTTTTGAGTGGCCCCCGGAAAAGGCCGTTTTTCTACGCCTGCTATTGTTTTTGAAACTGAAGTTAATTCGCATACCTGCTGTAAGCCTTGCTGCACGGTGCTCATGGCGGTGGTGAACTTACCTCCGAGCAACGATAGCACTCCTCCGGAAAATGACCAAACGGGTTTACGTGAAATATCGGATGTTGAGTGGGCTCGGGAATCGGAAACAAGTGTGCGTAATCCGGCAAAGCCGTAGTACAAACTTTCTCGATTGAGGCCCGCTGCCGGAATATCTTTTTGTAACCTGGCTAAAAGTTCTTCAACTTCTTGCTGGCTTGGTTGTGGATCCCAGCTTGGCTCGGCCACGGCAGCTTCGGTGGTTCCCACCATGGTGCCTCCGGGATGCGGCCACACAAAATAAAATCGCCCTCTCCCGCCTAAGGGCAAAAACAGTGCTGGCCCATGCCAGGGCCGCGCAAACAAAAGATGCGCGCCGCGACTGTAGGTAACGTGCTGGTTTAACTTGGCTCCGGGCAATCGGCCTAATTGTGCAACCCACGGACCAGAACAATTAACCACAATTCCGGCAGCTATTTCATACTTAGAATTTGTAAGAGTATCAGTAAATCCAACTACTACCCTGCGCCCTGTTTGATGGTGTAAAGAATCAACGCGCGCATAGTTTAAGGTCAGTGCTCCTTCCTGCCGCGCCGCGATAATATTTTCTTGCACAAGTCGAGTGTCGCGCATGATGCCATCAAAATAGACTAAGCCGCTGTGCGGCTGCTGGCTGGCCCCCTTAAATAACTCCGTATTGAGCTCGGCTGAAGTTGCAGTGTGAGATTTTCTATTTGGTTGGCGCACAAAATAATCGTAAAGCCAAAGCCCGATTCGATACTTGGTTCGCTGAAACAAGGAATTGCTAAATTGTGGTAACAAAAATGGGTACGGTTTTACAAGGTGCGGAGCAGTTTCGAAAAGTGCTTCGCGGCAACGAATGCCTTCAAAAACTTGTGAGAAATCAAAAAGTTCTAAGTACCGAAGTCCGCCATGCGCCATTTTTGAGCTACGGCTGGATGTGGCCGAGGCGTAATCTTGAGCTTCCAATAAGACGGTGCGAAATCCATTCAGTGCAGCTAGACGGGCAAACGCTGCGCCGTGAATACCTCCACCAACTACGAGGATGTCGCAGGCCGGACTACGCTGAAGCGAGCGAATCACTTTTTCTCGCTCTACCCCCAAAAAGCCAAAAGGGGCTGAGGCGTCCTGCCCGTCTAGATTGGAATATTCACTGTACAATCTTTACCTCGAGCACACTGGGGCTAGTTCCTTGAGATTGAATTTTCCACTCACCGGCGGGAACAGAATTAAAAACGACACTATTGCCGTTAATTTGAGATTTTAAGGGTGCACTTAGGCCATCCACACTTACCAGTTCAAGATCTGCAGATTGGCTTGCATCTTTAAGCCTAATTTCAACCCTGGCGGATTTGGCAACTTGCTTTACGGCACGAGTTAACCCAATAGAGTCGAGCACCTTGAGCTCTTCTGCTTGAATTAGGCTAGAGAAAAAAAATCCAACTCCAAGCGCTAAGGCCAAAGTAGCATATTTTACTTTTTGCATAGGCTTACCCGGAGCAAATAACCAAAGAAATGTATCAGAGCGCGTAACAAAATGAAGGCTACTGCGCCAAGCGATATATGGCCTGCTACATCGTCAGCCTACGCAAAGAAATCCTCAATGTAGCCCTGCTACGTTTGGGGTTCCTTTGCTTGCCTTCCTTGTTTCGGCTCATATCTCACTCGTCTCGTAACGCCTACAATTTGTTACGCGCTCTAGGTCGCTTTGTTCGTAGTATAACCAAGAATTAGAAAGAGCGCACGGCCCAGAATCTTCTATCTCATTCCAATGTCTCTGCGTACCTGGCGGTTCTTAAACTGAATCATATCTACCGCTCGATAGGCTTGGCCTCTTGCTTCGTCTATGGTGCGGCCTTGGGCGGTAACGCTCAGCACTCGCCCACCGGCGACACAAAAGCTGCCTGCTTTAACCTCGGTGCCGGCATGAAACACTTGCACTGTGGGAATTTGGCTCGCAAATTCTAGTCCGGTAATTGGTGCCCCAAGTTTTGGGCTTTGTGGATACCCCTCTGCCGCCAACACGACACAGACAGTAGCCAATGGACTCCACGAGACCTGCGGGGGCTCTGAGGCCAGCAGCCCCTGAAGCACCTGAAATAAGTCGGAATCTAAACGCCGCATAATGCTTTGAGTCTCTGGATCGCCAAGCCTCGTGTTAAACTCGAGCACATGCACCTTGCCTTGCGGAGAAATCATAAGGCCCGCATACAAAAACCCACTAAAGGGCTGACCGCGACGTTTCATTTCCTGAAGCATTGGGCGAATTACGTGTTCTATGGCCCAAGCTTCTTGCTCGGAACTGAGGTGCGTTGTTGGACTGACTGAACCCATGCCTCCGGTGTTGGGCCCCTCATCGTTATCTGCAATGCGTTTATAATCATGTGTGCTAACCAGCGGCACTATAAGCTCGCCGTGGGCTGCAACTATCAACGATGCCTCAAGCCCCTCTAAAAACTCCTCGGCTACCACCACTTCAGCTTTTAGTTCATCAAATAGCAGCGGAAGCGCCTCGCGCGCTTCTTCGGAATTCTTGCAGACTACAACCCCTTTTCCAGCTGCAAGCCCATCGGCCTTCAGCACTATTGGCCCCGCTAGTGCGGCAATAAATTTTTCTGCTTCAGGCCGCGACCGTAGGCTTGTGTACTTAGCGGTGGGCACTCCGGCAGCTATCATCACCTCTTTGGCAAATTGTTTTGAAGCTTCGAGGCGAGCAGCGGCTTGGGATGGTCCGAATATGGGTAAATTATACCTGGTAAATAAATCTACAATTCCAAGACTTAAGGGAACTTCTGGCCCAACTACCGTAAGTGAAATCTGCTTTTGCTTGGCAAATTCTGCAAGCTCGTTCAATTTGGTGACTGCCAAAGGCACAAGCTCGGCACATGCAGCGATACCCGGATTACCTGGCGCGCAGTACACTTTTTGCACCAGCTTTGACTGCGAAAGTTTCCAACAAAGTGCGTGCTCGCGGGCTCCTGAACCAATAACCAAAACAGATTTCATAGTGCAAAATTTAATGTCTAAAGTGTCTATCAGGGGCAAACAAAAGACAGATGCCGCTGGTATTTGCGGCGGCAACTACTTCTTCATCTCGTTTGGCGCCTTTGGGTGCCACAATGGCCGTTACTCCTGCTTGGGCTAGCACTTCCACCGAGTCGGTAAACGGGAAAAACGCATCTGAGGCCACACTGGCGCCGATAACCTGATGTCCATGCAATTTGGCCTTATGCAAGGCTAGATCAACTGAATCGATACGACTCATCTGCCCTGCCCCAACGCCAATTAATAGCCCGTCACGCACGATGACGATGGCATTTGATTTAACATGGGCACAAATTTTCCAGGCTAATTGAAGATCGCTCATTTGCGCTGTGTTTGGAATTTTGCTGGTCATCACCTCAAGCTCTGCTACGGAGCTGCTTCCTGTATCTCGCTGCTGAAGCAAAATGCCACCGGCAACAGAGCGCCATTCAAGCGGGGTCTTAAAGTTCAAATCAGCTTGTATGAGTCTTAAATTCTTATTTTTGCTCAGCACTTGCAGCGCAGTGGCGCTATAGCTTGGCGCCAACACGATTTCAGCAAAATCTTCTTTCACCCCCAAAGCAGCTTCTTCATCAACGGTAACGTTAAAGGCAATAATTCCCCCAAAATGACTGCGGGGGTCACAGTGTTTTGCTTTTTGAAGGGCCATGCTCGCCGTCTGACCAAGCGCAGCTCCACATGGATTAAGATGTTTTACAATAACTGCGGCCGGTTGCTGAGTCGGAAACTCTTGAATAAGCCGCAACACCGCATCAACATCGAGCAAATTATTGTAAGAGAGCTCTTTTCCTTGAAGCTGCTTCCAGGGGGCGTTCTGGGATTCAAATTGCCTGTAGTATGCAGCTTCTTGGTGCGGGTTCTCTCCATATCTGAGAGCTTGAGATTTTAGAAGCACGGCTCCTTGAATTGGACTAAATGCGGCGCCGCGTTCTGCATCGTCAATATTTGAGAAATAGCGAGCAATTTCTAAGTTATCGTGGGCCAAATGGGTAAACACCTTTACAGCTAGAGAGCGGCGAAGCTTGAGTTGCGCCGCTACATCTTGAGACGTAAGGCTCTGAAGCACTTCTGGATAATCAAGCGGATCAATTACGGGATACACGGAACCATGATTTTTGGCAGCGGCACGAATCATGGTTGGCCCGCCCACATCTACAAACTCAATCATGTGTTCTGGGTCTTTGGCTTCAGGGGTATTTAAATTCTTTGTAAATGGATACAAATTTACTGCGGCAATTTCGATGGGCAAAATGCCATCTGCTTCAATTTGGCGCATATGTGCAGGGTCATCTCGGCGTGCAAGTAGTCCAGCGTGTATGCGCGGATGTAATGTTTTGACGCGCCCATCGAGAATTTCTTTTTGGCCGGTGTACTCTTCAATTGGTGTGCTATTGATGCCAACACCGGACAAAAACTTTGCGGTGCCGGAGGTCGTCAGAAGGACATACCCAAGGCTTACAAGTTCTCTTGCAAATGCTTCAAGCCCAGTTCTATCAGAGACGCTGAGTAACGCTGCCTTTTTCATGTGACGCCTGTTCGCTGCTGTTCAAAAATTAACTAATTTTAGATTTGCCAAAGCATGTTTTGCTGCTACGAAACAGTACTCCAAAGTCACTGAAGACTCCAGAGAATGCTGGGGGGCACGGAGAACAAGGGTTTAATTGTCGGATGGGATGATATGAGCAAGCTCATCTAATTCAGCTTCAGCAAGTTCGCGCTCGCGGCTTAACTCGCGGCGTTTAATGTCTTTTGCTTTGGCATCAGAGCTCATTAATATTTTTAGGTATTCTTCTTCCCGCCGTGTTTCTTCAATTTGATTCAAAGTTTTATCACGTTTAAAAGTAAGCTCGGCGATTGATTTGTCAGAATCAGAGACTTCGCTTTCTATAGCGCGCTTTACTTCCTCGGTAAGCTCTCTTTGGCGCTCCTTACGGGCCTTGGCAAGCTCGACTACTTTCTTTTCTTGCGCTGAATCTGAAGGATTATAACGCAGCACCTCTGCTTCCTTAAGATATGACCAAGTGGCCAGCTCAAATACTTCTTTTTTCTCTTTTACTGCTGAAGAGGCCACAGCTACTTCTGCGGCTAAATTGATAGGATCGGTGGCTGCAAGGCGCTTACGACGTCCATACCAGACTGCAAGCTTGCGGGTAGCCACATCAATTTGAGCTCGTAAGTCTTCCTGCTCTGTCTCTAATAATTGTTTATGCTCTCGTACAGAACGTAAGTTATCGGCTAGACGCGCAGAGAGCGGCTTATCAAAGGCTGATATTTTTTCGTCAAGCTCAGCTACTACTTGTTCAAGCGCATTTTTACGGCGCAATACTCGGCTATATTCGTCCGGCGCAAGTCCAAGCTCATGATTGGATTCTGGGGCGGTTGATGGCGCTTCTGCTTGAACAGGGCTGCCGCCTTGGTAAGTAAAACCAATTCCAGCTACAGAGGTCTTGCGCTCTATAAGGTCAGATTTTACTTCCGGCTCAAGCCGTGCAACCTGAGCTTGCGGCACTTCAGGAGCTGTTATTTCTACCGGCACCCGATGTCCGCCAGCTCCAAGCATACGTGGAGCATAAAACCCGCCCAGAAAACCTATAAGAGTGACTACGGTGAAGGCAGCCCCAAGCACGATAGCACGAGAGAGCGGTTGACCTCTAAGGTGTGCCCAGCGTTCGCTTAAAGAAGCGGGCTGCACTGTTGAGCCAGGGTGGCCAGGGTTCAGTGTGGCGGCAGCTTCATGCGCCGGCTGCCCTTTGACTGCTTCGCTCTCACCCGCATTCGAAGCTTGGTGGACATTGGTGATTTCAATTTTTGGCTCAAGGACAACGGATTCGTTAACCAGGACTCCTTCAAGAGACTTATTATCTTCTACTCGAGGCTCAGCAAATAAATCTTCGCTGTGCTCAGCGCTTTGATGCCCCGGGCTCGTATGCAGCGGTGGATGAGTAATAGGCTCATCCATCGGCGCGCCCTCAAAGGCATCAGGTCCCACGGGGAACTCTTCGCCCACTTCCACTGCAATAACGGTGATATTGTCCGTTCCGCCGCGCTCATTGGCAAGTTGCACCAACTTTTGCACGGCAACATCGATGTAGTTGTCTTGCATGACAGCCGCAATTTCGTGATCATGCACCAAATTATACAGTCCGTCCGAGCAAAGCACATACATATCGCCACGCGCAGGACCATCGCCGCTAAGCCAGCAGTCAACTTCAATTGAAGGTCCTGGCCCAAGTGAACGGGTAAGCATATGCGAAACAGGGTGATTATCCGCTTGTTCTGGGCTAATTGCCCCAGATTTTAAAAGCTCCTGAACCAAGGTGTGATCGGTAGTAAGCTGGGCAATGTGGTTGTCACGTATGCGGTAGGCTCGTGAGTCGCCTACGCTCGAAATAAGGAGCTTGGTGCCGACAAAACCAATTCCCACGTAAGTGGTGCCCATGCCGGCTAGCGAAGGATCTCCTGAGCCCTTTTCGAAAATTTCTGCGTTTGCATGTTCGACTGCCGAGCAAATAGCAGCAGAGTTAAGTTCTGTTCTATCTTCGAGGCACTCTTTAATTACATTAACTGCAAGGTTTGAGGCGATACCTCCGCCCTTCACGCCGCCCATACCGTCGGCAACGACGTAGAGCTTAAAATGCTCTGACTCTATGACTCCAAAAGAATCTTGGTTCTCTTCGCGCCGCAAACCAATGTCGGTAGCAGCTGCATGTTTCACTGCAGCTAGTGGAGAGGGTGTTGCGTTTACCGTATCGGTCGTCATGAAAAAAAAGACCTTACTTGAAGGAGCGGTACGAGGGCTAAGATGCTCTAACTTCTATACTTATCGGCAGAAAGAGCGTAAATGCTTCAGCGCTTTATGCCAGGGCACCTGAGATAAGGCAAGCGCTAGGTAACATGCTGAAAAAGCTAAGTTAATTTGTGAGTTCCGTGGCCAAAGTTATGCCGGGACCTTAGGCAGGTAGTTTATTTTACTACTCGTAAAAATGGGTCCCCCTGCACATAACTTTCACGCTTCAGCTGGCCAATGAGCCGCTCAGCCTGCTGCTTATTTTGCTCTGGTCCAACAATAACTCGGAAGTATTCTTCGCCTCGAACTCGCGCCGATTCGATTAACACCGGGAACCCAGACGACTTAAGTTTTGACGCGAGTGCACTTGCATCCTGCATTTTTCGTGGCGCTGCAATTTGTGCAAACCATCCTGCTGGCAAGGTTTGGCGAACAAGAGACTTATCTGCTGCTTTTGCTGTGATCGCGGACTTTTCAGGCGCAGCGTTAGCTACCTTGGCTACTTCTGTCTTTTTTGTTGCGGGTTTAACAATTGCGGCAGGTTTTTCTGCTACTTTTTGTGAAGGCTTTAATTCTTTAAGCTCAACTTTCGCTATGCCCGTATCGGTTTTCTTGGCAGCTTGGATAGTTTCAGGGCGATTTACAGATGCGCTGCGCTCTTGTTTAGGTTGAGGCGCTATTTCACCAAGATTCTTAGCAAACTTACTTGGTTCTTCTACGCTTGGCTCAATTGGGAACAAACTATCCATATCAAGCCCCGCTGTCTCGGAGGACTCTACTGTCTTCGGTTGAAGCGGTGCTTGTTCCTTGACTGCGACCTCATCCCCTAAAGGAGCAACTTCAGTTGATTTAATAGCCCCCAAAATAGGCTCTTCCTTACGGGAGCTTGCCAATGCCGGTACTGGGGCGCTCAGGCGCGCATATACATCTGTTTCATTGTGGGAGGCACTATTTCCCTCGCCTTCAGCAACAGGGAACCGAGGACTATGGGCGAGGCTTCTTTCGAGTGCAGCCTCAAACCCAACACCGCGACCAGACGAGAACCCAACATAGAACGCGCAGGCTATTGAGCCTGTGACCATTCCGAGTAATACCACGACCTGGGCAACACCAAGCCGCAACTCCCATTGTTGCAGATTCTTTTTATTCATAGTGGCTAACGGTTTTACCGTAGGATGAGTGCGCGGGCTAGGATTAACAGCCATAAAATTCTCTGAGGCGTAAACCAATAGTAAAGCGCAGAGAGGAAAGCACTACGCAATATGTGCGTAATTAGACCTTCTGAACGCCGGCAATATATCTGCCGGCTATGATATCCGATAGCAGATCTAAAACACCAGTAAGAATTTTGATTTCTGCTGCGCCACAAGTTCCTGTGGCAAGCTGGGCTCTAAAGTGAGGCTGATTACAAAGCGCATTGGTGCGCTCGAGTATTTCGGTCAAAACCGAAATAAACTCGGCTACCTGACCAAGGCGGCCAGCTTGCCGCTCAAAGGAATAAAAATATCTCAGTCGTAGCAGCAGTTTTAACCAGTCTTCATTAGGCAAAACATCTGCCCCCGCGCGCGAGGTCTGAGATAAAAGCGTTCTGAGACGCTGAGCGGTCAATGCTGCATATTGTATGGGGTTAGCTTTTTCTTTAAGTTGCGGCACCATCAAATCTACATCTGTCCCCGCCACCTCCGAACAAAGATATATAAGGGTCTCGGCAGGCACACGAGCGGCGAGTTGGGTAAGCGAAGCGAGTTCTTTTTGCGTTAGCTGCCAATTGGCCCAGGCTGCCCCGACGTAACTTAAGCGAATGTGCCCATTGGCTTCGCCACGCGGAAACAGGGCCTTAAACTGAGGAGCTGGAATAGTTGCGGGCAACAACCACAAAACCCTCATTTCATCTGGATGATCTTCTTTTTGAAGTTCTGCTTGCACTCCCTCAACCAGCGATGAAACCGTCTGGAGGGGCCAGGAAAGGACCGAGTCTATAAGGTTCACAAGGGCTTGGGGCTGAAAACTAAGCGGAATGAGGCCCTTGCCAACGAGAACCAGCTGCACCTTGGCTCCGTAAAATTGGGCGCAAAATGCTTGAAGATAGGCACGCAGCACAAGCCTTAGATGCGCGGCCCGTTCGGTTTCCTCTGTACAGGCCGGCACCAACACGCTCACTCGCTTTTCAGGCAAGGGTACTACGGTATCGAGCAAGGGGTTAGAATGAAGCAACTCGGCAGCCGATAGTCGCGCATTTAAAAATCCTCTGGTGGGCTCCAGCGTGGGTCCGCCGTCTTGCTCCCAAAGCGCTTTAATTTCAAGCGCCAGCGCCTCGGGCTTTTGAAGCACTTTGCGGGCCAGACGTGTGGGTGCGTCGGTGCCAATGTGCCCGAGTGTCAAATCGTACAGGGGCACAAATTCAACTGCTGAAATGCTGCTTGGCCAGTTCTTACTAAAAATTTCATTTAGTTTATGAGAGAAACTTTGAATACTCACATCCATCTTCAAAAACTACCTCTCGAAAACACGCTTAGCCGTAAGTGGTTGTTAACAGCGGGCCAGATCTAACGCTTCACGCAGCGCGGCCACGCGTTCGCTCGTCACCACTTCCCCACACGAGATGCAGGCTCTCAGTTCGTCAGCATATACCCGCAGCGTTTGTTTTTTAAATCCCAGCGGGGCTAATGTTTCTGCCCAAGTTTGCACCCCGTCAGCGCTTACCAAACACTGCAAAAACAGCCAATATCGCACTTCTGCGCTTACATGAAGAGCCGCCGCCTTTAGTCTAAAAAAACGTGCGAGCACCGTTTTAGAAGACTCAAGCTCAAGGCGATCAATTGCATCGGTTACTTTCCAAGCCTGAAGCTGTGTGAGAATTGCCCAAGGGTCCCGCTCTTCCATTACCTTTCGCAGTTCAGTAAGAAAACGCTGCACCGATATCACTTCAAGCATTTTTGCGTCTACGGCTGCACCCACAAGCTGCTCGGTAATGGTGTCTGGTTTGGCGTCAAGGCGAATCATGTAACGCGCTAATCTGAGAATACGTGTTGGATCATCGACAAAACTACGCGAATGAAGCACTCGTAAGGTCTTTGAGCGTAAATCTTGAATTCCTGCATGTAAGTCAAAGCAGCGTTTTTCTAATTCTTGCTGCTGACAATGTGTAAGCTCCATTAGTTCAAGAACATGTTTCACTTCAAGCGCAATGGCATTCACACTAAAGTCACGTCGCCCTAAATCCTCTTCAAGCTTGGATGGAGTCACCTCTGGCAAAGCTCCGGGAGTAAGGTAACGTTCAGTGCGGGCACTAGCGAAATCTATCTCGCGCACATGAGCGAATAGGCTCGGTTGCTCAATTTTGGCAGTGATAAAGGCAGTAAACTTTCTAAGTGAACCGCCACTAATTTTTTGAAGTTCCTCGGCAAACTCAATCGCGTTGCCTTCAACAACAAAATCGACATCTTCGTCGAGCGCCGGTAAACCCCGCAATAAATCGCGAACAACGCCGCCGACTAAAAAGAGGCGCTGCCCCCTTTTAGCGGCAAAATCGGCCACGGTTTGAAATAATGTTTGATACGTTTTGCTAATTATCATGGGTCATAATCTTGAGATCTCTCAGCAGCTTATAACGCTTTTACCTATTTCGTCTAATAACTGAGGTGATTTTGCCCGCTTCGAGATACCAAACCTCCTCTAAGTCTTTTGTTTTTCGAGGTTTTTCCCGATTTAGATAGTGAGTTCATAAGGCTTTTTAAGCTGCCTCTTCAAGTTTAGATAGGTCATGCGCACAGTAAAGGGAAAACTAAAAGACGAAAGCGGCAATATGGTGCTTTCCCTTGGAGCACTTAGCCTGATGCTGCTTTTTGCCATGTTTGCGGTCAACACCGCCTACTACTACTCATACCAACAAAAACTAAACTCAATTGCCAACTCAATTGCCGCACACGCAGGAAATTATTTGCCAAATCCGTCTTTGTCTGCACAAGCAGCAGTTAATGCATTCGAGCTTTTAAAAAATGATTTTGTTACGGGAGAACCACATTTTGGAACGGCTTTGGAATTACAAGTGTCGTTTGATTACTACGAGGTTGGGGCTGGAAATGTGGTTACTCTTTCAAGAACTACGCTGGCAACGCCAGAAAGTTCGTGGCCGGTGGCACTTCCTATAAAGTCGCTCACCGTCAAAGTTTCGGGCCGATATACGGCAAATTTACTAAACTTTAACTCGACCCTTGGCGCAGCATTGCCGTCAGTCCAAGTAATTGGGCAGGCAAGCACGCAGCTTATTCCCACTGATGTTGTTTTGGTAATCGAAAATTCTAATTCAATAATCTCTCCGCTCGCCGATGAAAGTGCCTCTCTTTCAAAAGCTTTTAGTCTTTGGAAGGACGATTTTCCCGGACGAGGTGTGAGTGAATCAGAAGTCCCGTACGGGTCCACTCTTGAAGTATCCCAAAGTAAAGCCCGGCTCCGCGAACGCCAGTGTTTTGGCAAAACAGCTTATGAAATAAAGCGCGCGGCTTTACAGGCATTTGACTATTTAAGTTCCGTAGGCACCTATCGCGTTGGAGTAATTCACACAACCGATTTAATTGGCGAAGTGCCAACGGCTACTATCAATATTACGCCAGATTCCTATGGGCGTGTGTATCAGCGCAGAAGATTTTCATCGTACCAAGCGGGAGCCGCCTCTGACACACCAAGTACCTACAATGAAGTTATGTATAACCCTGGGGCTAATTCTTCGTATGGCACATTTGAGTATCCTGAAACACGCTGTGCGGCGCTTACAGCTGAAACTGCCTTTCGGGTTCCCGCTCATCCGTTTGCCTCATATGCAACGCTGAATAACTTTGCAAGTAACTCTTTAAAAACGAATCTTGCCGGAGAACTGTCATGCGATGGTGAAGTGGACACCGACAATTGCCCCAGTGCAGGACACCTCACGTATGACGCATCCGGAATTCTGATTCCACGAGAACTTATTTGGATTAAAAATTCTGGCTTTGATTTTGAGACTGGTTTGCCAAATCCCTTGTACGATTACACCAAACTTGAGTTTCCTATTTTACGCGCCATAGACATGCTGCGAACCGCACCTGCTCGTGCCGACAATTTACCCGTGCGGCGCCAAATAGTGCTGGTTTTTACAGATGGTTGGGAAACGCCTTACCTTTATGAAACGGGTGTGAATCTTGACGGTGCAACTCAGAATATGACCTTTAGGCGTGCTCCAGCCATAGCAGAGGGCTCGGCCGAATTTTCTGAAAAAGTATACAGCCTCGATTACGCTGACTCTGCTTCAAATTTTGATTTTTATTGCGCCACCCACGCGGACAACCTCATTCAACAAAGCACTCAACCAGATGAAAGCTCTGGATTTACCCCAGAATCAAACAATTTAGGCATTAAACTTGGGGTGCTGGTGCACGGCGCAAAACAAACTGGGTACGGCGCCACCCTTAAAGACCCAAGCTTTCGATTGTTGGCACTTCGCGGTCATGGCAACAAAGATAAAAATGACCTTGGCACTTTTCGTAGCGAGTGCAACACCCGTTGGACCGAAGGGCGAGGGAGATTTTTTATGGAAATGACCAGCCCAGTGCTGGGAGAGGATGCCATGAGTGCAAGCCAAATGTACTACGAACAAATTACCCCGCAGGCACTCAGAAGCTTTTTTGATTCGGAGCTTATTCAGACCAATGCAGATTAGAGGCAACACCAAACGGCACACAACGCGCTGCTCTGAAAGGGGCGTCGCTTTTGTTGAGCTTGCGCTGACGCTTCCTATTCTTGTCTCAGTGGTGTTAGCCGTAGGATACCTATACAGCTATGTCAGAACCTATCAAATTGTAAAGTCGGCGGCACTTGCTGCAGCCACCTACGGCGCCAGTGGAGAGCTAAGCTCAGTAAGCAATTCAGGCACAAGTTTTCTTGAGTGGACTCATCTAAATGGTGGAACTCCGCCCTTTCGGCCAGTTGCAATTCGGCGCCACGAACAATGCCGGGGGCTTTCGGCTGAAGCAGCAGAAACCTGCATCCAAACCGAAATAACCGCCGAACGGTACTACGCCCAAGTGTGGAGCGACTATGCAAGTTCTGTTTCCTCCCCGCTGGCAGAAGCCAGCCCCCTGCCCTTTAAGCTGTATGAGAAATCAAGCGCAACTCCCGGATACATGCTTACGACGGTGCTTCCGGTAATTGGAATCGAAAGGGCTTGTTATGAACCATATAACGAAACCGCCAGCACTATTACGGGCACATCTCGCTTTTATAACGCCTCTATTGGTGCCGCCAACTGCACCCATGTAAAGCCCATGTATTGGCAAAGTCCAGTTCAGGCAGACTTTGATGGTGACCGGCGCGAAGACATCGTGGTGTTTAGACCCCAAGGCACGAGTACCACGTGGGGCGCAAAAGCAGACAAGTCAGAGGTAGATTTTGTCGTTTTTTACTCAGGTTCAGGATATAGCCAGGTTGGAGGCAGAGGCTATTTTAACTTGGCTACTTTGCCAGGAAGCGCCACCGCAGGTGTCACTCCAAATGATATTCCCATAGTCGCTGACTACGATCGTGACGGCCTTGCTGACTATGGTGTTTTCGATCCCCGAACGGGTGACTACCGTATTGCGTTTTCGCTCTCAAATTACTTAGTAATTGGCAGCGGCAATATGGGCGTAAGCGATCCCTCTGGGCAGCAAGGACTTATTGCCGTTCCAGGACATTACACAAGCACTACTAATCTTCAGCTCCTCGTGGTTCGAACTGCCTCAACTACTGCGGCCGGACGATATGACATGTTTATTTCGAACGTCATTAATCCAACCTTCGAGCAGCTCATGGATGATGACCTCACGTACTCCTTACCAGCGGGACATGCCGTTTCTGGTAACGAAGTAAGTTCAGCGAATCTTTACAAAGTCAAACCAGCCCCAGGCACTGTCTCAGTGCCAGCTTTTGCCGACTATGATGATGATGGAATAACCGAACTGGGGTGGCTTAGCTGGTATGGGGGCAACATGGCTCAGCAAATTGCTGGGCGTGTGATTGGGCAGCGCTCAGCAACATTAGCTAAATTCTTTGAGACTGACAGCAACCCTGATACTACTCCCATGAACACTCGCATGAATCCATACGATATGGATTTTGATAGCGCCGGAAACTTACTCTACACAGATCCAATTGATGGCAGACTTTGGAAACTTGATGCTGATGCACTGGGAGGAATTTCGACACCAGATACAAGTTCCTCGCACATGATAATGCCCACTGCTGATTATCAGGCAGCCCGTACGCTTGTCCCGAATCCGGAAGCCAAATTTGCACCGGAGAATGTCTATGATGTCACTCGTGATAATCGCGCGCTGAATCCTGCTGATACAGATGCTCCAGTTACAGCCAGCGAGAGGCAACTAAGAACGCCAAGAAAATTTTTTGTCGCAACGGATTACGACAAAGCATTATATATCGCAGATCACCGCAACATGCGGATTCTGAGGCTAGAAAGCGGAGAGTCAGGAATAGATTCAACGTCTACTAGCTCTGTGATTCTGGGAAGCAGCTCATGTACGAGCGGAGGCTGTTCTGACCTTGTTGATGACAAGTCTCCCAGCCTCTATTCAATTTGGGGTGATGCCAATGGTCAATATACTATCAACCCCTCAGCAATCGAACTTGTTCCCGACACTGAGAATAAGAATCGATATTTTGTGGCGTTTTCCTCAGGCAATGCTGTGTACCTTATAACTCACGAAAACGAGGAGGGAGGGCCGCTGGGTACTGACTCTGATCGTATCTGGAAAGTTGCGGGTAAACACAGCACTGCACCAAGCTACACGGCGGGCGATACAAACGCAAAATACACTGACGACCTTATTGCTGACCAGGCACGCAATTCAGCCCTCTGCCCGATTATTGATCTTAAGTATCACAGCGGTATCGGCGGCGGGGTGCTGCTCATGGCAGCATCCTGCAGCTTGCCTCGCATGCATGGAGAAACTGGCTTAACTTTTCAATCGGTCGGGGGAATTTATACCCTAACTCCCGCATTCAACTCGGACAAAGTCTATCGCTTCCATGATCCATTAGCTGAGGATCTGGACAACTCAATTGCGCTAAGCGTCGGCACCATGTGGGTGTATCCGTGCACCCAAGGTGTGTGCGCGGGGCCACAAGCCTCTGGCGCCGGAAATTACCAGCGCAAAATAAACGTGATGGCCAATGCCAATGCAATTGATTTAGTCAATCCTGTTGATATGGAAGTTGGGCCTCGCGGAGAGGTGTATTTTATTGACCAATGGAATGAAGATACGATTTACGATACCGAAAGATTTCCTGAAAGCCCTAATGTTCAAGACCGCCTCCATCGAAATGGAGTCTGGATTTGGGATGCAGCCACGAATACAAACTCAATTCTGCCATTTACCAATAACTTTTTTTATTCAGATGGGCTGCTTCCCGTCTGGGGCCCCGACTGGTACTCGCCTACTCGCCTTGGAGATACCGCAAGCATTCAGTGGAATATTCTTGCCCATAAAGCGCCGCTTAAGAATGTTCCGGTTCCAGCGACTGCGGGAATTACAATCTCCGGTAATACAGTATACACCTCAGTTCCATTCGTACGTCCGCCATCCGACTACTCCGAAAGTCATCCACTTTACACAGAACCTAAGCAACTCGGTATGATTTACTCGATTGAATTGGATAGAGACGGCGATGGAACTCCAGACTCTGCCGATACGGATCTCGATGGTGATGGGGTGTTAAATACCTTAGACACCAGCCCACGTAGCATGCATTGCCCAGAAATTTACGGTACCACCAATTCTGGAGCTTGCAGGGCCCAAGAGGAACTCGGCATACCAAGACAAACATTTTTTAAAATTACAGGAGCCGATATCGCCTTTGATGCAAGCGAAGCTGGGGCTCCTACGGGCAGAAATTATGGCGAATTTTTATTCGTAAACTCAGTGGCAGAATGTGGCCCAGAAGCAGATTGCGCATCGGAGTCGCTCGGGTTTACTGCCGCGCAGGTCAAACCAGAAGTATGGGCAACTTTATTTAACTGGGGTGATGACTTTGATTTTGGTGGAACAGATGCATGCACTTCAGATAATTCTGTTTCAACGACGAGCCCTTATTATGGTTGCATCGAAACAAGTAATGGACCTATCGCCATGCCTCAGCCTCTACACGCTATGGTTGGATGGGATGTACCGATTCTTACGTATACATTTGAGTCGTTCCCAGGCGGAGGCCATCTAAACTCTACAACTCCGGGCACAGAGCGGCGTCCAGATTCAAACCTCTTTAAATTTCCATTTATTCTGTCGTCGCTAAGACCAAAAGAAAACGGAATTAAAAGCCCGAAGCGTGTACCTCTCTATGACGTAAAAGACCCGCGCATCACAAAATCAGGGCTCCTCTGCCGCGACTATGAAGGCGAGATCTATACGACGGGTCCAGGCCCTGCAGCTGCGGCGCCGTTCAAATTAAATTTTGACAATTATTTGGGCAATTATTTTTACTCAGGCTTTGACCCACATCTTGATAGCACCCTTGATAATGATTTTGCGAATTACGCTGTAGATTGCGCCTACGACCAAACCGCAAGTTTCCCCGGCACCGATGCGCGTAAGCAAGCGGTTGAAGGAATTGTGCTGCAGCTTGACCATGATGATACTGACGGCAAAGAAGGCGGCGTAAGTGGACAGTGGCCATACCAATGGGCTGCCGGCATCCCCGCTGACCCCGAGAATATTAATCATTTCCTGTTTATTGACCATGATGGAAATGGCGTCAGGAATCCAAGCTATCTGATTCCCCCTCAAGCCTCTGGCGACTCAGCTTTTAGCGGCGCAAGTATGGCCAATCCATTTATGGTGGTGGGCTTAGGACTACAAAATTCTGATGACAAATACGATTCACGGACGATTAACTACATCGATAAGCTACGAGAGCCTTTTAATTCTGTGAATCTTTGGAACAATCTTGGATATGGAAGTGATTATTTGATGACAGGGCCATTTGCGAGAATCAATGCCGTCACCCAAGATTCAATTAATTTACTATTCGATAAGGGCTGGGCCGGTACCAATCTACGCGACAACGCCCTATTTGTAGCTCTTGATTTTGAGCCCTTTATTCCCAAAGATTTTGAAATTGGAAGCAGACAAGACGCAGGGGCTGGCCTCTTTACAAACTACACAAAAAGCACCCGGTTTCGTAGGAATGCCGATGACGATATTCCATCGGCCTTGGTGGCTGCCCGGAATGTGCTTAAAATTGCCTACGGTGTAGGAGACGCGGAGTTTACCTCCGATGAGGCAGATTTCGCCTCTGATGAGGACATTAAAGCTTACATCAATTTATCTAAGGACGGAGCGGCGTGCACTGGTGATCTCAATTCAAGCGCTGCGCTAAACTGCGACTCGGTTGAGGTGAGATATAAATCGAGTTATCTCGGATTTGATATAGTAGTTTCTAGTAAAGTACCTCTTAATCAGGGGTACCTTAGAAATTACCAAGAAGTGTGTGATCCAAATGGCGGGCCGGAGGGTTTTGATTGTAACTAAAGACATCAAATATTCCGCGCACTCATCTCAGAAGGTCCCCACGAGCCACATGGGGAATGATTGAATCTAAGTGCTCAGCCAGGCATAAAAATTTAACACAGAGCTCACAAAGAACACAGAGAAAAAGAATACTGAGAAGATGGCTTTTTAGAAGATGAAAGGTCAGCCTCCGGTATTTGCACTCAAGCATTACTTTTGGGCATAACGCTTTATCGCTTTTGCCATAGCCGCAGCAAGTTGAGCACGATACTCTGCCAAGGCTAATTTTTTGGCGTCATCGGCGTTGTCCAAATAAAGTAACTCAACTAATACACAGGGCATATGGGCACCTACCAACACGTAAAAAGGAGCTTTAGCCACCAGCTTGGCTGGACGTCGCGCTTTTGTCTGAGGCGCAAGCGGCTGAAGGTCCTTTGCAATTTCCTCGGCTAGACGCCGTGAATCCTGAAGTTTTGAATTTTGGATAAAGTCGCTTAGCATAAACTGAATGTCGCCATCTCCTCCTTCAAGCGACAATGACTCATTTTCTCGCTCAGCCAACTTTTGCGCAGCCGCATCCCCTTCCGCATCCAAGTAAAACACTTGAAATCCAGACATATCCCCCTTTTCAGAGGCATTAGTATGTAGAGAGATAAATAAGTCGGCCTCAAGGCTATTAGCTAATGCTGTGCGCTCGGCAAGCGGCACAAATTCATCGGCCGTCCTGGTGCGCCGCGCATCAATCCCGGCATCTTTAAGTTTTTCTTCAAGACGTTTTGCAATATCAAGCACCACGTCTTTCTCAATTAAACCAGCAGGCCCCTCACCTCCCTTATCTTCTCCGCCATGTCCTGGATCTATAAGCACCCGAAAGCCGGTCGGGGCCACTTGCTGCGGCATGCCCTGCCGGTCGAATTGAGCCTGTAAAACTGTATGCCCAGTTAGTTCCTGAATACGCGCCAGCGCCACTGCAAGTTGATCAGATTTGGGATACTCCTTTCTAACTCTCTCAAAAAAAGCCTTGGCCTCCCTTTTTTTGCCGCGCTCGACAAGTGCATCTCCCATCTTCAGTAAGGCATCGTCAGCAAGCTCGCTTTGAGGGAAACGATTTACAAGCGCAGTAAGCTGCGCGTTCATCAGTGCCTGCGCTTCAGATTCTTGAGTTACCTTGAAGATTTGCTCGTAAACTGAAGCTGCATAAAAGAGAGCAGAAGCAGCTAACTCCTCTCGAATGCCTTTTTGTTTGGTATACTGAATAAAATCTTCGGCAACCTGAATCCAGGCATTTTCCTTTTGTAGTGCAAGGTCCGTATTACGCAATTTAAAATAGCTCGACTTAAGCTCTTCAAATTTCCTATCTACATATTTCGGTTCGGCGCTCACAGACACTGCGGGAGCCATTCCCAAGGCGCAAACAAAATAAAAAAGTGCCAAAAACCATTTCATAGGAACCTTTTGAATTTTAAGAGTTCAGGGCAGCAGCTCTTTTACCTTCTGAGACAAGGAATAAAGCAGCGTCTGACACTCGCGCGGACTTAAATCGTCTAATGCACTGTCTTGAATCTCACGTACTACTGCTTTACAAGCTTCGTAATCGTCGGGAACGCTCATCACAGGTTCCGAAACCTTGGCTACGGAGAAAAGCGAAAGTTGCGGAGTAGGCTCTTGCACACTTGGTTGCATAGAGCGCTGGCTTAAAAGATACCGTGCACGCTTTAAAACATCTGCCGGAATGCCCGCAAGCTTCGCTACTTCGAGACCATACGAGCGTTTGGCAGCTCCATCGAGAATTCGATGGGTAAAGAAGACTTCACCCTCTCTGTCGACAGAACCTACAGAAATATTTTTTACCGCCGGGTATACGCTCTCAAGCTGTGTGAGCTCATGAAAATGGGTAGCAAAAATGCTACGGCACTGAAGCGCATGCACCATTTGTTCAAGTATAGCTTGGGCCAAGGCAAGTCCATCGGCAGTTGCAGTGCCGCGACCAATTTCATCAACCAGCAAAAGTGAACGTTGGGTAGCGGCAGCTAAAATATAGGAAGCTTCACGCATCTCCACCATAAAAGTTGATTCGCCTTCAGCAATATTGTCGGAGGCCCCAATACGAGCAAATAGTCTGTCAACAAGCCCCATTCGGGCCGCTTTTGCAGGAACGGGGGCTCCCATGTGGGCCATGATCACTATCAGCCCAGTTTGCCGAATATAGGTTGATTTACCCCCCATGTTCGGTCCCGTAAGAACTAAACAGCGCGGTGTTTCAGCCTTAAGTTCAATTGAATTAGCAACAAAAGCTTGTCTTAGTTTGCTTGCAAGTACCGGATGGCTACCCTCAACAATTTCGAGCTCTGTCGATTCGTCTACTTGGGGGGTGACGTAGGCTTCTTTTACTTTAAGTTCTGCAAAACTTAAAAGCACATCTAATTCGGCAAGTGCCAAAGCAACGCGTCTAAAATAAAGTTGGCTTTTTCTTAAAAGGGAACGCAGCGCTTCAAAATAGTTTCTCTCAAGCGCCAAGGCTTTATCCTCGGCTCCCATCACCTCTTGCTCGCGTTGCTTTAGTTCAACAGTAGTATAACGCTCGCCATTCACCGTAGATTGACGACGAATGTAGTTATCGGGCACCTTTTCTAAATTGGTTCTGGTCACTTCAATAAAGTACCCAAGAATATTATTGTACTTTATTTTTAGAGATGAAATTCCGGAGCGTTCTCGTTCACTGGCTTCAAGCTCCAATATCCAAGCTTTGCCCGATGCCTTTAATTCCCTGAGCTTGTCTAATTCTACGTCAACTCCCGCGCGAATAATGCCGCCATCACTGACAATATGAGGCGGGTTATCGGTAAGCAAACGTTGTAACTCGCTGAGGCTGTCAGTATCCGATTCAAGTGCTTGAATAAGATGTTGAAGCTCGTTGGGTAGACTAATTGCGCTCACCGACTGTTGTATGCGGGGCACCCTTTCAAGGGTATCACGCAGCGCGCCAAGCTCCTTTGGAGAAGCGGCGGCCAATTCAATGCGCGCAGCGATACGCTCAATATCAGCGCAAAAAGTTAATTCTTCTCGAATGTTTCTTCTTAGTTCATCCGCATGAGCAAACGCCGCAACAATTGTATGACGACGCTGAATTGCGCTCAGTTCACAGAGTGGTTGCAGTATCCACTCTCGCAGCAAACGGGCTCCGGCGCTGGTTTGAGTCAAATTGAGATGCGCGAAAAGAGTGCCTTCAAGCCCACTGTCGCGGGTATTGGTAACTAATTCAAGATTACGGCGAGTAGTGGCGTCAATGAGGAGCGAATGCGTGTAGGTACGCGCCGATATCTGACTAATACAAACCTGTTTATCAATGGTAGTTTCATCAATATAGTTTACGAGTAAACGCACCGCTTTTTTGGTCAGCGGAGCCAGCACCGCGTAGCCCGGTAATGCGGCAAAATCTCTAAGGCCCCCACGACCAGACTCAACATATGATTCAGGGCGAAATTTAAGTGACTGAGCTGTTTGCACCCTTTCAATTTCACGCACCCAGGGCAAACGCCGGTCTATTGGCTTTGACTGAATGCTCCGGGGCAATATCATTTCAGTGGGACAAATTCTTGAAAGTTCCTGTGCAAGCTGGGAAGCTGTAAGGCCTTCTCGCACCCACATGGTGCCTGTTTGCACCTCAGAAAAAGCAATGGCCGCTTCAGCATCTGACTCAACCACACAACTTGCCACAATAGAGGCACTGCCCTCTTCCGCTCGGCCCAAAAGCCTAATGCCCGGAGTGACAATTCGCTCAAGCTTGCGCTCAACCATGCCCTTGCCCGTCGGCACTCCTACTTGACTGACTACTGCTACCGAAAGTCCAAGAGCCACTAAACGATCGACATACCCATCAGCCACTCCAATAGGCACCCCACACATAGGGACTGGGTTTGGATCATTTTTATCTCGGGTTGTGAGGGTTAAATTAAGCGTTTTTGAAACCAGCACCGCATCTTCGAAAAAGAGCTCGTAGAAGTCTCCCACCTGAAAAAAGAGTTGGCAGTCTGGATACTGTTTTTTGTACTCCAAATACTGAGTCAACATTGGCGGCAGTTTTGGTACTTCAACAGCTACATTCATTCGAATTTAACTCAATAATATTGACCATATGCGTTGCCAATTGCAGCAAACGCCTCAAGGGGGTATGAATCAGGCTACAGGAACAAATATGAGCGAGCCTGACCGAAAAATCCAGTCCATACTGCTGGTTGATGATGAGCCTTCGGTGGTCTTTGCACTTAAACTACTGCTTCAAGCTCTTGGTTACCAGGTGGAGGCCTTTAATACCCCATCAGAAGCAGTCATAGCTCTTGAAAGCCAAGCTCCGTTTGACCTAGTGCTTTGTGATCTTAAAATGCCAGTGTTAAATGGCTTGGGCGTGCTGAAGGCTTGTAGAGCTGCAAGACCTGAGCTGCCTTTTGTCTTAATGTCTGCGCACGCTAGTTCCGAAGAAATTGAGCAGGCCTACAGCCTCGGCGCCACCGGGTTTCTTCCAAAACCGTTTACTCCTGAAGAGCTTAAGCAACTTATCGAAAAGCTCTCAAAAACTTAGAGCGCGTAGCAATTGCTCGCTTCGAACCTAAAAAAGCACTAACTAAAAAGGGCACTGCTTCAAATTTTGACTATCGAGACATTACCCTTTTCACATTAAACAAGCATAAAACAAATGGGCGCGGCACTTACGTGCCACGCCCATAAATTGCCCACTTTCATTACTGAAAGTGAACACTGCAGATTAGGCTGCCTTAGCGGCCTTCTCCGTCCATCTTCTGACGAAGCAAGTCGCCGAAGGTAACTGCTGAAGTACCCTCTTCCATAAACTCAGCAAGCTGCTCTTTGTCGTTTCGACGACGAATAGCTCTGATACTGAGGCTAATGCGACGCTCTTCGCGATCAATGTTGGTTACCTCGCTCTCAATTTGAGCACCAACCTTGAAGCTTTCGGCGATATTCTCAACCTTCTCAACGCCTAGTTGAGAATTGTGAATAAGGCCCTCAACTCCATTCTCGATCTCAACAAAGAGACCAAAATCGGTGATTGAGGTGATGGTTCCCTGTACACGGGTACCCACTGGGTAACGCTGCGAAATAGTGTCCCATGGATCTGGTGTCAACTGCTTGATGCCAAGGCTGAGACGTTCATTCGAAGCGTCGATATCCAAGACAATGGCTTCAACGTCATCACCCTTCTTAAAGAGATCATGAATCTCTTTAGGATCGCGGATGCGCTTAGTCCATGAGAAGTCAGAGACGTGTACCAAGCCGTCAATTCCGTCTTCGACACCAACAAAGATACCGAAATCGGTGATTGAACGAACTTTACCAGCAACCTTGGATCCAATTGGGTGCTTCTCGCGAAGCTCATCCCAAGGATTCGGCATAAGTTGTTTGAGACCTAAGCTGATGCGCTGTTGCTCTTGGTCAATGCCCAAGATGACCGCTTCAACCATGTCGCCAACATTCAAGAGCTTCGAAGGAGAACGAACTTTCTTCGTCCAACTCATCTCAGAAACGTGAATGAGACCTTCAACGCCTTCTTCAAGCTCAACAAACGCACCGTAGTCGGTAAGATTCATTACCTTACCTTTAATGCGTCCGCCTACAGGGAAGCGCTCATGCACTGTCTGCCATGGATCGGTCTTCAATTGTTTCATGCCCAAGCTGACGCGCTCTTTCTCGGCATCATACTTCAGCACCACAACTGGCACTGTTTGACCGATAGAAAGCTTCTCAGATGGATGATTTACGCGGCCCCATGCGATATCGGTGATATGGAGCAATCCGTCAATTCCGCCCAAGTCAATAAATGCACCGTAGTCGGTAACATTCTTAACTGTGCCTTCCATGACCACGCCTTCAGAAAGAACCTTAAGGGTCTCTGCTCGAAGACTATCGCGCTCAGACATCAATACTGCGCGGCGGGACAATACAATATTTCCCTTATCACGCGTGATTTTGAGCACTTTAAAATCGAAAGTCTCACCAATAAACTTATCGAGATTGCGGTGAGGACGAATGTCAATTTGTGAACCAGGCAAGAATGCAGGAATACCAATATCAACTTGGAGTCCGCCTTTAACCTTTTGCACTACTTTTCCGGAAAGAATTGCGCCAGTGCGGAACATGTCTTCAACTTTGTTCCATACTTTCTGCTGATCCGCACGCTCCTTAGACAGGAGCAGCTGTCCGTATTCGTTCTCAATTGAAATAATGAATACGTCGATGGACTCACCAATTTTAGCGGTGATAGCACCTTCGGCATTCATAAATTGCGTGGTCGGGACAATACCATCGCTCTTAAATCCGATATCAACCGTGACGTAGTCTTTGTTAATACCAACTACTCGTCCGGGAACAATTTTGCCTTGACGCAAACCGCCAAGACGCTCACCCATCAAGCGCTCAAATTCGCTCGCAAAACTGCCAGCAGAGCTGCCTGAAGAACTTCCAGCTAATGTCATATTATTTTGTCTTTATATTGCTAATACGAAACGCGAGATGCGCCCCGCAAGAACCAACGCTTTCTAAAGTTGTAAACGCTTATGAGCGTACGGCTCTTTATTGAATGCCCACCTGTCTCTTAACAATTTGAATCGCCAGGCAAGCGAAATAACAGTTCAAATTGCCTACGTACCTATTACGCAGGAGCCTTAAGTTCTAACAGGCGTTTGGTTTAAAGTCTATAATAGCCAAGGGGGGAGGCAACCCCACGTAATTACTTACTATTTACGCACACATTCCGCGATTTTTTGCCAATACATAAAGCCGCTCTACTATAATGGCAACCGGTTCATGAGAATTATCGATATGCTCTGCATCTGGTGCGGCCACGGTTGGAGACAAAGCTCTTTCGGCATCACGCTTATCTCGCTCCAAAATCTCTATGCGTATTTTGTCGGCTACAGAGTGTTCGTGAGCATTTATTATTCCCAGTTGCTTTAATCGGCGCGCGATACGCACCGACTCATCTGCATGAACAAACAACTTCAGCTTCGCTTCAGGGAATATCACCGTGCCAAGATCCCTTCCCTCAGCAACTATCGGATGGGGTAAAAATGCCGTGCGCTGGCTTTCACGCAAAAATTCGCGCACCACTCTATGCTGCGCCGCCTTCGAGGTAGCCTCTGAAACATGAGGCTCTTGAACTTCCCGGGTGATGTCTCGTCCATCCAGTTTTAGCGCCGGAGCCCCGTCCCTGCCAATGTCTAGGCTAATCTGATGCTTCGACAACAAATTCTGTAAGGCTGCCGAGTCCATGGGATCAACTTCAGCACTCAGCGCTGCATACGCAACCGCTCGATACAGTAGTCCGGTGTTGAGATGAATAAATCCCAGTCGATCGGCCAGAGCGCGGGCCAAAGTGCTTTTGCCTGAACCAGCAAGGCCATCTACGGTAATAACATGACGTGACATAACAATATGTATACATGAGCAAACGCCGCAACAAAATCCCTGGTCTCAAGGCGTAGCCTTATGCTGCGTAGCTGAGTAAGATTTAAAACTACAACCGGCGCTAAACCTGCTTATTGCTCAAAATCGCGCACAAACAGCTCCTGGCGTAGGTACACAAATCGCGGCGTAATTGGGGGCAAATTAGCTGCGTTATTAAAGGCAGTTTCATAACTCCAAATTCGATTTGGCGCTGTGTAGTAATTTCCACCGTACACCCAAGCGCCATTTTGATGACGCGGACGATTTAAACTCACAAAAGATCCTCGATAGGTAAAGTTTCGGTTCGTCCAGTTCTCATGAAATCGGGGATAGTTTTCGAGTCCACCGTTATAAGCGCCGCCCTGTCCCCCGGCACCTTCAACACCGCCAGTAGTATCTGTTCCTGCAAGCACCGCGGCATTTACCGTGGAATCGGAAGCTACTCTACTGGCAAGTGCCAGCGCGGAAGTTCCGTTCCAACTGTTCGTATCTGCCCAGGCGGGAGAAAGCACATTAAAAGCGTCTGCCAAAAAAGCTGAAGGCAGCTTATTTACGGTGTTGTAGTTGCCCATAACATAAAAAGCTTGGTTGCTTACCCAAGTTACACCGCGAATGGCCGGTGCACCGCCCACGTTTGAATGAAGGCGTTGAGAGTTTCGAACACGAACTCCATAGTTATTGGCAGCGCTATTTGACTGAGGTCCTTCAACTGCCAAGAAAATAACAAGCCCTCCCTGAGTAGAGTCTGACAATAACTTTCCGCTTCCAAACCAATTACTCCGATGGAGGCAATTAAAGAGCGCAACCACATCTACATCAAGCATGCGAATTAGTTTTGCCTCGCGGTTGTTATAAAAGCTATTGGTATTTGCTATTGAACGACCGGAAATACTCCCCGAACATTGGACCATATTGGTGTTAATGGTGCTGGTGGCACTTGCATTCAGAGAATTATCCACATTTCGAACTTCAACCGCCGTAACTGCATTGGTGGTATCGGGAGTATTAGCGTTGGTTAACTTGAGAACTAAACGTAAATCAGCATTATCCCAATAGACCTGTCCCGGCGTTGGCTCCAAAACCTCTGGAGCAGGAACTTCAACCGGCGTAACCCCCATTTGAATCATCCCATTAAATGGAGTGAGCTGATTTGGCTGAATTTGAACTCGAGTGGTGCAGGTTGGAACAAGCGTAGTTGCGACAGTGGGATTAAAAACCCGAACTAAATTTGAGTTGCAAAGGTTCTGATTCTTTCGGCCTCGATATAAGTTACCAGCAGTAGACACCTGCCCCTGCATTATAAGTCCCGGATTTGGATTATCGGTATTCAGATACAAATCGCCATTGGTGTGCACCGGACCATTAAGCGTCATTGTTGGACCTGGCAATATTTCCAGATCTTTATTGTAAAATGCAGCAAATTGAAAAAGTGGCACCAATCGGCTTTTAAACTTTAACTCCAATTGTGCCGTCGTTCGATCTTCAATGGTTTGAGCGTTCGAAACCGCCGTATACCGGTATTCTTGCGCATTTAAATTTTGGTAAAGCTCACCTGGGGGAATAGTTATGTTTTGTGGATTTCCGGCTTCTTCCCTGACGTAGGTGACATTCGATTGATTGTTAAACGTAAAGGTTTGGCATGCAAAGTCATTACTGCCGTTGTTACTTCCTGTGCAAGGGTTTGGTTCGGTCGGCCCAGGCCCAGTGGGCACATTATACCCGACAAATGTTTGGCGGATCGCTTCAGCGCGCACGTTAAGTCCAGCTTCCGCTGCATAAAAACCTTGCACACTCTCTTTGGACATTCGACTTGTGCCTATTTCCATGGACGAGGTGAATGTGTAGGCGCTGTATAATGCCAAAAGCACTGACATCATGAGCAGCACCGTGATGAGCACAAACCCATGTTCGTTACATTTTTTTGTGCACATATTCGCCTCTTTAATTCGACAAAATATTTCTGGGAAAAAACCGCGCCGAAACAGTTCGACTCACTGGATCGGTTGCCACCGTGGCACTGCCTGTTAACGAAACTTCAATTGATGCAATATCTGTCCAATCATCAGTGGCAGCAAAGGCAGTAAGTACGGTCGCGTCCTGCATGGCTATTTGTATATCTAAATTAGTAAGCTCGTTGGCTACCGCAATTGGATTTGTGGTGTCTTGGTCGGTAATAATCTGTAGCACTCCATTCACCAGTCGATATCGCCACTCCTCAAGAAGGTAAATTGAAGATGCACCAACGGGATAGGTATTAGCCCAAGTGCCTGCGCTTCGGACTATCTGAAAATCGTTGCTATTATTCTGCTCGCCAACAAAATCAAAAAACTCACCAATTCGACTAACCCGATTATATATATACCCTTTAACGGAACCGCCGGTATTGGTGCGATAGGCGCTCCAGTTATTAAGGGCTGATAAATTAGAAGCAGTGTCACAGCCTGGCAGCGTCAGAGAATTGTCGGCTACCACCATGTTGGTAGTGCCACTCGCCGCTGTTATTTGCACACACACGTTAAAAACTTCATCTATCAGGTTACGCCGCACTATGAGTTCATCAAAATTACCCGCCGTGCCGTCGATTAATTCTACGGCCGGAAACGTAGACGGTAAATTTTCTCCAGCTTCACGAATATCAATGCCCATAATATCAAGGGCACTGCGTAAGTTTTGATTTATGCGGGTGCGCACTAAGTCATAACGAAACAATCCACGGTTTGACATGGTCGCGCTTAAGGTCAGCGCCAGCATAAGCATTCCCAGAAAGCTTACGACTAAAAGCTCAGTTAGGGTAAACCCTTTATCTGAGCCGAGTGAAGACAGTTTCAGTTTCAAAAACCATTCCTCCTAAATGGGACACTTGAATACGCAGATGTCGATTGGCCGCAGAGGCGCAAAAAGCCACCGTCACACAATAACTCGTTTGCACGGTAAAATTTTTATTGTCGATAACAATCGTTTGCGAAGTGCTGCCCGAGGTAGGCAGCGCTCCTGGGTCTTGAAGTCTTAGTTCGTCAAGCGCCCGCTGGGCAGCGGCAACAGCTAAGGTGCGAATCTCTGCTTGGGTGCTGCGCTGCAAATGTCCCACATACGTACTTGCCATGGTGGCGGAGACAGTTAAAAAGAGCAGCAAAGACACCATTACCTCAAGTAAGGTAAATCCCCGCATATTTGTTTGTCGCATCTGCATAGGAGTTAACTTTGAGAAAGTTGCACACTGCCACCCAGAAACACTTCAATCGTGCGGCTTTGTGAGTGAATATCGTTTACTACTACTTGAGTGTTCGAGTCAGATAGTCCACGTGACGTAAAACAAACTACCCAGTTGGTGGCGCCTAGACTGGCTCCGGCTGGAAGATTTAGTGACAGAGTCGTATCGGTCACCGGCGCAGGATCCGCGCAGTTTACCCCACTTTGGGTCACAATTTGTGTGCTCGAGGTTGGCACAATAAAATAGGCTGATGTGGAAGAGATGGCCCGAGCTCTGGCTTGCTTAAATAATCCCAGCAGCGATGCGGCTGCGTTTTCAGATGGATTGCTTAAGGCGTTTAAATTCATAATGGCAATTCCCGCCATTATTCCCGAAAGCGCCATCACGACTATCAGCTCGAAAATAGTAAATCCGCGTTCATTTCGCATGAACAATTTTTTAACCTCTTGTTCCACAACCTGTAAGCTCCAAGGCCGGCTCAATTCGGCCAAAAGACCTTTCAACCACCTGCAAAGGAATGCAAGTGCCTCTCCAGTCCTGACAAGCAGCCCGTTCCAATAAATTCAACATGTTAGCCTGCTTCGCATTTAGCCGCTTAGGTATACGTCGACCACTTTGCGCAATTATTGCAGGGCAAAACGCATCTGGACGCTCGGGTTTCACATCTTTAGGTTAGGAGTAAGCACTTGAAGTATTCAGAAATTTTGCAAATCAGCCGATTACCCAATGTAACGGATCATTTAACGGAGATCCGTAACCCATGAGGCGTCGTCCACAGGAGAAATCAAAACGCGCGATAGCAATGACGAAGCCGCTTTTGTCGCCCGTCAGCGACGTTGGCATAGTGCTTTCGGGCGGTGGCGCACGCGCAGCGTATCAGGTTGGAGCACTTCGAGCGCTTCAGCCTTACTTTGAAAAAACAAACACTCCAATTTCAGTAATCATTGGCAGCAGCATCGGCGCCATAAACGGCCTAATTCTTGGCGCATGTATTAAAAAGGGCTACGGCGAAGCAATTGAGCAATTAGACGCGATGTGGAGGGAACGCACCTTCCGCAACACCTTTGCAGGAGCTCCTTCTGCCGCATTTTTTCGAGCTATTAAACTAGCGGTTGTGCAGTACCTGGCCCCTGGTCCAAATGCAACCTCAGCGGCTGTTTTCGATCCGACACCACTTATGAATCGGGTAGACCAGGTGATTAACGATTTTGGTGGATTAACTCCTGAAGCCCGCGCGCCCACACTGCAAGCCGTTGCGGTCATGACGACTATTGAAGGTAGCGAACGAAAACCTCTTATATTCATGAGCTCACATAAGCAAATGGATGCAGCCACTATGGAAGGCGCTTCTTTTGATGTGTGTTATGTTGACTCTTTGTCAGCCAAACATGGCTTTGCTTCTGCTGCACTGCCGTCAGTGCTGCCTCCGGTAGAACTGGACACCGACAAAGGGAAAGTGAGACTTGTGGATGGGGGCATTTCTCAAAATGTACCCGTAGACCCGGCAGTCAGACTAGGCGCGCATCGGGTGATTGTAGTTGATATTTCCGGACGAAGCTGGTGGCTTGATCACTACGGCGAAGCACATGACACTCGCCCAACTTGGGAAGTACCAGCAGGACTAAAGACCTACTGCTTAAGACCGCCTGATACCTTTGTTGCTCGCAACAACACAGCTTTAGGGCCTCTATTAAAAGATGCAGTCAAAGGCTCAACCGGTAAATTTATTAACGCCGTAGGCCCTGTTTGGCCAGTGTTCTCGCTTCTCAAGAAAAAACTGGGCGAAGAAATAGCGTATGAGGTTATGTCGTACGTTGCGCTCGACCCCGACTACATCGGAGCGTTAATTGAAGCTGGGTATCAAGAAACGACAAAACTTCTGAAAAATAAGTCTGATCTTGAGTTCGCTCATAACGAGTCATTTGAGCAAATGGTTAAGATGCTTTAAGGGCTAGGCGCCTTTTCTTCGGACTTACCTCGACGCTGCGGCGCACGCGCCGGCACTTCGTAAAACTCTACTATTATTTCACTCAGCTTGCTTTCATACGCCTGCTCGCTCAATTCTACTTGCCAAGCTGTTGGAAATCGTAAACTCATTTCTCTCGATTGCTGCAATAAATATTCGGAGGCTTGGGGTGTGGTCACCAGCAGCACTGGACAACGAACTCGCTGCATTAATGATCGCGCATCAAAATCAGAGGTACGTAGTCGTAACGGCAAACCCAAGGGCAAAAACTGCTCGAGCCAATCGGCACATCGTGTCAGTAAGGTTGAATGCGGCCGCATGGCAGAATCTATCAAGGCCACAACTCGAACTAATTTTGCATCTAGCAAGCACATATTAAGTGCCAACGTGCCGGCAGCGCCAATTGCCACTATTGAGGTTTGTCGTATTCCCTGCTCGCGCATTACATTTTTTAGGTCTGAGGTTAATACCTTCCAGTTGTCAGCACGCACCATGCCTGTTTCAATAATCAAACACTTTGCACATTTTGCTAATGCGTCTTGCAAACGCTGCGCCGCAACAAACGTCCCGTCCTCCACCAGGAGCATAAATGAACGCCCCTGCCCTTTTTCTGAACAAACTCTCATATCTCAATCGAACTCGCGAAAGCGTCCACTTGTCAAGCCATTTGTCCAAATAAAACCTCTTTAAGACTGAGCACTTGAAGGCGGCATTGTGTGCTAGCCCAATTTGATCTAGCCCTCAAATTATGCAAATCTGAAAGGGTCGAACTGAGAGAAACGCGCCGGTCTGTTTTGACGTTTTGCGGTTACTCAGATTCTTGTTTGTGTGAACGATACATCTCGATCACCCAGTTGGCAAAACGCATGATTGGAAAACCCGGACCATTCCAAATAATTGAAAGCGACGGAAGCGGTCTTGTCGATTCGCCGATGAGTCCCCCGCGTCGCAGGTACGAGTGCACCAACTACGCCACCTGCCTAGACCTAGCAGCCGCGCTTAATTGGGATAACTTCACCTGTCGCGGATGCTGTGGAGAGATTGATGAAACCCTCTATTGGCGCGCGCATCAAGCAAGCAAAAAAGATTCAGTCGCTAACTCGCTGTGTGAAATTCCAAACATCAATTACGTGGCCACTCCGAGCGAAGGTAATCCCGCTCCAGTATTGAAGCTCGTCTCAAAGCGTTAAACGTGAAATTTATTCACAGCCTTTTCGTCTTTTTACTGCTGAGCGGCTGTTATGTCCTGCTTTTGTTCCCCGCCTCCCCATTTCCGGTCAGCGGTTATATCGGGCGCAGCGGCGATGAGCTACAGGCAGCTTGGAACATGTGGTGGGTAAGCTTTGCACTGGAACAAGGCCTAAGCCCTTTTAAGACCCTATTTCTTCATGCGCCCCTTGGAATTGAATTTTGGGGGCAACCGCTAGCAGCGCCTCATGGCATATTTTACTTCCTCACTAAATCGATGCTGAGTTTGCCACAGGCCTACAACACCCTTGTCTACCTTGGATTCGCGTTAACGGGGCTTTTCGCATATTGGCTGGGGCGCGACCTAGGGTTAAAGCCCGTCTTCGCCTTTTTGGCAGCTTATTTTACAAGCTTTTCGAACTTTCACTTTCAACATCTGCATGGCCACTTAGAGTTTATCTCTATGCAATGGCTGTTGCTCTACATGGTTTTTCTGCATCGACTTTTCACCCAGCCCACCTTGTCTGTCGCCGTCGTTGCAGCCCTCGCGCTTACCCTAGTTACCATCTCGAATTCCTACTACGCAGTTAGCGCAGTGCTTGTTTCGGTCTGCTTTAGTCTAACTTTCTTGAGAAAATTACCTGAACTTTTCACTCGTCAGCCACTCGCCTGGGTGTTATTCGGAACACTCGCTGTAGGACTCTGCGGAACCTACGCCCTTAGTTTTTTTGAGTATACGAGAGATAACCCGCTTTTGCCCGGGCACTCAGTCGCTCTTGGCTCGCTACACCCCAGTAGCATTTTTGTGCCGGGACAATTTTGGCGCTGGGGGCAAATAACTCAAAGTGTTTGGAGCCTGCAACCTGGCTACACTTTTGAGCACAGCGTCAGCCTCGGGTTCGCACTGGTTGGGCTTATTTCCTACGCGGCTTTGTCGCGACAAATTGAATCACCAGCCAAGAAAGCCTTAGGTTGGTATTTTTTATTTTCACTTGGACTCGCGTTAGGACCAAAATTATTTATACAGGGCGAATGGCGGGACTTTCCTTTACCCTTTGATATCCTGGATTTCATCCTTCCCTTTTCCTCGCTTTCCGGTGTTCCTGTGCGCTTGTTTGCGGGGGCCGGCATTGCTGGTGCTTTTTTGGCTGCCTTTGGTGCTCAGCAGCTTTATTTTAAAAAGCGCTACCTTGTTTTAAGCATCTTAATGCTGCTGGCATGTATTGAGCAGACTCCAAAAGCTCCAGAAATTAGCCACTGGAAGGCTCCCGCGTATGCGGAGATACTAAAGTCCCTGCCAATTAAACATACCCAAATAGTGGCCGACTTAGTCTCAAAAGGTGGAGATCAACTCGCAGCACAAACAGTCTATAAAAAGCCTATGTTATTTGGGTACACCGCTCGTATCAGTAAACAAATTGATGCTCAGAATAGAACTTTTAGAAAACTGCTTGGTCGTGAATATCTAACTGCGCTCTGTGAGATTGTGCCGCTAGCCTATATTGCTGCTCCAAACTCGCGCTTTCGCGCTTCCATTCGAAGCGAGCAAATAGTGTATGAGGACGCCGAAAATTATATTTTCAAGCCTTGTGTGGACGCAGATTAAATTGAATTGGAACAAACCGCTCCCAGAAGAATTTTTCCTCTCGCCTTGGCAACTTTGCGCTCATTTTTTAGCTTAGAAACGGCTAATTTCGCCGCATTAATTTTGGCAGTGGCATTTTTGAGAGTTGCGCGACGGGCTTTAAGTGATCGCAATTTCTTTTGAGCGTTGTCGAGCTCTTTCTCCAAAGCGCTTTTACCCTTCGGCGAAACCCTGCCGTCTATCACAAATTGCAGAGACTCTGACAAAGCCGAAACACCAAATTCAGTGAGTAATGCGGCCTGATGATGCAACGCGACGTTACGTGCTTGGCGGCAGGAACGTGGAACTTCAAGATCTACTCTCGCCCGAACTTGACCGGCCCGAGCGGCTGTAAACAAGCCCTGCAAATTTGAGAGGCTTATATTGGTATACCCGTCTAAGTTTAGTGAAACATGGAGATTGCCCAACAAAAACCCAGGGTTTTTACCTGACTTTGAACCAGCGATAAGATACTGCGGAGACTCACCAACTGCACCGCTCGCAGCAAGGTTAAGTCTTACAATGGCCCCAGGACCAACTCGCCTTTCACCTCGCTTCAGTGAAATAAGTGCGGCACCTCCGCCAGAGCCCGGACCAGAAACGCCACCGCCAGGTGGTGTAGGTTCAGGGGTCGGCGTTGGTGCTGGTGTGGGGAAAGAACCATACCCAGGGCCACGACGCGGGTTAGATGCGGTTTGGCACTCGGCCACTATTTGCATCAATGTCTTTTTATAACTCTGCCGGTTGCCCGCTTGGTCTTCAGCCAGTACTTCGACGATATCATCTGAGTTTTGCAATTGTGCAACTTCATTAAATACATGGAACCCATTCGGCAAGCCTCCGCTTGGCGCAATCTGCACATTTATTCCGGGTCCGGTTATTGCCAGTCGGGCAATTTTACCAGAGTTGTCCCAGAATCCGACCTTAAGACCACCTGAGACACTACATGTTGGATGATTCGCAAGTGTTCCGCTAACGGACGGATGCATGCGATCAAAACTTGAAGGCATGGTGCTGGCATAAGAAGCGTTGGTTGGATATTCAGCCTCACGCCGTGCACCAGTCTCAATCCAGTGACAAAGTTCGTACACAAAATCGGCTGCTTCTTGAGCATCAGGTCTTGTTCCGCTGCAAAGCCCTAGGCCAGCATGAGGGCCTTCGGTAAAGAAGAATTCAAGTGCCGCGTTCTGTGGATTAGCGACCGGATCATAAAAAGTGTTGTCACGGCCATCCATACGTTCACCACGCGCCGCCCAGCAAAGTTGGCTCGACAACGGTCCTAAAATAGTCGAATAAAAGCGGCGACGCCCATGTCTGTCTGGGGGATTAGAAATTGCTTGGAACGTATTTTCTGCATTCGAAACTACAAAAGCTCCAGCACCGCTTTGTCCGCTGGCGTGACAACTTCCACAATACTGATTAAATTTCTGAAAAAGACTGCTGTTGTCTCCCCATACTGGAGATTTACGCGTAGGCACATTTTCTACCGCAAATGTAGGCGTGCACTGAGAATCATACTTAATGTACGGGGTGTATCGCAGCAAATCAACTTGCGGATAGGTCGGCTGCGCTGCGGCTTTGTCGTTCCAAGAAAGGCCCTTGTTTGGCTGGTGATTATGACAGCCTCCACAACTTACTCGAATTTCACCCGCAGCCAAATCGTGCCAGCTAGGCATGTCCATAAGCGCGAGGCCATAACGCTTATCAAGCGCTTGCCATTTAAGCGGTTGTTTTGCAGGCACCAATGCCGCAAAGGAGGTGTCATTTGGATTTCCTCCAATCATATTGGCAGCAGGCACCACACCAAGCATTTCAATTGCCTCTTTTCGTTCTGCGGTGGGATTGAGGCGTGTCGGATCGGTTTTATTGTCGGTGACGTAGAGCATAATCCCCAACACATCATTGGGATTAAGTGGATTTTCGCAAACAGAGTCAGGATGGGTTGGAGAAAGTTTGGCGTGGTCTCGAACCCATCCCAGCGGCGCAGAAGCCGACAAACTATTCTGCATCAAAACTGGGTCAGTTAATGTTCGAGTGCTGAATTTTGGAGGATTCGTGCGGATAATACATTCTGGTGGGGTTCTATCGGTATTATGAATGGCTGAACTTCCTACTTCTGCGACTGGCATCCCATCAACCGATGATGGCGGAAGAGATACCACAGCAGGTACGCCAAATCGCTGCTGATGTGATACCCCAATTACTCGCGGATGAATAAGACTATAGAGTCCACTCGAATCTTCAATCACCTTGCGATAGACATTTGGGTCCTGGGGATCAAGTTCTTGAGGTTGCCCTGCTCCATCCAAAAGCCCTTGCCTCAGCACAATATGGGAGCGGTAGAGTCCTTGGTTTCCGTACAGTGCCTTACAGTCGTCAGTAGCTAACCTATGATTTGCGCACGTTGGCGAATAAGCTGCAAAAAGCTCTCCGGGTAGGCCACAACTTGGAGTTGTAAATTTGCCGATAAGCTGCAAATTGCCACTTCCCGAGGGAATTTGAATTGCTGAGGATTCGTCCTCAAAGCCTCGCACAAATTGCGTCAAATTATTTTCGTTTAGTTGTTTGGGGACATGCACACCCGCTTGCAGTGCAAAATTCTGATTGAGTCCCTGTGTAATGGTGCGCACCCCACGCAAAGCACCAAATCCGTTGTTATTGCCCACATAATACACATTAGATACCCACACATCTGAGGTGCCAGACGCGTCGTTCGGCTGGTTGGGACAAAGCGCACCAAGGTGAAATGAAATAGCTGACGAGGCCCCATATCCGTGTAGTGGTGCCCAACGCCCTGCTGAATCAATCGATTGAATACTCCACTTGCGAACGTCAGTAGTTCGTTCTTGATACGAGACCGCGACTCCATCACGTAGATTGGTCGGACTCAGCACCGATGTTGTCGTAAAATATTTAAATTGATTGGTAACCCCAAGGGTTCCATTAGGGTTAATGAGGCTATGGAACAGATTTAAATTTATAGGACTTTGAAAATTTGAATTCTGTAGTTTTCTCTCGTTACTGACATAAAAAAGCTCTTTACCAAAAACTGTCTCTACCTCTGCCGGCCCCATTCGAATACTACCGCCCCAGCCTAAGCTAGTCGTATTAGCGAGCGTCGGATTCATGGCAGATTCAAATCTATTGGCTGGCTGGAAGGTAAGCCTTTGGGGAGTTAAGGCACCTGTGTAAGCAGGATTATCAATAAGTGGCCCAAGGTCAATTTTATAAAGGTCAGATCCGTACAGCGGTGCACCGAAGGAGTCTTTAACGGCAACATCATGAAAGTAAGAGAAATAAAGAGTTCGCCCATCAAGCGACATTTGAGGGTCAAGCGCGCAGCCCAGCACCATATTTCTATCAACTAATGAACTATGCTCTGGTCTTGGAAATAACAAACTCACTCGCGGACTCGTTTGAGCACCCCCTTGGGATAACACATAGAGCTTACAAGCAGACTCTGGGTAAATTCTATTGGCATCAATTCCATAAGTGGTTGATTCAATCGGAGCACCACTTGAATTAGTTCTATATGCCCCAGAGGCATCGCGTAGATAACGCTCCACCGCAGAAAAAACGAGCCCCGTGTATCCGGGCCGCGGCCAGGCGGCTCCAGTTTGAAATTGCGGCGAGGATGGCGGCTGCTGGCCAAACGCCTGAGTTGCGCCTACGAAGAGCAACAGGAACGCTGCGACAAAAATATTCAAAATTGCTACCACACACCACAACCACGCGCGCACAGTTATTTGACTTTGGCGCGCTTAAACCACTTTTTGCTGTAAGCCCCTGTCGTTATGCAGAGGACTATGAAACAAGTGCCTGACTTAATTAAAAAAAGAGCAAAATTCAGGCCAGTCAGGCGGTTTTAGCTGGGACTAAGGGGTAACCAGATAAAAAGTGTGTGATGTCAGACACTTAAAGCAGTCTTACATTTTTGATAGCAGCGCCCAAACAAGAGGTATTCTACCCCCCTTGTGGAAGCCTGTTACCCAATTGAAGCGCAACGGTTTTGGTTTAAAAAGCTAACTGCAAGTTGGGCACTGTTTTAATATTTCGCTAACGGCGTCCTCCGCCTTATTCATGCGTGCAAAATCAAGTGCCGTTTGCCGAGCTATGTTCTTAATTGAAAGGTCGGCACCTTTCTCTAAAAGAAAACGCACTGAAGTTATTTGCTTATTAAGGATAGCGTGCATGAGCGCCGTGTACCCCGACGAGTCTTGAAAATTAATATCTGCGCCAGCTTCAAGCAAATACTTCGCCGCTTCAATTTGCCCCCTGCTCACTGCTGCGCTTAAGGGTGAAATTCGATATTTTGGATCAATTCGATTGGGCGAGGTTCCCGAAGCAACAGCAGTTTTTAAATCCTCAATGCGACCAGCGAAGGCAGCAGCTACCATGGCATCCGCGGCCAAGCCCTTTATGGTCTGAATATCTTTCTGAGCAGCTGCAATTTTGCGCTGAGCTTCTTGCTGTAATGCTTCAAGTTGCAATAAGGCAACTTCAGCTTCGGGACCTTGTGCCTTTACTGAATCACGCACGGACTGGAGAGCTTTATTCTGAGCTTGCCGCACCAAAGCCAAGTTGTCTTCAAGAATATTCGGATTGAGTAGTGCCTCATGAATTTGCGCACCAAAAGCCAGCGCCTGATTGTCATCGGTGATAAGCGCACCTGTTGCCGCATAGGCCTTAAGTGCTTCGCCTTGAAGCGCAATTGCTGCCTCAACTTCAAATTGGGTTAAATCTCGAGTGATCCCAGGCCGGTTAAATCCGGGAAGCTGAATAGCTTGTGTTGAAGCCTTTGTTTTTTTACCCACCACAATTCCCGTTTGGCTTAGCGGATCGATCCATAAAAACGAGTTGGGAAATACTTCCGTAAAAGTTTTTACAATAGAGGCATTCAGGTGCGGTGACACAAGCCTAAAGGTCACCCACTGCGCAATGGTGCCTCCCTCGTCTAACTTTTCGGCGACTAGTTCATAAAACTCTTTAGAGTACAAACTATTTACACCAGCAAAATTTGGCGGCATGGGCTCCAAGGTTACGACATCAAATGTACGCTCTGTTCTGCGTACAAACGCACGTCCGTCCATCACGGTAGTTTGCACTCTAGGGTCTTCAAGCACGTTATTATTTTTTGGAAACCAATGGGCCAGCTGAAGCACCGCTGCATTAAGATCCACTATCTGTAGAGTCTCCGGATTCTCTGCACGCACCGCATCGGCTGTTTGACCGGTACCAAAACAAATGACCAGGGCGCGCTTTGGGTCAGTATGCAAAAGCATCGGCAAATGCCCCATCCAGCGCATATAGTGACCGAGTTTTAACTCAGTAGCTGCGTGAAACCCGTCGATTATGAGACCACGCTCTCCTGTGGGAAATTCGATGGCAGCGATGGCTGAATCTGGTGTCTCTCGGTACTCAAGCAGAGAGTATTGCTCCACACCAAGGCGTCCAACAACCCGCGTGACGCCAACTCCCGATAATGACCTTAGGGAAATGAACCCGATAACCAGAAATACGCCTAGCAGAATGCGACTCTCGCGACTTTTAGCAGCGAGACTAGCGCCAGCCAATAAAATTGCTAAGGCTATTGCAGTGTAAGAAAAACCAAGCACGGGTAAAAATACCCAGGCTGAGGTGATACCACCCAAAGCCGCCCCGAGGGTATTAATGCTATACACTTGCCCCCAACTCGAGTTGGCAGTTGCCTTATCCAGCAGTCGCGGCAGTACAGCGCCAAGGCATGTGATGGGCACAATGACCACCAGCATAATAAGTACAAACCAGGTAAGCTGCACGGGATGTAGCGCCAAATGAGAGACTGAATCGAGGCGCTCTATAAAGGGAGTAGAAACAAGTATTCCAATGCCAGCCAACACGAGCAAACGTACGTTTGGGACTTTTTTAAGCAATGGAGACTCTGAAAGCCGAGCACCAAGCGCAAGAGCTACAAGAACAGTGCACAACATTAAGGCAAATGATTCTGTGGTACTTCTAAAGGCACCTCGAAATGCCCTAAACCATGCAACTTCTAACGAAAGCGTAACAAAGCCCGTCAAGAAAGCATGCAATAAGGTGACGGAATCTAATGGCTCTCCCGAACCAGACAGATGCCTTGCCACAGGCGCTGGCGTGACTTCCTTATGAAAGCTAAATAAGGTCAGCAAGAGCGCAGCGGCCGCGTTTATTCCAGACAAGACCAAGCTTGATTGATGAACGCCGAACTGCGGGATTAACCAAAAAGCGACACCGAGACAGCCAAGTGCTCCACCAAAGGTATTAAGTCCATACAAAAGGGAAATTTGTATCTTTAAAACTGCCGCTAGTCTTCCCAACAATGGCAAGGTCGCGCCCATTAAAAAGGCTGGCACACCAATAATGGCAACCTGACAAAAAGTATATATAAACGGGGCAATTTGAGGATTTTGGGCAAAAGCCAAAGTGTCGAGCGATGATGCGGCTTCAAACAAGCTTGAGAGAAAATATCCATTCAGCGCAATGACGCCTTCACAGAGCGCAAAAAAAAGACAAGAAGCTTTTGCGGAAAGCTGCTTGGTCGCTTTACCAATACAAATTGCACCAGCACCAAACCCAAGCATGGTAGTTGCCAACGTTAAGGCAGCACCCCAAGCTGAAACACCTAACGCTAACCCGCTATGCAGTTGCCACAGAACTTCCCAGGAGAGGGCGGCAAAACCAGAGAGCAGCACTACGACACTGATAAGTATAGATTTCAAATGTCCCTTTATTTCGACAAATTCCTGAGAAATTTACTACAGCCCAAGCGATTGAATAAATAGATAAAATAAACGAGTGTTTTTAGCTAAAAAGCAAACGACTCTTGATATTCCTTGAGGAGCACTCTTTTGGTGGTAGCACATTCTGCCATGCTCACAATCCGCTTTTTTGTTCCAGGCTCTTTTTACGAAACAGTAAAATCAGAGCTCCGATGAGCGCCAGCACATAGGTTTTGGCCCGCAATACTAGGGCAACCGAAAGCGCCTGTGCTGGAGAGGCTCCAGCAAGTTGCAGAAAAAAATAGAAGGCGCCTTCTTGAACTCCAATACCTTGAGGCGTAAGAGGAATTGCGGCAGTAACTAATATAAGAGGCAGAAGCACAAAAAGATCGAAGAACGGAGGATCTATCCAACCAATCGCAATTCCAGTGGCTACGGTATTAACCACGGTAAAAGTATGGAAAAGCAGCGAAAGCAAGATTGTTTGAAAAAGAAGCTGCGGATTTCCTCTCACTAAAATAAAGCTGCCCTGAATTTTTTTAAGATGTCCTACTAATGGACTGGTAAGAGAAAAACGCTCCAAAAAGCGTATAGGCACCGGACTAAGGCAGGCGAAGATGATGGTACAAAAACCAAAGGCCATAAGGCACACTGCGCCTTTTATCTCTACGCTAAGCCCCTCTACGCTCCACATACAGGCAAGCGCCAATCCAAGCATGGCCCCGAGGCCTGTCAGGCGCTCAAGCACTGTTGCAGCGATTGCTTCATGCTGACCAATCTTTTTGCCCACGAGGTAACTTCTGACCAAATCTCCGCCCAAATATGACGGCATCAAAAGATTCACGAAGTAGCCCACCAAATAGTAACCACTCAGTTTTACCGCATGCACTGGTTGACCAAGGGCAGAAATAAACATGCCCCATTTAAGAGCGCTGATGTACACCAGCAACACAGAAATCAGCATTAGGTAGGTAAAACTTTGCCACGTAAGTAAACTCAGCGCTGCTGCTAGCTCAGAAAAATCAACCAGCCAAAAAAGTGCACCGCAAATGAGCAAGGCCAAAAAAATTTTGAGTAGTTTCTTCATTGAAAGGCTCTGAATTCGGCAATCGACCAATCAAATACTTCGCGACCTCGCAATAACTTCAATTCAATTGCGATAGTTTCCTGAGGCTCAAAATAAAAGGTCATACTCGTTTCTCGGTCGCGCACAAAACGTAAAGCCTCGTATTCTCCGGGGCCAAGTAATTTTCTACGAACTCCGGAAGCGGAAATAACCTCCACTTGCAAATCCAATGGCTGATCATGCACGAAGTTCCCTAAATCATAGGTAAAGGCCCGTAATTTTGGATGACTCGGAAATTCTACTCGAAAGAACATGCCGTCTTTCTGCGGGCGCGCCGAGCCCCAGCGCGTGTTTAAATTCCCGTCAATAGCTCCGTCTGTTGCCGTGCCCAGTTCTGAGGTCTTCACAAACATCTCGCCCTGATACGGACGTAACTGTGTCTGTGAGGGGGCGAGATTAAAAAGCACCACATATCGTGAGAGTAGATGCTCCTGAAACTGAATTCCCTGCCGCAAGAGCGCAAGCTTCACCACTTCGGCCTGCGCAGGCACTAACACAAGCGGCAGAAAATCTTTCTCAGCAGTTGTTAGCTCCGCCTCATAACGCGGAATGCGTGGAGAATAAGGCTCACGGAATTGAACAAATCGAACCTTCTCTTGCGTTTCAAAAGCCAAGCGATATCCAATCCAATAATTAGTTCTGACCAAAGGAATCTGTTGAGCAAGTAACCACGAGTTTAATTCATCATGATTCTTTGAAACCCGCTCACCCTTTGCCACAAAGGGCTCGCCTGGAAGTGCCCGTCCACCCGCATAATTAGAAGCGAGGTGTATGCAGAGCACCAGCAAAAATGGAACAAACCCAAGGCGGCCAAAATACTGCACGAACAACTGGGTGCCAAAGGCTAGTAAAAATGCATACGGAACATAGAGGGGCAATAAATATCGGGGTGATTCTGTTAATGTGCCAAAAGAGCTTAGAGAAAAAACTAGAACGATTGTTGCAAGCAGCCCCAGCAGTAACTCTGCCGGGAAATTGTAATCAAAATGTCCTCCGAGACACCTCAATATCTCTCGTGCACGATGAGCAAGTATTGCGAGTAGGCAGGAGGCTCCAATTACTGCGAGCAGCAGGCTTGACCCAGTCCATACATCGGTAAATTGCCACTGCCGTCTTGCTCCACCAAGTATTGGTGCCGACACGGTAAGCAGATTAAAAAAATGCTGTGTGGCTTCTTCCAAGGAAACCGTGGACGCGATGCCAAAGGATGGAAATCCGAGGCGCACGTTATATAGCCAAAATGGAAGGCCTCCAATCAAAAAGGCTAAAACCCCCACCGCAGCATAAAGAGCAAAACGACGTAGGCGACCTGCCCATGGAAGAGTCCAGTCGCGAAGCAAAGTGGCTATTACAAATAAGAATAGGGGCAGTATAAAAAAAACAATTTGGTTGTTAACCCAAAAGCCAAAACCAAGCACAAACGAGAGCTGTAGCAGTGGAAAAATTGTCTTACGTGACTGCCGTGCCCACTGAATTGCAATTATCAGCGCCCAAGTTCCCAAACACAAAATCTCGCTGTATCCACCACGCGCCATACCGCTCCAAATGGTAAGCATCTGAGGAGATACTGCGAGCGGCAAAGCCATTAAGATTCCGAGAGAAAAATCTTTGAGAAGGCATCCGAGGCGAAAGACAAGGCCTACCCAAATGAGGGAAAAAAAGAGTGGTACGGTCTTTAGGGCCCAGCTTGATGGGCCAAAAACCTTAAAGAGAATTGCCGCACATATGGACTCAAAACTGCCCATATAGTGCTGTCCATAATAAAATGTGGGAACTGGTTCACCTTGCACAATATGCTGAGCCATAAGACCGACGATGGCCTCGTCGGCATCAATGACAAAAGCATTCGCAAACAGAAAATCGAGACGTACTACAAAGGCCACAAGCAATATCAGTATCGGGGCCCACACGTTCCCCGATGAGGCAGCAAAAGTTGATTGAGGCACTACTCTGGATGCAGGCTCACTTTTAGCCACAACCATGGGCCTCACGAGCGCTCCCCAAGAAGACGTTCATAGGCACGCAAAGTTTGCTCACCGGTATTACTCCAGGTAAATTGCCGAGCTTGCTTAGGCCCAAGTGCACGAAATCGACTGGCGTGTTCTGGGGTGTACAATAGCTGGTAGAGTTCGAGCCCGGCGCGCTCATCGTCCAAGGGGTCATATAAAACTGCTGCATCTCCGAGCACTTCTGGCATACAAGAGGTTTGAGAACTTAAAACGGGAATGCCCGCCGCCATGGCTTCAAGAGGTGGAAACCCGAATCCTTCGTAGAGACTAGGAAAGAAAAAAACTGAACTTAACGCATACAACTGCATGAGATCTGCTTCAGGCACATAGCCAGGCAGACAAACTGAGTCTTCAATCTCAAGTTCTTTGGCTAATTGTAAGAGTCCTGGGTAATGGGCATCTTTCTGGATCCCTCCAGCCATTACCAACAATGGTAATACCTGCCGAGCCTCGCGAGCACGCCTTGAGGCTTTCGAAAATCCGGTCAGAAGTCCCTTCACGTTTTTACGCTGATCAATGCCGCCAACATAAAGCACAATTGGGCGCTGCGGCGGAATGGCATACCGAGCACGGACAACGCCTTCAGACTCTGTCACTCGAGCCGCATAGAAGGAATCATCAATTCCAAGATGCGTGACCACGATCCTTTCAGGAGGAACCGCAAGGTATTTTGCAACGTCACGAGCAGTGTGATGACTAATGGCCAAAATAAGCGAGGCATTCTGGATAGCCCGCTTTTCCAAAAAACGTGCAAAATGAAATCGCCAGCTAGGTTTGTCGGCCTTGTAGAGATCTTCAAGTACCAAGGGAATAAGGTCGAGCACTGTCAAAATATATTTTTTGGGGCTCCAGGCCGGTGCATCCATGTGCGCTGGAAAATGCACCACGTCAAACTCTGCAAAAGGGCCACGATTTAAGCGCAATGGATAGAGCATTTGCTGGGAAAGTGTGCGCCGGCCTGCGGGGAGAAGGTCGATACAACGCGAAGCAAGACTGGGGCTACGGAGGGTTGCTTGATCAAAAGATTTGACTGCAATTTGGGAGGTTGGGTGTGCAGTTAAGTACCGGTTGAGCTCGAATACATAACGGCCGATTCCCCGCTGGGCATGCCCTTTAAATTGCGGATCCAAGGCGCTTGTGTCTAACCCAATACAAGCCTGAGTTTTAGGCGCACTCATATGCTGGGTCCCCTTCTTGGAGGCGCCACAGTGCTGAGCTTCCGAAACTTCGCCTGAGTTAATTTGAAATTGCTCTTGGCCTGCCTCTGCTTGCACACTGCACCTACCCATTGTGTGCGCTCAGCACAGAGTTGTGTCCCGCGCCGAATAGCTCGGAGACTCTTTTTTTGAATTTCGACAAAGATAATTCAGCAACTCTTTGCTTACCTGCAGACATTAATGATTCTCTGAGCGTCCCCGGGCGCGAGATCTTGGCTATAATCTCGGCAATTTCAGGGTGCTTTTTCTCTGACACTAATATGCCGCCCGTACCTACGGTGTCTGGTAATGCACTCGAAGCAAACGCCACTACCGGCAGACCAAAATGCATGGCTTCAATGACGGGAAGACAAAACCCCTCGTGCTCACTCATGCAAATATAGGCTGAGGCAGCGCAGTAAAACGCTTTCAACTCACCGTCATCTCTTTGTCCGGTAAAAGTCACGGCTTCGTCTAAGCCAAGTTCGTGCACTAAGCGTTTCAGCGCAAACGAATACACTTCAGTATCTATATCTATGCCAACTAACCAAAGTTTTGATTGCGGCTCTATAAATTTATGCAGGTAGTAAAAAACCTTAATAATGTCTTCAATACACTTATTCGGCGCCAAACGGCCAACATGCAATAGATGCAGCTTGGGGTCTCCCTTTAAAAGCTGCATAATTCCGGGATTCTCTGCAACCGACCATTTGTCTGAATCAATCGGCAATTCGAGAATTTCAGCTGAATATCCAAGAGCCTCAATCTCTGCGACATTAAAACGCGAGTCAGCAAGTCTTACATCAGTCAATCCAAGCAGTTCAGGAAATTCATGTCTTCCCTGTTCAATATCTCGAAAAATTCGAGGATTTATTGAAGCAAACCAAGAAGCGGGAGTGAGATTGTGGTGAATAAGAATTCTGCGGGCCTGAGTTAGGGATCGGTACAGAGAATTGAGTGGCGAGCCCAAAGAGTAATGAAGAATCACTGATCCTGAGAATTGAGGAGACAGTTCAAGATAACTTCGAGTGCGCCCCTTATATTTGGGATGTGTGTGAATAGCAAAAATTTCACTTTGCAATCCTAATTCTTGCAAACAGCGCTGCAGAGCGAGCACCTCCCCCGAGATTGCATCTCCATAACTTAATGTATGCACTAACTGATGCATTTCCACCGGGCAACACCTGTATCTGATTTTAGATTTCGTTACGCAATTTTAAAATTTCGGGCATAGCCTCGCGCCAAATTTTAATTTTAAAATTGACTTCTAGCTACGCTCGAACGAGGGCCATACTGTCCGCCGCTATAACAACTCGGCGAAGGTCTCATGGTAGCGATTATACAAGATATTTCCAAGAGCCAATGCGCCGATGGCCCAAAGCGTTAAATAGCCAATCTGCCAAATCGGCGGAAGCACTCCATTTAGTAGGAGTTGCTGATAACTTTGAATAAAAAGCGCTAATGGATTTAACTGCATCGTGAACTGCCACTGGGCGGGCACGGTGCTGGCTGGGTACACAACTGGACACAGGAAGAAAAGCAGGGTTAAGACGTTCGCGATAACGTGCTGGACGTCACGAAATCGCACATTCAGAGTAGCCAAGCCAAGAACTAGCCCCGAAAGAAACACCCCTTGTATAAGAATGACAAAAGGTACTGCCACCAGAGTCCAATTAAGTGGCAATCCAGCAAAAAGTATAAAGAGCAGTAAAATGGGCAATGAGAGCAAAAAATTTATCATGGTCGTGCAAACGGCCACTACGGGCAAAATATGCGCCGGAAACATTGATTTGGTAATCAAATGACCGCTGGCGACGATAGACGAGGTTCCTTCACTTAAACCACTTGCAAACCAGGTCCAAGGTAAAAGTCCACAGAAAACAAATAGGGCATAATTTTCAACAGCGGTAAATCGAATGTAGTACTGGAACACAAGTGAATAGACGAGCATTAAACAAAGCGGGTTAAGCATGGACCATAAGAACCCAAGCATGGATCCCCGGTAACGCATCGATACGTGGCGGGTCACCAGTGCGCTCACCAGTGCTCGGTAACGAAACAAGGCTCGGAGATTCTCCAACATACCTATGCCCTCTCTTCGAGACGAACGCCGTCGATTCGCCACTCATGGGTAAGGGCGCTTACTCCCACTTGCTTTAATGGGGAACGTACCGCAAATTTAATTGCGCCTTTATGATAATCATAAGGGTAGCCGTCTTGGCGATGCGCAGCCACGTCAACAGAATAATTACCCTCGAGCAGCCCCAGGCGCTCTACAATAAACTGCACCGTGCCTTTTGTTTTAAGCTGAGAAATCGACAATTTCTCGATATCGGTATTTGTCCCATGAACCAACAAGCCGTCAGTGCGGTGCAGCCCCACCCCGAATACAACATCCGAGGTTGCTTCGTTCATACGATAATCAATTTCTACAATCACACCATCGGCTTCGTGGAAAAGTAAACGTGGGTGCTGTTGCCTATCAAGCATGCGCACCGCAGTAATTTCAATTTCTCTACTCCCCCAACGGGTCGAAGCAGCATTTTCTACTGCCTGGCCTAAGTCTTGGGCATTGGCTTGTGTATTTTTGATTTGAGAGTCTTGTGTAAGCTCAAATTCCTCGCCCTTTTCAATAAACTGGCGGTAGTGGTCAATTACTCGACGTGGTTCACCTCGATCACGCACTACGCCACTATGCAGCCACACTACCTCATCACACCAGCGTTCCACCGCTTCAAGATCATGGGAGACCAACAATAACGTTTTTCCTTTCCTTCGAAGCTCGGTAATGCGCTCTTTGCATTTGCTCACAAAGGCCGCATCGCCAACTGCAAGGACCTCATCAACAATAAGCACATCAGGGTCTGTGTGAATTGCCAAGGAAAACCCAAGACGCATAAACATGCCGGAAGAGTAGGTGCGTACCGGATCGTCGATGACTTTTTCAAGTTCAGCAAATTTTACAATATCTGGAAGTCTCGCTTCGATCTGGGCTTTAGTCAGTCCATGAATAACGCCGCCAAGAAACAGATTTTCACGACCTGAAAAGTCGGGGTGAAAACCAGCGCCTAACTCAATCAGTGCGGCCACACGTCCGTGGACGGTTATGCGACCATGATCTGGTTTATAAATGCCCGAGATGAGTTTTAGTAGAGTTGATTTTCCCGATCCATTACGTCCAATAATGCCCACAGATGCGCCTTGTGGAATTCGAATGGTCAAATTGGAAATTGCATGAGTAACTTCCGATTCTCGAACTCCTTCACCCTGAGAAAACAAGCGAAGGAGCGACGACTTGATGGTGGTATAACCAGCTTTGAGCGTTTGCCGCTGAAACTTCTTGCCGATATCCACCAATTCAAGGGCGTAATTTATTTGTGGAGCGGCTTCCGCACGCTGAGATTGCGAATGGGAAGCTACTGTGCGGGGAGCTACCGAATCAGCCATACGGTCTAAGCTGCCGGAGGAATTGCGTACACATCGGGAAGATTGCGCCAGCGGCCAGAATCCTCCATTCCGTACCCGACAAACCATTCTGAGCCGTGATAGTCAAAACCGGTCCATTCGGGTTGAAAAGAGAGCAAGGCTGAGGGAAGTCGCCGCACAAGCACCGCCGCTCGCACTTCTCGTGCACCTGCGGATAGAAGATGCGGACGTAGGGCGCTGAGTGTCTGACCCGAATCGCAAATATCATCAACTAACAGCACGGAGCGATTGTGAAAGTGCGATACAGAGACGGGAAGACTGCCGCCGTCCGAGCGAAGAATATTATTCTGACCCTCTTCATAGAACGAGGTTTGTAGCGGCGCGACTTCAACGGAAGTTTGAATGGCGCGTACGAGGTCAGCGAAGAAAAAGAGCCCACCTCGCAAAATGGGAACAGCGATTAAATCTTGTCCCGAGCTGGCGCTGACTGTTTCGGCCCATGGCGTTATAGCCTGACCGAGTTTACGGCAGGCATCCGCAATTTCAGCCGCTGAATACACCAACTTAAAATGCGCCGGAATCTTCATTACACATTCACCATCCGTCGGCACTCTACTACACCGCTCCCCCAAAATGAACTCCCTATCCCCCACTCTCAGAGATTTGTAGATTCCCGCCCCCAAAGCCCACCCCTCTTCTCAGAGACTATGAGATTTTCGCCATTTTACTCCGGAAAACTGGTCCTTTCAGCAACCACCCACAACCACTTCCACTCCCCTTCGCACCCCCTGCCACCCAAATTTGCTCATTTTCACGCCAAATAACAAAAGAGGGCCCACCGGCCCTCTCCTCCACTTCAAATCCAACCATCCCCAACTCTAAGCAGCCAGCGGATCATCCCTCCCACAAGCCACTGCTAGATATGGCTTGTAAGTACCCTCCGGAAATTCCACATCCGCCTCCCCAGACCTGTACCGTTCCGACGCCTCGCTATAATCGAAAAACACCCCGAAGTACCAATCTTCCGTTTGCTTCCTTCTCACCGGGCACTTGGCAAGTACCCGGGGACGATCGCTGTTGATATCTGAAACTTTAGAGCTAACCGGCCTACAACCGCGTCGCAGCTGCAACATCGCAGTCTTCCCCAAAAACCCCAACCCTGCTTTGCGGCGCTCCTCTAAGATCTGCTGACGATAGTCCTCGAGTTTCTCGTGCATATACTTTGAATACTCCCCCGCCTCCATATCCTCAAACCCGGGAAGACGCGCATATTCAAGAGATACCCAGTCTTCGTAATCTTTGGGAGACACTGCGGGATTAAACCTACGCGCGGCATTGAACTCGGCCCAGCGCATCACTTTAAATTTGCGTTTAATTCCGTGGACAGCATCGTGGAAACAATTGTATCCAGGATAATCAGAAATCTTTTCGACTAAACCATCCTGGACTGGCTGAAGCACCGTATAGAAAAAATATCTTTCAACATCCTCTGCCCCCGGCAAATATTCGCATGAGTAACGTCGGCCCCAAAGCCTTCCCCCTGGATATTCCTTTGTATGTCGCGCAACAGCACGAGCAACACAGGAGTTCAAATCACGCATAAAATGAGCTCGATTCGCCTCGGGAAAAAGTGCGGGACCGTGTATATGATTTCCCTCTATCGCTAACGCATAGAGCTTCACGTTGTATCGCTCTGCAAACTTCGCTGCGTAGCCGAGTATTGATAACTCGAGTGAGTGGTTGTTTATGAACCAAAGTTCAGAGTTACGACAACGTGTCGTCTGGAGTGTCGCTAATGTTCTAGTCTCTATGCGTGGATGGTATCCCATACTCCCTATTCGCGAGATTTTGGTAAAAGTTGCGTATGGGGTAGGCAGATTTGTGGCGGGGTAAATTATGCTGCAATATCAGACAATTAGATGAGTATACTTTAAAATGCTTAAAGAATCACAAAGTCTCTAAGAGTAGGTGGGCGACAGGGGGAGCTCTGTTGAGGTAGACTACCTGCCATGAAAGCCACCTCTCTTCTTATCGCTCTTCTCCTTCTCGCCTCCTGCGACTCCTCTCGCACCAACTCCGACACCGTCGACACCCTGATGCGCTCTGTCAAAGACCTCCACGAAAGTGTCACTGGCACCATCGCCCCCACCGCCAAAGAACTCCAAAACGCCGCAACCTCCGAAGTCGACAAACTCTTCTCCATCGAATACAAAGTTCTCGAACTGCCCTCCTCCACCCCCGGCCCCGATGTCGAACGCTCGCTCATCGCCCTCGGCGCGGATCGCTGGAACTGCTTCAGCGTCATTCCACGTCCAGAATCGATCCTCATCACCTGCAATCGCCGTCCTCTTAGCTACCTACGCTACGCCCTGCGCTTCTTCCCCGTTCCGCTTCCTTAAGTAATTCCGAGGCCCCTCATGCGCTCGCCTATCACTCTCGTTCTCGCATTAGTCCTCCTCTCTCTCTGCTCCTGCTCCAATACCCGCGTTCCCGTTCCCCCAGGCACCATTCCCACCGCCGCGCAACTAAACGAGGTCGATGAACAATATGGACACGAAGTACTTTCCATGCTCGCTGAACAATATCCCCTCGACCGCAACGATGTGCGCGTCAACCGCGTAAGAGAGCTCGTCTATCGCCTCACTGAACAAAACAACTCCCATCAAGATCCATGGCACGTCCATGTGTTTGCCGACGACAGCTTTAAAAACGCCGCTGCCACTCGCGGAAACTACATTTTTGTCTGGAGCGGCATTATTAACGACGTGCAAGATGATCATGAACTCGCCGCCATTCTTGCGCATGAAATTGGTCACGTGCTTGCGGGCCACACCAATGCCGACCCCGCGCTCGAAGCGCGCGAAATGATGGCTGGTGCTGCCGGCTCCGTCACTGAACAAGCCCTCATGGCCACCGGGCAAAATTCAATCATAGCTGGCATCGCTGAAGCCGCTGTCAAGCTCTCCATGCAAGCGCTCCTGGTCAACCCAGAGAAACAGGACAAAGAACTTGAAGCCGATCACATCGGACTGTTTCTTATGGCTGACGCAGGCTTCGATCCAACCAAAGCAGTTGAGTTTTGGGAACGAGTAGCTGACCAGCCAGAGTACGCCGGAGCACCACTAGAATTTTTATCGTCTCACCCTTCAAGCAGCACACGATATGAAGAATTAAAAAAACTTCTTCCCGATGCGATCCGTCGCTACAACCTTCGTAGCGGCCGAGCAGACTTTATCTCTAGTGCAGATCCTTCCCTGCAAACACCGTCCTCATCCCCTCAAGGAGCCTCTCGCCAAACCTCCCGACGCCGCAGTCCTGAAATTTGGGTGCTCGTCGAAGACTCAGTTCCTGTTTATAAGTCTCCCGATCCACAGTCTCCAGCCATTGCCCAGCATCGAATTGGGACAAAAATTGAAGTAATTGGACGAGCAGCAGACTATTTGGAAATTTCCTCACCCAGCGCCGGCTTTATTCGTGGCAGCGATGCTTCGCCATTCCAAAGCGGCAACTCAAGAGAAGATTTTACGCATTAACTCCCATGCCCTCCCTAAGCACCAGGCAATAAGCCAATAATATTAGATACTTAAATTACAAGCATTTAATTTCACAAGGGCTTAAGTCTCGCCAGAATCTACCGATACTATACTCGTGTGGATCTGTGAGAGTACGGGACTTCTCCCTTGCGAGAATTCCCAACAGGCAGTCCCCAAGAGAACTGCCAATGCCCCACGGAGAGGAGTAAGTAGTATGGACGTCAAGGATGTACGTGAACCCACAGCTCAAGCTGTGCTTAAGAAAGCGACATCGACGCAGTTTTTGAAACGCGCCGCTGATGCGCTCCGCTCATCTAGAGTTGAACTTAATGACAAAGTTGAAGTGCAAGCGCCGCCCAAGCGCGATTCGCTTGCGTTAGCTTCAAGTCGCTCACGAGCGAACGAAGCGATAAGTGTTGTTAATTTGACTGAAGAAGCCACTGCAGAAATTGAAAAATTGGTATCAAGTATCAGTGGCATAGTGGATCAGGTAGATAACCCCAAATTAACCGGGCCTCGTCGCGAAGTACTTGAAAAAGAAGCGAATCAGCTAGTCGATGAAATTCGCAAGCGCGCCGCGACTGAAACTCTCGATGGTAAAAAGCCACTCGAGGGAGACCCCGTGCGCATTGAACTAGATAAACGCTTCGCGAAAACTCTCGACATAATTTTGCCAGACAGCGCAAAAGAAGCATTTGGACTGGGCAAACTGAAATTTTCAGCAAAAGAAGCTATAGTCCAAACTCGCGATATCGTTGCTCGAGCCCAAGAGCAGCTTAACGCTCTTAAAGGGGCTGTGCAGGAAACTAAAAGCTCGCTCAAAGATAGTGTTGCTGCATTAGAGGTTGCCTTTCAAAACACGGAAGCTTCTTCAGTGTCGCTGCGCGATGTGGACCAGGCTCTTAAGTTAGCCGGAGACACAAAAATTGGCATCGCACGCGACCCACAAGGAGCGTTAAGTTCCGTCGGTACACTTTCGGGGACTGCCCTATCGCTGCTTGAAGAACGCTAATACGCCGATTTTAGGCTTATTTTGAATTGATGGCAGCCAAAGGTGCACACAGTGCATCGTTGCCGCAATTTTCCTCCTCAAGCTGGCCGCCAGAGCGCCACTATGCTACCCTCTTCAGCGCCGACTATAACATATTTCAAGCGTCCGTTCTTATTTCGGCTACCACCTTTGAAGAACTCGATGCGACTTACAAGCTTATGTTTGACTCCCTTCAATCGAAATTAGAATCAGCCTTCAAAAAAATCCGAGGGCGCGGGGTGCTGACTGCCAAAGACGTAGAGACGACGCTACGCGAAGTACGCATGGCACTTCTTGAAGCTGATGTGAACTTTAAGGTTGCCAAAGAATTTTGCGATAAAGTGGCCGAAAAAGCGGTTGGCGAAGAAGTGCTCAAAAGTCTTACGCCAGATCAAATGATTATCAAATTGGTTCACGAGCAGCTTGTTGCAATGATGGGCGGGGAATCGGTTGAACTTAATCTTAAAGTCGCTCCCCCAGCTATCATTATGCTCGTTGGGCTCCAAGGATCAGGAAAAACAACCACCGTAGGAAAACTTGGACGCTATCTAAAGGAAACTGCAAAACGCACACCGCTGCTTGTGCCTCTTGATGTTTACAGGCCAGCGGCCATTGAACAATTAAAAACTCTTGGCAAACAACTCTCCATAGAGGTTTTCCCCTCGCTCAGCTCGCAAGATCCGGTAGAAATTGCCAAACTTGCCTTGGCTGAAGCCCAGACGCGGGGATATGACACCCTTATCTTAGATACCGCCGGACGTCTGCAAATTGATGCGGAGCTGATGAATGAGCTGCAAGAAATTTCCGATATTGTCCAGCCTCACGAAATTCTGCTCGTTGCTGACTGCATGACCGGACAAGAAGCCGTCCATATTGCTCAAGGGTTTGATCAGGCTCTCGAAATTGATGGACTAGTCCTCACAAAGCTTGATGGTGACGCTCGTGGCGGCGCCGCACTTTCGATGCGTGCCGTCACTGGTAAGCCCATTAAGTTCGTGGGCATGGGCGAGAAACTAGATGCCTTAGAGGTCTTTCACCCTGATCGCCTTGCCTCTCGCATCTTAGGCATGGGAGATGTGCTCAGCCTCATCGAGAAGGCTACGAAAGAGGTAAGTCTCGAGGAGACTCTCGAGCTTCAAAAGAAATTTAAGAAAAATGAATTTAGTTTTGATGATTTTTTAAACCAAATGCGCATGGTCAAGCGCATGGGAAGTGTTAGCTCACTTGCCTCTATGATACCTGGCATGGATAAGATGGTTAAGCAGGTTAACCCCGATGATATCGAGCGCGAGATGAAACACATTGAAGCTATCATTCTTTCAATGACACCCAAAGAGCGCCGAAATCCTGCGATAATTGCAGGTAGTCATCGGCGTAGAATTGCAAAGGGTTCCGGCACCTCTGTCGAAGCCGTCAACAAACTCCTCAAGCAATTTCTTGAAATGAAGAAAATGATGCAGCAAATTTCCAAAATGGGCATGGGTGGAATGATGCAGATGCTTGGAGGAAAGGGCCTGGGCGGCCTACTTCGCCGCTAGCCTGATACCACCAAAACGAGAGCTTGATGGCACTCAGATCAGCGCTGTTGTGACCGAGGCCTGAACAAGCATATCCCGGGCAGATCCGCTTTTCGTCTTTCGGCGTAAATCTCAAAAAACCCCTATGGAAAAGATTGCGCTCGCCACACGACAATAACCTAGCGCAGAATCTCATTTCGTCGCAGAGAAGCCCAATAAGCAACCCGTATTGCACGCATTTCAACGGGGAACAGCTATATGAGCAGGCCCTAGCCACCGCTTGATGCAATTCAAAATTTAACTTTACACGGAGGACTTCGGGAGGAAGTATAGATTAACAGCAATTCGTGATCGGCAGAATACAGGGTGCCGCTACTAGCCTGTGCCCAAGGAGGTCGCTGTGAGTAAGCGCAAGTAAGATGCTAAAATTACTAGGTATTTATCAAACCCTCTTCTCACCTAGACTCTCATTTATGAGGCGATTTACAGTCTCGTAGAAGCAATAGGCACCATCCTTTGATATTTAAGAGAACTCTGCTATAAACGAGCCCTGCTTTTAATCAAGGAGATACATCGTGTCAGTCACTCTTCGTTTAGCTCGCCATGGCGTTAAGGCCGCCCCTCATTATCGTATTGTTGCTGCTCCTAAAGGCAAAAAGAGAGATGGGCGATTCCTTGAAGTTGTTGGAACATTTAATCCAATGGTAACCCCTGTTCGTCTCACTTTTAAAGAAGACCGCGTGCGTTATTGGATCGAGAATGGTGCTCAGTTAACTTCGGTGGTCCGCGATCTCATCCGCCGTGCTATCCCTGGATTTGTCGAAGGCCGCGAAGATCATCAGCTAAAGAAATTACAAGCTGCCCGCAAGGCTCGTAAAGCTCGCGCAAAGGGCGAGAAGAAAGCAGCACCTAAAAAAGCTGCGAAGAAAAAGTAAAAGCCATAGCTCTTTTACTGATACGAACCCCTGCAGTTCTGATAAAGGCCTGCGGGGGTTAGTTTTTGTAGGAGAAGTGCATCACCGGACTTTTATAGTACGGACCTCATTTCAAAAAATGAAAATTGAAATTCTCACTATATTTCCAGAAATTTTCTCAGGCTTCACAAGCTCAAGTCTTATTGGCAAAGCCCAAGAACGTGGGCTACTTTCCATTCAAGTAACCGATATTCGAGATTTTGCTTCTGCCCCCCACTTTAGTGTCGACGACAGCCCCTATGGTGGAGGCGCTGGCATGTTGATGCGCCCCGAGCCCTTGTATGCCGCCATTGCCGCCGCAAAACTGAAATTACCTGATGCGAAAGTTTTACTGCTTACCCCCACAGGAGCTCGTTTCAATCAAAAAAAGGCTCAGTCCGTATCCAAACTTTCAGAGCTTATTCTTGTGTGCGGGCGTTACGAGGGAGTCGATCAGCGCGTCATTGATCTTTGCATCGACGAGCAAATATCAATCGGAGACTATGTCCTTATGGGCGGAGAAGTGCCAGCTATGGTTCTGATTGAGGCCTCAACGAGGCTACTACCTGAAGTGCTTGGCAACACCGAATCAACAGCCCATGAGTCTTTTACTGAACCCTTATTAGAAGCCCCCCAATACACCCGCCCCCCTGAATTTATGGGCCAAAAAGTTCCTGAAGTGCTGCTTTCAGGAAACCATAAGCGAATTCAAGAATGGCGTCAGGCTGAGTCAAAAAAACGCACCCTTACTGTACGCCCCGATCTTCTGGAGCATAAAAACAATGTGTAATATAGATATCAGCGTCATTTTGTTGCATGACCAAATGGTAGATAAGCAACAAAAGCTTATTACCGCCTCACTCACTATGATTGATGTGCCGGATATAGCTCGTTCATGCCGCACCTATGGAGCGCGGAACCTTTTTATTTCGCATCCAGCTCCCACTATTCGAAAATTAGCTCGGGCCCTGAAACAACACTGGGAAGAGGGCTATGGAGCAACCTATAACCCAAACCGAAAAGAAGCACTGGAGTATGTTGAAATTGTAAGCGATTTGGATGAAGCCATTCAAAAAATTGACCAACGCACTGGTCGCCTCCCAAAGTTAGTTGCCACATCCGCCCGCGATGGTGGCAAACGCATTACGTTTTCAGAATTTCAAACATCCCTAGTCCAATCGAATGATTCATACCTCTTGATGCTTGGAACTGGCTGGGGCATGTCGGAAGCTTTACTCAATCGGGCTGATTTTTTTCTTGAGCCCATTAAAGGCCCCACTCCCTACAATCACCTTTCAGTGCGCTCTGCTTGTGCCATAATGCTTGATCGCCTTTTGGGGCTATAAGCTCGTTTATAAAATAACGAACAATAGCTTAATGAAGGAACAGCACCAATAGACCTAGCCCTACGCGATAAATTCCAAACGGCACCAGCGTCCAATGCTGCAAAAGCCCAATAAAAGCTCGAATAGCTATAAAGGCGCTGAGAAAGGCAGTCACAAAACCGAGCGCAAAAAGGGGAATATCCTGCATGCTTAGAAAAGTGAGACTTTTAAGTAGATCATAGGTTGTTGCAGCACACATGACCGGAACTGCAATTAAAAAGGAAAATTCAGCCGCGGTTTTTCTTTGTACCCCAAAAAGCAAGCTGCCCACCATAGTGCTTCCTGATCGAGAGATACCCGACCAAAGCGAGCAACACTGAAAAAGACCAATAATAAAACAGGTACGAATACTCAACTGCTCAAGGCTGTTGACTGTTGAGCTTCGATTCAACCGCTCTACTATACACATAATAATTCCGCCCACGATGAGCGCGTAGGCCACACTTTGGGAACTAAAAAAATGAGCCTTAATAAAATCGCGAGCTAAAAATCCAACTACCAGTACCGGGAGGCTGGCGACGGCAATTTTTTTTATTCCATTCAAACCCGAAAAAGGTTCAGATGAATTAAATCTCAAAAGGTTCTGAAAACGCTCTCGATACAAAACAAGGACGGCCAAAATAGCGCCCAATTGAATAAAGACTTCAAAAGTCGCCGCCTTGGGGCCTTCAAATTGCAAAAGCTCTCCAACAAGCACCAAATGTCCAGTGCTTGAAATGGGAAGAAATTCGGTCAAGCCCTCGACTATACCTAAAATAATGGCGACAAGAACAAAATCCAATTTAACCTCCGCTTTTACTTACGTGCAACTCACGTTAAACCAAGCAAACTAACTTGAGAAGCATACTTCACCCCAATCGCGCATCTTTGCGGCTTGCACGGGACCAGATCAAAGGTGCACATTTGAACACTATGACACGATTACCAGGACTTGCCCTGCTCTGCGGTATTGCAGGACTTTCAAACTGGCTATCCTCCCTTGTAGAGATTGCTGGAAAACACCCCATTGAAGCTTCAGCAATTGCAATCCTATTTGGACTCGCAATCCAAGCCCTCAACCTTCCAAGCGAGAAGATAAAACCTGGACTTTTACTTTCGGATCCGCTGCTGATGTGGGGGGTTGTCTTTCTCGGAGTTGGGCTCGACCTCAGTTTACTCACCTCAAAAGGCTGGACTATTCTGGCCCTCATAGTTGGCTCGATGGGACTAAGCCTTGGGCTGATTTATTGGCTTTCGCAGCGCGCAAAATTAAGCCCGTCCCTGGGGATGCTGCTCGCTGCTGGAACCACCATCTGCGGAACCTCGGCTATCGCGCTCATTGCGCCTCTTATTAAGGCCAAACAGGAAGAAACAAGTTATGCCGTTGCTACTATCGCCAGCCTCGGACTTATTGCCCTCTTTATCTATCCATTACTAGCTCACGAACTTTCAGCCACTTACTTAGGTTTCGGAATTTTTGCAGGTATCGCAATTCACTCTACCCCACAGGTAGTTGGCGCTGGCTACCTATATTCTGAAATCTCTGGACAAACAGCGACTGCAGTAAAACTGGTAAGAAATTGTTTTATAGCGCCATTAGCTCTAGGCATAGCACTTCGCTGGAACAAACCCGAAGTATCTACAAATACCGGGCAAGTACTTCGTAAGGCATTTCCGTGGTTCCTTTTTGCCTATTTTTTCTTAGCTGGACTTAGCGCCTTGGCGCTTATTCCGGACCAGCTTAAACACCTCTTACTCGAACTTGGAAAATTCTTAATTGTGCTGGGCATGGCCGGAGTGGGCATAAATACGCCTCTCAAAGCCCTTAAAACGGTCGGGCTTAAACCTTTTTTAATTGGGCTCCTTGGTACTATTCTGCATGCCCTTATTGCAGCTGGTCTCGTATTTTATTGGGGCCTCTGAGAACTCGACATAAAATAGGCCGAAGACCATCTCTCATTGCTTGCAATGCATCGGGGCGCTACGAATTATTCGCAGATCACAGAGCACAAGAGGCTCGCATGACCATTTTGCGTAATTTGTCACCGTGACAACAATTATTGTCACCCCTCGCCTTGTGTCAGCATAAGAAATTTCAATGAGTTAGCAATTGCGCCCAATGGCATACGGCTTGCTCTCTTTACCGGTACAACCAGAAACCAGGGGACGAAGAACCTCTAGACCTCTCTCTAACTTCGTCCGCCATGTACACGACCCACAGCCAACCAAAAGGGCTAGCGTAAGCTAGCCCTTTTTCTTTTTGCCTGACACGGCCCAAAGTTGGGGTGAGTGGAGCCCCAAGCATGCCTCGAGTGGTTTATAAAAAGTTAGGGATAGTCATTCCAAAAATGGGCTATACACCATTTTCAATCTCTAGCACTACTAATTTGCGACCAAAACGAATGAGATCTGTCTCAGAACGTGAAATTTCCTTAAACCGTAATTGTGGATGGGCCTCATAAAGTTCAGGGATATCTGAATCAAATAGAAAAATAATTCCGCCTGTCGCCGGAACTGAATCTTCCAGGCGATACATAATTTGTTGCAGGTAAAAACTTAGAGAATAAAATTCCTGCCTGAAAGAATAGAGCACTTCGCCACCCT
>JBIKUD010000032.1:0-31148 GCA_044347745.1 Bdellovibrionota bacterium
CGCGATTAAAATCTCTGTCGCCACGGTCACGGCCGCCTCGGCCTCCGCGTCCACCACGACCATCTCGGCGATCGCGGCCACCGCGGTCTCCTCCATTATCTCGGCTCTGACGCTCTTCGTCGAACGACTCGCCGCGTGTTTGCTCACGCTCATTGTTTTGCTTCATGTTTGGAAGCACGTTCAATGTATTGTGCAATAGGTAACAAAGCACGGCATCACGCTGTGTGCTGTCCACAAGCTGCTGAGCTAAAGCTGCCAACGAGGGGTCGTTCTGCAGGGCTTGGCGTTCAGCTTGAGTGCAGAGCGCCTTAAATTTAACTCCAGCCATGTCCTCTTTTGTTGGAATTTCGGCTTTGGTAAAAGGCGCATCAACAAACTTTTTGATGTAATGAAAATTGCCGATATCAAGAGGGCTGACCAAGCTCATAACGGTGTGACGCTTTCCGCCCAAACCGCTACGCCCTGTGCGATGAATGTACACTTCAGGGTCGCTCGGAATTGAGTAGTTAATAACTAACTCAATTTCTTCAACCTCAATATTCTGGGCAGCAACATCGGTTACGACAACAGCGCACAATTGACCATCGCGAGCCGCTTTCATGGTTGAGCTGGTCTTTGCTGGAGGTACATGACCAACAAGTTTGCGTGAGGAGATGCCACGCTTTTTGAGCATCACATCAACAAGATCGGCATCTGATGGCGATCCACAGAAAATAACTGAGCTTGGTGCGCCTTCGGCCTCAAGCACATCACAAAGTGCCGTTGGTTTAGCCAACAGGTCGTTACTTACTTCATAATAGACGTGTTGTGCGGTGCCAGCAGCACTTGCGGTACCTTCAAGTTGTTCGTTTGAAGCGGTTGTATTAGTCTCGTCTTGCATTTATTCACTCTAATAAAAATGAGGCATGGAACACTCGCGTCTTGCGCACAATTCCGAAACCTCTGATATAAAAAACTTATAAAAGTCAGACATAAAATCTGAACAATTAAATTAATGGAATCACTAGGAGTCTTAAAGTCCTCTATGAGCAGATCCTCAATGGGTACTGCCAGCTTCTCAACACGCAACCCAACCGAAGTTAGGCTGAGAAAAAATAGGCCGCTGGTTGCCTCCCATGGAGCGAACGCAGTTCTTGGCGACGGGGTCGAAGCTTTGAAAAAAAGGACTGGGTGCACTTCTCAAATAATTCGTAGCCAAGCAGCGCCGAAGCTTCGTTCTAAAAGCTGCCAGCCTAACCTACGAGATTTGTTTGGATTAACACTTTTGTTTTCGCTTTTTCTCTTACTATCAACCCGCAGTCTTTTTGCGCAAACAAACTCTTCGGATGTCCCATTACTGTCGCCTACCATTTCTGGAAAAAATGAGCAGAGCACAATGCGTGAACATAAATCCGCAGCGCAAAGATTAACTGCGTTGGGTGACCCTCCTCAAAACGCGCTGGAAGGCGCGGGGCGAGAGCCAGCGGTGACCTCTTCCAAAGTGGCCACCTCTGGTAAGTCTGGCATTAACCAGCCTGAAAGTCTAGGTACGTCTCACTTTGAGCCTGCGTCTAGGGCGTATCTATCTGAAATTATTGCATTAAGTGCAGGGGGCGATAAGTCGCTTATTCTTGCTTTGAGGCGCGGCGGGCAGCTCAGTTCAATTAACAAACAGGACCAAGTTGCGGCCTCCATTCAGATCCAACCAGCTCCCGACGTTGCAGCTTTTTTTCAAGGTGAGTTTTTGGCCCTAGCGGTAGAAGGCAAGGTTTCTATTCAGAAGGTGGGGGGTAATTTACTACTCTCAACGGAGGCTGTGCTCTCAAGCCGCATTCCAACCCGAATATTAAGTCTTCGTTTTTCTAATAACGGCGAGAGCCTCTACATTGGTGGTGCTGACGGTATGGTTTATCGCTGGCGTTTTAGAGACGAGCAGCGTGCCACGAACGTGAAAGATAAGCAGCGCTGTTTCGAGCGCTATGTCGGCGCAAGTTCATCAATCAGTGCCGTGGTCCCGCATCCTCAAGCGCGGCTTTTTTTTAGTGCTGATTGGGATGGTGGTCTTAATGCCTGGGTGCCCTATGATGCCGATGTGTTTAACGGTGCATACGATGAGAATCTTTTCGCTGGACGTGGTTATACAGATAAAGTAACCCGACAGCGTGCTGCGAGACCTAATGGAGGAGCGCTTCAAGACCTTGACGTAAGTGCCAAGGGGCGATGGCTCTTTGCCTGCACTGAAGGTGGAGTTATTGAAGTTTGGAAAGTGCGAGGTTTTGCTCGCATGTTGAGAGCTGAACTAGCAAAAGGGGATTGTTTTGATATTCAAGCTCTTGGCGATGAGAACTCGTTCGCAGTTATTCATCGTGACGGAACATTACGGATCATCCTAGTAAAGGAGCGCCAGGCAGAGGGGCTTGCAAAGCAAGAGGTTTATACCGAGATTATGCAACAGCAGTATGTGAAAGAACCGCGAGTGCTTGCTTTCTCTAATCAGACCAGTGAAGTTTTGGTCGGTAACGCTGAGGGACAAGTTATGCGATTTTCAGTTCCGCAAAGCTAAAGTCTAATTTTAAGGACACTCGATAATGAAGCATCTTGGACTCAGCACTTCTCGGCTTGGAATAATGCTGGCCATTATGGGCTTTGTGGTCTGGCTCGACCAGTATACTAAGGCTCTTGTGGTTGCACGTTTTGAACGAGGGGAGGTGTTGCCGGTAATCCCCGATTTTTTTAATCTAATTCTGACGTACAACCGTGGCGCCGCTTTTGGCCTTTTCTCAGGTCTTCCCGAGGGTATGCGGCAGGTGGTTTTAGGGGTTACCTCATTTCTCGCACTAATGCTGGTGCTTTATTTCCTCGTGCGCGATTACAAAGGAATTCTTGCCGCCCAAATTGCCCTTGCGTTTGTTATTGGTGGAGCAGTAGGAAACCTAATTGACCGGATGATGCTTGGTGAGGTCGTCGATTTTCTCGATTTTTATATTGGAGAATATCATTGGCCGGCATTTAACGTAGCTGATTCAGCCATCTTTGTTGGTGTCGCGTTATTGTTGTTTTTGAAGCCTCATCCCCAAAAATTATGAAGGTTCTGCTAAGTGCTTTAGTGTGCTATGTTTTTTTGCCGGTGACCTGTATTGGTGTGCGAGCCGATATCGCTCATCTCTAAAGGAGTAGTAAATGAATAGAATTTTGTGTGCTGCGTCTTTGATTTGTCTCTGGGGCGTCGGGTTAACTGCCTGTGCTCCATCGAACCCAACTACGGGAGCTGTGTACGGCGGAGCAGTTGGGGCCGGGACTGGAGCTCTGATTGGTGAAGCGGCCGGAAACACCGGAGTGGGCGCGGTAGCTGGCGGAGTTGCGGGAGTTGCAGTCGGCGCAGCGGCAGGAGCAGCTACTTCTGATGATCCAGAAGACCGCATCCAGCAGCAGCAAGATATGCTCGAGCTTCAGCGTCGTCAGCGCCAGCGTCAGCAGATAGAGCGCGAAGATCTGATGCGCCAAGAATTTTACGATCGTCAACTTAAAAAGTACGAATAATCTAGGATACAGCCTATGAATCGCTCACTGAAGGGTTTGGGAATTGTGTGCGTGTTTGCGTTGAGCGTAAGCGCATGTACAGAGCCGGGAGAGACAACAGGAATGGGAGCAGCCGCAGGCGGTGTGCTTGGTGCCGGCCTTGGTGCAATTGTTGGCAGCGCTACGGGTGATGCGGGAGCTGGGCTCGTTATTGGAGCTGTAGCTGGAACCGCAGCGGGCGCAGCGGTAGGTAATATGGTTGAGGGCCAAGAAGCAACCATTCGCACGCAAGACGAAGCAATTGAAAGACATGAGCGTATAATTCAAGCACAGCGCGGAGAAATTGAAGAATTGCGTCGTGTGCATCAAGACGGCCCACTCGCAAGTCTGCGGCGGGCGCAGCCAGTTCAGCCTCGAAGGCCTGAATCTTCTGCTTTTTCAGCCCCCACCAGGGTAGGAGGCAGAGCCGAGAGAGTGCTCCCTCAGCCACAACTTCCACACGCGCGCACGGTAAACACGGTAAACACGGTAAAGCCGTATGCAGATTTACCGAAGCCATCTGCAGCAGCGCTTGCAACTCGTCAGTCGATGAGTGAGCGCAATTTAACTCAGTCAGAGTCGGGTTCAGAGTTGCAAAGAAGATTTGCTGAACAAAGTGCTCATTCAAGGCAACCTTTGGCCCGTAAGAGCCAAGACACGGTGTCTAACCTGAGTAAGTCAGCCGGATTTGAGAGCCCCGCGATAGTTGAACCAGCAATTGTGGAGCCCCCAGCGTCTGAAATTCAGGCTCTCTCCTCGCATTCTGGTGAGAGCGCGGCCCAAGGACAAACACTAGGAGCTGTGGGAGCTTTGGCGACTGAAACACAACCTTCAGCAGATTGTACTCAAGCGGGCGCGGAAGCTGAAAAAGCTGGCCGTTCTTCCGAATTGGCTGACAAACTATTTCACCTGCGAAGGGCCCTCAGAATGTGCCCAGAAAATGCAACGTATCATAATGACTTGGGTGAAGTTTATTTGGCTCTTAACAGAAAAACCGACGCCGCGTTTGAGTTTCGTGAAGCAGTGCGACTTGACCCAAAACATGAAGAGGCTCAGACAAATTTACGCGGATTGCAAAACTAGGGTTTTGTAGGTTTTTGAGAAGGTGAGATATATGCGCACACAGATGATTCGAGTTGGAGCTCTTCTTTTGCTGCTCACTTTTGGTGCCTGTGAAAATGCTCGATTTGGGGCGCGTGAGACAGGTGCGTTAGGCGGCGCTGGTCTTGGGGCTGGGCTCGGCGCAATTATTGGACATCAGGTAGGCAGCACTGGCGCAGGAGTTGCAATCGGCTCGGCTTTTGGCGCACTTGGTGGCGCTTTAGTTGGAAATTCTATTGATAACACCTCCAATGCACTTGATGCGAATGAACGTAGACTTGCCGAGCAAGAAAAACAACTTGAAGAGAATCGGCGCTTAATTGAAGAGCTGCGTTCACGTGGAACAGATGCGCGCGTGACTGAGCGTGGGGTGGTGGTTAACCTTCCAGATGTGCTGTTTGAATTTGGAAGTGCGCGTCTTACAGGAGAGGCGCGTGGAGCAGCAAGTAGTATTGCAGCGGCAATTCAGTCGAGTCCGGGCAGACATGTGGCCATTGAAGGACACACAGATTCAATTGGCACGGTAGAATACAATCAAAGACTTTCAGAAGACCGAGCACACTCAGTTGCCGCGCAACTTGTGCGCGAAGGAATAAGTCGAGGCCGCATGAGCACTCGCGGATTCGGTGAAGCTAAACCGATTGCTTCTAACAAAACCGAAGCTGGTCGCACCAGAAACCGCCGAGTTGAAGTGATTATCGAGAATCGCTAAGCTTGCGATTCGGGCCGGTCGTTTCCGTGTCCATCAGGCAAGCGGATATCGATGGTGAAGCAAAAATCAAAAAAAATAAGACTTGATGAGCTGCTCGTTTCTCGCTCCTTGGTAGGCACTCCTCTTGAAGCCGAGCGTCTCATTCGTGCGGGCCTCGTGTGGATTCAGGGAGTTTGTCACGACAAACCAGGAGAAATGGTTGTGCCGGAGCTCGCTCTTGATTTGCGAGACCCCCAGCGAGATGTGGGGCGTGGCACTCAGAAACTGCGCCAAGCTTTTCAAGCATTCCCCATTTCTGTGCAAGATAAAGTGTGTGTGGATGTTGGTTCTTGTTCGGGTGGATTTACGCAAGTGCTGCTTGAACATGGAGCTGCAAAGGTGTTTGCCATAGACTCAGCACAAGGCTGCCTTGACTGGAAACTCCGCAACGATTCGCGGGTTGTTGCGATGGAGGGCCAGAGTGCTCAGAAAATTGACTCTTTACCTGAACGGCCACAGTTTGCAGTGGTAGATGTTTCGCTTGTTTCACTGCAAAAAATATTGCCGGCTGTGTGTGGGTGGCTGGCGCCACACGCGCAAATAGTTGCTCTGTTGAAGCCTCAATACGAGGCCTCAAAAGCTGAGTTGCCACCAGGAGCTGTTATTACCGACCCAGCAGCCCACCAGAAAATATGTGATGAATTCTGTTCGTGGGCCGGCAGACATGGACTCAAAGTTGAAAAAATGGTGGATTCCCCGATACTTGGGGGCTCTGGTAATCGAGAATTTTTAGTCTACCTTCTGCCTCAAAACCAACAGATTTGATGCAAATTTCGGCAAATGTTAAGGTATCGGGCCTCAAAAGTAGCCTGTGTTGGTCTGTTATACAGAATTGGCGAGCGGTAAAGTTAAAGTAGTTTTGGTATGAAAAAGAAGTACGAAGTAGTCCACGTCTTAACGGTTGTTGATGGTCAAACCGAAGAGCTTGTTGATCTGGTGGAGCTTGAAGCATTTAAGGTCGAGACCTTTCGCGATCAATTTGACGTTGATGCCAAAGCCGATCCAGATATGTTTAACCGCTACTCAGTAGGCCCTGATGATGTGCCGTTTCTTGAGCGCGAGTTAGATATGAAACTACAGTTGAATTTTCAGCGTTTTGCGTATTTTATCGAAGCGGCCAAGAAGGACCTCTAATCGATTCTCTCCTGCAACCTGCCTTAAAGAATTCGACCAATACCGCGGAATACCAGGGGGCTTTCGTGGTTATAGCTCAGGTTTGGTGAGAGCGGATTAATCCTCACCTCGCCCGAAGCATGCAACATGAAATTATGCCCGTTTTTATATTTTAAGAGAATTCCAACGTGACTTGCCCGTTCGGGGGCCTCGGGTCTTCCATAAAACAAGAGATCACCAGATTTGGCCTCTTCAATTCCTGATACCGCTGAAAGTGTTTTCCAAGTTTTATTTGCGCTATGAGGTAATTCAAGTCCAATAAAGCGCCCGGCAGTTACGCAGAGGCCTGAGCAATCGGCGCCGCTCACGACGCTTCTTCCACCCCAAGCATAACCTGTGCCCACAAACGTAAGTGCTGCACGGACAAACTCTTTTCGAGTGTGGAGAGGCTTGTCGAGAAGATCCGGAGCGCCCTCAACATGAAATTCATGTGAGCCTATCCTAAAAACGCCACTTTTTGGATCTATGGTTGGAATGCTTGCACCTAGGGTAAGTGTTGCGCCAAATTGGCCATCATCAACTGTAATGAGTCTATTACGTAGAAGGTTGCTACCGCGAGTCGAATGCGCCGCAAGTTCCTCGGCTGTCATCTTCACAAAAGGTACGTCTATCCAACCTTCTTCGCCATTAGTAAGCAGCTTTACTCTGGTCCATCCTTTTGCAGTTTCTAAGCACTGAAATGCTTCTCCAAACAGCCCTTCGGTATTTAGGGACGCGCCGTTCCGTGCTTCATCAAGAATGGGGATTCGTGGCAGCCTGAATACTCCGTAACTAGTCTCGGAGCGGGCAGGGTCGGAAATAATAGCGAATTGTGCGTGTGGTGTGGGTGATGATGACGTATCGAGTGCTGTTATCGACTTAAGTGCAGAGTCAACGCGGCCAGCTAATGGTGAAGATGAATCGGGAGACATAATGGGGGTACCTCAAACCTAGGGTAACCCCGTAATTATAGGGCACCTCAAACGCCTAATCAAAAGTCGCCTTTTTGTCGGAGGGGTTTATTGGGTTCTATTTGCTTTAATTAATCTAAATACTTCCACCGTATCTATCGGATATTTTAAGAAAATAGGAGCGGGTTGTGTTGGCTGATCACTAGCCGGACATGCGTATTCGTCTTGCTTCCTGTTCCTGGCGAAGTATGATCTCAGCAGGGTTTGGTAAATTATTGGTGGAAACATGACTTCTCTCACGTCATCAGAACGCGCAGGGGTGGGTGCAACTTTGTCGCTTGGCCTTTGCTCGCTTATGCCCCTTACGGCACAGCAGCAGAATACACTGCCATCTGATCCGCCAGCAAAAACTTCCAAAGAAAACGGAACAGCCGCGCTTGAATTTCCATCCGATCCTTTAGTCTTGCGTTTACGAGAGGCGCTGGCCAACCGCAGAGCAAATTTAGAGCAGGAGGCTAATGCATCAAAACCTCAGCTCGATCTTACTGGTTTAACTGCGGATAGAGATATGTCAGGGCTCCGTGCCCAGCACGTTTCATTGGCTGACAGGGTCAGGGCCGAACGCCAAGCGCTTCAATCTCAATCGCGTGCGCGTGCCGAGGCAACACGAGCGAAACCTGCTTTTGATGAGGCTTTTCATTCTGAAGTAAGCACCATGGTTGATGGGCTTATGAGTAAGGCTGAAGCCCATGTAGAGAGCGCCGCTAAGAAAAAAGCAGAATCAGCCCAGCAGTCAAAAGTTATTGATGCAGAACCAAATGAGGCAAGCAAACCGAGCATTTCTATTGTTTCTCCGCAACCTGAAGCTGTGCCAGCTCAACTTGACTTTACTGCTGAGCCAATGGTTGTTACGCCAAGCAGAAATGACCTTAACCAGCAAAGTAAAATAGGTGATTCTCTCCGAGCACATCAACAACGGCAAATGGAAAAAGCTGTAGCAGCAGATGAGGCAAATTCTGATGCGGCAGATGTGTATTTATGTAAGCGACCTGCGGAGCTCCAGCCTATTACGGTTTTATCGGCTCTTCAGGATGCCGGTTTGTCGGTTGTAAATCGAGTTGTTAGTCCTGCCGTACCCGGAGTGGATCTCACCCATCATTGGATTAAAACTAAAAATATTGAAGCTGGGCTTGGTCATGGAGGCGGCGTGGTTCCTGGTCAACAAAATAGTGCTGCTGAGCTGCGGGAAAGTGCGCGTGCGCGAGGTAGTTCCGCAATTGTGGATCATCGCGGTCAAAGTGAACGAATCGAGGCAGATTGCAGCGCTGTGCCCGGTGTTGACCCAACGTGCGTTGAACAAGCACTCCCCATTGGAAAACCTCAAGGCCTTTGGATTCCCACGGTAAACGATTGCCAAACCTTTGCTCGGGGCATTATTGAGAAGTGCCGCTCTGCTTTTCGAAAGTAGCGTGAAGCCTAAACGGCAACCGCTTCTTTGTGCCGCACAATAACTGGAGGCTCTTTGCCTTCAACCGCTTCGGCTGTGATTACCACTTCCTTTATTCCACTGCTGCTTGGCACATCATACATAAGCTCAAGCATACATTGTTCAAGAATAGCGCGTAGTCCGCGTGCTCCTGTACCTTTTTCCAGCGCCTTTTTAGCTATGGCAGCAAGCGCTTCATCCGAGAATGTAAGTTCAACTCCTTCCATGCCCAAAAGCTGTTTATACTGTTTTACTAATGCATTTTTGGGCTTCATCAGAATATCGATGAGAGCCGCTTCATTAAGCTTATCTAAAGCAGCAATAACCGGGACACGTCCAATAAATTCTGGAATCATTCCGAACTTTAAAAGGTCCTCGGTTTCTAAGTGTTGCAGCGGCGAGTCCAGTTCTCTCTTTTCAATCTGTACTGCATTGCCGAAACCAAGCGCCTTTTTACCCACACGCTGATTGATAACTCTTTCAACGCCGTCAAAGGCTCCACCAATAATAAATAGGATATTGGTTGTATCTACCTGAATAAAATCTTGCTGCGGATGTTTACGGCCACCTTTTGGCGGCACATTTGCGCGAGTACCCTCTAAGATTTTAAGTAAAGCTTGCTGTACACCTTCGCCCGACACATCGCGGGTAACTGAAGGACCGTCACTCTTGCGGGCAATTTTGTCGATTTCATCGATATAGACTATGCCACGTTGGCACTTTTCTACGTCATAGTCAGCGGCTTGGAGCAAATTAACGATGATATTTTCTACATCTTCACCCACGTAGCCAGCTTCTGTAAGGCTGGTTGCGTCAGCAATTGTAAAAGGCACATCGAGAATGCGAGCAAGAGTTTGAGCCAATAAAGTTTTGCCACTTCCGGTTGGGCCAATAAGCAAAATATTTGATTTTTGAATTTCTATGCTTGGTTTTGCCGACTGCGCGTTCTGAATGCGTTTGTAATGATTGTGCACAGCTACTGCCAACACTTTTTTTGCGAACTGCTGACCAATTACGTATTCGTCGAGCGAACCCATAATTTGTTTGGGTGTGGGTACTTGTAGTCGGCTGCCGTAAGCGGGAACTGCCTCAAGTTCTTCGGTAAGAATATCATTACAGAGGTCTACACATTCGTCACAGATGTATACACCAGGACCAGCGACGAGTTTGCGAACTTCCTCTTGTGTCTTAGCGCAGAAGGAACAAGTAAGGTTGGAAGTGCGCTTAGTATCTTTTGCCATGCGCGTTGCCTCTTAATAAACCAGCAAAACCATGGCCCCTCTCACATAGAAGGGCCTCTCTAGTTCAGATGCAGCCTACGCAAAAAGCGACTTTCTAAAGAGCAACATGCCAGCTGCCTCTCACTATGTAGATCGTCCTAAAATGCGCAGCACTTAATCATCCATAGTTTGATTGAATTGCAGTACTTGGGTGAGGTAGAGCTAACTAGCTGTTATTACATCTGTAATTTAATGCAGGTCAGTGCCGGTACATGGTTAAAAATATGAGCACTTTTTGCCCTCTTTTATGCATCTCTTTAAGTAAGTACATGCATTGCGGACTAGGCTTTGAGGACGCATACTTTGTTATAAAGATTTGCGCTAACCGCCAATCTGTTAATTCATTTTCAATAGTGAGCTAAATATGACTCTCAAACGCCTTCGCGAAAATGACCGCGTTAAACGTAAAGATCGCCCCGGTGCCATTGGCACAGTGAAATCGATCCGCCAAGAAACTACCGCCAGCACGGTTGAGCAGAAAGACATTGCGCTTTTGGTTACCGTGCTTTGGGATAACGGCACCTTGTCGTCATTTAGCCCTGAAGGTTTGGATTCGGCGGAGTAAATCCCTGTCCAACGTTCGAGCCTTGCAAATTAGTTAGTCGGGCAAGCCGTACAGCCGTACTCGCCTTTGTAGTGATAATGAATATCGGCGATAAATTCGCACCGTACATTAAGCCACCAGGTTACGCTTTCCGAGTGGGTAGCACGCACTTCCTCACAGGTGGCTTTGCCTTCAGATTTTAGCGAAATCCTCATTTCCTCGGCTTCATTAAGATCGCAGGTGACGTCCTTATAAGGCTGACAGTGGTAGCTATAACTGGTGCGCCTTTCGTCGCAACGCTCCCCGTTTACGGAGATACCAGGGGCACAGCTAAAGGTGGTTTGACTAGCAACTTTAGCTTCACAAGAGCTTTGTGCCTTTGAAAGTAATTCTTTGATATTACGCGGCACTTGATGAAACCATTCAAGGTGTTTGACGCAAAGATTATAGAGTAGTTTTTTATCTTCAGCTTTTTGTTCACAGCCCTCTTTAGTACCCGCAGTTGTGACAGCTGTCTCCTTAAATTCAAAGGAATGAAGAATATTACCCGGCTGAATTTTTTGGGAGGCTCCGCAAAGTAAGGATTGACCAGGGACAACAGCCGAGGAGGCAGGTGCGCTGAGCATCTGTTCAAATTGCAAAGCTGGGTCTGAAGTTTCGGCAAATGCCTGTGTATGTAAAGCCAATGTGATGGCTAAGAGGCTAGCAGTTTTATGCATACGTATTACTCCACCAAAAACCTGTACCCCTAATCAGCTATTTTGTGGCACCTGCTTCAGAATAATTATCTTAACCCGGATATCGCTGCTAATAGGATGAATTTACAGCTTTTTTCCTATGGCTTCAGCGTGCCGGTGCACTTCACTTTTACCTCGACTTTGCACCAGTTTCGGGCTAACTGTGATCGCTCATAAAGGTGTTTAAGTTAGCTGAAAAAGGCTGCGTATGTTGAAAAACTCAGAAAATCGGGGACAGCAAATTGATTTCCCAGACCAAGACGCCGCCTTGTTATTCTCTAACCCTTTCCCCGAAGCTCGTAACGGCCAAAAAGTAGATACATTTGAGTGGGCTGTTGAAAGGGGAGCCGAGCTTGCTTGTTTTGTAGGAGACACCTTTGCTGTAACTTGTAGGGCGATTGCCAACCAATTTAATCGATTCGAAAGATAGTCTTATCTCATTTGAAATTTGTACCAAGGAATTCGTTGAATACCGCAACTGACAAAACATTCGAAGCTTCTCAAGCAAATAAACGAGTTGTTGCAGGCCTTGAGCCAGCGCCAATTTGGGATCGTTTCGCAGAACTTGCTGCCATTCCGCGCAAATCGGGGGAAGAAGCGGCAGTGCGCCAATATATCCAAAATATTGCTGTGGCGCATGGTCTTGCGTATCAAAGCGACGCTGTGGGAAACCTTGTGGTGTATGTGCCTGGAAAGGGACTTGGAGCGAGTAAAGAGCCCGTCATTCTGCAAGGCCACATGGATATGGTGTGTAAGTCTGAGCCAGGATCTAGCCATAACTTTTTAACCGATCCAATTCGACTTGAACTTGCAATTGTTGATGGGACTCAAGTGCTTAAAGCCAGAGGCACCACGCTCGGCGCTGACAACGGCATGGGAGTTTGTACCGCCTTAGGATTATTAGACGACCCTTCTATTACCAACCATCCACCTCTTGAATTGCTTTTTACCGTTGATGAAGAGGTGGGGCTAAATGGTGCGAGAGGGCTTGACCCTAAACTTCTTTCTGGGCGTCGCCTTATTAATATGGACTCTGAAGACGGCCCCGGCGAAATTTATATCAGCTGTGCCGGAGGAAGGGACCTTGAAGCGGTTTGGACTTTGAAGCGTGAGGTTCCTACAAGTGAAATGCAGCCACTTAAAATTAAGGTATCTGGATTTCCTGGTGGGCATAGCGGCATGGAAATTCAAAATCCATGTGGAAATGCAATATTTTGCCTTATCGACCTCGTAACAAGCTGTACTGTGCCACTTTCTATTTCGGCTTTTAATGCAGGCGCAGCGCGTAACGCCATTCCCGCAGAGGCTGAAGTAATATTGTGGCTTACACCTGCAGATAGCGAAAAAGTAAAAAACAAAGTTGCTGATAAAGAAACCTGCGCAAAATTTGCACGTCAATCGGGCTATGAGGGTGAAGTTCAATTTGAAGTGCAGCAGGTAGACAGAGGCACTGCCGCCCCTCCATTTAATCCCACTGAAACTCGAAGATCCCTTGATGCGATTAGACAAGTGCCGCATGGCGTCTTTGAGTGGTCCAACGCAATTCCGGGACTTGTCCAGACGAGTAACAATGTCGCGGTGGTGAGTACCAGAGAAGATGGCCTTGCCCTTCAATGTATGTCGCGGTCATCAAGAAATGGAGCGGTTGAAGATTTTCAAGATAACGCTGCCCTTGACTTGCGTGAGTCTGGAGCTGAGGTCGTATTTAGTAGCGGCTACTCTGGCTGGGAGGCTGATTCCAATAATCCTTTGCTGCATATTGCTTCAAATGCCCTGCAAAGAGTCACTGGTACTACACCAGAAGTGAAGGCAGTTCATGCGGGGCTTGAATGCGGCGTACTTTGTGGAAGACTTGCGGGTCTTAAAGCAATTTCTTTTGGTCCTATAATTAGAAAAGCACATACACCTGAAGAATATGTGCTTCCCGAGTCTTTGCCCCCATTTTATGCAGCGTTAAAAGAGTTACTTCATGATCTGTGTATGCAACCGCAGTAAGTATCCATAAATCAAACTTCTATTCTGCCCAGACTGGATCAATTAGTTCAGCAACCGTTGGTGGGAAGGCATTTTTCGGTTTGCATTTCTGAGTTTTTGTGAATGTGCAACAGGTGCCAACTATATTTTTAGTGTCGGCCTGTTTTCCATCAGCAGTGCAATCGTCGCCCCATGAAAATTGCAAAAGCACATTTGTTTATCAAGCGAGAGAGCAAGTAAAATCACTTTATTCAGACCCAATTATTAAAATCTTCACCTTTAAATCAATGAATTTGTGTTGTCGTTTAGTCCTGACCCTTTAATTGCTGCCTATTGTCCAAAAGGTGGTGCTGGCATAGATGAGAATTTTTCTGAATTTAATAAGACAGCTTGAATCTATTGATAAAGCGCGGATATTGCGGGGGCCGTAGGCCAAGCAATAGCAAGCAGTGAGCGAACTATATTGAGCACAGCGCCTTTGCCGCCTGCTCCAGCACGTCTTCCGTTTTTGCGAAACAAAAACGTAATACTCCATGGTCGGTGCCGTCGCTGTAGAATGCCGAAATTGGAATCGATGCCACTTTGGCATCTCGAGCAATCCGACGCGCTGCCTCCATTTCTTTTTCTCCAGCCCGCTTTTTGTAGCGCAGGCACTGAAAATAACTGCCTTGTGCAGGAGTAAATTCAAAAGCTGAGCTTGCAAGCTGTGCAAGAAAGAAGTCGCGCTTTTTCTGGTAAAAGGCAGGTAATTCAAGATAGTGTGAGCGGTCCGATAAAAACTGTGCCAGGGCCCACTGTGCTGGATGATTTACCGTAAATTGAATCATTTGATACACCGCGCGAAACTCTTGCATGAGTGGGCGCGGCGCTACGCAATAGCCCACTTTCCAGCCAGTGGCATGATATACCTTGCCAAAAGAAAAAATGGCAAAAGCTCTTTCTCTCAGTTCTGGATGTCGGCAGATGCTTTGGTGTTGCCTATCGTCAAAAATAATATGTTCGTAAACTTCGTCACTTAAAATGAGAATTGAGGTGTCTCGCACTATGTCAGCAAGCGTAGACAAATCGTCTGCAGAGAGCGTGGCCCCAGTTGGATTATGCGGTGAATTTAACCAAATAAGACGGGTGCGAGGAGTAATTTTCTGCCGTACCACATTCCAGTCAATTGAATAGTCAGGGAATGTAAGCTTCACGAAGACGGGGACAGCACCTGAAAGTTTTACTATGGGTGCAAAACAATCAAAGCTGGGATCGAAAATAATGACTTCATCGCCAGGATGCAGTACCGCAGTGGCGGCGGACATTAAGGCTGCATGACCTCCTGGTGTGACCGTAACCTCAAGATCTGGGTCGTACCCGTGCCCATGTAAGAACTTAATCTTTTCGGAAATGGCACGCCGAAGCTCAGGCAGTCCTGGCATGGGGGCATACTGATTTTTTTGACCCCGCACCGCTTCGCATAAAAGCTCTTGCAGGCGCTGAGGGCAATCAAAGTTGGGAAAACCTTGCGCCAAGTTAATTGCAGAAAATTCAGCTGCCACTTGATTCATGGCAGTAAAAATATTTACTCCCATATTGGGGAACTTAGAGCGAAGGGGAACTACATTTCGATTCATGCTTTGAGTAATGCTTTTGGATTTAGACCCTTAAGCTCAGGAAGGGTAAAGAGACCATTTCGACGAATACATTTGTCGTCAAAATAAATTTCTCCTCCGCCCCATTCTGGCCTTTGAATTAAGACTAAATCCCAATGCACCGCAGATCGGTTGCCATTGTCGGCCATTTCATATGCTTGACCGGGAGTAAAGTGCAGCGACCCTGCAATTTTCTCATCAAACAAAATGTCTCCCATGGGGTCTAAAATGTGGGGATTAAATCCAATGGCAAACTCACCTACATACCGTGCCCCTGCATCAGTGTTTAATATTTGATTCAGGCGCTTAGAGTCATTGCAGGTGGCTTCAACGATTTTACCCTGTTTAAATACAAGCCTGACATTTTCATACCGTACGCTTTGGTACACGGATGGTGCGTTATAAGAAATGCAGCCATTTACTGAGTCTTTTACTGGGGCGGTAAATACTTCGCCGTCGGGTATATTAAAGTCGCCTCGGCAACAAATGGCTGGAATATTTTTAATACTAAAAGACAAATCTGTTCCGGGGCTTACAATTCGCACCGTGCTGGTCTTCTGCATGAGCTTTTGCAGAGGCCGCATGGCGCGGGCCATCGCCGCATAGTTCATGGTGCAGACATCGAAGTAGAAGTTTTCAAACGCTTCGGTGCTCATGCCAGCCGACTGCGCCATGCTTGGGGTTGGCCAGCGTAAGACGCACCAGCGAGTTTTGTTTACTCGATAATTCAGTACCGGCATCATTGTTTTTGAATATGCTTTAAGTAAGGGAGCGGGTACATCGGCCGATTCATTCACATTTGACGCGCCGCGAAGCGCAATGTACGCATCCATCTTTTTCATTTGAAAGAGCTCTACATCTCTAATAACTGACGCGTGCTTAGAGTCAGTGCCTAACATAGTCTCGCGGGAGATGCGTGGATGACGAAGTACAACATACGGATAAGCCTTTGCTGCTCGAACGGCTCGCATGAGCTCAACAATAAATTCATCTGGAATTTCAGCGGCATCAATTAAGACGCGCTCACCCTTTTTGAGCGCCGTTGAGTAACGTACTAAGAGCGAGGCTAGTTTGGTATAACGTGGGTCATTCATAAAAAAAGTTCCGTCCACCGCGATTTAAATCAATTTCTCAAGATTCTCCATTCGCGCGAGCTTCTTGGCAAGAGCCTTGCCCATTGCCCTGAAAATCGAGGCATAAAGAGGGTAGGGTCTATTTTTTGCGGGTCTTATTCTTTTTTGATTTAGGTCGGGGTGATGGCAGTACCCCGATTAGTTGACTACCTTCGTTAATTTCTGAAACGAGTGCTGCCGCCTGTTTTTCAAAATTATCGTTTTCTGCCGATACATAAAGCCATTTGCCAAGCACCGGATGGGGGCTGAGGCTGGGATATTTCTTGATAAGTGAATTGTGGTTTTGCCGCTCGGTTGGGATAAGCAAACCGTTCCAAGGCTCTGCTGAGTCGGCGAGTACTAAACTCAGTAAGCCATGAAGATAGATAGCCTCACAGCCGAACATCTTTTTTCTTAGGAAACTAGGATCCTCGGTCAAGGATTCTACGAGCCAAAGGTGGGAGTTTGGTTGTTTTGGCATGAGCGAACTTGGGCGTAGCTTCGAAGTTATGTGTTGCCTAATTAAAGACAACTCCAGGCACTTGCGCGCGAATAAACTCGGACACGCCGGGATTCTGTAAGTTTGTAAAGAGAGTCGTGTCGCCCTTTTCGCAGCCTACAACAGTTCCGGAAGAGACAATCCCGGTAATGCCTACGGCGAATACCCCATTTACATCGGTAAAACCAAGCACCGCAGGTCCGCCAGAATCTCCATTACACGGGTCTACATTTGAGCCATCAAACACGCTCGAAAAAAGATGATTTTCAGTGCTGAAAAGAATTTGCACCGGCCCGTTTTTAAGCACCCCTGCATTACCGTTTTCATCTAGGCCGTAGCCATAGGTAAATACGGTGCTGTTCTCGGGTACTGGCTGCGAGGCAAGTATTGCCAAGGCTGGAACGTTAACTCCTGGCACGTGCACTACGGCAACGTCATTAAAAAAGGCGCTCACTTCAGCGGATTCAAAAAAATCTGGGTGACGAGTTACTGATTTTGCAAAATACTCTTGGCCTGCAATCGTTACTGAAGTAGCAAGCGTGCCATCAGGAAAACAATGTGCTGCTGACAAAAAGTACTCGGGTGCAATTGAGGTAGCGGAGCAGAGGCTTACGCTTCCATCAGCCCCGTACATGTTTACAGCTACAATTTGCGGGGAAGCGACGGTATCAACTTCCACTCCATTTATGATTTTAGCAGTCACGCTCCCGCCAGTGGTTCCGCCATTAAAATTGGCGCTCACTTTTGAGCTACCTTTGCAGCCAGGTAACAGCAAGCCAAGTATCAAGATGAAGGGAATGAGGTGTCGCATATACGCATCGTATTAGACGGCAGATTGAACTTTATCGTAAAACCTTTTGGCCAAATCGGAAAGGGTAAGGTGGAAACTAAGATTTGTAAGTAATTTTAGGTGCTTAGGTGGTGGCATGGCGCAGCGTCTGCACCGCAGCAGTCAAATCGGCAGCTCCAAAAATCGAAGTGCCCGCCACAAACACATTAGCCCCGGCTGCACGACACAGTCTGGCGGTTTCGGAGTTAATTCCGCCATCAACTTCTAAGTGGGTAGACAGCCCTTTGGACATAATGACGCCGTGGATTTCTTTAATTTTGGGAAGACATTCATGACGAAATGCTTGCCCTCCCCAGCCAGGAGTCACGGTCATTACGAGCGCCAAATCTATTGCGTCAAGAAAGGGGATAAGAGTGTGCGCTGGTGTTTCAGGATTTATAGCCACCCCAGCTTTTAGTCCAGTTTTTTTTAGAAGAGAAAGGGTGTCTCTAAGATTTGGGCAGGTCTCCTGATGCACGATAATGCGATCTGCGCCTGCATTCTTAAAGTCTTCAAAGTGCTTCTCTGGATTTACAATCATTAAGTGCACGTCCAAAAATAAAGTTGATGCTTTTCGAGCGCACTTGACCATGTTGGTTCCGAAAGTAATTGGCGGCACAAAACTTCCGTCCATCACATCAACATGAAGCCAATCAGCCCCAGCGGCTTCTACATCTCTAATTTGCTGGTGAAGAGTCCCAAATTGAGCAGCGAGTACTGAGGGAGCAATGATTGATGGCTTCATGGCTTGTTTTGTAATTGAAGTGGAAGAGTAGCGGTAAGTCCTCGGATAAATTCTTGGGCGCTACAGCGTTTTCGGCCTTCAAGCTGTACTGTTTTTAATTGCACATGGCCTTGTCCGCAGGCAATACAGAGCAGATCTCCTGAAAGATACATGGTTCCTGCGGGGTGTAGAGACTCCTGCCCCGAGAGTGCATCAAAAATTTTAAGGCGTAAGCCATTGCAGTAAGTGAATGCACCGGGAACGGGTGAAAGACCTCGAATAAGTCGGTTGGCTTCTTCGGCAGATTTTTGCCAATTAATGAGAGCCTCTTCATTGCGAATTTTTTCAGCATAGGTGACTCCTTCGGCTGTTTGAGGAGAGCTGCTCAGAGTGCCGTGCACTATCGCTTTTAAGTTATTTCGTAAGAGTGTCGCGCCAGAATATGCAAGTTTGTCATGTAAAGAACCAAAGGTATCGTGAGGCTCTATCGTAGTTCTGGCTTCAGTAAAGACGGGGCCGGTATCGAGTCCAGCCTCCATCTGCATAAGCCCAATTCCTGTTTCAGTATCTCCACTCATGATGGCGCGTTGAATGGGAGCCGCGCCGCGCCAGCGGGGCAAAATGGAACCGTGCACATTTATGCAGCCGACGCGCGGCAAACTAAGAAGGGCCTGCGGTAAAATCTGACCAAATGCCACCACAACGCCCACATCGAAGGGGCCGTATTCGTTTAGTTGAGGAAGAAATGTTTCGAGTTCTTTGCGTACTGAGGTTGGCTGCAATACCGGAATTTTAGACTTCAGAGCGCACTCCTTTACTGGACTCGCTGTTAATTTTTTCCCTCTACCGGCAGGACGATCTGGTTGAGTCACCACAAGTTTTACTTGGTAGTCACTATTGTTCAACAACGCTTCGAGGCAGGTTGCTGCAAAAATGGGTGTGCCAAAAAAGACGATTGAAATGGGTGTGCTCACGCAGTTTGCTTCTTAAGCCAACGTTTAAAAATTTCTCTTTTCAGGCGACTCAACCGATCGACAAAAAGTATTCCATCGAGATGATCAATCTCATGCTGTAGACAAATAGCAAGCAGCCCTTCAGTATCAAGAGTAAAAGAGTTTCCGTTCACATCTTGAGCTTGCACCTGAACTCTTTCATAACGTGCTACTCTTTCTCGAAAATCAGGAATACTCAAACAGCCTTCTTCTCCGCTGACTTGGCCCTCGGCTTTCAGAATTTTAGGGTTGATAAAAACGTGTCTTTCGTCGCCATCCTCAGAAATATCGATCACCACAATACGCTTTGATACGCCAATTTGGGGTGCTGCAAGCCCAATGCCGCGAGCGGCATACATTGTTTCAAACATCGATTCAACCAGGGTTTTTAACTCGAGATCAAAAAGACTAACTGCCTGGGCGACATTCTTGAGAATTGGGTCGGGATAAATGCGAATTTCAAGAATTGACATAAAAGTTCTAGATATTTCGGGAGATGGCCTGGCCCTACAATAATTTGAAACTAACCTGGGTCAGTATAACACATAAAAATTCAGCCTGTACAATATTGGCTCTCATGATGGGAAGAGTGCGAAATGCTGGACTTTATCTTTGTGAGGGGCGGGTGTCTCATGCGATAATGGTGAGGCGAGAACCCCAAAACCCTCAAGGAGATGCAACGCTAACAATTTTTAGTAAGTATGATTTTTATTGATGTACAAGAGGCCCAACTGTACCGCTTACTCTCGGGATTTTTTGGCCGTGAGCGCGTAATCCCCCATATGAGTGTACTTGCAGTGTGCGGGGGGGAGTTACCAAACCAGGTAGAAGATGCGGCGGGAAAGCTTCGCCTTTGGGCTCAGGGTACAAAATGTCTTTTTACCATCGTTGACCATCAGGACTCGCCTAAAATGGTTATTGAGTTCTTCTCCGGCTTTGAGAGGGCCATAGATCCAAATGAAGAAGAGCGTCAGCGATTCTTGCCAACCTTATTACCTGCCGCCGGCGTACGGTATGTGACCCTAAGTTGGGATGAGCTTGAGGAGCTTATTGATCCGAGAAGCAGCCTCGATCTCCTTTCGTTTCTAGAAGACAAAATTTTTTAACATTGAGCAAAGCTCTTTCCATGCTGCTGTTGCCAAGATTAAACTCATGCCGTAGCGAGTACAGATAAGGCATCGCCTCATTTAGATACAGCAAGGCAACGAAGATTCGCCCAAGTGGAGTTATGTTTTCCTGGGACTTAAGCACCGTACAATTAGTTTGCTTACCGCTGGTAGCGGTGCTGCTTTGGCGCATTCGGCTCTTCGGACAGCGTATTCCTTTTTTTATTGTGGCACTTGGAATTTTGCTTGGGCTGGCAATCTACTTTATGTCTCAACCCTATGTGCTTCTGGCCTTAGGTTCCCATCGAGTTTTTGTTTCGGAGCTTGAAGGAGATACGCAGGGAATTGCCGGGTTTAAATTACGCAATCGACTTGATCTCTCTCTGTCGCATGAGGGGGCCGCACGATCTCGAAGGCTTCGGGCCAAGTTTAAAGATGAGCAGGCCGTGGCAAACTGGGTACGTGCCCAGGAAGGTGCTGTGCTTATTAGCGGTAATTTTCGTTGGCTTACCGTTTCATTTGCTGCTCGAGCAAATATGTCTTTAAACGGGGCACCTCTTGTTGCTCGTCTGCAGTCGGTGCCAGATCTTACGCTGGTTCAGTCCGTTCCAGCGATTGGGATTTCCTATGAGCCTCGTAATGAAACGTCAGCATTTCTTGCTATGATATTCGCGGCTGACGAACTGTATGACGCTGAGCCCGGCAGCACACAATTTGGGCACGCAGAAACTCTTTTGCGTGATGCCGGGTCTTTAGTTGCTCCTTGGTCGGCATCGTTTCACCGAGCTTTACCTTGGTTTTGGCTCGGTAATTTATATCTGAAAGAGCTTTTGTCGGGGGCAACCTATAATCCTGCAATTATGGAATGTGCAATTGATGCATTCCAGCGTGCAAAGCGCTTTGTGCGAGCAAAGGATGTGGTGAGCGTCGATTTATATGCAGCTATATTAAATAACTTGGGCGTTGCTCTTAGTCTGCGAAGCTACTTTGAGACTGGTAACTGGACCACGGCTGATGCTCGCGAAGTCCTTAGGCTGGCACGTAATGCTCGAAAGTCCCCCAATGTGTATAATGTTCCACTCAGGCCTTCTCAGGTGGCGAAAGTGAATTTAGAAAGCATTGGATTGGGGAAATCCAAAAAAAGTGGCTCAAAACGCAAAGGCAAAAAATCTCGTAAGCCCGCATCTCAGGCGAACGCAAAACAGCCTTAGTGGTAGCCTGTGGCCTCAATTCGTGGCATGCTTTCAGCCTGCGCAGATAATTTTAGGGTAGCGGCGTATGATTACAGACGACCATATTCGTGCACAACTTCCGCATGTGCTCACCTCAACTCAATTTCCGTTTCTTGGCAGCCAATATATTGGCAAAGTAAGAGATAACTATACCAAGGGAGATGTTCGCTACCTTATCGCCTCCGATAGATTGAGCTGTTTTGACGTAGTCGTGACCAGTATTCCTTTTAAGGGGCAGGTGCTGACCCAAATGGCGCACCACTGGTTCAAGCTTTCGTCCGATATTGTTGCGAATCACATTATTGAGGTGCCTGATCCAAACGTGATGGTCGTGCGCAGCTGCGAAATGTTGCCCGTTGAAGTTGTGGTGCGCGCCTATCTCACCGGTAGTGCCTGGCGTGATTATGAAGCGGGGCGAGCAATCTCTGGGGTGAGACTTCCTCCGGGACTGAGGGCAAGCGAAAAGTTACCGGCTCCCCTAATTACTCCTTCAACGAAAGCGGCAAAGGGCTCGCATGATATGCCTATATCTGAGGCAGACATTTTGGCTCAGGGGCTGGTTGCTGACACTCTATGGAAAAAAGTTTGCGAGGTGTCTTTGGCGCTTTTTGCGCTGGGCCAGAAGCAAGCTGCCGGCCGTGGTCTTATATTAGTGGACACTAAGTACGAGTTTGGACTGTATCAGGGTAAATTAACTCTGGTGGATGAGATTCACACCCTAGATTCCTCGCGCTATTGGCGCGCCTTGAGCTATCCAACTGCCATAGAGACAGGACAAGCTCCTGAAATGCTTGATAAAGAACCCACCCGTCAGTGGCTTTTGCAGCAGGGATATAAAGGGGAAGGGCAGATCCCTCATTTTACCGATGATCATCGTGTGAAAATTGCGCGTCACTATATAGATTCTTACGAAGCGGTCGTAGGGTCTCCTTTTGTGGCTGAAGTTGGGCCGGTGGCGTCGCGTATTGAAAAGACGCTTCGTAAATGAAAGCAGCATTGTGGTTTTGTTTTGTGTTAGCCGTAGGTGTGTATATCTGCGGCCCGATTGTTGATCCCGATTTGTGGTGGCATTTAACAGTGGGGAAGTGGATGCTGGCTCATGGCCAAATTCCGCATCAAGACCACTGGAATTATTTTGGCCGGGGACAGTTTTGGCGCGCCTACTCCTGGGCGCCAGAAATAGTATTCGCCTGGACTGACGCTCGTTTCGGAATTCAAGGTCTAATCACCCTCAAATTGTGCTTTGGAATTGCTTTATCTTTTACCCTTAGTTATGTCTGCGCCAAGATTGCGAAAGACTGGTTTTTGGGTGCCTTGCTCGGCGCATGGGCAACTGCAGCTTGTTTTAACCATTTTACTCTGAGACCCCAGGTGCTGGTGTGGATTTATTTTGCGAGTCTCCTTTGGGTCTCTGAGCAGATTCATCGTGAAGGGCTCAAAAAACGCGCTTTGCTGTTTCTTGCTTTTTTAATGGCCGCCTGGGCTAATACTCACCTTACTGCTGCCATAGGTCTCTTTGGTGTTTTGTGTTGGGTCTATAAGCCGGGACAGCTTAAGACACTGGTTATTACAGGCTTAGTTGCGTTTTTGGGAAGTTTGTTCACTCCGTATTTTGGTGGCGAGTGGCTGACACTTGCGAGTAAGTCGGGGCATCCATTTCAGCTTCGAGCAATCGCTGAGTTTCAGCCAGCTACGCTGATGCAGTATTCTACAGCATTCCTTGTTGTGCTCAGTGCGGCCTTGTTGCTCTTCTTGCATTTTAGTCCCCGAAGTGTGCCGTTCCCCAGGTTATTCTTGGGACTATCGCTGACTGCTGCAGGCCTCGCAGTGGTAAAATTTTTGCCCTTTGCATGCATAGTATTGGTGGCTTTGATTGCAGATATTTGGCGCAAAGAAGAAGGAATCCCCTCAAAACTAGGTAATTTGGCCGAAGCAATTCAGAAACTAAGAGAGTTGATTGCGAAAACGCCTCACGAGGGCCTTGGTTTTTTATGTGTGTGTATTGCGATTGTGTACGGCGTATCGGTTTGGCGCCAGCCGCTTAACCGTGAGATTGTGCCGGTTGATGCCTTAGATTTTATGCTCGACAAGCAGCTTCCACATCCAATTTTGAATGATTTTGGGCGTGGTGGTTATGTGATGTATCGCTACAGCGATGCGCGTGGTGAGTTGGAGCATCCGGTGGTGCTTGATGGACGCACCAACGTTAATTCGAAAGAAGCGTTTGAGAAGTATCTTGTTGCCGATCAAGGCGGACGCAGCTGGAGGGATTACATAACCCTTTTTAATCCAAAGACCATTTTATGGCCAAATTCTAGTCCGTTTGTCTCGCTGCTGCTTGCAGAAGGAAAATACTGCCAAGTTTTGGAAACCGGCACCCTTGAGCAAGGTTATAGTGTTTTTGTGGCGAAAGAGGTCTGGGAATCGCGACAAAGCGAGTTTACAGCTACAAATTGCAGAAATTGACGATAGCAGTTCCCGTACATGACTTACTCGGTCATTTAAAAAGGCGCTTTAAGCTCGCTTTGCTCGGCTGATCTCGAAATCTTAGCTTGCGCCCCAAACCCCCCAAGGCATACTCTAAAAGGGTGTTTGTGAGCCTCATCTGTGGTCGCCACAGATTTCTGCCATGTAATTATGTACATCCTCGAGAAGTTTTATGAGAGCAGATTTTAAAAATAATCAACGCGGCTTTACGCTTATTGAGTTGTTAACTGTAATCGCCATTATTGGCGTGTTGAGCGGCATTTCAATTGCTTCCTTCGATAATTACCGCACGAAGGCCATGTATCAGGTGGTGACTACTTCAATTAAAAACGCCCGGACGGCTCTAGAGGCTTCATTAGTTGAACCCGATGTGACCTTTGCAAATGTGCCTTTATACACTCAAAATCTGCCGGGAGAGATTACCGACGTAAATGCAAAGGCGGTGCTTTCAACATTTATATTGGCGCGTAATACCAAAATCTATTTCTCTTATGATCCCTCCTGTGTTGCCGGGGCCTGCGTTTCGGCCTTTATCCGGGTGCGGCATTGCAGCGGTTCTGAATTCGCTTCCTTTTTGCGTCAGGGTGATGGCACTGAAATTTTGGTAGAGAATATTTCCGGTTCTGGATGCCCTTAGTGATAAGAGTCGGGCAAAAGCCCGCGCCCCTTGTTTAAAGAAACCGAGGGGGTTGGCGGTATCGGAGTATAACAAACACCCACTTTTTGGTTAATCTTGAGTAGTTTATTGTAGTTACAGAGTTTTTTGGCGCTCAGACTTGCTTAAGAAGCACCAGCTGGGTTGGAATGCCGTTGGGGTCCTACACCCCAAAACTGGCATTCACGCTTATTTTGGTGAATGTGTATTTGAGCTTTTAGCCATGGACCATTCTCTTGTGCTCCACAACGTATTTGCTGGAGTGTTTTTCTTAGTTCTTATTTGCATATTACAAATTATATCGAAACGTTGGAGCAGCCTCCCGTATACCGCATTGCTGATTTTGGCAGGTTTTTGTGCTCAGGCATTACACGGAGTAACGGGGCTTCATTTTCCGCTCTCTTTGTCGCCAGATTTTATTTATTTTGTTCTTCTGCCATTACTACTTTTTGAGTCTGCGTATCACATCAGCATTCATCACTTTCGACTGCAGTTCCACACTATCTCAGCCTTAGCGACATTTGGACTGCTTATCTCAGTTGGTGTGGTGACGCTGACGCTCGTGTTGCTGAGCGATATGTCGCTTCCAAATGCATTACTTTTTGGTGCCATAATTTCATCAACCGATCCAATTGCGGTTATCGCGCTTTTTAAGCAGTTGGGAGCTCCGCGGCGTTTAGGATTAGTAGCCGATGGTGAAAGCATGCTCAACGACGCCACCTCGGTTATTGTGTTTAAAGTTGTAGCTGCCGTGGTGCTTGGCTCAACGAGCTTTAGCTCTAATGTATTATTTCAGAATGTGCTCACGTTTTTGTGGGTTTTCCTAAGCAGTATTGTGTTCGGCGGCGTATTGGGGTTGCTTACTTCATATATTGTGGCAAATGTGCGCAGAAACTTGCTTGCCACAAATTTACTTGCGACTTCGCTGGCATTGTTCTCCTTTGTTTCGGCCGAACATTTTGCGGGGCTCTCTGGAGTTATCGCCACAGTGAGCTTTGGGGTTGTATTTGGCAACTTCGCCGTGCCCTTATTTGATCATCATCAAGAAGCTGCCTTTGAGCATTTTTGGGAATTGGTCTCTTTAATTGCACTTTCCTTGGTGTTTTTCTGTTCAAGTTATAGCGTCGAGTTTTCAGAGCTAACTTCTAGTTTTGTATTATGGCCTGCAGCAATTGTGGCAGTGCTTATTGGTCGAGCAGTCTCGGTGTATACCGTGTGCGGATTATGCAATCGGCTGCCATTTTTTAAATATGAGCCAAAAATTCCCTTATCATGGCAGCATGTGCTTAATTGGGGCGGACTGAGAGGTGTGATTCCGCTCGTTTTGGCCTATTCGCTCCCGCTTGATTATGAATTGCGCGGGCTGTTAATTGCCTTAACGATAGCCTGTTTTCTATTTACCTTGCTCGTAAATGGACTGACCATAAAACCATTGCTTCTTTATTTAAACCTTCACAGACCTGCTCGCATTGAAGAGTTGTATGCGGCACAAGGACGTCTAATTGCGGCGAATACACGCAAGAAAAAGCTTGCCCAATTTGCAAAAGGCACCTTTCCCAAGGGGGTGGTTGAAGCCATGGAAAGAAAACTTGTTGAAGAGGAACGTTATTGTCTTTTAGTGCTTACCAGCGAACAAAATTATGATGAGCTCTTACGCAGTTTTAAAATGGCTGGGAATATGCTCGAGCGTGAGGCTACCAAAGATTTATTTGAGCATGGCTATGTGCATGAAGAAGTCATGAGTGCGTTCCATGGACAATTGAATCAGCAACTCGACCGTATTGAGTATCCTGAACTGCCGCATCGCAGTGCGAAAAAAGATCTTTCATTTGATACCAGCACCACGTGGAGAAATCGGCTTGCACATTTTTTCGGAATAAACCCAAGCAATCGTTGGCTCTTTTTGCTTTTTGGAGAAAGCAAAATGCACTTAGTGCAAACTCGCTATTCTTTGCTGCAAGTGAGGTTAATGACCAGTCAGAGGGCAGTAGAATATTTTGCAGCTTTAAGGGAAGCGGTGAGCGCAAATCCTCTGGCTTTGAAAGCGCTTGATGTAATTCAGTCCGAACAACAGAATTATATTCAGAAGAACCGGAAAGAAATGATATTACTCCGACGTGCGTTTCCGAAAATTGTGCAGGAAGGGCAGCAGCAGGTATTAGAGGCCACCTTGGACGATGAGCTACATGCTGCCGAAAATGTGCGTGGTTTAGCCTATTCGAGAGACAGTCTTAATTAGTATTCAAAGTCGTTGCGTCGTTGTCGGCGCTCCGTTTCTGTATCGTCGCTTGTCCAGCTATCGCTGGGCTCGCGCCAGTCATTGGCGCGTGGATCTTCATTACTGGGGGAATTTTCATCGCGGGTAGTCCAATCGCTACCGCGATTGCGAGCCCTCGTGGCTGTGTCCCAGGTGGCCCCAAATTCTCGCGCTCCCCGTGTAAGCTCGTCGATAGATTTGCCAATCCGTTCAGCAGGGCCCTCTGGCTCTGGTGTTCCTATGCAGCCAAACAAACTAAAGCTTAAGCAAAGAATGAGAAGCACACGCATGTAGTTATCCTCCTCGGTTAACGCCGCCGACCGCCACCACCGCGATGATCGTTTCTATCGTTGCGCCTGTCTGATCTATGTCTATCTTGGCCCTGTCGCTCACGTCCTTGGTGGTCTGGTCGACGCTGAGAAGGCTGCTGTTGGTTCTGCACTTCGCCCTCTTCCACTTGAGAATGTAAGGCCTCCTTTTCTGCCGCCGCTTTCTGTTTATTGGCTGCGTGCTCGAGTACTAAGCGATACATTTTGCTGACGAATGCAACAAACTCTTCTGGGGGCTCGCCTTGGCCTCCCACGTCATTAATAAGTTTACGAGCTATGAGAAGCTCTTTTGGCTGCATCTCCATGGTGGTTTGACGCACAATTTCATGAAAGTGTGCAACTCGGGCTGCGACAATATCGTCTTCAGAAGGGGTTTCCATTTGCTTAATCTCAAATTGAACAAAACGTTTGAGCGATTGAAAGGCCGAGAAATCTTGGGGGCCAACTAGTGCTACCGCACGTCCTGAGCGTCCAGCGCGGCCGGTGCGTCCCGTGCGGTGAATGTACACCTCAGACTCAACGGGAATGCTATAATTAACCACGAGATCGATATGCTCTATATCAATACCTCGGGCAGCGATGTCCGTTGCAATGAGAATTCGCAAATCGCCAGAGCGAATTTGAGACATAATTAAGGTGCGCTCGCGCTGAGTCAGGTCTGAGTTGATTCTGCGTGCATCAAAACCTCGGCGACGCAAGAACACCTCAACGAGTTCGGTGTCAGATTTTGTGTTGCAAAAAATGACGGCTGAGCGAGGTCGCTGCGACTCAATCAGGTCAGCGAGCATATTTGCTTTAGCAGTTAGCTCGCCGCTGACGCTTAAGTAAAGATGCTCAATAAGCGAATGCTCTTCGCCTTCTGTGTTTATCACGATTCTATCAGGGCGATTAAGGAAACTATTTGCCAACATTTCAACGCGTGGCGTTATGGTAGCGCTTACAAATAGCCCTTGGCGCTTGTCAGGAAGCCTTGAAAGAATGGAACGAACTTCTTCAAGGAAGCCCATCGAAAGCATTTCGTCGGCTTCATCGAGTACAAAATACTGGCAATTTCTTAAAAAGATTATGCGTTGGCGTAGAAGGTCTTGAATGCGTCCAGGAGTTCCGACAACGATGCGATTGTCCTGGCTTAGAGCATTTTCTTGCTCACGCATACTCTCGCCGCCAATAATACAAGCCGGCGTTACGTCTTTAGTGACCGACTGAATGACCTGGCAAATTTGGGTTGCAAGCTCGCGGGTGGGGGTGACAACAAGGCCAATGGTGCCACGTTGCTTTTGCGATTTTTCTAGGTGCTGAAGTAGGGGAAGTACAAACGCGAGTGTTTTGCCACTTCCCGTTTTGGCTTGAACGATTAGATCCTTGCCGCTAAGCGCTTCAGGAATGACTGCACTTTGCACAGGTGTGGGGGCCTCAAACTTCAGTGCCTCAACAGCAGCTAAAATTGTGGGGTGAGTTATAAGCTCTCGAAAGGTACGGCCGGGTGCGCTTGCCGTTGTAGTAGGGCTAGCAGGGGCCGGGGAATCAGTTAACATATCAGGGCAATTCTCTTTGCGTATTAGTGTGTACTCGTTTTTAATTTGGCCTTAAGCTAGCATGCTTTGTTTAATTCCGCCATGTAAGGGTGTGTTATGCCGCATTGTATCTTAGAATTAAGCCCTCAAGTGCCAGATAAACCTAATTTTTCGGCTTTTTTTGCTGAGTTACACACGGTATTGGCTGAAAGTGGCGACATTCAACTAGATCAGCTTAAAAGCCGGGTACGGCAGGCCGAGCACGTTTTTATTGGAAATGGGGCTTCCGACAACAAATTTGTGTATCTGCAGATTTCTTTGTTGTCTGGCAGGCCAGAGAGCCTGCGACGCAAGTGGGCGGAAGCGGCAATGGATTTACTGAGGAAATATTTCCCCAAAACAATTGCAACCCCACCTATATCAATGACTGTTGAAGTTCGTGAGATGGACAGGGCGACACACGTAAAGTTAACAAATTAGCGAGAACGGCAAAAAGGCATCATGGAAGAAAATTGCGAACGTTGTGGAAAATCTCAGCCGCTTTGTGTGTGCGAAAGTATCGTTGAATGTCCTACCCGCACACGGGTTATTATACTCCAGCATCCACAAGAGCCCGATAAAACTTTGGGGACCGCTCAGTTATTACACGCGGCCCTGCCAAGTTCGATGTTGAAAGTGGGCTTGTCCTGGCGAAATTTATCCGCAGTAGTTGGTGAAGAGGCTACTTCGAAGGAATGGGCCGTTTTGTATCTGGGTAGCGCAAAGCTAGAATCAAGCCAGCCAGGTCTGGTGTTTGTCGATAAAAACGGTGCGGCGCTGCCAGAAATTACCCAAAAGGCCATTCGTTTAAAGGGAATAATTGTACTCGACGGAACTTGGAGTCAGGCCAAAACACTTTGGTGGCGAAACGCCTGGTTACTCAAATTGCATCGTGCGGTGCTCAACCCAGCTCAGCCTTCGCGTTATGGAAAACTACGCAAGGAACCGCGTACAGAATCAGTATCAACGTTAGAATGTGCAGCACAAGCTTTGGCCATTTTAGAACGTGACCCAAGCTTGGTTACGCGAATTGAAGCTCCGTTTTTGGCGCTGCTTGAGAAATACAAGACACTGCATCCGCGTGGAGAACGTAGAGGTGGTTCGCGAGCCGCGGCAAATTCAGCAGGCGGATTCCGGGTTCGGAGACGTAGCGGACGGCGTTAGGCGCATCCGCAAGCAGCCACTCCGCCAGGACCTGTAGTGCTTTTGCAAGTTTTGCCAGCAGCGCAGGCGCCATATTTACAGTAGGCGCCGTTTGAATGCGCCCATTTATAAACTACGGTGCCAGTTCTCGTAGTTTCATTGTAATCGCACTTGGACTCTGCCTCTGGTACACATTCGCACGTTTTTCCAGATTTTGGACGGGCTGAGTTCCCGATGTCTGGCACGCACACGTTAACCGCTGTCCCTTGAGCGGGCGGGGGGCAAGTTCCGTCGCAGACACCTGGAGTTTGGCTTCGAGGGGGGTCAAAGTCACCGGGGCCAATATCCTGAGCACAGTCTAGGCAAATCGGCTCAATCGCTGGATCTGAAGCATCGTTATTGTGCTGCTCGGCGTAGGCGGGGGCGCAGGCCAAAAAAGTGCCAAGGCAGAGTGTAAAAACGTATGTGCTTAGATTGAATTGCCTAGAAGACCCCAGGTTTTGTTTTTATCCAAAGGAAATCCGATAAGCCTATTTCACCACAAACGGCCCCGGACCTTTGTCTAGTTATGAGGTGTTATGGGCCCATAACCGCCAGATGATATCCAATTTATTCACTGCCTGTTCCTGAAAGTCCCCCCAGTTCTCTGAGATTTTGTGTCGCTAAGTAGCTGATATTTGGTCAGAGAGAGACGGCGATAAGGAGGGCACAAATTGAGGGAATTGCGCAGTAAATTAAGGTAGTTGCTGGAACCTCAGCCTGCTCCGAGCAGCTTAAATTCTGACTTAATTCAGCGCTATTTTGAGGTTTTTTCAACTCGAAATTGATACTGCGCTGATTCGAAAAACAGATGAATTTAGTGTGCTTGTAGTTTGAATCGCGTCTGAAAAATAGCTGAAATTATCGCTTTTTTCGCACGAATTCGGTGTGAATTTCAGCAGATTTTCGATTTTGTGTAGGACTTGGTGAACTTGCCTCCAGTAAAATAAGCAACTTACCAATACGCAATGACTTCCAGCTCTCAGAGACGAATGCCACTTACTTAACCCTTAACATCTTGGAAGGATGAGGATTATTCAGAGCGTTCCGTTCGAAAGACCTAGAATTGGTCATAAAAGTGGTG
>JBIKUD010000033.1:0-30972 GCA_044347745.1 Bdellovibrionota bacterium
CGGCCACTCTTGGCGTAACCTATGGCTGGTATAATGCGGGGCGAATTGCTGCGGAGACGCCTACCTATATTGCACATCAGCCGGGTGAAATCTTGCAGATTTGGGAGCGGTAATCGGGCCGAAAGCCCTTAGTGAGTAGCCCCCTTGTTTGCAGCTAGACGAGGCGTTACTTTAGGCAAGGTAATTTGCTTTTAACCGCAGCTTTCCGGATTTTGTATGGATACGCCCCCAGTATTTGATGTTGTAGTTATCGGCGGCGGTATTTCCGGTTTAGGCGTTTTGCTTGAAGCCAGCTTAAATGGGTTTTCTGCGGTTCTCCTCGAAAAAGAAAGTTTATGCCAAGCCACTTCCGCAAATTCGCTCCGCATTATCCATGGTGGCCTTCGTTACTTGGCGCAGCTTGATTTTGCGCGTATCAAAGAGTCCTTGCAGGCCCAAACTGAAATTTTAGAGGATTTCTCAGGGCCAGTGAAGCCGCTTACTTGCCTTATGCCACTGAGCGGCAGGGGAACGCAGCATCCTTTATTGGCTAAGATGGGGGCCTTATTGTACCGCCAATATGCGCGTTATGTGTTAGGCCGCAGCTTTGATGTGCGAGTAGTATCAGCGGCTGAGGCTAAAAAAATGGCTTCACTTTTGAGTGCGCCGTATGGTGCTTTGGTTTGGAAAGATGGCCTGATGGAAGACCCCTATGAGGTTTTTGATGCGGTATGCAGCAAGGCAGTAAGCTGCGGGGCTAAAGTGTTCGAACACTGCTCTGCTGAAAGAGTACGTGCTCTTGAACCAGGATTTGAGGTTACCGTGCGCCAAGGGGATAATAGAGTGCAAATTCATGCTAAGGCGGTGGTCAATGCCACTGGCCCCTGGCTTTTCCAGGTGGGCCGTGATGTGCGAGATGCACAGGCGATGCCGTCAACTCAGTTTTGCCTGGCATATAATGTGGTAGTGAAGAAATTTTTGCCCGAACCAGTTGCCATGGGAGTGCAAAACGAGGAAGGGCGGCTTTTTTTTGCAGTACCACGTGGTCAATATACTGCTCTTGGTACGGGTTATGCCCCGCATACAACTGAAGTAGGGAAGTTACGAGTGCCAGAGGAAGAGTTAACTGCGTTTAGAGAGTCTTTTATAGCAGCGCTTCCTCATATGCCTTGGGAGTTGTCGGACATTGTGAAAGTTGAGGCAGGACTTTTGCCCGTGAGGCCCAATGCAGAGGGGGAAGACGAGCTCGTTGGTCAAGAAGAATTGTATAATCATGAGGGCTTTGTGGACGTGCTGAGTACCAAGTACACTACCTTTAGAACTCAGGCCCGAAGGGTTATTGCAGAAATTAGGCCATATATTGTGAAGGAGTAAGCTATGAGAATTGGAATACTACTTGTTGCTAGTCTTTTTATTTGTAGCTGTGCTTTTGCTGAAGCAAAAACTGAGCCCACTAATTTTGAAGAATGTCTTAAGGGCCCGCACATGCTTACCAAGTCCCAGCCTCCTAAGTGTGTGACCCACTCTGGAAAAATGTTTGAAAACTCCCTAGAGGCAAAATCTGCTGAGTGTGTCGACCGCTGCGGTGATGATGCTTGTGATGAAACAGTGTGCATGGGAACCGGGTGTCCTTGTGCAGAATCTCATGCTTCCTGTCCAAAAGACTGCCCTCCACCTATGTAAGTCTTGTAGTAGGCAGTTATGAACCTGGTGCTCTTCAGAAACGAAGAAGTCGGAGCTGAGGGGCATATTCAACTTACAGGCGTCCGAGCTGACGAGCTTATTCAGCAGCATGAACTTGCGGCGGGCTTAAAGTTGAAAGCTGGGGCTTTGGGGTATGGGCGTGGCAGCCTAGAGGTGCTTGAAGCTGGTCCGGGAGTGTTAAACGCTCAGCTTCTCCACGTTACTCCGTCTTTGCCGAGGCAGCCCGTTGTGTGGATAGTTGCTGTGCCCAGGCCTCAAGCAGTCAAAAGAATTTTATTTAATGCTGCAATGCTTGGCATTGAAGCTGTACATTTTATTCGCAGCGAACGCACAGATAAAAATTACCTTAAATCTCAGGCGCTCAAGGCTGATTCTATTCAGGAAGAGCTTTTTTTAGGCGCAGCACAAGCAGGGGACAGCGAAATTCCAGAGGTTTACGTGCATGACCGCTTCCTTGGTTTTATTGAGGACGTGCTCCCAAGCGTTGTCGGCAAGCACAGCCAAACTGGCTTGTATCTAGCCGATACGGTTGCTGGCATCACTTCTATTGATGCGGAAAAAAAATATGGAAAAGTGAAGCGATTTCTTTTTGCCGTGGGCCCAGAACTTGGCTGGAATGAGTTCGAGCGTGAACAATGGGGAAAGGCTGGGGCCCAACCCATCAGCTTGGGGGAGCGAATTTTGCGAGTAGATGCAGCTTGCGTGGCGCTTTTCTGGCGAGTGGCCATACTTCAATCGGGGTGAAAGGATTTGAACCTTCGACCTCACGGTCCCGAACCGTGCGCTCTACCAGTCTGAGCTACACCCCGGAAAGGACAGGAAAGGGAGATGCTAACAATTTGAAATTATTGAATCAATATGCCTAGCCGGTTGGTTTTTGCAAGGCTTGCTTAGCTTAGAGATGGTGCTAGGATATGGCTTAAGTTGCTGATTTGGCTTTTTTTATTTTGAAGCCACTATGCAGCATGTTTGTTCCTTTTGCGCATAACTCTTTTAGTTATGTTGCTGAAGTCGTTTTGGAAATTATACCTATGACCTCTTCGTCGAAAAGTTCCAGCGTTGATTCAAACGTCCTGCCAGTAGCTGGTGTAGAGACTGCGGTAGCTCAGGCTACTGAGATGTCTTTGAACCAAGTTGAAGCTCCAGCAGAGTTTGCTGCCGCTCGCGAAGCTGAGATGAGGGCCTGGGTTGATCCAACTCTATCAAGAGAAGCAATTACAGGCATTCATAGTGGTATCGCAGTGCTTGAAGAAGTTGCTCTTGGTGAAGTTCGGGCACTTTCAGCAGAACATATGACAGATGCGCTCAGAGGAACTGAATTACCCGCACCGCTAAGTCACCCAGCAAGCTTGGGCTTGAAGGAGATGGCAGCTGCATTTATCGCTCGACAATCTGATTCTGGAGCGGTGATTCAATTTCCTTCACAAGCAAAAGCAGCGTAATGAGGTAGGTTTTTCTGGCTGTTTTCTTGAGCGCCGTTGTTCTTTGAGGACGGTATGCTGAAGGTTAAAGATCGTTACGACGAAGTTTTCAAAATCGAAATTGACGGTTGGTGTTACGGCGTGGCTAACTATCCGGGAGAAGTTTTCCCTGGACTGGTGCATCGCGTGGTAAAAGAGCTCGGGCCTTCCTTCAAAGAAGCCCTTGAACACAATGTGGTGTTTAACGTCATAGAAATTTCTCAAGCACTCTCGAAAGCTGCAAAATACCTGGTGAATGAAAAAGAGATCGCCTTCGGTATTCTGACTCAGTTTCCGCACCCCAGTATCCTTGATGAAGACTCCCAGTTTATAATGGCTCAGGTAATTGACCAGGTAGAGCAAACCTATGGCGGGGCGCTCGAGCGCTTGCATAAGAAATGGGGCTTTGAGAAGCGTAAGGCGGCCTAATAAATCAAATTCACCATAGAGACCTCAAAGATCACCAAGGGGAAAGCCTTTGTGGTCTTAGCGGTCTTAGTGGTGAATTTTTTTTGCACCTGGAACACACAAAACATCTCACCAAAGAGGGCACAAAGGTCAGAGCGAGGAAGCTCGCCCCAAGCTCAATTCCCAGCGCAAATTTTAGCTTTTAATTGCCGCATAAAAAGACGCACCATTTTGTGCGCGTTTATAAATTCCTGACCAAGCCTCGAAGCGTTTGCCTTCTTTGCTTTCAAGTTTTTTAAGTGCTTCGTGTATCGCTTTTGCTCCAAGGCTTTCTGCGTAACGAATGAGACCACCTCGGAATGGGGGAAATCCCATACCCATGACAGTTCCTAAATCAATTTGCTCCGCCGCTTCTTTTCCTGGAGTGCCTGCAACCCCTTCATCAAGGCAGCGCACCGCTTCATTAACAAGGCGCAGCATGAGGCGCTCTTGTATTGCCTCTAATTGTGCTTCACGTTTTGATTCGGTAATGCCAAGAATGTTTCGAACGCCTGAATGCGGGGTAATATCCTCGCCGTTATAGTCATAAAATCCAGCATTGTTCTTTTTGCCGAGTCTTTTGGCTTCAAGCATTTTAGATAAAATATTGGGGCTAAACATGCGGTCGCCATATCCTTGGCGCATGGTCTCAAGCACGTGCACAGCAACATCTAGACCTACCTCATCAAGCAAGCGAATTGGGCCCATGGGCATGCCAAACTTAAGTGCCGCCTTATCAATGTCAGCAATAGCGTAGCCTTCTAAAAGCAGTTGAGAGGCTTCAATGAGATAGGGCGTTAAAATGCGATTCACCAAAAAGCCAGGCACGTCAGAGACAACAATTGGAAATTTGCCAATTTTGGAAGTGAGCGCCGCCACTAAAACTACGGTCTTATCACTCGTTTGTTTTCCTCGCACAATTTCAACAAGGGGCATTTTTTCAACCGGATTAAAAAAATGCATGCCGACTACTCGCGATGGGTTTTCTATCGCTTTTGCAATTTCACTCACGGACAGAGAAGAGGTGTTTGTGGCGACTATTGATTCTGCGCCCATCAGCTTGCTTGCTTCTTTAAGTACCGATTTTTTGGCGTCCATGTTTTCGACAATTGCTTCAATGGCAATTGTCACATTGCCCATATTCGCCGACTCTTTAGTGGTCGGCTCAATGCGATTAAGTATAAAACTTCTATCTTGTTCTTTAAGCGAACGGCTTTTTTCAAGTTGAGCCTTAATGTGGTTCATGCCCCGCTGCAATGATTGCTCGGAGCTATCTTTCAGAATTACCGCAGCATCGTTGCGCGCTAAGGTGCCAGCAATTCCGGCTCCCATTACTCCAGCCCCAATTACGAGCGCGTGTACGTGTTCAACTGCCTTTCGGCCACTTTTGCCCAAAGCTTTGGAAGCTTCGGTAAGGAAAAAGAGCTGTACTAACGATTTACTTTCAGGGGTGACAATTAAGCGTCCAAGTTCATTGGCCTCAAGTTCGTAGGCTTTCGCTGGAGGAAGCTCGAAGCCCGAAATGCAGCAATTTAAGGCAGCAAGCGGAGCGGGGTAAAATCCTTTGGTTTCTTTTTGCACCGACTGCGTAGCTTTTTTCTTTAGAATTGAACGTCCCAGAGCCGTATGCGTAAGAAAGCGGTCGGTGAGTGTCAGTGTGCGACGTTTAGGTTGCTCACTCCCGATAATCAGGCGTTCGGCCGCTGAAATAAGCTGCTCAAAGGAGAACATGCCATCTACAAGGCCGGCTTTAAGCGCTTGAGCTGCCTTTAGGGTTTTTCCAGCAAGAATTATATCTAGCGCTTTAGGTAATCCCACGACTTTCGGTAATCTTTGAGTGCCGCCAAATCCAGGCAAAATGCCTAGTTTTATTTCGGGCAAGCCAATGATACTGGAAGGTCTGTCAGCAATGACGCGATACTTACAAGCTAAAGCCAGTTCGCATCCGCCTCCAACACAGGGTCCACTTATTGCAGCCACGGTTGGGAAAGGCAGAGCTTCGAGCTCGGCGAAGGCAAGCTGACCTTCTTTGGCCAATTGTGCGCCAAAGGCAGGGTCGGTTACCTTCTGAATTAACGAAATATCAGCGCCTGCGGTAAACATGTCAGCATGAGGACCTGCAACAATAACTCCACAGGGGCGCTGAGCTCTGAGTTCCTTCAGTGCCTCACGCAGAGAAGCCATGCGCTGCTCGGTGATCGTCACCACTCGCTCGCTGCTGTCTCCTAGCCTAAGAATACAAACTCCCGATTCAAGGCGCTCAATGCGCACTTTTCCGCTGTTAGAATCTGACATGGTGTGACCTCTATTTAATTTCTGCTTGTAGTCTAATGACCCCTAGGCCTTTTTAAGACCGATTGTTATTTCGTTGCCACTTATAGTGTGTGTTTGCGCAAATTGAACTGCAGCCCCAGTCTGAAACTGAATGGTCTTAGCTAGTGTCTGCTCCGAGACGTAGGTTTGATGTTTTCGAATAACTTGCTCAAGGACTTGAGAGCCAGTGACGACGAGTTCAATTTGGTCAGCAATATGTAATCCAGCTTCCTTTCTGGATTGCTGCACCAGCCTGACCACATCCCGTGCGAGACCTTCTTCTTCAAGTTCAGGAGTAAGTTTAGTATCTAGCACCACTACAGCATCGTTTGAACTGAGTGCCGCGCTCGCCACTCCATCCTTAGAAACAAGTTTGAGTGTAAAATCCCCAGCTGACAAAAGCGCGGGGCCTACTTGGCAAGTGCCGTCATTATTTATTTTCCAATTGCCTGTTTTAGATGCAGTCAGCACTTCTTTCATCTGACCACCCAAGCGGGGTCCAAGTTCACGAGCGTTTAATGCCAATTGGAAGTGCGCGAATGTCTCTACCTTATCGGAGAAAAGCACTTCTTTGACATTAAGCTCATCGCGAATAAGGTTTGCGTAGGGTTTTAGTTTCGCCGCATGTGAACCCGCAATTGTTACAGATGCCAGTGGGAGTCTCGTTCTTAAATTGTGCGCTTCACGAATTCCAAGACCCTTCGAGCAGACATCACGAATCATGTCCATTTCAAACACGAGCTCAGGATGAGCAGGGAAGGCCTTTGCGTCTGGCCAGTTGGTGAGGTGCACACTGCGCGCGCCCGTAAGTCCCTGATACACTTCTTCAGTGATAAGGGGTAACAGGGGTGCTGCCACTTGGCAAAGCGTACAAAGCACCGTGTACAGTGTGTGATAGGCATCCAGTTTGTCTTGATCCTTTTCGTGTTTCCAAAAACGTTCGCGACTGCGACGGATGTACCAATTATTAAGCGCTTCAAGAAATGCCAAAATGTGTTGGCAAGCCCCCGCAAGGTCATAGCCGTCGAAACTTTTTTCTAAGTCTGCAACAAGCTGCCCTGTTTTAGAAAGAATGTATCTATCAAGCAATTGATCTGAATTTGTGCGGAATTCGGCCTGTACCTCATCTGAATTGGCGTACAGGCAAAAGAAATAATACGCATTCCAAATTGGATTTATGACGGTACGTACACATTCAGCTATTGCCTTACCCTCTCTATCAATTTGCAGATCTTGCCCTCGTAGAATTGGGGACGACAAAAGGAACCAGCGCAGGGCGTCTGCGCCAAGCGTATTGCATACTTCCTCTGGGCTTGGGTAATTTCGCAGGCGTTTACTGAGTTTTTGTCCGTTCTCGTCTAACACGACGCCGTGACAGACGCAGTTTCTAAAAGGAGGTTTATCAAATAGGGCAGTGCCTAAGACCATGAGTGTGTAAAACCACCCGCGGGTCTGAGCAACGTACTCAACAATAAAATCCGCCGGAAAATGGTTTTCAAACCACTCTTTATTTTCAAAAGGATAGTGGATTTGAGCAAAGGGCATCGAGCCGGACTCGAACCAGCAGTCTAGCACCTCGTCTACACGGCGCATGGTGCTTTGGCCACTTGGATCGTCTGGATTGGGCCGGGTTAACTCATCAATGTAGGGGCGATGTAAATCTTTTGGGCGTACCCCGAAGTCTTTCTCAATTTCATCAAGACTGCCATACACATCTACGCGAGGGAATTTGGGGTTGTCACTCTTCCAAACAGGAATTGGAGCGCCCCAGAAGCGGTTACGACTGATTGACCAGTCACGAGCATTGGCAATCCACTTTCCAAATTGTCCGTCGCGTATATGTTCCGGAATCCAATTGATGGTTTTATTGAGCTCGACCATGCGATCGCGAATGTCAGTGACTCGGACGAAATAGGAACTGAGAGCTTTGTAAATAATAGGCGTGTCGGTGCGCCAGCAATGCGGATAATTGTGGGTATAGGTATCATGCCGTACGAGCACCCCACGCTTCTTTAGTGCCGAAATAATCTCTTTGTTGGCATCAAATACTTGAAGTCCTTGAAACTCAGGAACTTCGCTGGTGAAGCAGCCACGGTTGTCTACGGGACACACAATACTGATGCCGTTTTGTTCGCAAACTTTTTGGTCGTCTTCGCCAAAACCAGGAGCCATGTGCACTACGCCGGTGCCATCTTCTGTAGTTACAAATTCGCCGCTCAGAATACGGAAGGCTTTGGGGTGATCTTTAAAGTAGGGGAACATTGGTTCGTAGGTTCTCCCCACAAGCTCATTTCCCTTTACCTCCCCAATTTTTTGCGCATCCTTAAGCTGGGCTTCATAACGAGCAAGGGCTGACTCGGCGATAATAAAATATTGAGTGCCCTCTTGTAGGAGAGCGTAATTAATGTCGGCGCCCACTGCGAGTGCTAAATTTGATGGCAAGGTCCAAGGGGTGGTGGTCCAAACCAAGATATCTAGAGGCCCTGGGTCATTTGATTTGGGCTGAAGTCTAAACTTGACCGTAATGGCCGGGTCCTGGCGAGGCCGGGTGGCGTTATCAAGTCGAATTTCAAAATTGGAGAGGGGAGTTTCGCAGGCCCATGAATAGGGCATCACTCGAGTGCCTTCAAAGACCAGGCCCTTTGCCCAGAGTTGTTTGAAAGCCCAAATGACACTTTCCATGTAAGAAAGGTCCATGGTCTTGTAGTCATTCTTAAAATCTACCCAGCGAGCTTGCCGAGTGACGTAGGTCTCCCATTCGCGGGTGTAGCGTAGAACTGAGCTACGACAGTGCTCATTAAATTTGTCGATGCCAAACTTCTGAATTGCGGCACGCCCAGAAATTTTTAACTCTTTTTCGGTTTCCATTTCAGGGGGAAGTCCGTGGCAGTCCCAGCCGAAGCGGCGCTCGACCCGCTTGCCACGCATCGTCTGGTAACGGGGGATAGCGTCCTTTACGTATCCCGTAAGCAAATGCCCGTAATGAGGAAGTCCATTAGCGAAAGGTGGGCCGTCATAAAATACGTACTCGTTTTTACCGCGAGTTCCCGTTGGCCTATTCTCAATGCTCTCCTGGAAAATTTTCTCTTTGGCCCAATACGCGAGGATTTTTTCTTCGACTGCAGGAAACTTGGTCTGTGGATCGACCTGTGGGTAGGCTTTACGCTGGCTCATTTCAATACTCCTCGGGCAAGCAGGGGGCGATAACTAACTATCCGAGGATACTAGGAATATGGCCTAGCCTCAAGGCTAAGAGCGTTTTTTTGGCCATGAGACGGTACTTGCCCCAAACAAAACGGCCCTGGCTCTTCATTTCTGAAGAACCAGGGCCGCATGAACTCAAATACCTTTACTGGCAGATCTGAGTGTTTGCTGGCAAGGTTGCAAGAACCCCATTAGCTTCGTTCAGAAGCTTCTGAGCGCTTGCTTTTAAGCCCTTGGCATAGGTCTTTTTGCCTGCTTTGCTAATTTTATTTGCAGCATCAAGCAACAGCGTATTCAGTGTATTTGCTCCAGCTATAAATTCAGAGAGCGGAGCATTGTTCACTGCTACGGTTGAGCAGAATTCAACATTCGGCGAAGCAGAACAATCTTGAGACAAGCTTGGAAGCTTAGTCCACACGGTTGTCCAATTTGTCTGGTATGCATCTTTTGCCAGTTTTACCAGCGCCTGTGCCTGTTTTGCGGCGTTCTTAATTTTCAACTTCTTTATCTGCTTTGCAGCTTGAATTGCGAGCAATTGTTGCGAATGACTGTTTCCGTCAAGCGCAAAGAGCTGTGCGGCAATATCTACAGGTGTGCATGAGAAGACTGGGTCATTTGCTGACACCTGAAGTCCAAGGGCGCAGACTGACTGCAATCCAGTATCATCTTGATAGGTGATAAGTACTGAATGTGCGGTTCCGCGATCAACTTCAGCTGGGGTCCATTCAAATGTTGCAGTGAATGGAGCAGCTTGGGTTGAGCCAGACACAGGTGACAAGTTGGAGCCAGCAGGGGCGCCAAACGAAGTCACCGTCAATACTGCACCAGGATCTACGTCAGAGCCAGTGAAGCTAGCCGAGAAAGAACGACCTGCATAAAGCACGTTGTTCGTCGGTTTGCTGCTAACGCAGGATGGCGGATTTCCCTCTACGAGCTCGATAATAAAGTCGAGAGAGACGCTGCTACATACGTTAGTGAGGCCAAGTGCGGCAAAAGAGCCTTGTTCGCCGCCGTTACCTCCGCCAACGCTACAGCGATTGGTCTCATCAACTTTAACCTGAACAGCAAATTTCTTACCTACATCGGCAAGAGTTGAGCTGCTCAGATCCCAGGAAAGCACGCAGCCGCTGCTCACAGCAACTGGAGCAGATCCAAGTGTTGCTAAATTAGTAATGAAGGATTCTCCCGAAGTAGCCATGCGGCACCCAAGAGTATCGCCATCGGGATCTACAGCACCAAGTGGTAATGTATTTACCTGACCAACTGACATTTGAAGAATAACAGGGATATTGCTGACAGCAGATCCTTGGTTTCCATTTAAAAGATTGACCTCAACGCCGACGCGCATACTGTCATCGGGAGCGTTGATAAGGGTGCTAATGCGGCAGCAGCTGGAGCCTTCTGCCAAGAACACACCGCCATTGTTGGTAATATCTAACGCGCTATAGGTGTGTTGTACGATGTAGCGACGAATAATGTAGCCTTCGCCAGCCAAATCGGAACCTGTGAAAATATCGGTAATTTCGTTGTTTGCGGGAAAATAGAAGTTGCCGTCGCCAAATGAAAGTCCAAGCATGTCCGGAGCGGTTGCGCGCCAAGCTTGGGTAGAAATAAATTCTACGGTTACGGAACCATCAAGATTATCGGAGACTCGGCGCCAGGTAGTATGGCCGAAACGGAAGTGAGTAGCTTCTGCAGCCGTTGCTGTACAGAGCAGCAGCGCAAAAAATGAACAAAGCAGTCTTATATACATGGTAAAGAACTCCACAAACGGATGTTAAGGAACAACGTGGCACTTTTTAGCCTGTACAGAGGGAGAACTCAAGGTAAAAGGTGGGCACTAAGGGGGTTGGCTCCAATAAAATGCCCTATAAGTATTGTTATCGGGCATTTCATAGTGGCGAAAACACTCTGTCGCGCATTACCGAGGAATACCCCTCGTATATTGCCATTCGCGCAATCAAAAGGTCTCTAAGGTGTAGAACTGCTATTTAGTGGTAATTAGCTGCGGCTGATGTAGGCCAGCCTGAGCTGCTAAAATCAGCACAGCATTGCAGGCCAGTTCCAAAGACAAAAGGTCTCTTGGCCCAAGTTTAATACGTCTACGCTCTTCTTCTGAGCGTCCAGTTACAATTCGCAACCAACAGGTCTCTTCGCCAGAGAGTTTTCCTTGCTGACCTCGCGGTTTATCTCGATATAATTTGATCAGTGTATCTGAGTCTTCTGTTTTTTCGCTGCCTTGAAGGATAACGTTTTCATCCAACGATTCGACGCCGTATAAAAACGCGCGCGCAGTAGCCCAAAGACCACCAATTGCATCAAGCGGCAGCAGTAAATTAAGGAATCCAAGACTACTGGGCTGCTCAACACCATCAACTATGGGAGTGTAAAAAACGCGCAAGCCCTGAGCCTCCGGTACAAGTTGGAGGCTACCGAACGATTTATTGATTGAAAAAGTAACACCGCCCAAATACATAACCTAACTCACAAGCCCCTTACAAAAACCGCTCGACAATATGCCGAATCACCGAACCCCATCTGGCCGGACCTTAGCTTATTTCTCTCGCAGTTTCAAAAACAAAGCGAGGAACCTCTTCACGCCGGGCCTGGACTCTTAATATAAAACGCCGTCTCAGCTTAAATTCCAGTCCTGTATGCCGCGCTCCTTAGTTATCGTCACGAGCCAAACCCGAAATGAGTATAAATTGCCAGCTCTATTTAAAGAGCTCTATAGCTTGGCGAAGGGGTCATCCAAATCGTCTTTAAGCTGGTCGCCTGAATTCCCTCCTTCAGCAATTTGCTTTTGGACTTCGGCCTTAGTTTCACTATCCATATTTGCGCTTATTTCTTTGCTCGCTACCGTTTTCGCATCTTTCTTGGCGGTTGTGGACGGCTGCTCAGCTACGGGGGTGTTTGCTCCCGCCGCTTCTTTCGGCAAAGTGGTTACAGTACCTCTTGCCTTTCCTCCTTTGGGAACCAACGTTATCTTAAAGGGGCCCGATGTGGCCTCAACATCAGATTTTTTTGACTCTTTAGATTCCTTGGCGCTTAATTCTTTCTCATTAGATTCTTTTTTCTCGGAATCTGTACTTATGCCTGAGCGAGGGGCAGTTTCACGTTGTTCTTGCGAATAGATGCGTTCGTCTACCCAATCCGCTAAACCGATTTCATCATTTTCTGTTTTTTCAAATTGAGTAATAAACTCCCTGCCTTCCCAGGTATCTGCAATTTCAGAATTAACCCAGAAAGAACGTCCTTTAATAATACGGCCGTCTCCGAGGTCAAACCAAGCAAGCCCTTTTTCCGCAGACATCTCATGTTTAAGTTCTTCTGAACTAACTAAGTCTTCTTCATCCTCGGAAATATTTACGCTTTGGGAAGTGCCTTCGCTGGCTCGCGCCTGTAGATCCATCGAACCACGCAACATCGCCGAAGAAGTGCCCGAAGTCACACCTGCGCCGATTGATTTTTTGGTGGTGTTTATCTTCCCAATCCACTCGGTCATTTCAGCAGCAGTTCTATTGTCACCAATGCGCATCATGACCTTAAGGTTCACGTTGGCCATCACGCGTTCGTAGAATGCTTCACTCAGTCCCATCGAAGCATCGGTAAGACCACCTGCAGACTGAGCGCCAAACAACAAAGCAAATCGACCCTTTCGCGCAAGTTCAAACAAATTAGCCCAAGTTGGTCCGAATGTTGAGGAGCCTTCGTCAATCACAATCAAATGCGGATCTTCAAGGTGATGCGCACGCGAAGAAGTAACCTCACCAATTGAGACTTCTAAATCTTCGCGAAAAATTTTCACCATGCGAGCGGCACTCTCAGCTTCTTCGAGTCGAGGCACCATGAAGTAAATGATTTTGCCGCGCAAAATAGCATCGGTCAAAACCAAGTCAGTATAATGAGTACAGAACACCTCCCCCATTTCGCTACCCGCGATGGCATGCAGTTCTGAAGCGATGCCTCGTAAATTATCGGTAATGCGTACAGTGTCCAGGGTTCCTTTTGCGCTTCGATAACTCGAAGCTAGATGACCAAGCTCTACCATCGCTTGGCGCGCGCCTATCTTGTTCAACATGCTGCGTAAATGCGGGTAGGCATAGTTAAAGGCAGACAGAGATACTGCGATGTCTTTAATTGACCAGGCCAGGCCAAAACTTTCCATGGCGCGAACCATGCGGTAGATCGAATCGGCCGCGAGGCGATCGTAATGTTTGGTGACACTTTGATCAGAAGTTGGGGGCAACCCTGCGCGCAACACCTTTCGAGCTTTTACATCAGCACGTTGGTTTGTAAGCACAAAGTTATAACAATGCACGCTGTCAAATGGATCAATTACAATTAGGTCTTCAATACGACCAGTCACCAGCGCCATCAAGATAATATGGGCCAAAGTACCTGAGTCGCGTTTCGCATCAATAAATGTGCATCCGCTAGCCCGGCCACGCGCCATTTGCTGGAAAATTAATGATTCCAACCAAAGCGTTTTTCCCACGCCTGTTTTTGCAAACACACACCCATGGCTGCAAAGCTCATCTTCATCAATCCAAAGCGGCTTTCCAGAATCGAGCTCGAATCCAACCAAATATTTATCAATCATGCTTTTGCCGCGAGCCTGGGCTTCGGCTAACGCCTGCGCAAAGCAGTCCCGTTGCGGCGGCTGTCCTAATACCTTACGACCACCGCGCCGGGCACTTTCCTGAGTACGCTCGCGTTCAAGCAGAACTTGAGAAGACATCACTCGCGCGGTATGTGCATACGCAAGTGCTGGTCCAAGCCCGAGCCCAGCCAGCCACATCGGATCAAGAGAGCCCATAAGCGGACTTGCTGCTAAACCAAGGCCACCCAAAGTAGTAAGCGCGCTGGTGAACCACGCCCGCTCCAACTCGTCGGTTCGCATCGCTTCATAATCGGTACGCTGATAATCTCGTGCCATAACCTAAATTTTAACCCCTTCATTGGCCGCCGATATGCCAGCCTCGTCTTCGTCAACCTTACGTTCAATACCTTTAAGTAAATTCTCAAAATCAAAACTAGTTTCAGCCATGATGCCGCCCTGCACCGAAATAAACCGGCTTGGCCAAAATTTCCCCCAGCGTTTTTCGAGTCGGGTACCACGAAGGGCCACCAATCCATGTTTGCCAATTCGGCCGAATTCATTTGCTCCAGGCATACTCGGATCGACGTTAAACACCATTGAAACAAGGGAATGATCGGGAACAGAGTAGTCGCCTACTCGGCGTGCCAACCAGCCAAAATTGTTCAACACAATTCGAACCGATGACCAATCGCGAACATCTGCTGCAGTAAGTCCATGATCGGTTGATAAAGTTTTTATTTCACGATGCGCTAGTGGCGGGAAAATTCGGTCCGACTGCATCAGCACCCCGCGTTCAGCGTGCCCGTTGGTGGGAATTCCATCATCGGAGAAATCAAGAGACATGCTTTCAAGGCGCTGTTTTTGGCTAACACGGGCCACGAGCTCTTCGAGTCGTCGTAAAGTTCCGTGCTCTATAACTTTGCGCGCAAGCGCCAGAACTTTTTGTACCGGCATAAATAACGTTTGGCTCGGCGTTGCATAAGTGTCGTCCACAACCTCTGGATCAAGAGCCATGGCACCATCCATAAACTCTTGTGTCCAAGCTCGCTGTGCTTCTGAAATTATACCAATCAGCTCTACTTCATCAGTCACTGACTGCAGCTCATGCGGACAAGCCATCAGCAACTCTACCCATTGACGCATCGCTCTGGCTTTCAGGCTTAAGTCTACCGGGAAACGTACCGGAGCGAAGACACTCTGCCGACTTGCAAAAATGAGTGCCCGACGAATGGTCGAGCGTTCTTCATAAGAATATTCATGGCCATAGGCGGGAAGAGAGTGAAGCACTGCCCGCGCAGAAAGATGAGGGAAGTTTGATTTCTTAAGCCATTGGGTGCCTTCTTTACCGAAGGCCAACGCTTTGCCGGCATCTAACGACAAAACTACAGTGGCAAGCTCGACTGATTTTAAATCGGCCAAATGGGTGCGCAAATCTGGAGTTAATGAACGATGTAAACAGCGCTCGAGATCAGCTGCATACTGGGCAAGACTGGCCTTGGCTTGTAGTGTTCCTGCCTGGGCAATAGCCGTATTCATGTCAAATTCTTCGAGCTTCTCATTGCCAATTTGCATAGCACGATATTTTTGATGCAAACCAAGCACACGTTTCAGGATGACATCGCTACTTTCGGCAATCGTAGATCCAACATATGCAGCTTCGAGCAGACTCAACTCTTCGCCAGCAGCCACAAAGGTCGGATACTCAGCATGGGCTAATATAATTCCTGCCAAATTAAGATTGGTTTCATTGGCGACGCCGTAACTTGCTAAAGTCTGTCCTAATGGACTTTTTTTGGCTGCGGTAACTCCTACTGACCGCGGACAGGCCAAGCCTCTCACTTGCATTTCTGGTGCGCCCTGACTGTTGGTGGGCTCAAGCCCAATTCGAATGCCTGAGAAATAAAGTCGCCCATTACCGGTTTGACCGAGGATATCATCGGCTTCGTGGACTTTAATTGCAAAATATTCAAGCGCTACAGCGAGCAATATCGCGAATGCCCACAACCGCCACGACACCACAAGCACAAATACCATGCGCAGCAAGGCAAAATGCATTGAGATGTAGAGCGAGCGAAAAAATGAAAGTTCTTCTCGGGGAGCCAATCCTTGAGCAACACCCGCCGCACTGCGAAAAAGCAATTGAGAAACGGTATCAAAAAATTGTTGTTCAGAGGCCGTGCCACGACTACGAAGCCACTCTTGATACTCAGTATGTTTTTCAAAGAAGGCTGGATTTTGAACTGCACCACTTCGGGCCAAGGCTTTGCGTGCAAGCTGCACATTATCCCCTGCTGCTCCGGAATTTCCTATGTAAGAAATGAGCACAAAAAGAGCCACACAGATGGCGCCAAAAAGCACCAAGGCTCGAAACCCAAAGCCTTTGCGCTGCCCAACGATAGCGGCAAAATCACGCTGATGCTTACGCGCAATCGGATCTGAAAGTAACTGAGCCAAAGATCGAAGCCCCCTAAAACAACCAAAAAGTCGGCCGCACTTTCACAAGTGCATCGCCGCTGCGTGGGGAGCAAAACCCACTCCCCCAGTATTATTAAGAATTGAGGGCTATATGTGCCCTTAAAACTAAGCAGTAGAACACTGCCATAAAATTGAAGGTGGAGGCAGGTCTTTGTGCAATATATCTATGGTATTTTCAAGGCTATAGATAATAACATATTGTAATTATTATCTATGTTTTCACTTTCTTCTTCCCCATCGGCATTCATCTACGAAAAAGTACTAAGATGACAGCGCTTTGCTGCATTTTTTAAGCAGTCGCCATAACATTGGCAGATGGAAAAACCTTCTCGGGAGAAGGTTGAATTAGCTTCATTTTGGTAACCACATGAAAATAATATATATTTTGCCAACTTTCATTTTAAGCTGCCTACTTGTAACTCCAGTTTTGGCTCAGGCCGAAGAAAGCGCCAGCATCGAGAAAGCTGCGGGCGAGGATTTAAGCGTGGCGATGGGACATTATGCGCGTTCTCGTGCTTTGCTTATCTCTGCAATTGGAGAATTCGACAAAGGCGCTAAGTTAGCGGATCCAAAGATTATTTTGGATGGAAAACGCTGGCGCGGAAGCCTGGTTGAGCGCGCTCAGGAGCTTGAGCGTCTTCTTGACCCGCAACCACGTGTAAGCAAACGCGGGGCAAAATACGAAGCTCAAAAAAGTTTATTAAATGAAGCAAAAAGGTAACTAGTGCAGATAGATGGTCAGGAAACGGGTTGTTCTTTGCACATAGGGTCGTATGGATGATGGATACGTACTGCCGGGTCTAAACGAAGAGTGGACTTTGGCAGGAGCAAAATTGATGGAATGGATTGCGGGCTTTTGCACCGCTCTGATCCTTTCTGAGGTTTTGGCGCTTAACGTAGCCCGCTCGATGCCGCTGCTTGCGATCATTCTGTGTGTGACCACTTTCGGTATGGCTACGTTACGCAGGCGCTACCCTGACGAAGAACGCGGGGTGCGAAATGCAGCAATGGTGGCTATGGGGTTTGCGCCACCAGGAATTCCGGCACCGGCACCAGTTCAACCCTTATGGAGTGGTGCTCCCACTCGCGATGTAAGCCCTACAAGTTATTACGCCCAGCTTGGTTTAACAGAGGTTTTCGGAGGTCAAGACTTGATGCAGGAATAAGAGTTCGCCTTTTGAGAAGCACATAGGGCTTCTCCTCTTGATCATTCACATCTGGTTTTTTGGGGATAGTATCATGGCAAAGTCAGCGCAGGCAGCAAAAGAGTTACTCAAACATAGCGAGCTAGTAGATTCTCGTGGCGAAACCGACACTATTCGCCTGTGGGAGAACTACCGCGATCAAGCTTTGCTTTGGCGTGCCTTGGCCCTACTTCAAATTCCTACCACCCTTGTCATTGCCTTATTTGCAGTTGCAATTTGGAATTCGAGTGAGATTACGCTCAATGTTCCAAGAAATCCCCTCCCCGGACTCTATACAGCCCAGGAAATCCCGGACACCGAATTTATTGATGTAGCCACTAATTTTATTAACCTCGTGGCCACCTACCAGCCAGCAGTTGCGCGGCGTCAATTTTTAAAAGCTCGCGAAGCTCTTAAAGAGCCGATGCTCGAAACCTTTGACCGAGAAATGGTGGGAACTGAGCTGAAGGCGATCGAGAATACAAACCGCACTCAATTATTTTTTGCTGACCCGACCAAAACCACAGTAGAACGTGAAGACAATCATGTTCGAGTAACTATGGTGGGCGACAGACTCAAAATTGTTGCCGGTCGCCAGCTTCCAGTGAGCTTAAATAAATTTACAGTGTCGATGACTACCATCCCAAGGAACGATTTGAATCCCTACGGAATAGTTATCGACAGTGTCATTTTCGAGAACGTGGTCAATTAGGAGTAGTATGCGTACGTTACAAAGCACCCCCAATAATCCTTTACGAAGAGGTCTGCTTCCCGCAGCACTTCTACTGGTTCTGGTTTTTGGCATGACGGCTCCCGCTTCGGCACGCGACATTGAGTATCAAGGGAGCGAGGTATCTGTTTATGTCAACCCAGGAGAGCCAACTCAGCTTCAGTTGCCTGGAAAAATTTCGGGCGGTTTCAAACGTAAGCTCTCCACCCTTTCTATCGATAAGAAGGATGGAGATTTAATTGTTTTTGCTAGCGACGGGATTACCGAACAAGGCGAAGCCTTGATCGTGCGTCTTGATGATGGCCGTTCATATTCGGTGCGCGTGCGTCGTTCATCAGAGGCAAACAAGCGTGATGACGTAGTACGCCTTGCTGACGATAGGAGCTCAATACTTTCAGGAACTACTGAAGACGAGCCCGCATATCAAGAAAAAAAATCTGAATATGCTCCTCCAAATCAGGTTTCTGGATTGATGCGTGAGATGATGTTAGCTGCTGAATTTGGAAAGACCAAAATTCAGGGATACCGCGTCAGCGATCGGTATAAGGGCGAAACAGTCTTAAGCGACGGCACCATGAAAGCCACAATTGATACCATATTTATTGGGGCCAATTTGTGGGGATATGTGATTGATGCTCAGAATCTTTTGGATGTGAGCCAAAAGATTAACCCAGCCTCATTCCGCCTTGATGGAACCCGTGCGGTATCGGCAAATCGTTGGGAACTTACAGGCAAACCGCTCAACGTGGAGCAGCAGATTGCAGGTGGAGATAAGGCAAAAATTTATATAGTCACTCGCCCGCGCAAGATGAACTAAGGGGAAGCGTATGAAGCAGATGTTAGAAGATTACATGACCCGGCTCCAAAAAGAGCGAAAAACTCAGGCCATAACTGCCGCAGCAGTAGGTTTGGTAGTCCTCTTTTTTGTGATGGACGGAAACCAAAAGCCAGCCAAGCCACAAAATGTCTACCAGTTACAAGTTCCAACTGAAGTTGGCTCAGGTCGCATGGGCAATGAAGAAGCCTATGAAGATATCGTACAGCGATTTAGCGCTGACTTAAGCGAAATTAAACAAAGGACTGAACAAAACTCAGAAGAATCGAAAGAACTTCGCCGCAACTTGCTCGACTACGAACAACGCACCGCTGACATCTTCAAAAAAGTGCTTGAGCGCATTCAGGAATCTGAAAGTGGAGGTGGTCGCCGTGTTAATGCTCAGGGAGCAGCCGGTATGCCTTTGCCAGATGGCAGCCTTCCGGTTGATGTAACCGCTGAGATGGGTGAAGACGGAGCAAGTCAAATTGCGGGAGATGAAATTGAGTCCTTCGGAATGGAGACTGTTCAAAATGCTCCCCCACCTGCCCCACCAGTAACTAAAGTTGCCTATGTAGGCGCTGGTGACTCTGTGCGCGTGAAACTTTTGGCTGGTGTAAATGCTCCAACTGACGGCACCCCATATCCCGTTGTGTTCAAACTTGTCACCGATGTGTTTGGTCCCGATGGATCAGCGTTACCACTTGGCGAAGCTCGGTTGATCGCAGCAGCACAGGGCTCATTGACTGATTCGCGTGCACTATTCCGCCTCACCAGCCTGAATGTGCGCTTCCCAGATGGTCGCCGCAAAGTGGTAGATGTTGATGGATGGATTGTTGGCGAAGATGGATTGCGCGGGATGGCCGGGGTTCTCATTGATCCTATTGGCAAAGCAATCGCCGGAGCTGGTATGGCTGGCGGTCTTGCGGGCATTGGCGATGGTTTTGCCTTGGCCCAGCTTACCAATAGTCAAAATGACGAGGGCAACACCCAAAGCGTGCTGACTGGTAGCGTTGGAACGTACGCAGCAGGTCGTGGTTTGTCCGGAGCTGCCAATGCATGGTCTGGTATCATTCGCGAACGAGTCGCGCAGTTGGTTCCTCAAGTACAGGTTCTCTCTGGAAGAGAAGGAACAGCAGTGTTTGCTCGCGGGTTTCCGTTACCGGGATTATTTGAAGCACTGGGTGAAGAAGACAATCAATTCTCTTCTCTTGATTAAAGGGATTTCTGGCACAAAGAACTGGAGTATGAAGTTATGAAAATTGGAATCTTATCAAGTACCCTAATACTGTTACTGAGCGGCTGTAGCTCGATGGGCAATATGCTTAATCCATTCTACGATCCTCCGGCCCCCCAGGCTCTGCTTGGAGATGCAAACGATAAGGCAATTAGCGGCGGTTCAAATGCCGACGATTCCGCTCGTAAGGCTCTTGAATCTATGGCGAGTTATCGCCGTGCTCAAGAACCACAGCCAGTAAACCCGGTCATCCAACCTGCGGTAGTTCGCTTAATGTGGGTGCCAGACCACCTCAATAAAAATGGGGACCTCGTGCCAGCGCATTATTATTACCTCAAGGTGCTTAAAGACAGATGGGCGGTAACTGATGCGTTTGAGCTTGAATCTCAGCTCTCGGCCGGTACTCCAGCGAATGCAAGCTTGCCCTATGTACCTGTAGAAGAGATGAACCAATAGGAGAGCTTTTGTGAATTATTGTGTGCGACCGCATAATGTTGTTTCAGTACTGAGCCTCTCCCTTTTGGCGCTGACACTCTCTGCATGCTCAGGAACCGACACCAAACAATGGAAACCAGAGACAGCGCGGCGTTCGCACTCAATTGCGTATCGGCAGTTGGCGCCAGAGCCAGTCTACAATCGCTTACGCTGGGTACACCCACCTGACAATCTCTCCGAGGAACCAAAAACCGAGGTAACAAGCTCGGCTCCAGTGCTCTTCCCTGTAGTTCACCTCGATCTGAAGGGCACGAGTCTCGAGGAAGCAAGTCGCGCCTTAGCCGCCACTGCACGATACTCAAGCTTTTGCGCTAGTTCTGTGTCCGGACGTAAGGTTACCTTAAGTAAATTGGGCACTATCGATGAGCTTGGTGAGGCTTTAAGCTCTGCTGCAGATGTCCAGGTCCATGTGGACCATGAGGGCCGGGCCGTACGAATATTTCCGAAGCCCCTTCCTCAGCCTGAATTTTATGGTGCCGAAGCAAAATCTGCTGCGGCGCCGGTTGTACCTTCAGGCGTTTTAGAAGAAAAGGTTGCGAATCATGAGTATAAGTCGACTCACTAGAGAACGGCTCTTTCAGGACGAGAGTGTCTTTAACTCCTTGTTGCCATACGCCAAGTATGACGAGGAGTATGGGCTTTTTGTTCACTCAGACGCTTCTTTATGGTCGATGTGGGAACTGCAGCCAGCAGTTATCACCCGTACTTCTGATACTGAGGCATTCCAGCTCTCATCAAGTATCCAAGAAATGCTTGATGCGCTCGACCACACGATTAGCGCACAGTTCGTTTGGATTACAACCTTCGACGTTGATGACCTCTTAAAAGATTCAATCGATAGATACCCTGCCGGCGGAGCCGCTGGTTGGATGGCAAGACGTTGGGTTCGAGGACTTAAAAGAGCCGCAACTTCTGATGTGCTTCAGAGACGCCCACGCCGCCTCAGATTAATAGCCTGCTTCAGGCACGATCCACCCTGGAAATCGACAAATCCGTTTCAGCAGTTGCTTCGCACCGTTCAAATGTTGATTCAGGGCAAAGTTGGGGTCACCGCAGCAGAGCGCAAAGCCGAATACGTGGGTTACGCCAATAAATTTAAAGGTGCCATAGACGGTACCGTGTCCAAGCTTTCAGATCTGGGCTTCCGCCCCCAACGTCTTGATGGCCAGGGTGTTATTAATATTCTGTATCCCCTGCTTAATCGCCGCAGCGTCAAATCAGGCAAATTCCGTCGTGGACGAAACACTGCAACACCAGTGCCAACCTATGATCCAAAAGATTTTCTAAGTAATCAAATCTCCGAAACTCACATAGAACATCCGGAAAACGGAACGATCAAAAAGGACGGCAAATACTATCGATCTGTTTCAATGGTGAAGCCTCCCAAAAATTGTTTGCCATTGATGGTGGCCCCGCTCTTATCATCACCATACGAGAATATTTTGAGTGTCTGCTTTTCTAAAGACCCTTCTGAAAAGCAGCTAAAGCGTCTCGACAATTTAGATAACGCACTTGGATTTCGTGAGCGCACTCAATTCGGTCGTGGCAACCAAAAGGTGCAGCATCAAATTTCAGCTATTCGTGCAGCTCGCGCTGAACTGTATAACGGCAGTGCTCAAATCGTAAGAGTTGGTGTTCATCAAACCTTTATTTGCCAAACTGCCGAGGAAGCAACCCGTGCAGGCGCTGAAGCGATTGCAACATTTCCGCAATTAAACGGCGCACGCGGCATGGTCCACGAAATTTCCGACCTTGCACTTATGCTCAATACCCTGCCGGGCTGTTATGATCCTGCTACTGATGGTCCTGGCTGGACCACAGTCATGAAATCATCCTTGGCAGTACGTATGTTCCCACTTTGGGGGAACTGGAAAGGCAGTGCTGGCTCACTTTTTGTACTACCAAGCATGTGGAATCGTGAGCTCGTCGGGTTTGATCTTTTTGATTCAAACATCGCTCCAAACGTACTCATAAGCGGCGTGTCAGGATCGGGGAAAAGCTATCTACTTTGTTACTTACTGATCGGAATGAACCGCGGACATTACGCCACGCTTCCCGATGGCCGAATTGCTGAACGTCCGCCAATCACTTTCGTGTTCGACAAGGGCATGACGGGACAGCCTTGCGGATTTGATAAAGTCGCCAAGCTTTTTGGTGGGCGTATTTACGAAGCCACTCCTTCAAAAGCACCCGCGATGAACTTTCTGGCTCGCATTGGCGAAACTCCTCCTGATCCGCGCAATGAAGACTACAAAGATCTTCTTGATATGTGCGCTGACATCATTTGCGATATGGCCACTGAGGCGAACCGCCCGATGGACCGTATGGATCGCGGAGCAGTGCTCGACAGCTTAGTTGAAGCACATAGGCTCTATCGCTCCGGTCCGATGAAGCGTGAGTTTATTCTGAGCGATGTAGCCTCGGTACTACGCGCCCCCAAGCGCATTGATGAAAACGAAGATTCGGCTCGTCGTCGTCACCGTGTTGCCATGCTTATGAGCGAATACTACGGCGACGGAACCTATGCCCGATTCTTCGACCGCCCTGGTGCTCTCAAATTAAAAGAGCGCTTTATAGTGTTCGATTTAAAAGCATTAAGCCGCAATCCAGACCTACAACGCGTATTTTTGAAAATCGCTATGCTCTGGGCTGATACAGTGATGAATGATCCATCTGAACTGGATAGCCGTAAAATTCTGGTGTTCGATGAAGCTCATGATCTCATCGGCAAAACGGCAGCTAATACAATTGAGACGGCCTTCCGTCTCTACCGCAAACGTAAGGGTATTGTTATTGCGGCTTCCCAGTCTGGCGAAGACTTCTATGTGGGCTCGGGTGGACAAGCAATCGTACAAAACAGCGCGCACAAGATATTTTTGCGGCAAGATCCAAGCAAGTTCCACTACACGGCAAAAGCCTTTAACCTCACCGATCAGCAAGCTGATGTAATCTTAAGATTACGAACCACCAAGGGTATTGAATCTCAGTTCTTCCTCTTATCTGATATTGGAGAGGGCGCACTTTGTTTACCAGTAGAACCGGCATTTTATTGGGCTAGCACAAATAACGGTGACGACAATCAATTATTTGCAGAAATACTGAAAGAGACCGGAGGAGACTTCTTGCGGGCCATGGAGCGCGCGGTGCAAATCGCGCCAAGTGGTGCCCGTTCGCTTCAACCCGGAGCATTTAATTTTCAAGGTACCACAAATTCAGAACAAGGTGCAGCACCGCAGCAGACAAGTATTGCTATTCCGAGGCCAGAGTAAATGAATTTATTGAGGAGTGTTGTTATGAAAAGGACTAAATCAAACGTACAGTCGCCAATGTGGCATGGGCTTGGTGTGCTCACCGCGATGGTAGCCACACTAGGCTTGACCGGCTGCGCTCAACGCACGGTTGTTGCCACCGAAACCGAATATCGGGAAGTAGCCGTAGAACGTGATACCCGAAAAATTCCAGGTGTGGTTGAATATGTGTGGGAAGAGCCAATGGTTGACGTCATTGACGTGCCACCAGGCTTAGATCCTGAGGGTCATTATTATCGACCAGCGCACCAATCGGTAGTCGAAATTAGACAGGGTCGCTGGAATAATTATAAAGACAAATAATCTTTGAGTTTGCCCTATGAGTCTTTTTAGCCTACGAAACTTTGTGAGCCCGTTTCAAAATAAAGTGCATTTGGTCACTATCATTTTGATCACGACGGTGTTTGCAACATTTAGGCTTTCGGGTTCTAGTCTTGAAGTACAACATCTAGACAAAAAAGCGCCCCGTGGCACTCCTCAGTATAAGAGCCCCGCTCAGGCGGAGCAGGCACTTCAACGCATGCTCTCCGCAGATGCAGTTGACGTGCCTGCAGATCCAACCCGCGAGGTTCAACGACTAAGCGGCCAAACACGGAACCCGAGTACCACTCTGAAGCCTCAGCCCTTTAGTCTCTCAGGGACAAACACTGGTAACACGAGGGTTGAAGAGGTTATAAATTCTGGCCCAATTGTTCCTAAACGTAACGAGCAAGAAACCATTCGCGAGCAGCAACAGGAGGCCTTAGATCAAGCGCGTAGTTTATCAGATATCGAGAAGCGACTTGGACTAAAGTAACATATGAGCGCTGGTGGAAAAGTGGTGCTACATAAGGTTTGGCGCTCAGAGGTTGAACGCCTGATTATTTTTGCCTGCCTCTGTGTAGCAGCAGTGGTACTCTCCCATTTTCTTCCCGGTACTCTGATTAGAGGTGAGATTATCACCATTGGATCAACAAAAATTTGGTTTACACTTCCTCTATTTGCGCTGATGCCACTGACGGCCTTGGGCGACTTACTTGCCCGCATTTATGACGTCCGCTACACCTTAAGCGCCGAAGGCATCGAATCACGCGAGGGAATTGTATCCCTAAGCCAAAGAGTGACCAGAATTCGCTTTGAGGATATTCGCCTCATAGAAGTTGACCAAACACTTTTGCAGCGCTTCCTGGGCGTAGGAAATGTGATTATTGGCACTGCCGCAACTGACCAGATTGAAGTTCGTATGCGCGGAATTGAGGCCCCGGCTGAAATTCAGCGTATGGTTCAGGCCGAAAGGGACAAACGTCAACAATTAGAGGGAAGTGCCCATAACACACTAGAGAGGGCGGGAGCGGCCGAGAACGCATAATTTATTAAATGTTATTAATGCGTTACACTTCCAGGGAATGAGGAAACGAGGCTCAATGGAATAAAAGGTTGCCGGGCTGGAATTTTATCTAACGAACGTGAAGGGTATGCGAACAACTGTTCTTTCTCGAATTAGCTTTCTTGCCGTGATGGCAAGTGTGGCGATCAGCCCACTTGGCACTGTCACCGCCGATGACGAGTTTAGCATTGAAGGCATACGGCGTGAACTGCGCGAAGCGGCAGCCAAATCAGCTACGCAAGGCGAAACTGCCTCTGAGAAGCCAGAAGAGTTTGCATTTAGCGACAAAGACCTAGAAGCTGCGAACAAAGAACTGGCGGCTGCCGAGGCTGCCCTTCTCAAAAAGTTAGACGATGCGCCAAAAGAAAATGCACAGGTGCCAACAACAGGTAGTCAGTTACCATCTGAAAATGCAGCGGCCTCTGAAATCACAACTCAAATAGCTGCGACCACCAGCTTAGGCACTGAGACAATACCGAGTGCAGCTTCAACTAGTGACTCCAACCTGGGAGAAAAAAACGCTGTCAGTGTTGAAACTAATGGCAAACCGCTCACGGTAGCGTCAACTGCTAGTTCTACGGCCCCCACTCAGAGCGTCCCCGGGCTTCCTTCCACAATTGGAGCAAGCTCTTCGCAAAACCTGCGCGGTAAGGATCCAAAGGAGACAGTGATTCGCGATCAGATTCAAGAAATAGCGAGCCTCCGAAAAGTCAATGCCGACTTGAGCAAAAAAGTTCAAAAACTTGAAACACAACTCGCGACTGCTCAAAGAAGAGCCAATGAGGCGCAGAATCGCCTTATGCTTGCTGAAACAGAAGTAGAGAGATTATCAAATGTGATTGACTCTCGAAATCGCATGACCGCGAGCAAAATGGGTGGAAACAGCACTGTTTCTGCTCAAAATGCGCCTCAAGTAAGCGCTAAGACAGCAGCCCCTCGAACAGAAGATGTGCCAGTAGTTACCGTGATCGCAGAAAAAGCAAATTTGCGCACTGGCCCTAGTGGAGAAAATTCACCACTAATGGCGGTTTCAAAAGGTACGCGTTTGGTTGTCGAAAAGCGTGAGGGCGAATGGTACCGGGTTATTACACCATCTGGAACCAGAGCTTGGGTTTCGGCTGAGGTAGTTGCATTTGGACCAACTGACACTTCGCGTCGGTCTCAAAGCACCCTCTCCATAGGCGGGTTTAATCAGAGTTTGGAGAAAAATCGTAGTGGTATCACGAGCAATTTGCCTCAGTAGCATAGCGCTCTTCTTTTTTATCGCTAGCGCGGCAGCTAGCCCAACCTACGTGTACCCATTGATGGGAACCCGAATAAGCAGTGACTTTGGAACCCGCAAACACCCAATTCGTAAAGTGGTTAAACATCACAACGGAGTTGATTTGGCAGCCCCAGAAGGAGCCCAGGTGCGAAGTATCCAGTCGGGTGTTGTAGTCTTTGCCGATCCGTACGGCAGTTATGGAAATTTAATAGTGGTGCAGCACCAAAACGGAATTACAAGTCATTATGGGCACTGCAAAACGATACAAGTGAAGCCTGGACAACGTGTTTCAGCGGGTCAACTGCTTGGCACTGTTGGCGCAACCGGGAAAGTGACCGGTCCACATTTACACTTTGAAATTCGCAAAGCTGGAGAAGCGCTTGACCCCGAAGCGGTCATACCCGGACTAGCCATCGTAGGCGAAGGGTAAGTGACAGACCGGAATTTCTATTGCCTTAGGCATCCAGTCTTAAATAGCTTAACTACCTGATATTACTATTGCTTTTGCCAGCCAGCCAGCAACTGCCTCCTAGAGCACATTTTTTTTAAATAAGGCATAACTATTAGTACAAACATGGGGCACGAGTGACCTTGGTCATTTGTTGTCGGTTGAACAACTGGTGAAATTAATCCCTTAGGGAGTTTTTTTATGTTTACCAATAAAATTGAAAAAGTGAAGTCAGCTTACGTACAAGCTGGCCAAGTTGTAGGAGCTGCTGTAAACGCTCCTTCAGCAAAGCACATCCAGGTTATGCTTTTTGCAGCTGGCGTTGCTTTGTTGTCTGCTGGATTAGTTGACGGTGCAAGTGCTGCGGGTCTTACAACCCGTTACAACGACACTCGTATCGCTAACTCTGTAAACGCAATTCTCACCTACCTCGAAGGTACCTTCGGTGCGTTAGTGATGGTTGCTGCTGGAGTTGGAGCAATCTTGAGTTCTGCGTTCGGTCAATACCGTGCAGCACTCGGACTTATGGTAGTCGCTGTAGGCGCGTTCATCCTTCGCTCATTTATCGGAACGTTCTTCAACGACAAGAATATCCAAGCATAAGCTTCGGACATTCTTACAATCAAAAAAGGGAGGCGCGAAAGCGTCTCCCTTTTTTTGTGGTCTGGGGATTGTACTCTGCAAATCAGTTGGCCTGATTTCTGACTTTGAGTCCGTCACCCGTGGCCTGTTCCAGTTTCTGAAACCAGTTGCCTGCTTCTGAAAAAAAGAGGGGCGTTTAGCCCCGGTACATTAATAACTTATAAAGATGAGCTGCCAAGCAATCAGCTTCTGCTACAAGCTGGCTGCCACTTGCTCCAAGCTCAAGTATCGCCTGGCACTCGCGCAGGCTTCCCATTGCCATCTGGAAGAATCGCTTTCTATCTGCCATCGACTTTCTGCCGTGCCCTTCCGCTAAGTTTAAAGCTACCGATGCTGCTGCTCGGTTTAGCTGGTCTTTTAAATGCCGGGCTAGGCATAGGTTTTGCGTTCGGCGGTAAAACTCGACCGCTAGTTTATAAGTTCGAAAATTCATCATATGTAGGCCCTCCGTTTGGAAGAAAAAAAGTACTCACCCGAGTGGGTACTGCTTTTTTTTCCAAACGGAGGGCCTTAATCATGATAAAGAATTTTCGAACTTTAAATCACGGCGTCGAGTTTTTCCGCCTGTGCAAAACCCTATGCCTAGAAAGGCACCTTAGGGACCAGCTAAACCGAGCCTCAGCCTCAGTGGTGCTTAACTTAGGAGAGGGCAGCGGCAAAAGATCTATGGCAGAGAAGCGGCGATACTACGATATCGCAATGGGGAGCCTACGCGAATGTGAGGCAATACTCATCTTGGCTGAGCAAGAAGGCAGTCAGGCTTGGCAGAAGCTAGACTGCGTAGGAGCTCATTTATACAAGCTTATTAAAAGTACGGGCTGAGGCCCTACTTTTTTCTGAAGCACGGTCCCGGTTTTCAGTTTCCGTTGAAGGGTTCTCAGTTGGCCCGTTTTCTGAGCACCAGCTAGTCCGTCACCCGTGACCTGCTTCTGCCCTCGGCCATACGTTCTAAGCATCTTGTAATGAGTGCCGTCCAACCAGTTTGGTGGCTTGCTCCGCAGCCGCGGCCTGTCTCAGCATTAAAATATTCGTAAAATAAGTTTAAAGTATGGCAGTCAGCGTGTTTCGGTAGGCTTTCCAATTCATGTTGTGACGGTCTCACACCGTTTTGGTCTGGAGTAAAGAGACCACAGAGGCGACGAGCAATTTCCTGAGAGGCTTGTTTTAAATTTATTTTGTTACCAGAGCCACTGGGGCAGTCAATTAGCAGACTGTCCTGATAAAAGTGGTGGTAACGTTCAAGAGCTTCAATAAGTAAATAATTGACTGGAAACCAAACGGGGCCTCTCCAGTTAGAATTTCCACCAAAGAGCGATGTTGTTGATTCGCCAGGGGTATAATCTACGCGATACTCGTCGTGACCCATTCGGAAAATATAGGGTTGGGCATCATGAACTTTTGAAAGTGAGCGCAATCCGTAGGGAGAGAGAAATTCATTCTGTTCGAAAACATAGCGCAATACCCGCTCAAGCCGTTGTTTTGAGGGAACTGCAAGCAAATTGCGACCGTGGGCTTGGGGTCCAGTGTGCTCCATGTATGTAATATGTTTGGCGAGGTCTTTCCTTTCCTTTAGAAACCACGACATTCTTTTTTTAAATCCTGGGAGTTTTTCAACTTGTTCCTCATCAAGAACTTCAACTGCGAGAAGAGGAATTATGCCCACAATGGATCTGGTGCGAAGTGGTACTGATTTACCGTCGAGATGCAGCTGATCATAATAGAACCCATCCTGTTCATCCCATAACCCAGTTCCGCCAAGAGTATTAATAGCGTCGGTAATCGAAACAAAATGCTCAAAAAATTTTGATGCAACGTCATCATACGCTTGATCCTCACTTGCAAGTTCAAGCGCGATTGAAAGCATAGTGAGGCAATAGAATGCCATCCATGCCGTTGCATCGGCTTGCTCAAGGTGTCCCCCGACAGGCAATGGCTGAGAACGGTCGAATACTCCAATATTATCTAGACCCAAAAAGCCTCCAGAAAAGAGGTTTTTCCCGTCGATATCTTTGCGGTTTACCCACCAGGTGAAATTGAGCAAAAGCTTATGAAAAGCGCGTGCTAAAAATGTTCTATCTCGTTTGCCTTTTGGCGCAGTCATCTTGTAGACACGCCAGCAAGCCCAGGCATGAACCGGGGGATTTACATCTGAGAAAGCAAATTCGTAGGCCGGAATTTGGCCGTTTGGATGCATGTACCATTCACGAAGCAACAACAATAATTGTTGTTTGGCAAAATCAGGATCGATACGAGCGAAGGGGATCATGTGGAATGCGAGGTCCCAGGCTGCGTACCATGGATATTCCCACTTGTCTGGCATGGAAATAATATCGCGATTATAGAGGTGTTTCCAATCTACGTTACGTACGCGCTCGCGAGATTTTGCTGGGGCGGGCTGTGCAGGGTCGCCTTCCGCCCATTCTTGCACAGAATAATAATAAAATTGTTTTGACCAGAGAAGCCCGGCATACGCTTGGCGCATCACATCTGCCTCAGTCGAGTTCAATTGAGGCGGGCAGCGTTCTGCGTAAAATTGCTCGGTCTCGCGTTGGCGTTCCTCGAAACATTGGTCAAACGCCGAGCCAAAGAGTTGTTTCGGTCGTTCCTCACGAGGATACAGACGTAACCGTAGTTCGGTTGATTGCCCGGGATTCAGAAGAAACTGCGAGCAAAATGCTGCTTTGGTTCCACTCAAAGCTGGGTTTACCGCTTCATGTTTGTGATAGATAAGATAATCGTGAAAGGCGTCTTTAACGTATGCTTGGGCCGTATTGCTTAAAAAGAGCCTTCGTATATTTGTTTCATTCTCCGTAAAGAGCGGAGTGTGTGAATGTTGGCTCGAATCGATAGAAAGTTCAAAATCTGGCAGCGACTCGTGTTGAGTTTGAATGCGACCTGTTTCAGCCAGCCACAAATGAGCTTTTTTAGTGTAACCTTCACCCGATCGGCCCCAAGCCCAAGTGTTACGAAACCAAAGGGTAGGAAGAATGTGTAGAGGAGCTGCCGTAGCTCCGCGGTTTACCGCGCGTATGCGAATGAGTATATCGTCGGGACTGGCCTTTGCGTATTCAACATACACATCAAAATAAGCATTATTCTGAAAAATACCTGTATCAACGAGCTCAAACTCAGGCTCATGTCGGCCTCGACGTTTATTTTCCTCCACCAGTTGCGTATATGGAAATGCTGCATGAGGATATTTATATAAAGCCTTCATGTACGCATGACTGGGAAGCGACTCAAGATAAAAGTAAAGTTCCTTTACGTCCTCACCGTGATTACCCTCAGGTCCGGTCAAC
>JBIKUD010000075.1:0-8157 GCA_044347745.1 Bdellovibrionota bacterium
GCTACCGCGCTGCCCTTTTTTGTATGAGCGGTATATTTGTTGATGGCTACGGCTTCGCCTGCGCAATATACTTCGCGATGGAGAGTTAGTGGTAAAGGCGGAAATTCATTCTGCGCTCAGTATATACCGCTCACGAAATGAATTTCCGTCTTTAGCCACTGTAAACTTGAGGTGAGCGGTATATAGCGAGGCAGAGCCGAGCCAGGAGCAAATATACTGAGCGTTATGTAAATGAGTCGCCCGCAGGGCGTCAAAACCCTTAATTCCCTTTCTTGTTAGCGCTACCGCGCTGCCCTTTTTTGTATGAGCGGTATATTTGTTGATGGCTACGGCTTCGCCTGCGCAATATACTTCGCGATGGAGAGTTAGTGGTAAAGGCGGAAATTCATTCTGCGCTCAGTATATACCGCTCACGAAATGAATTTCCGTCTTTAGCCACTGTAAACTTGAGGTGAGCGGTATATAGCGAGGCAGAGCCGAGCCAGGAGCAAATATACTGAGCGTTATGTAAATGAGTCGCCCGCAGGGCGTCAAAACCCTTAATTCCCTATCTTGTTAGCGCTACCGCGCTGCCCTTTTTTGTATGAGCGGTATATTTGTTGATGGCTACGGCTTCGCCTGCGCAATATACTTCGCGATGGAGAGTTAGTGGTAAAGGCGGAAATTCATTCTGCGCTCAGTATATACCGCTCACGAAATGAATTTCCGTCTTTAGCCACTGTAAACTTGAGGTGAGCGGTATATAGCGAGGCAGAGCCGAGCCAGGAGCAAATATACTGAGCGTTATGAAAATTAGCCGCCCGTAGGGCGTCAAAACCTTTTATTCCCTTTCTTGTTAGCGCTACCGCGCAGCCCTATTTTTTGTATGAGCGGTATATTTGCTGATGGCTACGGCTTCGCCTGCGCAATATACTTCGCGATGGGGCCTCCGCGATAAAGGCGGAAATTCATCCTGCGCTCAGTATAAACGGCCAAATGACTGGTATGGTCCGCTGAGCCTTCTATGGGCCAATGTTTTTCTATGAGGCGTTTAACGATGCATCCTAGGTTCGTTTGGGTCGGATAGTTAAGTGCAAAATGGTAGAGCCCCGGCGCACGTTGCGAGCCTGGCTCTTTGCCGTGACTCTGCCATGTATTTAGTCCTATATGGTGATGGTAGTTATTCACCGACAAAAACGCAAAACTTCCCTCATTAAATAAAAGATTGAAGCCAAGCACCTCGCGGTAAAAGGAGATAGAACGTTCAAGGTTGCTTACTTTAAGGTGAATATGTCCGATGCGAAGTTCTTTAGGGGCTTGGTAGTTGTGCATATGAAATAGTATGCATGGCTCCACGTGCTTGTAAAACAAAAGAGCTCAGGGAAAGGTCTCCCCTCCCCTGAGCTCCTGCCTTCAATAATCTCCACTAATAAAACGCCACTAGGTGCTCTTACTTTTAAAACGTTTTACGGATTCTCACGGAGAACTCGCGAGAAGCCATCTCATGATTCGTAAATTTGAGATGGCTTCTAGGCACGCCAAGGATGGCGTGCTTGGCGACCGAGCATGCGAGGAAGCCGGTGTGACGCAAGGACGGGGCTTTTGCGGGGTCCCCGTCCGAGCTTGGAGCACTCTCATCAATGCCACGGATGGCATTTATGAGATGAGTTCTAGAAGCGAGTCCATAAATGCTGGTTTGTTACTTCATGATGGAAAATAACCTCGCTGGTTTTGACCAGTGTTCCCAGTTCTCTTGGGCAACGGTCTGCCGAAATTAATTTTCGTTCAAGGTACTTCTCTTTATTCTCCTCACCAATCATCTCTGACACAAATGTGCTGCCTTTAAAGAAGCGAGCTGCATCGTAGATGTTTCCGGGCAAAAATCGCGTGCGGGTGCGCCTTGCTTCGGAGGTGATGGTTTCAGTCATTGGCCCTTCAAGACCAGTTTTAAGGAGCGTCAGGAAGCTGAGGTACGGGTTTGCATCAGGAGCAACGGTGCGAACCTCAATTCGTGAAGACTTTTCGTTGCCAAGCGGAATTCGCACCATGGAGGTACGATCTACTGGGGACGATTTAATCTGGTTCGGTGCCTCGAAATGTGGGTCCAGACGGCGATACGCATTTACACTCGGATTGAGAATAAGGCATATGTCGTTAGCGTTATTAAGAAGCCTATCAACAAAATCCCAAGCAGGTTTTGACAATTGTTCTTCGCCAGTTGCATCAAAGAATATATTTTTCCCCTTCTTTGAAAGAGACATATTACAATGCATGCCGCTACCGTTAATGCCCGCAATTGGCTTTGGCAAAAAGCTTGCGGTCATGCCCATATTGGCCGCAACCTGACGAGCCACTAGTTTGTAAAGCTGCAATTGATCGGCGGCAAGCAGCGCGTCACAATATTTATAGTTTAGCTCAAACTGCGAAGGTGCAACCTCAGGATGGTCTTTTTCATTCTCGAATGCCAATGCTCGTTGTGCTTCGGCGAATGAGTCGATAAATAGTTTAAGTGGATCTTTTGGAAGTGAATTAAAGTAACCACCACTCGAAACAAACTTAAATCCAGTTCTTGAATTAAAAGTTTGCTCGGCGTTTATGCCCTCAAACAAAAAACCCTCGCATTCAACGGAAATATTGGTGGTCAGGCCTTGTATCTTGTACAGATCATCGAGGTAACTCTTGAGGCGGCCGCGCATGTCAGAGTGGTATGGCTTGCCGTCTTTATCTTTGATTAATCCGAATACAATAACTTTGCCGGGGCCAAAAACATCTGAGGGTAACCAGCGGAACGTGCCCCAATCGATGGCGAGTCGTAGGTCTGACTCGCGTACAACGGAGAATCCTCGAATTGAAGAACCATCAAAAGTTAAATTGTCATACGAGGTAAGAAGAAATTTCTTGTCATAATCTAGCATATGAAAGCGACCTTCTAGGTCACTAAAGCAGACCGTCACTGCTTTCAGGCGCTTCTCCTCGTGTAGGTAGCGGAGGTAGTGTTCGCGAAGTTCATCTTCAGGGGTGCGCTTTTCGACTTTGGCCTTGGCCTCTAAGTTCATTTCTTCAAGTGCGTCATAAGGAATTTCGAGGAAATTGCGTAGCTCGGTGCTGCCCATATATGCCTTTATAATAGAAAGAGCAAAAATAAAGCTTAATTAGTCAAATTTTAGCATAAACCATGCAAAAATAAAGTTAAAAATTGACTAAATTAACCTAAGTTGTATGGTTTGTTCTATTGTGTTGCAGGCTTGTTTGTCCCAGTCAAACTGCAAACTTGGGGTAAGTTCGATGCAAAGGTTCTGAATAGCTTGCAGAGCAGTTGGGCTATCTCGCAATTCTGCAAGTTTGCTCGCCAACGTTTGTAGCTCTGGTTTAAAGAGGAGTTCGTTACTCTTAAGGAGCTCTTTGTGTTCGGGGCAATCGCTGGCAAGCACGGGCAAACCAGAGGCAAGCGCTTCAAGAAGGGAGTTCGAAACTCCTTCATGAAGCGACGGGTGCACGACAAGTTGGCAACTAGCATGAAAATGGCGAAGGTCTTCTTGCCAGCCGAGTAGCTTAACGTGCTGGTCTTCTTGCTGTGAAATGAGATTTGCGTAGGAATTATAGAGTGGCCCGTTACCGGCGATAAGCAGATAAATTTTACGCTGGCTGCTTTGTTGATTGCAAATCTGCACCGCATTTATAACAAGTCCAATATTCTTTCGGGAATCGAGTACTCCCGAACAGCCGATTATCAAACTACCTTGAGGAATTGACGACACTATCGGCAGCCTTTGGCCCACCCGGACCTCAGGCGCATCGTTGCTTAAAATTAGTGTTTTATGGGCATTTAATCCATAAAAATTTTGAAGCTCGCGCTGCATGCTTTTTGTCATGCACACTACCGTGCTTGCTATTTTCAGCCCAATCCAATCAAGCACATTTGACACCGCTCGCAATAAAAGGGGCTCCTTATTTACTTTATTTATTTTAAATACCAATGAGCGAATAAACAGTATAAGCGGCACACGATACCAAAAACGCACCGGAAGCCACATCGCTGAATAGAAGGCACCGAATGCAACTAGTCTTTGAGGCTTAATTTCCTTCGCCTCTTTAAAAAGTAAAATAGGTAGCATGCAGATGAGGCTTATCCAAAATAAAGCCCCGCTCCTTTTTTTTATTGGAAAGTGGATAATTTTAATTTCTGCTTTAAGCGATATCTGTGTTGGCAGTGGATCAAGCGTAAGATAGTAAACCTCGTGGCCCGCAGCACTCAGCGCGTTTAGCAGGCGGTAAAGACGCTTACAAAAGCCGCCGGGTTTGTGGGTGTAGTAACAGGCCAGTACTTTCATCTTTCATGCGCCGTGAAAATGGGCTCATACTTTGTTCCCAGGAGCGTATATGCTTCTGCGAACAAGCTATTAGTCTCGGGTCACCCGGACGATCCCTTGGGTTTTATAGAATAGAATCAGATGGTTAGCTATTTCCTTTTTTTGCCTCGTAGTTTGCGCCTCTGGCATCCAATATATTGAGGGAGACTCACTACCGTGACCAACACCGAGGCCGTTGACGACATATTGCTTAGCATTATCATTCCAACCTTCAACGAAGAAGGTGCGATTGGTAACACCATTTTGGCCATCGACGAACTCGGTCTGCCCTCGTACGAAATTTTGGTTATTAATGATGGTAGCACCGACGCTACGGCTCGAGTTGCCGAGGCAGCTGGAGCACGGGTGGTGTCCCATCCTTACAATATTGGGAATGGAGCGGCCGTAAAAACGGGAATACGATCTGCTCGTGGCCGCGTTCTCGTTTTCCTTGATGGCGACGGCCAGCACGATCCGCATGATATTCCGCGATTGCTTGCACATATTCCGCGTTATCACATGGTTGTGGGAGCCAGGCAGCGAGGGTCTGAAACGCATCTTCATCGAAATTTTGCAAACCAGATTTACAATAAGTTCGCCTCATTCCTCGCAAGTTTCAAAATAGAGGATTTAACCAGCGGATTTAGAGCTATGCGTCGACAAGATGCGCTTCGGTTCTGCGATATGTTTCCAAATAAGTTTTCTTATCCGACTACTTCAACCTTAGCCTTTTTGCGTTCTGGCCGCTCGGTAAAATACATTCCCATAAAAACAAAATATCGGGTTGGAAAAAGTAAGATTAAACTCATTCATGATGGCTTTGAGTTTTTGCTTATCATTCTAAAAATTGCCATGTCATTCTCTCCCCTACGTGTCTTCTTACCAGTGAGCTCCTTCCTATTCTTCTTGGGGCTTGGGCGCTACGCTCACACCTACTTCATGTACGGACGCTTTACCAATATGTCGCATTTACTCATCAATAGCTCCGTTATCATTTTTATGTTGGGCCTCATCGCCGAGCAGATTGCTTCGCTGCGGCTTGAGCGCGGGGATCGTTTATTTCGCCCCGAAGATACTAAAGATTTTGAGGTCTTTGAAAAGTTTGCTGCTGACGAAAATCGCTCAATTTCTCAATAATCCTGCTGTTCCTCTCCTTGTCGCGCCCTCTGCTGTGTGAGAAAATTAGAACACTAGATCTTGTCCCTCTCCTAAATATTCAATTGCGAGCTTTCTTATGAACCCAGTTTTTTTGGCGCTTTTGTTGCTAGTGGGCTTTTCAACTTCCAGTGACGTATTCGCCTTGCCAATTAAGAAGAATGGTTACAAGCTCGCGAAGGCCTATCCAAATATACAATTTTCCAAGCCCATAGATTTTCAAGATCCTACCGGCGCTGATACTCGATTTTTTGTTGCCGAACAGGGCGGCGTAATTCGGGCGTTTAGCAATCAGAAAAATGTAAGCAGCAGTGACGTATACTTGGACATTCAAAGCAAAATATCGTCACCAAACGACGAAGAGGGCCTGCTTGGCTTTGTTTTTCATCCTCAATATGAAAGTAATGGCTACGTGTATGTGAACTACACGGCATCTTCTCCTCTGCGAAACGTAATTGCTCGCTATCAAAGAGATGCCTCTAATCCATTAATTGCAGATCCCGATTCAGAGCTTGTGCTTCTTGAGTACAACCAGCCATTTAATAATCATAACGGCGGCCAGATTGCTTTTGGCCCAGACGGATATTTGTATATTGCTTCTGGTGATGGGGGCAGCGGCGGCGACCCACAGGGAAATGCACAGAATTTGGGCAGTTTGCTGGGCAAAATATTGCGTATAGATGTGGATACTACTCAAGGACTTTTAAATTACTCAATTCCCTCGACCAACCCATTTGTGGGTACCAGCGGCGCTGAAGAAGAAATTTTTGCGTATGGGCTACGTAATCCCTGGCGCATTAGTTTTGATTCCGCAAATGGAAGGCTTTGGGCTGGAGACGTAGGTCAAGACGCGCGCGAAGAAATTAATATCGTCAAAAGTGGCCGAAATTATGGATGGAACGTGCGCGAAGGGAAAATTTGTTATTTCCCTTCAACTGGCTGCAGTTCTTCTGGATTTGAAAAACCAGTTTTTGACTATAAACATTCAGAAGGCCAGTCGATAACTGGTGGTTTTGTATACCGAGGGAATAAATTTTCTGAGCTTAAAAAACACTATCTGTATGCAGACTTTGTTTCTGGTCGCGTATGGGCACTTGAAGCAACAAGTTCAGGCAAGTTCAAGAAGAACACCCAATTGCTCGATTCAAATATTCTGATTTCCTCATTCGGCAGAACCACTGCCAAAGAACTTTTTGTGCTGGGTTATGACACTGGCTTGGTGTATCGGCTGAAGAGAAAGTAGGTCTTGGGGACCCCCACTTCTATGATTCTACTAAAATTCAGTGAACCGAATTTTAGTGTCGAGTAATATTCAGTTATATGAATTTTATTCGAACAGTATCTTTTGAGATCTCCGAAGACTTAAGAGTGAAAATGGTTCTGATTGGGGGCCAAGGCAGGCGATGGAGAGATTTTAAGTCACGGATGCTGGAACCGTGTGTCAAAGGTCAACAAGGTGGGCACAGTGCAGATACCTCTGCCTGAGCCCACCCTATGTATTACTCGCCAATAAGTTCAAAGCACTCACAGGCGTGGAGCGTCTTTTTTGGTGCCGCCCCGTTGCCAGTGGTGCCGCCAGCGGTATTGCTCCCGCCGAACCCGTTTCCAAGTTCGAACGACTGGTAACCGCATACACATTCCCCGACGTTTGGTCCCTTCATATCACATTTTCCGTAGCACTCAGCGTCAAGGGGGGCGTTACCTACTGTCTCAATATATGCGCCTGCTCCGGCGAGTACGTCCTTCTCTACTTTTTTCCCATCTATATTCACCGTGACTTTTGTCTTAACGTAGAACTGGCAGTCGCCCATCTTTGGAGATGATGCGAGCGCATCATCTTGCTCAGAGGCTGCATCAGAGACTAAAGCATCAGCAAACACCGCGGCAGGAGAAAAGGTGACCACAGTTGAGAGAAGTAAACAGAGCATGGTAGACGGCTGCGTATAGCCATTAAGCAAAACCGCCAGCGCGCGCATCTTAGAATTCAATAATCCTTTTTTCATATTCGTTATAACCTTTAGTAGTTGTAGTTTGCTAAACCAAGCTTGAGCAGAGCCAGGCGTAAACACGCAGGCTCTCGCTAAACCGAACGCCGCATTAGCGACGTCAGTAACGTTATGTAAATTTGAGGGGGGGGTAGCAAAAATAAATGCAGTAATATCAGTTAGTTTGAAGGATGTTTTTAAGTGCCTGGGTATAATTCCCAGAATGTAGCGGCGTTGAGGGATTCTTTTAGTTTACGTTGCCGGGGAAGGAGGCAAGATTACCTTTTGTGGGTCTAGGCCAAGAACTATAAGAATTCCCTCCTCATATGGAAGTACTGCTACTTTCTTTCCTGACAATAGAGTGATTGAGTACGGTTTCGAGTTGGTTGATAGGCAATATAGCTTGCTTTTTGGATACTCATTTCCAAAAAGCTCAAGACCAGAGAGATCTTCCCTGCATACGGTAGGATTCGATTTTATTTCAATGGCTATTGGTTCTTCAGAGCGGCTGCGCGATAAGACAAGATCCACCTCAGACGCCCCAGTAGAAAGCCTACTCTAGGACACCCAGCAATATTCTAGGCGCCAGTGTTTTTAAATATGCAATTTACTATAAGCAACTTTAAGCAAGTAGCGCGCATTTATTATTCAATATCAGAGGGTTAAGTGGCCGGTAGTCTATGGGGTCG
>JBIKUD010000076.1:0-7783 GCA_044347745.1 Bdellovibrionota bacterium
TAGAGAGAGAGAGCTCAAGTTAAAGGACTCTCCGCTCAGAGAGGAGTTTGGGACCCATGTCTGCAAAGACCCCCGTCAGCCGGGACGCATTGATAGAGGAATACCGTGACTACGTTGGTCGAGTGGTAGGACAGCTTATTAAGACCATGGGACTACCTCTGGAGAGTAGCGATGAGTATACCTCGGCGGGATATTTAGGTTTGGTTGAAGCAGCTGACCGATTTGATTTTAATGCTGGTAAGCCATTCAAGAATTACGCCTTTCTTAGAATTCGTGGAGCTATCATCGATAGCATCCGTCATACTGCTGAACTTAAGGGAAAAGCATACCGCTGCGCGCAGGTGCTTAAGGCCTCACACGATCTACGTGAAACACTGTTACCAGAAGACGTACTTTCAGACACCGAAGCGCCCATGTCTTTGGCTGAAATTTTGGAGTACGCAGGTCGCAGTACGCTGGCCTACCGCATGTCCATTTGTGAGATCGAGGACACCGTTACCACCGAGGGCGCCTACGGCGATTGCCCAGAGGATGTGCGCATTGCCAAAGAAAAATTACAAAAAATGTATGAGTCGGTAGCAACTTTGCCGGAAAAAGAGCGAATAGTAATTGAAGGCTTTTATTTCCAAGGCAAAACGTATGATGAAATCGGAGACCAAATTGGGGCATCAAAATCGTGGGTTTCGCGTATGCATGCGCGGGCTCTGGGATTGCTGCTTCGAAAACTTACCCAGGACGACGAAACCGACTAGCTTTACGAGCTTCTTGAGCTATCGATTATTAACGGTCTGTCTACTGTTACTACTGACGGGCTGCAAAGAACAAATTGTACATAACTTAAGTGAAGTTGAAGCTAATCGTCTTCTCACTCGCTTACATGAGATTTCTATCGAGGCCTCCAAAGAGCGCCAACCAGATGGCAAATGGCTGATTGCAACTTCAAAATCAGATTCACTGAGGGCCATTAAATATTTAAATGATTCTCGCGTCTTTCGTCAGGAGCTTGCTCAGGAAGATGGCGGAGCAAGTTCAATATTGCTGAATAAAGATGAGCAAAGAGCACGGGCCGCACGCAGACTTGCGCGTGAAATTGAAATGAGCCTCCGCAGTATAGAAGGTGTGCTTGAATCTCACGTGCATCTCAACTTACCTGCTGCTGATCCGCTCTTCGGACAGCGTGCGCAGGGGGCCGTAAGCACCGCCAGCGTGGTTGCAGTGGTCGATGCTAACGCGCAGGTTGCTGCCGCCGATATCGCGCAGCTGGTGAGTGGTGCGACCGGAGTTGAACAAAAGTCGGTGGCAGTGTTGTTAACACCAGGTGTCCTTGAACGGGCTGACGCCCACTTTGGCCAGGCTTTTGGAGTATCGGAATTTAATGCTCAGGGCCAATCTGTTTCACCTAACATACTCGTGCTCTGTGCCGTGGCGTTATGTTTGGTAGGAACAGGACTAAGTTATCTTCTTTGGAAAGGCAAAATCACTTTACCTGTGGTGCAGCGATGAACGCTGAGGTGCATCAACATACTCCAGAATTCTGGGAGTCGCTTTATGGAGCCGCGCTTTTTTTGCACGGAGTAGATCCCGAGCGCGCAGCGATTGATCCATTTTTAAAGGCCGTGGTAGTTCGCTATATCGAAGTGCTGCAATGTCTGCCCGAAGCCTGGGCATTAGCTTCAGCCGAGCAGGCGCTGGAATCTCCTCAGAAGGGGGCGATACCACAGTGAAAGCATATCTCGAACCAAACATCGCCCACAGCATGCTCAATCAAATTGAAGCTGATTTGTCAGGATTACTTGGTTTTTTGTACCAACAGCCAGTACTTGTAAAAGGCAGACCGTGCGACGTCAGTCAAAAATTAGGTGCGGGAATTTTAATGGATGACTTTGAAGATATTATTTTCTTGTCACCTTGGGGATCGGAATATCAACCTACCAACTGCGAGTATTTTAGTCTGCTTGCTCGTATTACAACTTATTTAGGTAAATGTGCCGGGGGATTCTCTGGAAAAAGAATTCAAAAACCAAGAGCCTTAAGCGCTGGTGAGGCTTCAAGCGCCTTTGTATTTGAAGTGTGCTCACAATCTGGCGACCTTTTGGGCTTCTGGCGTTGGGTCGGACGAATTACAAAGTTTGCTCTGGCGATTGATCGCCACAATAGACGTCCAAATATTTCGCGAACAGTGGCTGTTTCAATTGAAGCACAAATAAATTCAGTAAGCATCAATCAGGTTATGGTGTTGTCTACGCTTAGGCTTTGTCACCGTAACTGGGCTGCCGATGTGAGTGTTCATTCAGATTTTATGGGGATAATAAATATGGAAACAAAAGAAGTTGAGGTGACCGAGGATTCAGTCCCGCTAGTCATTAGTTTAGGGCAGATTGAGCTGAGTGAAGCAGATTTTCTACAATTGCGGATAGGGTCGCGAATTGCCTGTGATATACCTGGTCAGTTTCCCGTGACTATTCGGCTAGGGCAGCAGGAGTGGTGCACAGGAATTGCCGCATTATTCCCTGGCCGCGTTGAAATTACAGTAGGCGATTGGAGTGAAAAAAGTGAGAAAAAGTCGATCTCAGACGCAACTATTTCAAAAAATTTGCGAATAGAGAGAAAGCCCTTTGATCTGCAAGGTCTTGCCTCAGCGGAATAAGGGTAATTTTTAGCGGAGGTCGCATGACTACAATTAATTCAGGAACCATAATCGGACGTAATCTAAATTCAACAAATCTGACTCGTTACGCAGCCGAGCCAAAAAACAGTCTGGGTACTGCTTTTAGCGCTGTCGCGGGTGCGTTGACTGGTACAGTTGGTGGGGTGCTTGGTGGGGCTTCCAACGATGCCGCCATGAGTGCACTTCTCCAAACGCAAATTGAATCACAAATGAAAATGCAGGTGTATTCAATGCAATCGAACGTCGAACGTTCTAAGCATGAAACAAACATGGCTCCCATTCGCAATGCGCGTCTTGGATAATTGATGCGCTGGGGCTCCGGTTTTTTGCTGAGCCCCAGCGCCGATTGGATAATTCGAAGTCAATTCAAAAGTATTATGAAAGCGTTGCTTGTTCCACTCGCATTAATTGCAATTATTGGAAGTATGTTGCTGCCCTTGCCAGCCATGCTCTTAGATTTTTTAATAGTCGCGAATGTGCTTTTGGGTTTCGTGCTTCTGGTAAGCGCTGTGTATATAGGCGAACCTATGCGCCTTTCTGCCTTACCAACGGTGCTGCTTTTCGCCACTTTGTATCGTTTGGCGCTTAATATCTCAACAACGAGACTCATTCTAGGTTCCGGGGAAGGCGGGAGCGTGGTCGAAGCGTTTGGTTCGGTGGTGATTCAGGGGAATCTGATAGTTGGATTAACTGTCTTTTTGGTTGTCACTATCGTGCAATTTATTGTGATTGCAAAGGGTGCTGAGCGTGTGGCCGAGGTTGCAGCGCGTTTTACCCTGGATGCGTTGCCCGGAAAGCAGATGTCTATCGATGCCGATGTGCGAGCAGGTTTGCTTGATGTTGAAGGAGCGAGACGCAAGCGGCAAGAGTTGCAAATTGAATCAAGATTTTATGGCGCACTTGATGGCTCTATGAAATTTATCAAGGGCGACGCTATCGCAGGATTGATCATCGTGGCCATAAATCTTGTGGGAGGGTTTTTGCTTGGGGTGACCACGCAACGCCTAGGTTTGTCGGAAGCTCTCGCTCAGTACTCACTTTTGACGGTTGGAGACGGACTTGCTTCTCAACTCCCTGCTCTGCTCAACGCGCTGGCGGCCGGAATTGTGGTTACCCGGGTGACGCGCGGCGATGGAAAATCTTTGGCATCCGAGGTGCCTGCCCAGCTTGGGCAACTAAAGGTAGTGAAGGTAATGGTAGCGGTACTTGCTTTGGCATTAGGCGCCTTACCAGGCATGCCGCTGCTTCCTTTTTTGGGTCTGGGCTTGCTGGCTTTGATTCTCGCTGTAACCCATAAAGATGTTCCCGATGAGCAAGAAATTGTGCTTCCGGCATTTAAGCCTCGTCCATCACCATTATTGACGCTTGAGTTTGGAATTCAAACCTTGGAGGCACTTCGTACGCACGCTAAGGAGTTGGAGACCCGCTTAGATATTTGGCGCCAAGATGTTTTTGATAAATTTGGAATGGTATTGCCGGCGCTCGATATTAGGGCCGATAAAGTGGGGAGTTATACCTTTCGTATCTTGCTCAGAGGAATTGAAGTACGCCGCCAACAAGATTCAGTTGTGGCCGGAAAGTTAATTGATGAATTACTCGTGGAGCTGAACCAAGTCATTGAATGGCACTCGATAGAACTCATTGATGACAGTATGACAAGACGAATGCTTGACGCTTTGGAGAAGCAGCATCCTGAATTAGTAGCAGCGGTAGTGCCAAATGTAGTCAGCACAACTCAGCTTACGGTGTTGCTACGCAGTCTAGTAAAAGAAGGAATTAACGTTCGTAATTTAGATGTAATTTTACAGGCTGTCGCTGAGAATAGCGGCCGAGCTGCCTCTGAGCGAGTGTTGCTTGAGGAGGCAAGGGTCGCCTTGGGTCGACAAGTAACTATGTTGCTTGTAGGTGAAGGCGGGTTGCTACCTGCGCACTCCGTTGAACCGATGATTGATATTGCGCTTGCGGAGACAGAGCGTAGTGGCAAAACCCTGGACCCTAATCTAATCGGTGAATTTTTAAGTGTTATCCCTGAACAAATTTCTAAAGATAAGCCGCTTATTTGTTCCAAAGCGGCGCGAGCGTTGTTGCGTGATTGTCTAGAGGTGCGAGGGTTGCGCTATCAAGTAATAGCCTATGAGGAACTGCCCCGGGGAGTACATTTCGTGAATGCAGGTACGGTTGGAACAACTATAAAGGAGAGATATCATGAAGATTTTGTGCAGAAGCTTGCTGCTTAGTCATTGTTTATTGATGTTTGGTTGTGGGCCTTTGGTGTTAATGCCGACGCCTGAAGAAAGTCAGCAGGCTTATGCTCTCATAGATAAAGGAACTTTGTTCCTGCGAGCCGGCGATTTTGAGCAAGCGGTTGCTGCGTATCAAATGTCACTCGAGCTTGCCCCTTCTGCGGCTGCGTTGGATGGCCTGGGGTGTGTGGCGCTAAGGCGCAAAGAGTATGGCACGGCGGAAGTCTACTTTAATAAAGCAATAGAATTAGATCCGCTCTATATTCAGTCTCTTGGCAATAAGGCTTTGTTGCATGAGGAGCGGGGGGAGCTTGCTGAAGCTGAGGCGCTTTTCGAGCAGGCAGCTTTATTGGCTCCAAATATCGTGGAAGTTCGCAATAATTATGGAGTTTTCTTGAGTGAACGGGGACGTGTGCGTGAGGCTCAAGACCAGTACCGGGCGGCACAGGTTGTGACTGTAGATACGATCCCCCAAGAAAATCTTCGAATAGTAACGCAGGCTGGGCTTAAGCCCTGACGCATGACGGCAGGATTCAAACAGGTTCTGGTACGGACAAAAGATTAAAGCTAGGATAGGAGTTGGTATGAAATCATTGAAAGAAAAGAATCAAACAAACGAGAAGACAAAAACTGCGCCTCCGGCTGCTGGAGTACAAAAGTCAGTGCGTGCTGTTGACGAATCGACTGAGAAATTCTGGAAAGAAAGTGTGCAACTCCTTGCATCTAAAGCTTATCCAAATATTGAGGCTGCCGTTGACGCGTTGGTAGATGAGGTGGGCAAAAAAATGGGGAAACCTCAGGACGGACAAGCAGAGTTTTTGCGAACGCTTTTTTTAAACGATCCAAGCTTACTTGAGGCGTTGCGGCGCCAACTCAAAATTGGCTGATTCTCCGGCGCTTTCCTCAAGTTCAATAATTTGGGACTCCCCGTGATATTTTTCCTTCTTTGATGCATCTGCTGAACGGAGTTTTTGTAAAAGTTCGGTCATTCGTTTGCTATCCTGTTTGATAGCTGCAAGGGCCCGTTTGGCGCGATCGTCGCCTTGAGGGAGTGCTTCAATCAGATGGCAATTAAGAATAATCGCAGAAAGTGGCTGTCCCAGCTGATGTGCTGCAGTGCCGGCAATCTGGCTGACTAAAAGTTGTCGTTCTTGTGCGATGAGCTTTTCCTGGGCAGCTTTTAATTGTTGATTACTTTCTCGTAGCTGGATATTGAGTTCTCGTACTCTGAGCAGCGCTTTGATACGGGCTTGTAGCTCTTGATAATGAAATGGCTTGGTGAGGTAATCATCCGCACCGCCTTCCAGCGAGTCTACCTTGTCTTTGATGCTGTCCCGGGCTGTGAGCATAAGTACTGGAACATAGGGGCCCAGGGGGCTTTGCTTTATCTGCTGGCAGACGGCATTCCCATTCATGCCGGGCATCATGACATCGAGAATAATTAAATCGATATGTAGTTCAGAATATAATTTTAGAGCTTGTGGACCATCAGAGGCCTCCACCGTCTCGGCTCCAAGCATTTGTACGGCACTGCTCACGATCGAGCGTGTATCAGCGTCGTCGTCGGCAATCAGAATCAGTTTTTTTGCGAAGCTTTGACTCATAATATGGTATTCGGCAGAAATGAAGCGAAAGATGCAGAGGTTTCTGATAAACCTATTTTTGGGACGCTTTCGATGAATTATGGGTTAAATCAATTGGTTATATTCATTAACCATGCGCTGAAAGCTTAAGATGCAAGCCATTTTGGGCGATAAGATAGGGGAGGGGTATTCTGCTTTCATTTGGCTTTTAGCCCAAGCAGACTCTGGGGAGAAGGAACGCTACGTGGGATTCGACGAATATATAAGCAGTGTAAACGCTCCCCTGATGTCTAGTATGGAGCGTGCGCGCGCGCAAATTCTTGTCGTTGAATCTGACGGAATGGCGAGAAACTCACTCAAGCAGACTTTGGCAACATTGGGCTACATGGCTATTTATGACGCGCCAAATCATGCAATGGCATTGCAAAAACTTGCGGAACGTCCGATTAGTCATATAATTTTTGAGGCAAAAAAAACCAATATGCCTGCCGCTGATTTTTTAACGGCAGTGCTTTCATGTGATGAAAAAATTGTTGCATTGCCGTCCTCGCATGAGCCAAGTGTTGATGATGTTTTTGGTTTATTAATGCTGGGTGCAAGAGGGTATATTTGTAAACCCTATACCCCCGATGCAGTGGATGACGCCATTTCAATGGCCACAAAAGGCGAGCCGCTCTCTGAGGCGATTCTCTTTGCGAAGGACCGAAATGAAGCATTGGTGTCTTTAGTAATGACCGCACTTGATAAGCTTGCCGTAACGATGAAGCAGTCACGGCAGTTTGAAACTGCAGAGCGGGAACTCACACAGCGTGTGCTCCAATATCGACGAGCAACTGAAATTGCAAAAACATTTGCGCAAGGCGGAAAGCCAAAACTTTTAGAATCATTGATCGAGTTTTGCTTAGAACGTGGTGAGGGCCCAGCCTCTCGTCTAGGACGCATTAGAAAACGCCTCGGTGAGCGAAAAGGAAAAATAGTCAAAATTGCCGAAGCAGCAGCGGTGGAAGAAGCACTGAGCACTCCAGAATCGCCATCAGAGTCTGATAAGACCCTCAATACTGAGTCTGAGACTGTTCAATCTGAACCTATCAGTACCCGCGAGACCGGTACATCGTAGAGAGTTAGCCAAAAATAAACGAATGAAATTCGGTGACTCTAAGCCGCATCCGCCGCTTTTTGCGCCAGAAACTTAGCTCGCACCAACTGATGTTTGCCGGTGAAGTCGTCCCAATATGTTTGAAGACGTTTTCTCAGCATAAGACGTGAGCGATGTAATCTTGATTTAACGG
>JBIKUD010000035.1:0-28321 GCA_044347745.1 Bdellovibrionota bacterium
GCCCGATGTGAAGGCACTAGTTGCATTAAAGCTGATGAGATCCGTTCGGTGGGGGCAAGACCGGCGCCCGGAGCAAGTGGCAGGATTGGCGGCAACTGCTAGGAAAACCATCATTTCCCTTTTGGGGCGAGATCTGAATTTGTTGTAGGGATAACAATCAATTCCTGCCGAGAACTGGCGCTCGAATGCTGTGGCAGTTTCAATTGATTAACAGCGCCCGTTCCGGCAGAATTTACCCGTTATCCCGCTGAAGCACATAACGGTTTTCACTCGCCATAACAAACGTATGATTGACCTAAAGCCACATTTTACACCTGAAGTCTTATCCCAGATCGCAAACGATATGCCGAGGGTGGAGCAAGCACTCTTCCACGCAGAACAGGCTGGCATAGATCCGGAACCACGACTCATAGAACTTGTCGTGGGTCGCGCTACGTATCATTGGATTACGGGGCGTCTCGACTCTGCCCGAGAGGGATTCGAAAAGGCCATACATATGTGCGAAGCAGTCTTTGGAGCTGAGCACCCCACTACAATAATCACTAGAGCTCGACTTGATGCCATTGAGACCGAAATAGCTCAATGTAGTTAGTCCTCGTTCCTTTCCGAATTGCGGGATAACAAATAAGGGCACACGGACTTGAAGACACGGGGCGAATTTTTTTGTAGACTCGTACCTCAGTGGCCCGTGTCTTCAGGCCGGTGCCTTCAACCGTTAATTCGCTGAATCGAACGAATATTACAGTGCCTGCATTTAGTTCTCAAATTGACTAGCTGAAAAGACGGAGTACAATTGTCATATGTTTCAGGCAGTTGTCACACCTCCCCGCTCGGATACATACGTCGGACCGTCCTCCGCGCGGAGCAAGCTCATTGAAGAGTTATCACTCGGCAGAGATCTACCGGAGCAATTCGGCATTGCCCGCGATGTAATGTCTCACTGGAAGGAGCTTGTTCGACCAGATACGAGCGCTTCTGTGTTAGTGCCCGATCAAGGAGCATGGGCTGCTGTAAGGCGCTATGTAAACAGGAAAAATAGAGACCCTAGATCGGTAGAGTTAAGGGCCGCTCATGCTGAGACATCTTGCGACGCGCGTTCGCTCGGTGAAGAGGAGGGAAGGTTACGGGCAATTGAGAATGTTAAAGGTCTCTTTCGTCAACTTGGAATATCTGAGAGCCTTGCCCACCCAGGAAGACCCCCGCGCGTTGGTGATCTCATCGCTCATGAGGCACTCTTCTGGGCGAGTTTCGGGCAACTTTTCACTGGCTCTACATTTTCTACCATTCGTTTCGTCAATGGCTCTAGCGAGCAAGGAAATTGGCACTTACACCCGACCGGGTTTCTCGGAAACAACACGCCGGAATTAATAAGCTATATTACATTCGGCTCTTTAGCATCTCGCACCACTCTATTTGCTTCCCAAATGGATCTCATCATTCCACCGAAGTACTCAGGAGTTCCAGTGTTACGTCCTGGAGTTGAACCGCTCCGATATCCGCCTCATTCGGTGGTTACTAGTAAGTTCCATTACCAGCCGGATAACACCTATTATTACCCTGATCGACCGATTATATATGAATCGTCACCTCCCGCAGGATCCCCCAGATTTACTCTGGGAATAGGAACTATTTGGGACAGGAACACTATTGCTCGACGACAGGAGCTCAGTACTATTAGGCAGCTCTTTACCTTTGACGAATACGCAAAATTGAGAAGGTTGAGTATTACAAAAGTGGATTTGAACTCAGACCCAAGATTAAAGTGATATGCAGCAGCAGTGTTCTTTCCGGCGAATTAACAATTCAGTCCAGTCGAGGGCGATTCATGGGCAGTTTGAGGCTTTTGCGGTTACTTTTCTCCTTCAAGGCAATTCGCGCCCCTACTGACTGTTGCCGTTATGCGCTTAAGTAACGTTTTTCGTGGGAGGGCCATAACTCTCAAAAGAGTAAGACTAGGCAATATATGCTAAGCCCATCTGGTCAAAATCTTGTTGAGGCAGTCCGACGCGTGGCCAATGACCACCCAACCTCAGTAGTGGATAGACCTCTCTCTTTAGCCCTACATTTGCTGAGCCGCGGATGCAGCGGGCTGGATAACGTTGACCTTACGACCGCCGCAGTGCAAATGGGCTATCTAGCGCGGGTGGGCTATCAGGGCTGGACCATCAATGATGGTCGCATGGTGGATGCATTATTCGATCATGGTATTGCCGCCATCAAAGAGCTGTTTCCACGAAATCAAGCGCTTGCCCGTGAAGCACAACTCGCCTTGGGCACAGATCTCAGAGGCCTTCAGAGTCATCTTGAAACCGGACTTCACGAAGCAATGCGGGTCAAATTAGAACTTGCGCTCCCGTATCAAGAAAAATAGTGTCGCATAACAATTTACTTGTGTGGGACCTCAAACCGCTATCGCGGTTTTCGGCCCCACAGTTTTAACGTTATCCCTATGAGCTTTCCTGATTCTGAGGCGATTTAAAAATGACAACTCACTCTCCATCATTTCGCTATTTAACGCTTTTAGCTCTATTAGCTTTTACTGCTGTGGCGTCGGCTCGAACCATCAGGGCAGAGACATTGAAGATCGGTTACATCGGTGCCCTCACTGGCGATTCCGCGATGATAGGCAACGAAATTGTAAAATCACTCGAGACCTCAATTGCAGCGATTAATCGCGATGGAGGAATTAATGGAGATAAGATCGAGCTTGTGGTTGAAGATGACGGTTATGTAGTTTCACGCTCATTGACCGCATACGAAAAGTTAAAATCCGAGGTTAATTCGCGCGTAATATTCATGAGCACTTACGGAGGTCTCTTCGCTCTCGGAAAGCGTCCTGAAACTGATGGAGTAGTCATTGTAGACACGCTTGATTGTAACGATGCGCTCGTAAAAACTTCGAGCATGCACACCTGCGTTGCTACACGAACTGAGAGTATTGGAGAGGCATTCTTAAACCAAATAGCTAGCCAAGGCGGTGGAAAAGTCGGCGTCCTTTACGAGGAGGAAGCCTGGTTCAATTTTATTGTGAACACGCTTCGCTCGCGACTTAAGGAACAATTGGTTGAAGTAGTTTCCCCCGTCACTGCTGCTGACTACCGCGCAGAAATTCTTAAGCTCAAAGCAGCAGGCGTGCAACACATTGTCTTTCTTGGTAACGACTCGATGGGACGGGCTTTTGCGGAGGCGCGGCGTATCGGAATCAAGGCACCCTTTTACTCAATCGCTTCAGTGACGAGCCCAGGATTTGTTCAGTTCGCAGGTCACGCGCTCGAAGGAACCTATGTGTCAAATTGGCTTATTCCTCGCAATCCTTTACATGCCGAATATGCGGCACAATTCAAGGCGCTCCACGGAAGCGATATCGTGCTAGACTTTGTTGTTGGACCGACACGCGACGCAGTGGTGCTCGTATCTAACGCACTGAAAACTTCAAGAGAGGCAGCTGAGATCCGCAAAGCTCTGTCATCTCAACCGGCCTTTACCGGCATTTCTGGTCAAATTGACATGGATTCCGACGGTGCTGTGCGTTCGATCCAGGAGAAGCTTTTTGTTTATCGAAGTGGGAAACTGGTGCCAGAAGAGGGATAACAATTGGAGCGAGCGGAGGAAAGGCCGCGGGCATTCTTGAAAATTTGTAGAGTTCGAGTGGCCTTTCCCCGCTCCTCTTTACCGTTATTCATTATATGAAAAATGATTCAGAGAAACGATTTATTGGGCGGCTGACGGAAGAATACCACCTGGTCGCACTCGCATATCCGCATATCGAGGAGTTCCAATCAAAGGTGTCATCCCTGGCGCATGAACACCTTCGAACAATCCAAGCTGGCAAAGTCGTTGAAATTGGTTGTGGTGACGGGATTACTACTGATCTTTTGTTAAATGGGTTGGGCGTGCACGAGCTTGTTGCGATTGACAATGAGCCAAAGATGGTTGAGCAGGCGAAACGAAACCTAGGATTAATCGATAGACCGCAGAACTTTTCGGTGGAGTGTGCCGATGCGCTGGCCTATTTGCGAACTCTTGAAGACACTTCGGTAGATGTCGTTGCGACTGTGTGGACCCTGCACAACTTTCTCAAAGAGTATCGCGCGCAGGTGGTGAGAGAGATTGTGCGAGTACTTCGGCCCGGCGGACTATTCGTAAATGGTGATAAATACGCACAGGGGCCATCGACACATGCCGTGGCGTTGAATCAGCAACTCCGTCGGTTCTTTGATGCGTATCTACCACTCGGAAAGTATGACTTTCTTCGGGATTTTGTTCTTCACAATGTTGCTGATGAGGCGCCGGACCGATTGATGACTGAGGCAGACAGTCTAAGCGAAGTAGCTGAGATGGGTTGTCGAGCAAATGTAGTTTATCGCAATGGAATGGAGGGGGTTCTAGTGGCAAAAAAACAACTAGGTCAGAATGAATAACAATTATGCCGAAGGGACCTCAAATCGCTAGCGCGATTTTCGACCCCTCGCTTTAACCGTTAGCTCGCTGGACATATGACGGACGACAACCTGAAAAACAGATTGCAGCAGATCCTGGATGAAGATCCGCGCGTTCAGTGCGGTGATAAGGAAAAAGTTCGGCAAATTATTGAAGAGGTTGGGAAACAGATTGACACACACCAACAGAGTATTGTCGGACGGGTAGAACATTACCTGTGCCTAATTAATATATTCTTACTCATTGGTATCCCTCTTTTTCCGGTTGTCGTAATTTTCGCACCACGTAGTATTCGTGCGTACCATGAAACACCTCAAAGACTACAGTTCATTTGTGATCTGATACTTGGGTATGGAGGTATTGTTGCTATCGGCTTTAGTTTTGCCTCCTGTATTTTCGGAATTATTTCTAAAGCACCGCTATTAGTTGTAGTATCATTAGGTGCAGTAGCGTCTACTTTTACAGTTCGTTACCTGATAAACGCTGGAGTATTTGATTGGGTGCTTGCATATGCGAGCTAACAATCAAATCCAGCCAACGCTAACGCGTGGCTGATTTTTGCCGTGTGTCGCTGTGCATGGTGAGTAACGTTGGTCGTGACTCGCCCCGCTGAAGCTGGCGAAGACGGAAAGTCCGCTTCCGACGTAGGTGAACTACATGGCGCCCATGGTGCGTCCCAAAGCAAATCCCTTGCTGTGTCAGCTAGTTTGAGTTGGTGAAGTTATCCAGTAACCTGCTGAAAGTGGCTTAAAGCTATGGGCGCTGTTGCGTGGTTTCGAGGGGCGCAAAGGCATTAGAGGTGTGAAGGTTGGGACGGGCCAGCCTGGGCTAGGGGAAGCTTTGTGACAGTAAGATGGGGGGCATAGGCCCCATTCTGACCCTCTTAATCTCTTCCTGTGTCTTTAAACTCAACTCGTCGATTTGCTGCCCAAGCCAATTCATTGTGCTGTGTATCTAAGGGGCATTTTTCTCCACAGCTAACGCTACTAATCCGTTCTGGTGGAATACCTAAGGATATTAGATAGTCAGCCGCTGCTAATGCTCTGTTTTTGCCAAGCCTAAGATTGTAAGCCGTAGTGCCACGTTCATCCGCATGGCCCTCAACAGTTACCTTCATAGTGCTGCTTGTGCGTAGTAGTTGAGCATTTCGTTGGAGAGTATCTTTGCTTGCATTTGATAGGTCAGATCTATCGTATGCAAAGTTGATTGTTCTCATTGATACATTTTCTGACCTAGACAGGAGCTGTTCCTGATTCATCATAGCCATTGGGGCAGCACTTCTTACATGACTTGCTCTACATGAACAGCCTGTCACTAATACTAAGGTTATAAGTCCCAAACCTTTATGTAATATCTTATTCATAATAAATCTTCCTTTATCTTTGAAACGTCTACTTCCCTTTAAGTTTATCTACAGAGTCATCGATAGATTCTCCTGCCTTTTCCATTGGGCCTTTATTTTTGAGAATGTTATCTCCATCTTTCGCGTTGTCGATCATTTCGTCGGCGCGCTCGCCGGCTTTTTCCATCGCGCCCTTGTTTTGACACCCAGATATTCCAATCAGGATAACTGAGAGAATTAAAACTAGATTTATATTCATATTTTCCTCGTATATTTTTTAACGCTTCTTTTTGTCGTTCTCGGTCTCATGTCCGATGACTCCGCCACCGACTGCTCCTAGTGCACCACCAACGACTGTTCCACCGACTCCTGGAGCAACTAAGTTGCCGATCACCGCGCCAGATCCACCACCAATCACGGCCCCCTTTTCAGTGCGGTCAAACTTATCCCAGGTAGAGCAACCTGCGGTTGTCAAAGCAAATAAAGTAGCAAATGCAATTCTCTTAATCATAAATAAACGTATCCTTTCTAAAATGTGTACGAAATAGCGGGAGTAACATAAGTGTTGTCGAGCACTACGTTATCCCCGTCACCATCGATTTCTCCCCACATATACCCAGCTTCTAGTGAAGCGCCCCATGTTTCATTGAAGGCATAATGCAAGCGAGTTCCGATATGCATTCCGACAGCTGTTTCGCCGATATCGTTGGCTGTGTGAATAATGTCAGGACCTGCACCAACAAACCAAGTTGTATCCTCTGCAGCTGTAACCATGTACTCAAGAGCCATTGGTATTCTTAAGAATGTTATTCGAGGCGTCTTGCCATCAAACTCTTCTGCGAACTGAGCTTCTTCTTGACCGAGATACATGTGCCTGCCTTCAGCGCCGATATGAAAATTAAGTGGATAGTCGGTCCGCCAGATGTCCATCGATAAAGATGGCCCAACAAGTTGCTTCTCTTCATCAAAGAACCAGGCTGTCATTCCGGGATTAAGTCGAAACTTCCATTGGCAGTCTTCTCCCATTTCTTGCGCTATAACAGTCGAGGGAAGAACCAATTGAGCACAGAGAATTGCTAGAACTATTGGCAGTGATTTACTCAGCATTGTGGCGGTACGTATATACATTTGAATCTCGCAGTTTAAGTTATTTAGGCTGTTTAGCTTTTAACCGTGAGATGCTTTTAACTTATGAGCTCAGATTGTGAGTATGAGACTGATCATGTTTCGTCATAGTTGATAACGAGTCCCCCCTGGTTATTCGGGTAACTATAGTCAGTTAGTGAGTATGATCACCTTGTTGACAGGCATTTATTTCGCCGGCTTTAGCTAGGTAATAAAGGCGGGACCCACTTCATGAGCTTGAGTGGTCTCTAGCTGCAAGGTGCTACACAGACCGTAGGAGATGTTTTTTGTTTTGGCGCATCATGATCTTTGCCAGTGAAGATATTTGGAAATGCGGAACCGTGTACGTTGCGTCTTGCAGTTGCCATAGCCAATTCCTTTGAGCGCCGAAATCGAATCGTTCTTATTGGCCGCGACCTGGCTTAGAAACCGTGGGCGCAGGATGCTTAGCCTTGTTTAAGCGAGTTATACAAAGCACCTACAGATAATTTAATAATTTCAGGTAGTTTGGGGAGTGTTCGGAAGTTGGGGCTTCCAAAACATAAAGCTGGGACGCACCAGAATGGGGCAGCAGGGTGGGGCATCAGAGTGGGGCAGCAGAGTGGGGCCAATAGGCAGGCCAAACTCAAGGAGGGGCCAAAAAGCTGCCGTCGTGTGAGTAAAAAGTAGGGTATCCGCAGTTTCTCAGGTTTAACTCGAAACACGCCCGCGCCAAAGGTTACGTAGCGCCGTCGATCGGGAGAGCTGGCGGTGTATGCGTCGTCCAACTTCAGAGGCAAGCACCGTCTCACGTAAAAACTGTTTAAGCAGCTTAAGAGGGCTTTCAAGTATGCGGCGGTGACTCTCTTCTAATTGGGTAAGTGTTGTGTGGCGTTGTGTTAGGTCTTGGAGCAGCTTTGTTAATTGCTTGGCACTTTCAGCTTCGGCTTTGTGGCTGTGCAAATGTTTTTCAACTTCGCATTTATATTTTTCAATTTCTTTCAATAAATCGGCCTTAGTCTGTGCATCTAAGCTGGCCTGCTGTTTAGCAGTTTCAAGCTCTTGCTCAAGCTGGCTAATACGACTGAGAAGGTAGGGAACACTTTTGTCCTCCAAGCCGAATAGAGCGAATAAGCGCCGGCGAAGTTCCTCTATCGAATATAAGTGCATGGCTAGGCCTGAGGATTCAAGCGGGTGCACATTAAGATTGTCAGGAGTCTCTAGCCATCTTTGCGTTTTTGTAGCTTCTGCAATTGCATACGGGAAAGAGGGGTTTCCAATGACGAGGGAGGCACCAGTAACAAATGCAGCCATTTCAGCTAAATCGTCAAACTTCTTAAATAGGCCTGGAACGTGGAGCTTTTGGGGTAGGTCGCCATCAACGCCTACAAAGTAGATCTGTTCTTCTGGGAGATCTTTGAGGAGCTGTTCATAATACTGGCCATCAAATCGTCGATATCGCTGCGTGAGTGCAACCACTACATAAGGTTTTTGGTTTGGTTTGGGGGGCAGAGTAGTAAGCCAAGGCTTGGCTGCATCAACTTTTATTCCAAAGGGAAGGGCGTGACGGTGAACGAGATGTAATTTTTCCTCAACCCAATTAATGCGGAAAGTATCTAGTACATAGTCCACTCCTATTGAGTTCGGATCGGCATATTCCCACGGCACTTGGGTACGAATTACGGTGGCTTTTTTAATGCTACCCTGGCCGCATAAAAACTTGGCGATAGCTAAGGCGCTGTCGGTGTTAATGGATCGGTTGCCAAATGCTGGATCAGCGCAGATGTTAACTACGTAATGGGTAATGCCAAGCGCAAAAGCGGTTGGGAGAGAGTAAATGATGTCGCCTAAATTTCCCGAGTGTAGGCCAACTACTTCACTCTGATTATCGAGTGATCCTACCTCAAGGAGCGCCGGAAAGATGCTAGTTAATTTTAGTTTTCCCATGGCCACCCCAGTTACTTTTTAATCCACTTAGTTACAAATGGGTTCAGTAATTTTTGATATTCGTTCCACGTTTTTTGTTTTAGCTGCATGATCTTTGACGAACTCTCAGCTAATTGGCGTGTGTCAGCATGTGTGCTCCAGTCAAGCGCAGCTTCAAATTCGAGTGAGGGCAATAAATTTCCAAAGGGTTTTGCTGCATCGCTAAGGCGATTGCTCTCCACCTCAGCCAGGACTGCGGGAGTACCGCACGAAAGCGCCGCAATGGCGCCATGCAGGCGAGAGGCCACAAGATTCCGCGCGCTTGTTGCAAAGAAATTTAAATAATCGAGAGGCTCATAACTATAAAAAATTTGCTTGTTGGGATTAAGTCGCGAGAAGAGTAGAAATTCGTCAATATAGTGGGCTACAAAACGATACTGGTTGTCTGAGTTCTGAGGGGTAAAAAAGCGGTTCTTTAACCAGGCAACATAGGCCGGTGAAGTACTTTGGTTTTCTACCGTATCACCTTGAACTAATATTGTTGGGAGAGCCGCCTCAAAATCTGAGCTACTGCGCTCGTTAAATCCAGGTGCACTCAAAAAAGCAGGGCAGGGCAGTACGATAGCTTTTTCAGAACCAAGCTGCTCGTTTATCTCTTGAGCAAGTACGGGATTGCGGCAAATTATTAGCGAATTCTCTCTATTAAATACCTCCCGCTCATGGGCCGCAAAATAAAACCCTGGACCGCATCCCCCTATGCCCAGCGCCAAAAACGGCACGTCGGGATGGCGAAGCAGCTCACGGTATACCCGCTCAACCGAGGGGCCAAACCATTCAGGTGTACCAGCCAAAACGACTGCATCCATGACATCGAGTGTTGGCTCAACAGCACTATTGGTTAAGAAGTCGGGTCGAAGGCGGGAGTCTTGCCAGCGGTTTACGAAGAGATCTGGGTTTCGATTCCAGAGGACCCAGTTAATATTTGGACCAAGCTGGGCCTCGAGTAAGTAACGCACTCCACGCAAAATGAATTCGTCTCCAGGGTTCCACTGGCGGGATGAACTAACAAGGAATGTGTGCGTACGCATTCTTTAATCTCTAAGGGTACATAAGCAAAAAAGCTATAAGGCAGCTAGCATACCGAAATAACAGCGATTTGTCTCTCAAATACCACTTTACTTTGCTCAAGAACTTGATGAAGTTGGCTATTCCGAGTATCACTGAAAGTCTGGGCACTCAAACCTGATGGAACGTGATAAAAAGGACACCCAAGAAATGCAGACCTCCAACCCTCGAATTTATGTCTGGTATCATCGCAAAGCTCCTGTAATTCAGCATAAATTCCTTCAGCCCATGCAGGTTGGCGCTGCGCTCTCAACGAGTGAACTTGGATTTGCAACCGACGCTGAGAAAGGCACCCAGGAGATATCTAAGAAGAATAAGTCTTATGCGGAGCTTACCGGGCTTTATTGGGCTTGGAAAAATGACACTAGTTCCTCCCACCTTGGCTCTTTCCACTACCGAAGACTTCTTGCTCTCGCCCCAATTCCCTATCCGGCGAACGAGCACAATACCACGTCTTTACCTTTTTTTCTGATTGATAATCTTGGACACTATGGTCTTGATGAACAAAGCATAGCCAAAGCTTGCAGCGAGTTTGATCTTGTCATTCCTCACCCGACTGATGTGCGGGCAGAGGGCGCGACTTCTATTCGTGATCAGTTTAGTCGCCATCATACAGTGGCTTGGTTCGACCGAACTATGCAGATCGCTGCAACACGTTATCCTCAATATGCTGCAGAAATTGCCGCGTTCCCAAAGGAAACAAGTACCTACTTTTTTAACATGCTGATAGCAAAGCGAGAGCTGTTCGGTGAGGCTTGTGAGTTCCTATTCAGCATTCTGGAGGAACTAGAAAAAGAGGTAGACGTGCAGGCCCTGGCTGCCAAGGATCAGCGCCTCTTTGGATTTATGGGAGAGAGGGTGCTGAGCCTCTACTTCAAAATCCTTATGAAACGCCGCCCTGAGTTAAAGATTAAAGCAGTCCCGTGTATCAATATTCCAGAAGATAAACTGGTGCGTCCGATTACTGCACTTTCGTCCTCCAAAACAATAGTTCCTGTTGTTTTGGCTGCGGATGACGGATATGCCCCGATGCTGGGAATTACCGTTAACTCGTTAATTGAGCGCGCAGACCCAGAGAAGCAATACGACATAATTATTTTGGATTCTGGTCTTAGTGCCCGAAGGCAGGAGCAGATTAAAGCTCTTAGTGCCCAGTCACTTCATGTGAATATTCGATTTATTACCTTGCCTTCGTTTTCACTGGGCTCTGGGCAGTTCTTTCGAGCGCAGTGGTCGTTTGCCACGTATAACCGCTTACTCCTTACGGAGCTCTTGCCTTACGATAAAATAGTATACCTCGACTGCGATCTTATTGTTTGCGATGACATTGCCAAGCTGTTTGCAGTGGATATTGGCGAGGCTTTACTCGGAGCAGTTCCAGATTTTTTTGTGACGGCTGAGTACCGTAAGGGCGGAGAGCACGACATTGCGGGACGGTGGATGACTTTGGGGCAGTACTACAAAGATTTGCTGCAGCAAAGTGTATCGTCTGAAGAGACCTTCTATCAGGCGGGGGTCTTGCTTTTTAACCTTAAGAAACTGAAGAAAATTGATGCGAGCAAGCGTTTCCTTGACTTGTTTTATCGGAAAAACCCGCAGTTCGGAGTGGATCAGGATATTCTAAACGTGGTGTGTTTTGGGCAAATTCGGCCCATCGATTACCGCTGGAATGTGGTTAATCATACCGACGGATATCTTGCTTCGATTGCGTCGCTCCTTAGTAAAACCGAAGTGCAGCAGCTTAAGCAGTCTGCTGCCAATCCAGGCTGCATTCATTTTACTGGCGCATGGCTTGCAAAACCTTTTAATTCATTGGTTGATTTTACTCAGTACTCTGAGCTTTTCTGGGAAGAGGCTCGCAAAACTCGCTGGTATGAAGAGACTCTCTCCCGGGCACTGTCGCGCGATTTGAATCGAATATCTGGGCAGCTAAGCCACCACGTTTCCAATGAAATGAATCGCATTGGAGAACTCTCACTGCGACGCACCATTCGGCGAAAGCTTAAGCCGATTCTTACCCGATGTAATCGGTTTCTTCCTAGTGCGGTACGAGAAAAGCTGAAGCTCGTTCCGAAACTTCAGTCTTTTTATCGTAAGGTTTCTGCCTAGTATTAACTTGCAAGCAGCAACTAATTTTTGCGTTTGCAGCTAGCGCTCATCCCAAACAGAACGTCCCTTGCACGTATGAGAGTGGTCCAAGCAAGGACGTTGGCTGGTGGTCCGTTGTGAGCCCCAACCCTAGCAGGTAATTGTCTCTTCTGATGTTATAGCAGTTGTCAGAAAGATTGAGACAAAAAGTCAGGATACCTGGATAAAATGCTTTCGCTACTTTCTTGTAAAGCCTTCGGCTTTGCCGATTTTGTATTATGCCAACTGCTCTGTTTCTCCACCCCACCTTCGTTTCACTCGGGAGCTCCTTAAATGTGCTGCTATAGTAATTGCCACCGGTATGTCTCAGCCATTATGGCAATTACTATATTTATTGAAGGTGCTCACATAATCCTCGATACAATTATTGATGTCGCGGGCCCAAGCCTGTTTTTGCTGAGCGTGGGCGGGCAGGGGGGTAAAAGAGGTGAATCAGATCCCAAGACCTGTATTTTGAAGTTTTCCCAAACATAACGCAGATTTTTGATTAGTTCGTCCAAGAGTATGGTAATATGATCCCCATTACCTTTTTTAAAAGAATGATATGCTTCCGATCCCCTCACTTAGCGTCGAGGCAGCGGCAGAACGCCTCGCTTTATTGTCTCGCTCAACGTTTGTTACTCTTCCAAAAATTAAGCCGGGAGACCAAGTAGCCATTGTGTCACCGAGCTCGGGGCTGCCGGGGCGCTTCCCTGCCGTTTTTGAGCAAGGGCTTAAGCGCATTAGTGAGCAATTTGGATTGGTTCCGCGTGAGTATCCTACAACCCGTCGCATGGGAGCGACGCTTCAAGATCGCGCGCAAGATTTAATGAATGCCTTCTCCGATCCTGCCAACAAAGCTGTCATTTCCTCCATTGGTGGTAATGACCAAATACGCCTCCTTAAGCACCTCGATCCCCAAATTTTTTTGGAAAATCCAAAACCATTTTTGGGATATAGCGACAACACCAATCTTGCACTCTATTTGTGGCGTTTAGGAATTCCGTCCTATTACGGCGGAGCCGTCATGTGTCAGTTCGGATTATCTGGCGCTATGCAAGCCCTAACTGTAGAGGGGGTAAATCGAGCGCTTTTTAAAAATGGACGATTTGAAATTAAACCAAGTGCAAATTATACCGACCGGTACCACAACTGGGAAGATGTAGCAGCACTCAGCAAAGCGCCAATAGAGTCGCCAAGCGAGGGCTGGTATTGGGACGGAGAGTCAGTAGGTGAGGGAATTCTTTGGGGTGGGTGCTTGGAAATTTTGGCTTGGCAGCTTGAAGTGAATGCCTGGTTGCCTAAACCTGAAAGCCTTAAAGGGTGTATACTTTGCCTTGAAACTTCTGAGGAAATGCCGCCCGCACATTTTGTTGAACGAACTATTGTATCGTTGGGAGAGAGGGGGTTACTGGAGAATTTCTCGGGACTCCTTATGGCGAGGCCTAAGGCCTGGGAGCATGAGCATCCATTGACTGCTGCACAAAGTGAAGCTTACCGCGCTGCTCAGAGAGATGCAGTGCAGAGAGCCTTTCGTCTATATAATAAGAGTGCTCCCTTGGTTATGAATGTAGAGTTCGGTCATACAGATCCTCAGCACATTCTGCCGATCGGACAAAAGCTTGAGATTGACGCGATTTCGAAGAGAGTTTGGGCTCATTACTAGCGGCTTGGAAGGAAGTGCCAGGTGCGAATAAGAGTTTTTGTATCTTAAAATGCTACTGGCGTTGCTGCTTTAAGTCGGATTCAGTAACTTGTTGCAAATGATCGGCAGGTTTAAACATTGAGTATGCACCGCTATCACTCTAGAACTGCAGGCCTGCTTGGCACTTTACTCATATTTGTCCTGTTCATCGTCATTGGTTTGACAGTGATGCTTTTATGTCGCAACTCTTTGCGACTTTACGAAATTTTGGGGCCACCTGCATCTGAAGATTTTAGGCGATTTTGGGCGGCCGCTCATCTGTTTGTCTCCGGAAAAAACGTCTATGACCTGATGCTCCTTTCTGAATTTTCTAGCTTGCATGGTGCAGGAGAAATTGCGCCTCTCCCATTTTATTATCCCTTTTTTACCTTCACCGCATTAGTGCCCTTGGCCTTTCTAAATTTCGAGACTGCCCGAGCGTCATTTCTGATTGGCTTTTTAGTCCTATATTTTAGCAATTGGCTTCTCCCCCCTCTGCAAAAAGTGCTGGTGTCAGTCAAAAACAAAAACTCATGTCTAGAAGATCTGCTTGGGTTTTCGGTATTTTTTTCTTTTTTTCCTTTTTTGTTTTTCTGGTGGGATGGGCCTTTGACCCTCTTCCCATTTGTGAGCTTGCTATTATTCTTTTCGATTGAACAAAGAAAGCAAAAAGGAAATAGAAGATTGAATTTCGCTCAAGGTCTTGCTCTTTCGCTTGCTTTGGTGAAGCCCTCCGTTTGTTTTCTAGTACTCTCATTTCTAGTCTGTTTCTGGCTTCGAACGAAAGCATGGAATTGCCTAGTTGGACTCGTATTTGGTTTTGTTCTTTTAGTCGTTCCTGCCGCACTATTGTTGGGAAATACACAGGCAATTTTGTCGTGGGGCCAAGGTGGTCCAAACCCGCTCCTTTGGTTAACGCCCACCACGTCCGCTTTCTTTCAAACTTATCTTAATCTTGATTCTTATTTTAGATTGCTACTTCCAGTCGTCGCCGTACTTTATTCAATTTGGCGTTCGCTCGTGATTAATAACCCGATGAACCTTTATGAAGAGGTCGTGCTTGTGATGATTCCACTAAGTTTGGTCACAGCGCCGTACGCATGGACTTATGATTTTGTTTTACTACTTTTACCAATCAATTTTATTCTGGCGCATAATTCTAACTTTAGCGAGCATGGCGCAAAGTCTCTGAGGGTCAGCAGCGGGGTTCTTTTATTGATGTACAATTTGTTATTGGGAGCAACACCGCAAGCAATGGCACTGCATTGGTGGTACCCCTTGGCCATATTCCTCGTGGCACTTAGAACGCGAATCTGTGCGACACTGGTTGCTTCTGAGTCATCTCTGTCGCAAAAATTGCCGGAATGAAAGAAGCCTCCGAGTACTAACTTGGTAACTTGCGCACCTAGAAGGGGCAATTTATGGAGCTATTTTCAGTTGTTTGTCAGTAAAACCCCTAGTCTCAAGCCTAATATATCGCGTCCTATGGCATTATTGAATTAGGACTGTGTTTTATTGATTCTCCGAACTACCAAATACCCTACATGCATCATAGATAGGCAGCTTGTTGGGCCCAGACGCTGTAACCCCCTTAATTTCTGTTAAACCCATTAGGGATGTCTCGAGTATGAAAAAAGTAATCAAATTTGCGCTTGTTAGTTTTCTAACTACTCTTCTTGCAGCTCCGGCTGCGCTTGCACAAACTACCATTACAGTCGCCATGCCAGATTTTGGTGGCGGGCTAGATGCAGCCTATCAGCAAAACGGAGTCACCACTCTTGTGGGAACAAGTTTGCGCTTGACGCCCTCAGTCAACGGGCAATTTGGCACAGCCTTCTACAAAGAGCGAGTAAGTCTGGCCAATGATCGCTCCTTTAGTGCCTATTTTACATTTTCGATGACTGCTCCTTCCTGTGGTTTGGGCGGTGGAGTAGGCGCCGATGGGTTAGCTTTTGTGGTGCAGACAGATTCTAACTCTGCCGGTTCTTCTGGTGGGGGAATCGGTTATGCAGGAATTGAACCATCGCTGGCAATTGAGTTTGATACATTTGTAAATGGCGGAATTGATCCTTCGGGAGATCACATTGGCGTTAATATTGATGGAAATACAACCTCGGTTGCTTCGGCGCTGACAGGCTCTCCGCTGAACGATGGAACTGTGTATCACGTGTGGGTCGATTACATTGCTGCAAGTGATTTGCTTGAGGTCCGTTTTGATGTTTCTGATACCCGACCTGCCTCTGCCACTTTGACTCATACATTAGATTTGGCCAGTGAAATTGGGGAATATGTGTACGTGGGCTTTACTGCCGCTACCGGTGGCTGCCGTGAAAACCATTTTATCCATTCATTCTATTTTAATAACGACTATTTATCTGGTGGCATTGATCCGGGCGGTTCTTACGTTGCAGGCCCAGCCGGTCTTGATGTAACTGGAGGTAGCAGCTTAGTGGCGAATGGCAGCGATACGGTTTCAATTTCGGCCACTGCGGTTGATGCACTTGGAACTCCGGTGCCAAATGCAGATATTACTTTTACAACGGATGTGGGCACACTTAACCTCGCCTCCGCTACGACAAACAGTTCTGGAGTTGCCACAGTAACCTTATCCAGCTCCAGCGCTGGCACTGCAAATGTGCGCGCGGTGGCACCTGGCGGCGTAACTGATACACATCAAGTAACAGTGCTTGCCCCAACTCCCACACCAACTCCCACACCAACTCCGACGGCAACTCCTGTGATTACGCCTCCTGCAGTAGCAACACCAAATGGAGGGGGCACTGTTGACACAACGCCAACAATAACCGGCACTGGGCCAGCAAACTCCACTATTCGGGTGTATATCGGCAGTGACCTTGTGGGAACCACCACAACCGATTCAAACGGCAACTGGACCTTTAGCTTCGGCACAGCCCTGAGCAAAGGCACTTATGTAGTGACGGCAGTAGCGGTCGATTCGTTTGGAAACACCAGTGCAGCAAGTTCAAACTCATCTCTCATAGTGAGAGGAGAGGTGGTGCTTGATTTTGACGGCGACGGCGTCAGCGATTTTACGGCGCATAAAGCCAGTAACATTGTGGTGAACTATCGAGTTGTCCAAAGTTCAGATTCAAGCGAGGTTAACGAACAAATTGCGGGACAACTTCCTGCACCGGGTGATTATGATGGTGATGGGCTTTGGGACTATGTAAGCATTGATCGCCAGGGTAAACAGCTTATTTGGCGTGGTAAACTAAGCGCGCTTGGTTCCGATAGACAAGTAAGAATTGGCGCTGTTGGAGATACAGCTCTGATTGGATGCAGATTGCATGTACCAGCACGGTATTCTGCAGCTGTTGTGCGCGGTCAGACCATTCGTTATGCAAATTTTGGTTCAACTACTGAGCGTAGGCGCTCTTTGGCCTATCTTGGCAAACGCCGGTTAATTGGATGTGGTGATGTCGATGGCGACAATAAAGATGAACTGCTCTTCTTCCTTAATTCCTTTGGCAAAAAGGGGCCAGGAGTCGTTGCGGTTGATTTAAATGGTAAAGTAAAGCGCTTTAAGTCGGCTGCGCCTTACCAGAACGCAATTGTCATTCGCAACACCGACTCCGGCAAGCCAATAGCAGCTTTGGCTCGCTGGTCGGCAGCGCAAGGGCGCGTGTTTAAGTTGATTAGCTTAGGGGCACCACTTTCGCTCAGCACGGTTATATTACCGGGTGATAAAATTGAAATTACCAGCGGATCATATTTAATTAGCAGTGAGCTTAAGACTGCAATTATGCATCAAGCTGGAGCAAGTCGCGTAGATCGCCGAGTCGTTGAGTCAGGAACGTCTTCCGAGTTTTACGCCGACAATAGCGAAGGATATTTTTTGACAAGGCCCCAAACAGTCTTGGCTAAGGTACTGCGCTAAAGACCGCTTAAAGGCGAAAATTCGCCTCTAGTAATGAGAGCCGAGCTGGTTAGTAAACCTAACCAGCTCGGCTTTTTTAACAATTTCGACTGTGCAGCCCAAACACTAAATTGGGCTAACTGGCCTTTTAGGAACTGTAATTCTAGGGGGTTCGCGTTTTAAAACGTTAAGTGCCTTGGCCCTAATTTCATCGTACTGAGGCTGTAGCGGCTGCTCCATATGGGCTGCCAGTTCGATAACGCCATCTTTTTCTTTTGAGTCTAAAGATCTTTTTACCAGTGCTATTTGCTTTTCAATGGCCGCTTTGTCATCACGAAAACATCGCTCGCTGTAATGGGGGCCATAGTGGTAAATTCCCACGCCCTGACTAGGTAGGCTTTCTCTTTGCCCTAAAACAAGATTCAACCAGTAAATAGTATCTAGCAAAGTGATCTTATCAAGTGCTTGTGCCAGGTAGATATGCTGTTCTTTTTTGAATTTTGAACCCCAGCCAGTTGTTAACGGTAGATGACAAAAGTGATCCACGTCATGCATCAATCCATCTGCACCTAGATTTCTTAGAGTTAGCGGTCCGCCGCGTATTGCCAGGCTATCTTGTCCGGGCAAATTAAAACCACCCAAGTGGCCGCCAATTGCATGCACTGCAGCCATGGTCACAAAAAGTTTTGATTCAAAGCGATGGAAAATTGCAGATGAGGCTCTAGGATTTGTATCGGCCGCCAGTTTTAAGTACCAGGCAACTGATGCGGCGGTAAGTTTGCCGTCTTGAAGAGGCACTGGAAATTTTGGAGCTTCAAATTGATAGCCGTGCACGCGATAGAGATATCTAAGCGTAGAGTCAATTATTGGCTTACGCTCTGTAGGTTCAATCTTTTCAATATCTGGCGGGCTGAATATGCGATTCACTATCTGCGACAGGCGCACATCAGAGACGGAGACTGTCCTCAGGCAAGCTAGTTTTGGAGTAGCGGCCCATAGCTTTTGTCCTAACACTTTTAGAGCATGCTCTTCTGGGCTGATCCATTGAATTCTACCAGAGTCATCCCATAACGGGATGGCTTCGATACTTGCAATGTCCAGAGGCTGGGCTGCCACTAAACCAAGTCGTGGAGCCACTTTTGACATCAAATAGTTTAATCCTAACAAATTATTAAATTCAGTCTGAGCATCGAAGAAGTCGAGTCCGCCCCAATCTGCATGAACGGTATTAGTTTTTCTTGGGTTTCGTAGAATTGGTGAGTGTAGCTTTCCTTCGCGCAAGAACTTTGTGTTTCGAAGTGGAAGACCGTCGGTATCTAAGAAGCCGGCGCCTTTGAAGCCAATACATAACATTGAAGGCAACCCACGCTCAGAGGGCAATGCATAGTGTAAAGTTGGATGACGATTTTGCTCGGCTAAATGGACAAATTCGCCGGCAGCCTTTATTTCACCTGGCAAATTCCACCAATCTTGCCTGGCCGAGCCTCTGGGGCCAGCGCTGATTGGCGCAAAATGACGCGGAATTCTCTGCAACGCTTCAGCCATAAGGCCTTGAGTAAGACTCTTATGGTAATAGTTGGCCAGATCTTCGAAGTCTAGAGAACCTAAATTGAGAGGCTCTACATGCACTGGCGCCATTGCCGCAGCTTTTCCTATTCCTTCAAGAGTGCCGCCTTTTGCTTGATATGATGGTGGAAGCACAGGAAAGCTATGTCGTATGTGCCCATTTGCCTGCACCGATTGTCCCGCCATGGGGAAGAGTTGACGATGCGCCCGCGCTAATGCATGTGCAGTCACGTTCGGAATTGGCTTAAAACAGTCCCTAAAACTTTCGGTTTCATCTGCTTTGCTACGGGGCATATGTGGAAGCGGTATATGCTTAAATAGAACATGTTCAGGTTTTACGTTGCCAAGAACTACTTGCACTCGAGACAAAAATACTTCTCTAGAGAGTTCGCGATAGCCGGCGGCTTCTATGTTGGGCAAAATTGTATCATTAAGCGGAGAGAGCACTGCTTCAGTCCCTACAGAAAATTTTCCGGATTCTTTCAAATACCCTCCATAAACTCTTCCCTGTAAAAGAGCGAGGTCTACAGCTACTCGCTCAGCAATGCGCCTAATTCTCTTGTGTTCATCGGGCCCAGTAATGAATCTTTCTTTTTCGCTCTCTCTTAGAGCCCTGTGTTCAATGGCAGCAATTAAAACCTCTGGCCATTGTGCATATGTCTCTCGTACTTTTTCAGGTAAATAATCCCAGAGTGGTGCTCTCATGGCGCCAATAGAGATGCGTCCGCCGCTCTCATAAAAATAAGCGTAGGCGAAATAGGCCGGGCAAAACTGTGGAGCAATAGATTCAATGAGGCGTTCGAATTTGGGCACAATAAGACACATTTTCTTGTCGCCACAATATCCCTGAATAATGTCTGGATTGGCTTCTGGTAGGCAGATTACTCGAGCTGAAAAAAGGCCAAGCGAGCTACCGTCGAAGTGGGCTCTGGTTGAATGTTGCTCAAGAGCCTGCAAAACCTTATAGAATAAATTGTAGGCGCTAGTGCTCGTTGGACATTGCTCCCAGTAGTGCAAAATCCGCCCAGCAGGTTCGTCAAGCACCCGACAAATGGCTCCGAGCAAGTAAGCGTGTTCTATGCTCGACGTGTGTGCAACCACCTTGAGGGCGTGATGCATAGATCTTGGGAAGCGGGAGAGCTCGGGAGGCAGAGCTTCCTTTGGCCCAAGTGTAGCTTCTCTGCGTGGCTCGAAGGTGGGCTCTGGCCCAGAGAAAAAGGATGGTGTTGTTTGATGCATAGCGGAGCTTATCCAACGAGTTAGCGCTACTCAAGGAGGGGGTTTGAGTAGGCAGAGGCCATTTGTTAATGTCCTTACATATTAATGCCTTATGAAGTTCACCGGGAAAGCAACTTGCGTAACCAGTCCACAGGAGGTTTCGCATGAGCAGCCAGACGTTCGAGTTTCCCACCACTGTAGTGGCCTTCGATGCTAAGTCGAGGGTCGTGACGTGTGAGGGAGGATGGAAGGTCAAACTTCCGGATTCCAGCGCAGCACCGACGGCAGGAGAAAAGGCTCAGGTGACGGTTTCGGCCTCAGATGTGAAGCATCTGGGTGCAAAGAAGCCGCCTACCGCAAAGAGGTTTGTGTTGGGGGAGAAGAAGGTCGGCGCTACCCCCAGTCCCGAGGCTAACACCCGAGACAATCGCTGACACTACTTGCAAGCTGCTTCCCGGTGACTTCTCCCTTTTTCGGAGCCATGTTAGGCTTTGGCATGCCAACAGTTTTTCATTTTAAGGGATATAAGTTTTTCTTCTTCTCAAACGAGGGCAATCCTCGAGAGCCGGTTCACGTGCACATTCGAAAGGATGGGAAACTGGCGAAGTTTTGGTTGCTGCCGTGTGCGCAAGTTGCTGAATCATTTGGTTTTTCGGCCCGAGAGCTTAACCAAATTGCAAAAATAATCGATAATAGGAAAAGGGAAATAGAGGAGGCTTGGAATGACCACTTTAAATCTTGAGGCGCTCGCAAAATCAGTTTCGTTCGACCCAGATAATATGTGGGTGCACCTTTTGGATGGGCGCCAACTCGGAGTGCCTTTGGCCTATTTCCCCCGATTGGCAAAAGCTAGTCAGGCGCAGCGAAGGAAATACGAGATTAGTGGAGGAGGTGTTGGCCTTCACTGGGACGAGATTGATGAGGATATTTCTGTGCCGGCATTACTGAGTGGAAAAGTAGATAAGTCCGTTCATTCGCCTAGGCGCCGAAAAAAAGCAGCGTAGCCAAAAAGGCAGTCCCCAATATTTATCATCTACCCCTGAAGCGCTTAGGCATTTCCGCCTATATGCTGCTGCATCACGTGGCAGGCCTGTACAGCCAAATCGATATTCGCATTTATTGTCAGATGAACTATCGAGCAGTTTGGGTAACTTGCGAGTAAGCGCCCAAAAGGTTGCGGGTCCTCTAAATCCGCTGGTTTCTTAATATCGGGCAGATTCACCGAAGCCATGCTTGCGCCATTTTCAGAGCACGTAAATTGGAGCGCCACACCAAGTGCTCCGTTACAATTAAGCAATACAAGTAAATCTGGAGTGTCATTTCTACGGTCAATAAGATAGCGGTAATCACTGAAGTGAGTGAGGAGCTCTTCAATTATCTCAACTCGCTTTTGTGCTAATTCCAAAAGTGTACCGGAGTATTTTTCAAACTGAGATTTGGCAATACGCGAAAGATCTTCGCAAATTTTTTCATAGCCCGACTTTAAATCATCAGCACCAATAAATTTGCCGCCAGCAGTAAGAAGTAGCATCGATTCTCCACTGCTTAGTAGCAGCAGCTTTCTCTCAACCAAATTTTCGATTTCGCTACTGGTAGCCTGAATTTGGGCTTTGCGTTCTTCAATATAATCCTCTGGATCAGCAAAGTTTTTTGGCTCGGTTTGATTTGAAACGCCAGCATTATGCCATTCAAATGTTTCAAGCAGGTCATAAAATGCAAGTTTTTTCTCCAATACTGCTCGGTAGGCTGCTCGCATTCCTGCATCATGGGTATTGGACCTAAATGCAGATTTCACCGCATCAAAGATTGACTGGTTATGTCCCGAAATCTGCTCAGCCAAACCCTGAGCATTAGTGTCATTAATTTCAGCTCCAGCCATAAGGCGCTCAATTTGAACACGTCGTGCCGACAGACTTATAATAGGGGTGCCATTTTTGCTGATTAGTTTAGGATCGAAGTTTTCTAGACGTTCCGTATATTCAATCCGCTTCTCATCATCCGATAAAATTTCAACTGCTTGCTGCCCTAGAAGAATTTTGCGGTTGGCCTGTTCTTTAAGAGAATCAGGCGCATTGGCAAACCGATCGGGGTGCCACTCACGCATCATTAGGCGATAAGCGCCTTTAATCTCATCAATTGAAGCTGAGCGTTCTACTCCTAAAATAGAGTAATGGTCGACTATGTAATCGACCTCGGGAATTGGTTTTTCCCATCTACCACCTGCGTTAGATGCTGGTTGGCTTAGGGCTTCGAGAAGTTGTTCTGCTGTTTGAAGCGCAGGAGATGTTTGAGGACCGGAAGGCGTGTCTGGGTTGAGGCCAGTCATAGATTTCCTTTACTACGGAAAGAGAGCGAGCGTAATCCAAACTTAATACCAAAAGCAAAAGAAATAAAATGAATTTCTTGTAACACTGGGAAAATGCCCCAGGAATTTATTGCTTAGGCTTACTAATTGAAATATGAGTGGAAGTGTTTTCTGGGAAAGACACCAAAGGCCCGGGCCAACTTCTAACTAATTAAAGTGAGGAGTCGCTTGCTATGTTTGAGTTAATTTCAAAAAATTCAGGTTTACTGTTGCTCGCGGGCGCTGCTTCATTGGCTACATCCTGCGACCGAATGCCAGATACATGTGCTGAGCTTTCGCTTCCTTTGCCTCCTACCGAAGGTTTTGGAGCAGGAAAAAAAGAAGTTGTCTCTGTTTTTACGAGGTGGGGAGGCGAATTTGAGATTGACCAAAAGCAGCAGCATCACCTCTACCAAATCAAACTTCACCAATCTGATGAATTGGTTCTGCGAGCGAGATATTTAGTTACGGATGAAGATTTTGGTATGATGGCGGCCGGAGTAGGGTACATTCCGACACTCCTATATAAGGGAACTGACAAACCCTATGTCGTTGACACAGAAGTGTCTCCCAAGGCTCAAACCTTTAAGTCATATAGATCGCCTATCTTTCCTCCAGGCGACGTCTTGGATATTGAAGCATGGGTTCCTCCCAGCTTAGCAGACAATAAGCTGACCCTTGCTCTGATATTCGATAACGTGAGAGATCGGACCTACAGAACTGAAGATAACGAGCATTTAATTCCCCTGGAGACGGAAGTTATTCGTAAGTAACTTTGATATTTGGTCTGGTGCTGATACTGGTATTGCAGCAAAACTGAGGCAATAACCTCGTTCTCTTGTTGCTTTTTCGGTAAAGATTACTTACGTATGAAAAGTTTTATCTTCTGCACTTCTTACATTGGTCGCTACCAAAGAGATCGCTCGCTGAGTCGCTATTCCAAATGGTGTAACTACTACATTCCACGAGCTAAAGAGTTTGGAGCCTCACACGTTTTTCTTATAGATGACGGGACTCCACTTCCGCGATTAAAGAAACTAAAAATCCCTATAATAAATGCTGAAGGCCCTCTTCCCAAGACTTTACCCGGCAAGGCAGTCATATTTCGATTTCCTAAGCGCTATGGACGATCATCAATTTCGGTTTATCCCGGTTGGTGGCGAAGCTTTTCGTTTAGTTCTCAATTGGCGAAACATTATGGCTTCGACAAAGTTATTCACGTCGAGTCTGACGCCTATGTGTTAAGTCCTCGTATGGCAAAGGCTCTGAGCAGAATTAATAAAGGCTGGAATGTGCTTTGGTGCCCGCGTTGGAAATTCCCTGAATGTTCCATTCAAATAATAGGGAAGGATTCTATCGCGGCGTTAAATCAATACTGGAAAGCTGGCAAGAAATTTTGGTTTAAAAAGCGAAACAATTCTGAGTTTGCTGAGCGCATTTTGCCTTTCACAAACATTATAAAGTCCTTTAAAGGAGATCGCTTTGGGGAGTATCGGCGCACAGTTCCAGTGAATGCCGATTTTGTATGCCAGGCTGTTTCGCCCATGCGCTTTGATAGGTTTTTGCGCAATAAATTAAAAAGCGCCAGCGAGTAAAGAAGTGGACGTGAAAATTTGATCACTAAGTTTATATTTACATATTTTTCTAAAGGCATCCTACTTCTCGTCTGGACGGGTGTCGAGTGCATGAAGCCGAACCTTGGCCTCGCCAAGATCATCTTCCACCTCCGTAAGTTTTCTGAGTATTTTGGGGATTGTATTCAGCCCATATCTGCGCCCACCAAAGGTAGCAGTTAAGACAGAAAGAATTGGGAGTGCAAGAATCCAATAGTTAGAGGGGGGGCTTTGGAAGCTGCTTGAGAACAGCCAATCGATCAACAAATAAGTTGCACCTACAAGTACGACCTCTAAGAATATACATTTCCCAAAAGACATAGCGGACTACCTAAGCCTTATAAGGGGCGTTTCTAATTTACTCAATCTGACTCTTATCTCTCTAAGTTCCATTTCAACGTTATCGAGCCTTTTGCGAAGTGGCAGAAGAAAACAGTATTCAATTAGAATCATGAGCATCAAGGAAAATATTAGCACCAACAGCCAATACTCATAGGTGGGCATAGCGGGCTCCTTCAGAGTATTAAATTCTTAAAAACGTACAGTCTGGCAAACCTAATGAGCTACACTTACTAGAGGTTTGCGCTTTTTAACAGCCTTTCGAGGACACGCTCTGCTTGTGGAGCCATCGCTCTGATCAATATTATGGGCATATTCCCGGCAGTGTCGCATTAAATAGGACGGGCACAATTAAAATAGGGTGCCGTCTATTCATAAAATAGTGATAGGCGAAAAGATTGCCACCCTTTAGTTATTCACTAGTCCTAGGGACCTGCTCGAACCTAAGTGAAAGATTCACTGCTTTAGGACCCTTTAATTGGGTTTACCGAGAGCTTCAAACATTTAGCCTCGCTGGTGCCGGCTGGAATTCGTGTTGGGCCGGACTAAAAAGGTGCTGAGAAAACAACCTTGCCGTGATGCCGTCTCCGATCTGGATGCTTGTTTATTGCTTCTTGAGTACGCAATTTTTTTGACCTAGTTTCTAAGTTGAACTTGGGCCGATGTGTACGTAGCAAATGTAACGGACTGACTAATATTCCTTAACCAAGTTTGATAGGTGCACACATGCGGAACTTCCAACTGTTATTCTCTGTATTTTATTTCGTCGCAACTGCAGCCGCCCAGGTATGCCCGTCGCCCACGCTCATTTCCGGAAATTTACTCACAGTCCAAATTCCAAACGACAACTTACCGGTGCAAAATATTGAAGTTAGTTTTGATAATGCGGGGAATACGGTTTTCCCCTATGGCGACGGAGCGAATAACTCTCACGCTGTCGCTACACAATTTGGCTCAGATTCACTTTCTCAGATTTATGTAGTTGATGTTAAATTGCTTCCGTCCGGGTTGTTTTCAAGGAAGCCCGTAATAATTGCTAATCGAAGGACTACAACTGCTGGAGAGGATACTATTACGGTTGCTCGCTTCGGTGCATCAAGCGCAGCAGGTAATTTTGTTCTCACCTTTTCCGTTTTTTATGATGCAAACGGTGCTTTTCTCCCTCCTGGGCCGCAGCGTTGTTCTTCACCAACAAGTCTGCGATCCTTTAATTCTGAGTTTTTTGAAATTGGAATATCAAGACCGAAGACTGCGCTAAGATATTTTGGTGATTTCGCTTCGGCGCAGTATCATAACTCGCTTTTTCAGTGATTTGCAGGATATTGAATGCTGGTTAGACGCTTGAGGGTGTATGTTGCCACGCACCAGGGGCAGATTTATTACTCTTAATAAGCTAAGCTTTTTTGACAAATTCAGATTTTAGTTTCATTTCTCCGAGCCCGTCTATTCGACAATCTATATTATGATCCCCATGAATGATGCGAATGTTCTTAACTCGGGTGCCAACTTTTATTACACCCGACGCCCCTTTAATTTTTAGGTCCTTAATCAGGGAAACTGTATCGCCATCGACTAGGGTGTTTCCAAAAGCATCTTTGACAACTAGCTGATCATCAGGGGTAGGTGCCGGAGTAGTACTTAACGTCCATTCATGCGCGCACTCAGGGCAAATTAATATAAGCCCGCTTTCATAGGCATAAATTGATGTACATCGTGGGCACGTAGGAATGCTCGTCATAATTTTGCTCGATAAATCTATCCTGGCTTAAATACCCTGGCATACCCGAGGGCTCTTATCAAACAGAGAAGCCGGTGTCGCCTCGCGGCCACACCGGCTTATTGTTTTGCCTTTGGCAATTTCTATTACTGTCCGGCCCCAAAAGCAGAGAAATGCACTCGGCGGTTTTTTGCCCAGGCAGCTTCACTTGAACTTGGATCTAAGGGAAGCTCCTCGCCGTAGCTGATGGTTTCAAGGCGCGAGGCTGAAACACCAAGAGACAAGAGAATGTCGGCAACTGAGCGGGCGCGTTTGCTGCCGAGGGCTAGGTTGTACTCAGTGGTGCCTCTTTCGTCGCAGTGCCCCTCAAGCTGAATTTTCAAATTTGGATTAGCTTGGAGCACCTGAGCGTTATACTCGATGTCTTGTCTGGCATAGTCAGAGATAGCAGCTGAGTCATAGTCAAACGGAATGTCGCGGAACATGCCTCCGCTTTCTGCCGTCGGAATAGAGCCTTCACCAAAACGACCTTCGCGCTGAGCGGTGAGGTCTGCCTCGGACAAGCCAGAACCATCGGCTCCATCGCCAGACTTTTTACCAAAGCCAAGCGCCGAGCAGCCGCCAAGGGTAAGGCCAATTATGACGAACAAAGAGAGTGTGCGAAATAAAGATCGTGTCATGGAATCCTCGAATGAAATCAATTGTAAGGCCGAGCGGGCGTTCGGTATGTAACGCCACCAAGCTCTCTTTTGGGTATACGATGCCGCCTAGTAGAGCGCAACGCGTAAAAGCGCTTAAACGCAAGGTCTTGTGCATTTTCTGTTAAGCATTTAGTGAACATTTTTAATAGCTGGGATACAATTTTTGCCTATGAACCAAACTAACTTTGCTTCTCTCTATGCATCTTCTGAGCCTCGAATTTTAAGCGAGCTTATCCAGTATCTCTCTTTTCAGAGTATCAGCACCGACCCAGCGTATGATGCTGATTGTCGCCGCTGCGCTGAGTGGTTGTGTGCCGAGGTACAGAAATTTGGATTTACCTCTCGGCTGGTTGAAACCGGCACGAAGCCAGTGCTGCTCGCCTCTAGGGCCGGAAAAATTGGAAAGCCAAAAGTCCTAGTATATGGGCACTATGATGTGCAGCCTGTGGATCCAGTTTCAGCGTGGCAATCTCCGCCATTTGAGGCAGTTCAACGCGATGGGCGAATCTGGGCTCGTGGTGCTACTGATAACAAGGGACCGACATTTAGCTTGCTTAAGGCTTTGGAAGCGTTGCACCAGGCAGGCCATTTTGATGTGCCCGTTACTTTGCTGATTGAAGGTGAAGAGGAGAGCGGGTCTGCAGGTCTGTATAAAGTGTTGCCAGATTTAGCCAAAGAGCTTGAGGCTGATATTTTGCTGGTAAGCGACACCACAACCGCTAAGCAAGGCGTCCCCGGAATTACCATGTCGTTGCGTGCCTTGATTGGGCTTGAAGTAACCGTTAAGGGACTAACTAAAGATTTACATTCGGGAATTCATGGCGGCGCAGTGGCAAATCCGGCTACAGAATTATGCAGATTAATTTCCTCTTTGCATAATGGCGATGGTTCTATTGCGGTGGATGGATATTACGAGGGCGTAAAACCGCCAAGTGCTGAAGAGCTAAAACGTATAGAGGCAAATCCGCTATCGCTTGCCGAGTATCAAAAACAAGTCGGGGTGTTGCCCCTTGGAGGCGAAACTGGGTTTTCGGCCTTTGTGCGCCGGGGCTGCAGGCCATGCATAGACATAAACGGCTTTCACTCAGGCTACGGTGGTCCTGGCGGAAAAACTATTATTCCAGCATTTGCCACCGCTAAAATTACGTCGCGCCTTGTTGATGGACAAAATCCTCTAAAATGCCTTGAGTCCCTGGTG
>JBIKUD010000077.1:0-7745 GCA_044347745.1 Bdellovibrionota bacterium
GCCTACGATAGCGAAATCGCCTACGCTGACAAACATATTGAAGAACTTTTTCAAAAATTTGGATGGCTTGAGAATTCGCTCGTGGTATTTCTTTCTGACCATGGAGAAGAGTTCTGGGAACATGGCGATAAAGGTCATGATAAAACTCTTTACCGGGAAGTTATTCATGTGCCCCTTATGTTTTATCATCGCTCGCTGAATCAGAGGCGCGTTCGTGAGGCTGTGCACACCTATGATGTAATGCCAACTTTGGCCGAGCTATTTGGGCATGAGCGAAATGCAAAATGGCGGGGAATTAGTCTTTTGCCGTACTTCAAGTCTGGAGAACCTAAGGCGCGTCCTCTTATTTCCGAGTTGCTTAGAAGACCAGAGCATGTGCGTGACGCAAAACGCTCTTTGGTGCACGAAGATATGCACTATATTCGGACGTTTAAAGATACTCAGGGAGTTAAGTCGCAGGAAGTATTTGATTGGGCGAAAGACAAGGCTGAAAAGAATAATTTGGCTGAACAGTTTGAATCACGGACCAAAGAACTATCAGCAGTGATGGATGAGACTCTTAAATCAGGCACAGCCTACCAAACTGAGGTTGACGTAGAACTTGATGCTCAAGGTCTTGAGCACCTTAGAAGCTTAGGGTACGTGGATTAAGTCGCGAGAGCACAGCGATGATTTCTCAAATTCCCCCAATCGTTCTGGCATTTGGAGGGCTCTTTGCACTAGTGGCGGGGATCATCAATGTAGTCGGTTACCTTAGCTTTGAACATCAAGCGGTCACACATTTGACGGGAACCACCACCTTGCTTGGCGCAGCGGTGGCTGCCAGCGACACTTCACAAGTTGCTCATTTGTTGTTCGTCATTAGCTCATTTTTACTCGGAGCGGTGCTGAGTGGTTTTATTGTACAGGACAGCACATTAAAACTTGGTCGCCGCTATGGAGTAGTATTGGTGCTTGAGTCGATTGCGCTCTTTGGGTCGGTCCCGCTTCTAGAACAACACTCACATTTCGGAATGTATTTGGCTGGTCTTGCCTGTGGTCTTCAGAATGCCATGGCAACCACGTATAGCGGCACGGTAATTCGTACATCTCATGTGACGGGCATGTTTACTGATTTGGGAATTTTTTTAGGCCAATTTTTAAGAGGACTTCCCGTAAACCGGCGACGTCTATTGGTGTCGCTTACCATTATTCTCTGCTTCTTTTTCGGCGGAGTAGTGGGTGGATTGTTGTTCCCTCTTTTTTCATTCTCAACCCTCTATTTTCCCGCAGTGCTCATCGGTGTTGCGGGCGTTGGCTACATTTTTTTGAAGAAAAAGTTGCAGCCTTGGTTTCCAGTGAACGGGAGTAGGTAGGAATTTAGATCCCTAGAAGTCATCTCATAATTCGTAAATTTGAGTTGGCTTCTAGGCACGCCAAGGATGGCGTTTATGAAATAATTGCTAGTCAAAACGTCCTTTTGTGAAGGCATAACGCCCAACTTGCTGCGATAACACGCCGAAAAATCATCAAATTTCGGCCCAAAATAGGGGGTATTAGAAATAGCATTTTTATTCTTTCGTGATTCGTGAAACTAGCCGATACTAGATATAGAGTAGTTAAGGATTGTCGTGGGTTTTTAGGCGAAGAAGTGCCTTACAACACCAAGTCCAAACCAGAATTGGTTCCTCTCACTCCCTCCCAGTCAGGCAAAAGGCGTGTTTTTGCCCAAGCTTCAATATTTTACAACGGAATTGGTTATTGCTCATTAAGTGAGGCAGTGTGCGGCACTTTGCTTGAGCTTTTTGTGCCTGGCTTTGAAGTTAAGGAGGGAGAGACCTTCCAAATTCCTGCCGGATCCACTGGGGCTTCAATTGATTTCCGAGTACAAGATGTTCTGATTGAGTTTCACGGACTACGCTTTAATCCAGGTGGTGGTAAATACGGAGATTTTAGCAGTCGTCACCAGTACGCTGATTTTGCGAAGAATATGAGACGTGCCAGGGGAAATCCTTGGCGTCAGCGAAAAGTGTTAGCGTCTACTCGCGACCAGCTTACTCGAAACTATTATGAGAAGCGTAGACGTCTGCTCGATTCCACTCCAGAGCTACGACATCTGGAACTGATTGTAGCCACAAGCTGTGACGATTTTTATGAGCAAGTAGTGCTGCGCTTTAACCCGCAATTTTGCCCAACTCGCGGAGAATTTCGCGAAATTTTCTATTCCCTTGTACGGGTTGTCGCCCAGGAAAACCACGACTTCCGGCAGCATCGACGCTCCTTTAGACGCGCCTAATTTACCTCAGGTATGTAACTAATTGAAAAAACTAGCTTAAAACTTCAGGCTGTGGTGCGCCGCATTCGCCAATCTGCCCATAACTCTAGTAAGTACTCGTAGATTATTCAATCTCGAGTGGTTTTATCAGGGAGGGACAGGTCACCATGTTTTTTGAAAAACTTTTAAGCTCCTTCAGGGGAGCGATTCTTGCGTTAGTACTTGCATTTTCATTCTCACAAGCTGTTGTGGCTCCGGCCCCGGCTTATGCCCAGCAACAAACAGTTACGCTGCAAACTATTTGCGGTAACATCAACGCCACTTGGCCAGATATTGCCCAAGTATACGCTCAAATTTTAGCGCTTATAAACAACGGGCTCCAGCAACTTTTACAGGTAGGTGTTGGGGTAGGGGTTGGGAACATTCAAGCCTGTTTGCCAAACATAAATATCCAGCTTCCAAACATAGATCTGTCAGGTTGTTTTAATCTTAATCTGCAAGCGTCGTGTAATTTTAATGTACAGTTACCGAACTTACAGGGCTGTTTAAACAATTCGTTAGGCCAGCTTCAAGCATTTTTGCAGAGCTTGAATATCAACATTGATATGAATGCGCTGCTTCAATGTCTTAGTGGCTTGGTAAATATCAACATCACCATTCCTGATTTGCTCGCGACCTTGCAAGGAATTTTTGACTCAATTTTGGGCCTACTTAATTCTTTAAGTGCTTCCATTAATTGGTATTCAGATGTATTCCAGTTTTTTGTTGGATTTTGCCAAGGGTATAACTCGAGCGGCGGATTCTCTGCAGGCTTTGGTTGCGGCGGCGGTGCTGGTGGCAGCACGAATGGCGGCGGTAACGGCGGCGGCTCCGGCGGAGGGTATACCTTCAATAACGGCGCCAGCGTCAGCAATAACCAATTAAACATTAACCTCAGCACTGTAGGTGGCACGGCGCCATTGCTTGGAAATGGACCGGCAACAGCAGCTCAGTCGAGTTTGATGTTTAATGTAATTGCCGATATTCAAGGCGTTAAATCTGGTAAGAGTCTCAAGAAGTTTAGCGTTCCTTGTTATGCTGATGAAGGCGTGTGCCGTAAAAAGTACTCACCAAATCCAGCTATGCTGAAGAAGTTAAAGGGTAAGGCATTAAAATTGGTGATTACCGTGTACCCAGAAGGCGGCAATGCAACCAATTCTTTACCATTGGCTGAGTTGTATAATTCTATTCGCTTCTAGCAGATAGAGATTGCATTGTTATCGAGGAGCCCTCTTGTATTACAGGAGGGCTCTTTTTTTACCCTAAATAGCCTAATGATTTTAATTTTTCAGCTTCTTCGGCGTCAAATGAGCTATCTTCTTCGCTGGTCAATTTTTGCCAGGTGGCAGTGTCTGGGTTTTTAAGCAGGTGTTCTAGACCTTTTTGTTGCTCGCGGAAATTTTGAGCTTTGGTGTGTGTTGTAATCAGATTCTCCTTTTCTGTAGCGTCAGAAAGAAGGTCATAAAACTCCTCGGCACCGCCGTCAGTTTTGGTGATAAATTTAAAGGGTGATTGGAGTAGTGCTTGCAAGCGGGCGCGATGTGCGACGTGCACTGACAGATGACGAGACTCCGGCGCAATCGATTTGGTATCGGAGCTGAACTCAAACAACGGATATCCCTGAATATCTTGTGTTTCAGATTGGGGTATGGTGCCCAAAATCGTTGGGGCTATATCCATAGTAGAGACCCACCGCGTAACGACCTTTCCCACCTGCTTGCTGGGCGACCAGACCAGCAACGGAACATGAATAACCTCATCATAGAGAGTTACTCCGTGACCAATCCCACCATGTTCGTGAAACTCTTCTCCGTGATCTGCAGTGACAATAACAGTGGTGTTTTGTAGTGACGGCGTATTTTTTATAAACTCAAATACTCGGGCTATATGCGAATCTGTAAATGCAATTTCCTCTGCATGGAGGCCAGCAAGATATCGAATATCATCAGCAGTAAGTTTGCTTGCTGAGCTGCGTACTTCTGAAAAATGCATGTTTGAATAAAGTGGGCCCTTATACCAGGACGTACGGTCGTATTCTGGATGATGCCTGTAGTTATAATGGGGATCAAAATAATGCAAAAATAAAAAAAACGGAGTAGAAGAGTGCTCTTTAATGTGGGAGTCCATCCAGCTAATGCCCCCATCACTCACTTGCGGGGATGAAATTGCATCGTGGACATCGCCCTTAATATCCACCATTCGATAGGTATCAAAGCCGCGTTTAAAATCTGTTTTTTGGTTTATAAGTTCGTGACTTACATATCCAGCGCTTTTGTATCCCTTTTCTTTAAAGGCCTGGGCGAGGGTTTTTACTTCGGGTTTAAATGCATCTCGTAGACGAGTTATGCCATGCAGTTGCGGGTGTAGTCCGGTGAAAATTGAACCGATAGCGGGTCTCGTCCAGGGAGCCGCAGAATAGGCATTGGTGTACACAATAGATTCTGCGGCAAGTTTTTGAAGATAGAGCGGCCCATTTGAACTCGTTAAGTCTAAATGTTTTGCTCCCACCGTATCCAAGATTATGAGCACATAGTGCTGGGGAAGGTTGGTCGACTGGTGAGCAGGATCAATTTTGGGTGTTGGAGATAAGAACGATAATTGAGAAAGATACAACCCGCAGGCAGTCAGAAGGCAAAATGCCAAGGGTATGAAGAACTTTCTCATTAAATGGGCTACCTCTGCTCTGTATAAATGGTATGCGCTTTAATATAGGCAGATATAGAAGGGGGCACAAGTTTGTCAATTGGGCGAGCAGCTTTAATGGACTCTCTCACCTCAGTACTTGAAATGGAGAGAAGTGACTGCACATTTTTGCTCAGTATTTCAGACTGTTCGTTTGGTTTATTGCAGGATATTTCTGCACCAGGGCGCGGTATCACCAAGAAAGAAGTTGAATTGATTAATGTAGTGCCTTCTCGCCACGAAGGAAGCTGGGGCACTAGTTCGTGCCCGATGCAAAAAATAAAATTGGAGCCAGGATGTACTGCTTTCAAATGTGCAATTAAATCTATAGTGAAAGAGGTTCTTACCTGGCCCGAGAGCTGACAATCCTCAATTTTGATTTTGGGTTTGTGAAAAGTCTCGTTGAGAAGTAACTGCAGCATTTCGAGGCGCTGCAAATTTGTTGCAATACTTTGTTTGTCTGGTCGACTCGCTGAAGGGACTATCCACAGCTCGGCAACTCCTGGATGGCATAACACGGCTTCCATGGCGTGAAGGTGCCCCCAATGTGGGGGATCGAAGTTGCCCCCAAATAAGGCTATTTTGCTTATTAATTGTTCTTTCATAGACTGCTACCATTTTGGCACAAATTGAGTTTGAATAAAGCCATCATTCAGGCGTCTATGCGTATGGTATTTATGAAAAATCAGACACAGCGTTACTTCCGGGGCTTATATGGGGTTGTAATTTTTTCGGCAGCTTGCCTCGGTTTGGCGACAGTGGCTCTAGCAGAAGCCTGGAATCTTCCCCAGCAAATTTCGGATACGAACACCAAAATAAAATTTGAAGTCGACAGTACTTGGCACATGGTCCACGGAACAGTGTCAGGACTCGGAGGGAAGGTCTGGCTTGCAAATCCCCAAGACGCCTCTTCGATTCAAGCTGGAGTTACCATTCCTGTGGCCCAGTTTGATACGGATAACTCAAGCCGCGATTCTCGATTACGTGAGGTTATGGCGGCCGAGGCATTTCCTGAGGTAAAGCTTCATCTCCAGGCTGCTCCGGAAATTTGTAAACCTCAAGATCTCGACGCTTCCGGGGCTTGCCAGGGTATTTTGCTCGGTACTTTAGAAATTCGCGGCATGAAACGTGAGTTACGACTGCCGTATCAAATGACAAAAGTAGACTCTCATTACATAGTCTCTGGTAAATTTACCTTCGAGTGGGGAGCTTTCGGAGTGGAAGATCCTTCTATTCTTATAGCCCGCGTCAAGCCAGAAGTCGCTGTGACCTATGAAGTGAAGCTCTAACAACATGAGTATATAAGAGTAGTGTATGGTGAATGTAACTCATGTGGCTACTGCCTTGCCGAAGCAGTTTTATTCCGCCGCTGAAATTTTAGAGGCGACTAAAGACTGGATGAAGGCGGTCCCCAGCGAACGGGCTCTTTTTGAGCGGTTTATCGCTTCATCCAAAATTGGGGGCAGGCATTTTTGTTTGCCCGTACAGCGTATTCTGCAGCTGCGTAATCAAGATGAAAGGGCTGCGTTGTTCCTGAAGGAAGGCAGCGATCTCGGCTGTGAAGCTGTATCGTCTGTGTTGATGCATGCTGAGCTTTCAAAAGATGCAGTGCAAACTCTGGTCTTTAGTTCGTGTAGCGTGCCAACCATTCCGGCGGTTGATGCGACCATTGTAAATCGGCTGGAACTGCAACCAACTATCCGCCGAGTCCCTGTGTATCAACATGGCTGCGCTGGCGGGGCGGTAGGCTTAGGTCTTGGAGCTGCATTGGCAAACTCCAAAGGCGCCACTCTGGTGCTTGCAGCGGAACTTTGCTCGCTCGTATTTCACAGCGAAGATTTTAGCTCTGGCAGTCTTGTTGGCTCGGCTCTTTTTGCTGATGGCGCTGCTTGTGCGGTGTTACAACAAAAGCCGCAGGGGCTTGAATTTCTTGGCACCCAATCGTATCTGATTCCCCATTCCGAGCAATTAATGGGCTATGATCTCAAGAACGATGGGGCACATCTTCGACTTTTACGTGAATTGCCAATGGTGCTGTCTGAGCATGCACCTGAATTAATTCGCACGTTCCTCGGTACCTACGCTTTGGGGCCTGCTGATATATCATCCTGGTTATTTCATCCAGGAGGGGTACGTATTCTTGATAATCTTGAATCAGCCCTTAATTTAAAGCGAGAACAAACACATTGGGCTTGGGACGTTTTGGATACGCATGGCAATATGTCCTCCGCCACAATTTTATTTGTGTTGGAGTCTTACCTAAAAAGGCAGCGTCAGACTGGATCTTATGTCTTGATGCTGGGAATCGGGCCTGGATTAACTATTGAGCTGCTCCTTTTTCGGGATACAGGTACATGAGCCAAGAACAACAGGTTATTTTTTGGACTTTATTTGGATTGTGCGTTGCACAGCGTTTTTTTGAACTACGCATTTCAAAGCGTAATCAATCAGAACTTAGAGTGAAGGGATTTACGAAGCTTGAAGCGTCTACCGCTTTTATAGCCATGTGCACCCTGCACGTTGGTTGGTTTTTAGCCATGCTGCTAGAAGTTAATCTACGTTCTTGGACGGTTTCGGATTTTGTGTGGCAAGGCTCGGTTTTGTTGTTCGGAGCTGGGCAACTTTTGCGTTTTTGGGCTATTTCCTCTCTGGGAACCCACTGGAATGTTTCGGTTATGGGCAGTTCAAAAAAAGAGACTCCCTTTGTAGCCGCAGGTCCTTACCAATTTATTCGGCATCCAAATTATTTAGCAGTAGTGATTGAATTCGC
>JBIKUD010000078.1:0-7532 GCA_044347745.1 Bdellovibrionota bacterium
ATCGTCAGGCTACGCCAAGGAATCCTCAATGTAGCCCTGCTACGTTTGCGGTTCCTTTGCTTGCCTTCCTTGTTTCGGCTCATATCTCACTCGTCTCGTAACGCCTTCATTTTGTTACGCGCTCTTAATAAATTTAAGTACCTCTTCCGCATGCCCAGCAGCCTTCACCTGCTCAAAAACTTTAATTATTTCTCGCTTTTTATTCAGCACAAATGTTGAGCGAAAAATACCTTGAAAACTGCGGCCCATAAACTTTTTTTGGCCATACGCGTTGTAGGCCTTTGATACTGAAAAATCTGGATCACTAAGCAGTAATACGTTTAGTTTGTGCTTTTCACAAAATTTTGTCTTCGATTTTTCATCGCCTCCCGAGATTCCCACTACTTCAGTTTTCGCTTTTTTAAACTGAGGCAAAAGTCGGCTAAAATCTTGGGCCTCCAATGTGCAGCCAGGGGTATTATCTTTAGGGTAAAAATAGATAACGACAAACTCAGATTTAAAAGAAGAAAGCTTATGGGTTACCCCTTCTTTGTCTTTAAGCGCGAACGTCGGAGCTTTGCTCATTTGTTTACCATGTCACTTTATATAAAACCTGAGGAGAAATGGTTCTGCCGTGTTCATATTTCTCAGCCCACTGCTGCATTGGCGTGAAAGTCTGGGTGTCACGCGTCAGCTCGGGGTAATATTTGGGGGACAAAATAATGTATTCGATGCCCCGCTCCTTTAAAAACGCTCTTAGCTTTGAAACATCCTGCTTTTGACCATACCCACGCTGAATTGCTGGCCAGACTTCGGGGGAAGCCAAGCCCATTACATCAATCAAATCTCGCGGTGCATAATAAGCGATGCCGCCTATGTCATTCACTGCCAGCTTAGCCTTAGGATCCAAATTTTGAGACAACCACACCGGCATTTCCACATAGAGTTTCTGAGTTGATTCGGCATCAATGCCAATATGACGCAGGGTTGCATCCCAATGGCGGAGCGGAAATAAAGTCATAAGCAGAAGCACAACATAAGCGACTGGTCTTAGCTCTTTTACTCCACTCAGCACTCGCAAGGTTCCGCAGGCCATAAGCAGCGCTAAAGGCGGAAAAATTACAAAATACCTGTCAGCATGATTGGCCATGTACTTAGATGGCGAGCTCATGCCCATAGTCCAGGGTAGAATTACAAGCGCAAGCGGAATCAAAAATCCGCGTGCCGCTGCTTTGGTACAAAACGGTCTACAAAACGCGAGCACCCCAGGCAGCATCAATAGGAGCAAGAGCACCTGATACTTCTGCAGTACATCTATCACCTGATAAACCTGAACCAGCGGATCTAAATACAAAGATTGCTTGAGTGCCTTCCATGATCCATCTGCAAGCGCCGATGAAAGCCCGACACCGCGCACAATCGTTTTTGCATAATAAGTGGCTGGAAACACTTTGCCATGGCTATAGAGGTTAAAGGCAAAATAGGGCAATAAACAGACAATCACCAAAACGCCTTGGATCAGCAGAGTTTTGATGGCGTCACTTTTCTCGAGCAATGAGGGCGAACGTCTGAGCGACAAAAAGGTATCAAACAATGCCAGCGGAATAAGCACAAAAAGCTCAGGTCTACTTACTCCAGCAAACGCAAGCAAAACTGGCACCAGAAAGCGCCGGGCCCTTGAATGCGGCGCAGCCGAATAATAAGAAAGAAGCAGCAAGCCCAACGCGGCCAGTGCCAGTGGCAATTCAAGACCACTTGTTAACCCCCAGAGTGCAATAGGATCAATCAGCACCAACACCCCTGCACAAAAGGCAAAAAGCCTCTTTTCGGTGAGCAAATAGGTAAGTTGGTAAAAAGAAATTGAGGCAATTCCCATGCAAACGAGAGAAACAAGAAAGGTAATTTTAAGCGGGTTTTCAAAGACGAGGAAAAACGAGGACAAGATTAGTGTCCAGGTCGGCGAGGTAGAAACGGACAATGTCTTGCCTGGGACCACGCCCCAGCCCAATCCCGACGCAAAATTTTTCGCGACGGCCACATGAATCCAGGCATCATCCATCGCAAAACCTATGGTGCCCGCGAGTGCGCGCTGCGCACTGAGGGATTCAAGAAATATGAAAGCCAGACACGAGAGTAGCGCTAGAGAATGAAGCCAGGGAGATCTTATGAGGTGCTTAAGTTTGGTGAGTAGAGGTTGATTTTTGTCAGCAGGTTCTGGTTGCCCAAAATTGCTAGCATTCGCTCGAGCAGTATTCACTCTTCATCTCTCCAAAAGACCAATTGAGCTAGTAGTAGAAACTTATTCTACTTTAGTAGCTCTTAGCACCAATTCAGCACCGCAAATATATGAGTATCTGTGGGTTCGAAAACCATTTCGAGCAAGAAAATCTATTAGCTCGCCTCTTCCATAACTTGAGAGCTCAGCACCTCGATACACGTTAGGCAACAGGTTGCGATAAAACCACCCTATAAAACGCCAGCTGATACGCGCGTTATCCGGGACGGCAACTACGAGGGTACCCCCAACCGCCAGCACTCGATTGAGCTCGGCAAAAACCGCGTCACTTTTAGGCTCATACTGGAGCACTTGAGAACAGAGGAGCTGCGAGGCACTTGCATCGGCAAACGGTAACGACGCTAATTTCATCTGAACTCGACGCTTATTACTGCGCGCTAGGAACCGTAGTTTATGCAAAGCCAAATCTGCGGCAACAAAACGAGGGTGGTCTTGCACTAATCGACTACTGCCACAACCAAGATCAATAACAGGCTCGCTTGCACCGAGATATCCTTTTACCAGAGCATATCGCTTGCGTTGCCAATAACGCTGCAAAAAATGCCTTGAGTTCCACGCACGGGAATCGTAATCCGCTGCTTCAGTGGAGTTTCTAAGAAGCCAAAGGCGATACAATGTAGGCAAATACGACAAGCAAAATTTGACTAAGGAAACATGAGAGCTGCCAGCTTTTCGCTCCTCATATCTCAGCGGAACTTCAGCAACAGAAAAGCCTCTTGAAAAGGCCGTTACTAAAATTTCCTGCAAAATATTAAAATTTTCTTGGGTATACTGATCGGGCACCAACGCATCCCGTTTGTATAGTCGATACCCGCTGGATGAATCTTTAATAGGGACTGCGAGGAAACGCGAGAAAATGATATTCAAAACGACTGACAACCAGCGCCGCAGCAGTGGAGCTTCAGAATCTCCACCCGAAACAAAACGCGAGCCGATAATGATGTCTGCCTTGTCTCGGTTCTCCCAAATGGTCTTCGCTAGCTCGGGCGGGTGCGACAAATCGCAATCCATGGTCAACACATAACGCCCTTTGGCCCGGGCAAACCCCTCGCGGACCGCCCCGCCATATCCAATTCGTTTCTGCAGCAATACTTCAGCGCCCGCCGCTTCTGCACGCTCAACGGTTTTGTCTTTAGAACCGCCGTCAACAACGATAACTTCGAATGACAAACCCAACTCACCCAGCACTTTCTGTATTCGCCGAATGAGGGGCCCAATATTATCCCCTTCGTTCCATGCCGCCAATACCACCGACACATCGGGCGCGAAGGACTGGTCGGCTAAGGGCTCTGCGGTATGGGCAAGCTGCGTCATTACTATTCAATTTAGAAAATGAGTCTTAAACTGACTTTTAAACCCTAAGCGCTCGGGCTAAGCTTTAAGCCAGGCGCTGGCATACTAGCCCATCTCAGCTTTTTAGGCATAGTCCGAGAAAAAACGTGAAATTCCAAAAGGTTATACAACAGCATCAGCGCTTCGTCGAGTCGCCCTTCCTGCCGCTGGCGATAGTACTTTTCTGCGCCATTTTTCTGCGCTTACTCCTCACCCTGGGGAGCAACGGAATTTTGTGGCCCGACTCGTTTGCATACTACCGTTCTGCCGCATTGATGGCCAAACACCTTAACTTCACTTGGCATGAGATTTACCGCACTCCTCTCTATCCGTTTTTTATGTCCCCCTTTCTTGCGTTTGGGCAAACACTAGATGCGGGGGCAGCCATTATTATAGCCCAACGCCTTCTAGGCATTGCGGCTATTGCCCTCTTTTACTTTTTTAGTCGCAAGGTATTTGGTGCAGGAGTCGCGTTTTACTCTGCCTTGCTCTTTTCAATCCACACACTTCAGCTTTATTACGAAACTGTAGTTCAAACTGAAACGCTTTTTGTATTTTTGCTGAGCGCTAGTCTTTGGCAGAGCACCAAACTATTTGATTCACCGAAAGTAGCCGAGGCCCTGCGATTGGGGCTTCTTTTAGGCCTCATGACCCTGACCAGGCCCTTAGGACAGTACACCATACCCGTGTTTCTCGTTGCCCTTGCTTTTAAATATCCAGACCGCAAAACCTTCAGTAAACTTGGCGCAAGCCTGATTATAGCCAGCGCCCTAGTGCTACTGCCCTGGATGTATGTAAACAAAATAACGTACAAGTTTTTTGGAATCAGCCAAGATATTGGACTAAACCTGTTTCATCGCGTCATTGATATTGAAGGGTTGGAACCCGTAAAGGAGTCAAAGTACCCACGGGTTAATCAAATTTGGAACCAGGTGAAACACCGAGCGCCTTCATCCTATTTTTCTGTGTATCACCAATTACGGCGCGAGCGAGTTTCAGCCCGCAAGGCAGACATCATGTTAAAGACAGTCGCCCTCGAAACTTTAGCAGAATACCCAATACATAAGTTTTTGTGGACTTCGACTAAAATATTCTTTCGGCTATTTATAGATGCACGCAACAGTGTTCATTTTTGTGGCTCCGACACGGGGCCCTACCTTTGCGTTCCGAGCACCCGAGGCCAAAAGGCAAAGGCGTTTTCTAATGACGCGCGAGATTTGTCTCCTTTTGCCCAGCGGCTTATTCGCCAATGGTTTGCCGTGAGCGCCCTACCCTTTTGGCTCATTTCGCCCCTGGCTGTGTGCGGCGCGGCACTCTTGTTTTTACGCCGCAAATTTTCTGATCCAAATTTACTGGTGTGCTTAGGTCTTGTGGCAGTCTTAAGTGCTATGGCAGCGATTATTAACGTGCCTGAAGATAGGTTCAGATTACCTTTTGATCCCATACTGTTTGCATTCGCCTCTAGTTTTGTTGCCTTCTGTATCTCCGCATTTCTTAAAAGAGCCCGGCATGTCGAAACTTAAAAATTCAGCTTTGGTTTTTACTTTGATGCTTTTTGGCCTGGCTGTTCCACTGCTGATTGGCGAGGGGATCTTACGTGCCATTGATTTTCGCTACCGCCTATATCCCGAAAAAATTGAATTTGGTTGGCCAAATCCCCAGGTGCTCGAGAGCATATACACCCCTGATGACGACCTTTTGTGGGTACCCAAAACCTATCATGCTGAGGTAACGGAGCTTATTTCATCCCCCCCCGATGTTTTGCTACTGGGGGACTCCTGCACTCAATTTGGCACCTACCATGCATTTCTACAGGAAGACCTAGCTGCGTTATATCCACAAAGAAACCTCAAAGTTGCCAAACTTGGCGTAGGCGGCTGGGCAAGTTATCAAGGTCGCCTACAAATGATTCGCGATGTGACGCGTATAAAGCCGAAAATCGCCACTATTTACTTTGGCTGGAACGATCATTGGATTGGGTTTGGGGTTGAAGACAAAGTGCTGGGCAAAATTCGCTCGCCACTGTACAGAGTGGTCGAAGCTTCACGACTCGCGCAGTTAGCAACAAAAGTGGGTATCGAGCTTACTGCCCACTCAAAATCGTCTCACCCCTACAGGGTTTCGGAAGAAGACTATGCGGAGAATTTGAAAAAGATGGTTGCTGTGGCGAAAGCAAACGGCATTAAACCTGTGCTACTTACAGCGCCAAGCTCACATGTAGAGGGCAAAGAGCCTCAATATTTAAAAAAGCGTCATTTAAAAGATCTTTCTCAGTTGGTGCCGCTGCATCAACGCTACGTGAATATTACTCGCCAAGTTGGCATTGAGACCAACACTCCCGTATGTGACCTAGCGGCTGAGTTTGCAAAAATTCCAAACGAAGAGCTGGTGGCCAAATATTTTAATCGCGACGGCATACACCTGACGAAGGAAAAAGGAGAAGGCTACGATAAACTGGCCGAGTTTCTGAGCGCGTGTTTGCAAGAGAAAGGATTACTAAATTCGCTTTAGGTTCTTTGCTGCGAACAACTATAGCGATTGCCAAAAGTGAGTAGCGCAATGAAAAAGCAAATTTCAATCGCTATAGAGCCGACCAGCGGGAGGCCAGCAACAAATAGCAAGTGACTTTAAATAGAGAGCCTTTAGACGGCAAATTGTACCAAGCAGCGAATCTCTCAGTGAGACTCGCGTTTCGCTACACTAATCTGTCACTTGTTATCATTGAAACGCGCAAGAATTTCACTCGTTAATATGGAAGAATAAAGCGAATGACGCAGCGCAGTTGGGTGCGGATCATTAGGCAGAGTTAACTCGGCTTGGGTGTAGCCCCTACGTGCAACCACCTCTTCATAGGCTGGAAGCATGTCGATGAAGTCTATTTCTTCCCGCTGGCGAAGCACTTTTAACTTTTTAAGAAAACGCTCCTGATCTTTTCGCGGATTTATTGCCAGCCACAATTTCGTTCCCCTCTCTCTCGTCAGATCGCTTAATTCTGCGAGCACCGTATTGGGATCCCAGCCTTTCATTTGAAGTTTATGCGCCTCTAAGTCAGGGTCGGCAGCTTTTGAAGCCAGCCTGGCAAGCGAGAACCCTGACATTAAGCCCCCAGGTGATGAGACATCTCGCACCCAGAATGGGAACTCAAAATCGTTTTGCACAAAAAAAACTAACACAATGTCGGGATCAAAATCGGTTACTTTTTGCTTGTAAGTCTCAACTTGCTGGAATGTGGAATATCCAGGTACGCCAAAATTAAGTACTTCAAATGTAACATTTTTGCTATTTCGCTGAGTAAGTTCATTCTCAAGCAAAGATGCAAAGCCTTGAGCTTGCTCTACCCCCCAGCCAAAAGCGAACGAATCACCAAGCAAGGCTATGCGCACCGTACGCTGGTTTCTTCTGAAAACCCGTTCAACATCGCGCATGCCGCAAGAATTGGTTTGGGTAGGTGCGCCTGCAAAGCTCACTTTTAAATGCGCCTTAAGGTCGTAAATAAGACGATCATCAGGATGCGGATTAACCACATCTTTCATGTTAGCCCCGCGAGTCTCGTTGCCTTGAGAGAGGTCTTCGGTGTTCAGCATTGCTCGGCGCAAATCGGCTACATTTTCAAATTCTGCTCCTTTGGGGGCCGCTTTTATAATGCGGAGAGCTACTTCGCTTGCAAAAAGGCCCATGAGTAGCCCAAACAGGACAAGTGCAATCTTGGCTTTCATGGTGATGTCTTGGTGAGGCAGTAATTATGGGTGACTAAGCGCATCTACGGGATTAGTGAAAAAACTGAAAATCTCTTCGCCATCACCAAATCCATCCCCATCTGTATCGAACATTGTGGCGCTGACTCCAAACTTCGGCGATTCAAAAAGATCATAAATGCCGTCAACATCAAGGTCTTTACGGCTCTTCAGCATCAAAAGAGCACCTT
>JBIKUD010000079.1:0-7484 GCA_044347745.1 Bdellovibrionota bacterium
AGGGACTGAGAGAAAACCAAGAGTACAGAGAGATAAATGGCGCCTGACATTGTAGAGGAGGTTTAGAGTTTCTAATCTCTGTGTTTAATGTGGCGATTTTTCCTTGAGTTCTAGAAGTTCGACCCAATACTAAAGTGTAAACGTAGTGAGGGCTCTCCGTCTCTCTGGTTGAGTGGCGCACCAAGATCCATTCCAATCGGACCAATAGGTGAAAGAAAACGAAAGCCAACTCCGCTGCTATAGCGTAAGTCATCTACAGACGCTGATTCTTCTTGGAGATATACCGAGCCTGCATCAAAAAACGTGTGGATAGAAAGAGAATCAAGAATCAGGTAACGAAGCTCCGCACTTTGCGCAATCAGTAAATCTCCACCAATCACACTTCCGTCGGCTCCGCGAGGCCCTAGTGAATTTTCTCGAAAACCACGAATAGTGTTTCTGCCTCCTAGATAAAAGCGTTGGGTAATTGGCACCTGCGAGCTACGACCAAAAGTCCAGGTACTTGCGAGGCGGCTGCTTAACGCAAAAGAGAAGCGGGGAAGCAAAAGCAAGTCGCCAGGCACTATAAAGGAGGCTTTTGCCCCTAGTCCGTAGTAGTCGGCATCTGAGCCGATAAGCTCGCTGGCAAGTTTATAATCGAAGTTTAGGTTGAATCCGCGACGCGGATTGAGCGGATTATCTCGTTCATCGTAATTTAGGGTCCCTGAAACAAAGCTGAGCCGAACGTTCCCACTATCTTCTTCGCCGATTATAGCACCAGGCGAAACGTTTGAAAGATCCTCATACAAAACGGTGTGACCCATCGAGAAACTAAGGCGCTCAAAACTAGAGTTATAGAGGTATGAAGCCAGAGAGATTCTATCAAGGTCAAATTCTTGGGTCGAAAGGTCTACTTTCTGGAAACGGAGATCCTCAGCCAAACTAAAGTTTGATGCGAATAATGAAGGGACAAAATACCTCAGGCCCGCTACGCCTTGGCTAATTTCGGTGGTTGCCGAATCATAATAGGTGTCTAAGCGCAGACTGAGCGAACGACCGTCACCAAAAAGTGCGCGGTCGGTTGCTTCGCCGAAGAGGTGTAACCCATATTCCGAGTTTAACCCGGTACCTAGTTCTAACGTTCGCAATGCCTTCTCAGTCACCCGAATTTGCATGTCTTCGATTGCCTGGTCGAGCACCCCATCTGCAGGCTCAATCTCGATTCGTGAAAATAGGCCAAGTTTGAAGAGCTGCGTTTTTGAACTGGCGATGACCTTCGAATCCCACACCTCTTGCTCTTTAAATCGCAGTGCATTTCGAATAGTTGAAACTTGAGTATTTAAATTACCTTCAATTTTGATATTGCCAATATGTGTTTGCTGACCCGGTTCAATATGTACCGTAAGGCGTTTTTCGTCTGCGTTGAGATCAGACCATAACGCAGCATCGAGGTATCCTCGTTCACGAAGCACCTGAAGAATCAGTTCGATGTATCGATTTGCTTTTCGAATTGAGTAAGGTGCCTCTGGCGCTGCGGGAATTTCAATGTCTTGAGGTGCACCTTCGATAACAAACCAGTCGGCGCGGGCATCTGGACCTTGCGAAACAAGGTAGTGGATTTTTATACGATCAGAATTATCACTTGCCTCAATCTTATACTGAATTGATGGAGCAATATATCCTTGCTCTTTGAGTAAATCGATAAGTAACGCAATATTTGCGTCTATTTCTTCGGCAATAGCAAATCGTGGTTTAAAGAGCCTTTCAGAAGCATTAAGGTCTTCTTGATTAAGTTGTTTTTGAATCTCTTCTGGAGTTATTCCGGTTAATCCAGAAAATTCTACAGCTTCAACGGTAACTTTGGGTCCTTCATCGACGGAGATCTGATAGGTGATACGATTTGTTCCGGGTTCCTCCAGGCGCTCAGAGCTGAGTGTGGCATACAGAAAGCCTGCTTGCCGGTATAGGCGCTCCATATTTTGGAGTAGAATATTGACCGTATTGTTGCCGAACGGCAATTTTCGTTCAAAAAGGTTAATAGTATCAAGAAACTCTCGTGGCGAAAAATGCGAGTTCCCATTAAACGAGAATGAGACTGGCCGACCCGTACGAACATCCACGTTCAATTGTACATTTGAATTGGCGAGCGCGAGGTATTCCGCTTTAACTCGAGCTTCCAAAAATCCTTCAGAGCGAAGGGCTCGGGTTAGCTCTGACTCAGCTTTTGCCCGGAGAGCTTCCGTTGCGAGGGACCCACGTAGTGAGCTAAGGAATTTTTGAGTGTTAAAAGCGCTGCTGAGCGGATCTCCAGTAAGTTGGCTTTCAGTTACTATATATATAGGACCCTCTTCGATCTGAATATCGAGAACCTCGCAAACTTTGAACGGCCCGTTACAAGAAACTTCCGCTTTTGCCGTGCGGTAGCCTTCATTCCGGTAGATATCTAACAGAGCGCGTTTTACTCGTTCCATGTCGCCAATTGGAATGCGAGAACTTTCATTTAATCTTAAACGCCTCAAAATCCAGTTTGTTTCTAATTGTTTATTCCCACGTACGGAAATGTTGAGGCTCTGAAACTGTTTGGCCAGAATTGTATAGGTGACATCTGCTCCAAAGGCAGTTTTCTGCCTGGAGCTCACTGATTCAGCGATCGCAGCAAGTTTAAGAGCCGGTGTAAGATCAAACAGGGCTTTAAGTCGAGATTCAGTTACCGTTCCTCCAAGAGAACTCTCGCCGATAATAGAAAATCCATCGGTAATTCTTTTCTCAGCGACTACAAAAGGCTCAATTAAGCCTGTTTGTAGATTATAGGTTGGTTGCAGCGAGAGGGAATTAAGGCTTGTTAAGTCGGACAAAAATGAGGCGAGGGTCATTGAATTAAAGTCAGTAAACAAAACCTCCTGATTCATCTCGTAGTTTTGAGATATCGTATTAACACGAGTTTGTCCTCCAAGATTACCACCGGACGCCAAGAGATTAAGGATTTCACGTTGGCTGAGGCCTGAATCAGAGCTGAGACTTATTCTCGGACTCAGTAGAGGGCCATTCGCTTCGGCGATTACCAGTACAGTTTCACCAGTTCGCGCCGGGACATAGGTTTCGCCAATGAGATCAAGAATCGGTTGGCCCTGAGTACTTTTTACGAGGAGAGACCCTGAGCTTATTTCAAAGCGACGATCGCGAATGCCAAACCATCCGGCGATTGTTGAGATTTCTCCATTTAAAACTGGATTGGGTAGCGAGCCACTAACGTGTAGTTGGCCTTTTAATTCGGCCCCAGCCCAATTCGTATAGAGGAAGAAATTTCGATTTGCCTTGACCGCTAGATCGAGCTCCAATTCAGGTAGGCTTGCGCTAAATTGTTGCTGGGACGCAGAGGAAAAAACTGAATTTGAAAGATCTCGGAGTAAACTAGGCACATCCAGTGCTCGTGTAACTTCGCCCGATTCTATTTCAATCGTTCCCGTTATGCCGGCCTTCCCTGAGGGAAGAGCTTGCAACGAGAGAGAGCCACCAAGTTGCACAAGGGTGCGATCTAAGGGTTCAATGGCGACGCCGCTCGCGTCAATTTTGAGAGCTGAACGACTCAAGTCAAATGGATAGAGCTCCCCTCGGGCACTTATTTGCCCACCATTAAGCACTCCACGCATTTCCTGAACCCTGACCAGGGAATTTTCAAGTGTCAGTTCGCCGTCAATATCTGAACAGCTGAGACCAGCGGATTCAATAGAGAACTCAGCATCTTCAACTTTCGCTTTTCCTTTGAGAAGGGGAGCAGCAAGTGAACCTCTAATATCCAATGATGCAGACAACTTACCCTGAATATCATCTAAACTAGGGGCCAGCGCCACGAGCGAGCTGAGTTGCAATTTGCCTTGAGCATTTAATTGCATCTCACCGGCCAGTCCGAGGTTTCCCTGAAGTAGCATGGCCGTGTTATTTCCGATAAACGATAAGGGGGGTAAGTTAAGCTTTCCTGCAGCTATGGGAATTGGTGCGTCCTGCTCCATTTGAACTTGATATTGGCCACAGCCAAAACTGAATTTTTTTAATCCTAGCTTTCCGTTTCCAGCCAGTGGGGCTTCGAGAGCGAAGTCGTACTCGAGATTTCCGGCGGCTTTAACGCAGCTGAGTTCAGGATAGAAATCTTCAAAGCGCATTTCTGAAGTACGCACACTCAGTTTGCTTCTCAAGTTTGAAACCAAACCAAGATCAAGCGTTACGTCAGATATGTTGGATGAGTCCGTAAATGGAAGGTGCAGGTTGCCATTTTTGAGGTTGGCTTTACCCTGAGCGATAATAGGCAGACTGCTTTCAGTTGACCGTGCATCCCACTCCGCGGAGCCTTCTAATTTTGAAAGATCAACTGGGCCGGACAATGACCCTCGGCTATTAAAGCGTAACGTTCCAAAATACCAATTTGGAATGCTAGCTCCTTGAAATAGGGCAAATTGATTTGCTGTGTAGTCTAACTGCTTAAGCTCCGGTCCTTCGTCACTAAGCAAAATCTGTCCTTTGGCGATAAGCTCACCTTTGTCTGGACTACGATGTGAAAATTCCAATTTCACGGAGTCGTTGAGCACGTTAATTTTAAATCGCACTTCAGCAAATTCGAGAGCTTTGGTTACAACGAGTGCGCTTGTGCCAGTGATGGTGGCTTCAGGTTCAGTATCAAGGTGCGAAAGGGTGAGTTCGGCATGGACATCGTGAAAGGTGCCATCTTCAAATACAAGCTGATCGGCACCTAGTTCAAGCTTGCCGCTTAAGCTTCCTGAGTCGCTACGAATTGGTTGAATCGTTTTGATGGCATACCCATTACCACTGGCTTCAAGAGCGGGAAGAAACACCTGATACGCACCACGCCGAATTTCAACACCAATTTCTCCATTGAGGGAATCGAGGCGTGCAATTGGTTTTTCAGGGGTACCAAAGAGATCGAGAGTTGTGTTGGGAGCTAATCCGAGATTGCCGCGAATTATAGGTCGACCCAGTGAACCCGAGAATTGGGCATTTCCCGAAAAAATTGAGCGAAACCAATCTGGAATTACGGAGTAATCTTGAGAACGGAGTTGATAGCTGAGCGGCCCGGAGAGCAGATTGTCTTCTTTAGTTTTTGATAGCGCTTTGCCTGAAAGCAGCGAGTTTTTGAGAGCTAGTCTCAAGCCATCGTATGTAACGGTTGTTCCGTCTATGTAGAGGTACGAGCGTAATTTGCCAAGTTCAACAATTGCGGATTGCGAAGGCCCTTGTGCAGGATTCTCTACAACACGAAGTTTATCTATCTGAGGTATTAAGATGAAATTATCTTTTTCGTCTCTGCGCACTTCAAGTGATACCCCTTCGCCAGTAAGGCTTGAATGCGTAAATGGTTCAATCATCCTTGAATGAGCGACTTGCAAACTCTCCATTACAAGTCGCCAACGGCCTGGTCTGTCTTTCTCGGGCGCAATCGGTTGGGTAAGGTGGTCGATGAATTGAAAAGTTGGACTATCAGGCCCTACGCCATAGGCGGTTCCATTGGCTAAAAGCAAATCTGTCATCAGAATACGACGGTTTCGAATGTCGCTGAGACTGAAATCAGCCCTCACTTTCTCAAATTCAAGAGCGGTCTTGCCTTGTGAAACTATGCGGGGCCGTTTTGCCTCGACTACAAGGGGCAATAGGCTAACGCGAACGCCATCGTGCATCAGCGTGCAATCGCAAGAAGCTGTTACTTCTTCCTCCAGAAGTAATATTGCTTGATCGGCTAGATACGACTTAAGCGCAAGAACGCCCAAGCCCAAAAGGACCCCGAGGCTGAGCCCCGCCAACGCTTTTCCAAGTCCACCTTTACGCATGATGTGCGAACGCAATCCCCCGGAGATGTGCCTCATCTGGAGTCAAAGCTATAAGGTACTGCGGAGATGGTTGCACAAACAATATTCTGAATTGTGGGAATTATTACTACGCATACTACTCTTTTCATCGGCATAAGAGGAGCCAGTTATCAGCACTTTTTACAGTACATTCAATGGGCTGCGCGGCAAATGCACCCAAGCCTCTTTGAGGAGAGTCTGAGATAAACTTACTTATTAGAACATTATTTTGCACGTACATTTGGGAAGAATTAGGGCTGGTTTAATTTGAAGAAACGGACGACGTATACCATTACCATTACGAAAGTATGTTTGGCTGCTTACACTAGAACAATCCCCATCTCACGTTGTTTTAAAAGGCTGTTTTAGAGGATTAAAGGGTAAATGGAGGGTGCACATGAATAGCCTTTCCGCTTGGGTTGAGCAGCAAATTAAATTCAAACGCTTTATGCAGAAATTATTGCAGGAAGCGCTTGAACTCCAAGTGACCAAGATAGAGTGGCGTCGCACCAAGGAAAAACTCGAGATTACTTTTTTTTCGTCTGACCAGATACTGAAGTCGGTGCTCGTGAAGCCCACTTGGTACCCTATTTTAGAAGCCTATTTGATTGAGCGACGTGATATTGCATTTGGGAACGAAGCTCTTATCGAGTTCCCCTCACATGTGGCAGGTCATTTCGCTTTTCGCTTGCCTCATGGGCTGCTTCGATTTTCGTGCTCCATGGAGTCGAATTTGGGAGGGAATGAAAAACTGATATTTTCCGCGCTTGAGCTTCGAGCTCCCAATGCCGAGATGCAGCGCCTTTTGTTATCAGAGCATAGTCAGGCGCTCCTCGAAACACGTACCCTTGCTGACTCCGGGCTTATGCTGATCGTGGCGCCTAACGCTGATCAATTAGCAGCAGTTTCGGCGATGGTGCTTAGTTTGACGGGTGCAGTCTGTGTAAAAGATTTATGGCAGCTTTCTCCCAAAGATTTAGAGATTTGTTCAAGCCAAGGTTTGTTACTTGCGACTGCTATTGCAGATGATTTGAGTGCAGTGCTTGGGCCTCTCAGTCAACCAGCGCGTTCGGGAATATTTGACCATGTCGTGGCTGCATTTTGTCTCGGCCTGGTTCCGCGAACCTGTAGTGCCTGCGCTCGAAAAACTCCAGTTGACAAAGCATTGTACGGGCTGTTGCCAAAAGAACTTAAAGAGCCAGCATTGGATAGTTATGCAGTTGGTCGTGGCTGTTCTGAATGCGGAGAGCGTGGGATACGAGGGATGGTAGTGATTGGTTCGGGTCTTGAAGTAGATGAGGGCCTGCGCCAAGATCTGGCCGCTTCAAGAGACGAGGAAGCGATTGTTTATCAGCTCTTTCGGCGTGGGGTTCGTGCACTCCTGCATGATGGCGTGCAAAAAGTTCGAGAGGGTGTCACTAATTTACAGGCGGTCCAGAAGCAAAGCCCAACACTTCCTACTTCCTATGCGGCGCTTTTAAGATCAGCTCCGACAGTACAGGGCGCAGCCGTCAACGAAGGCTTGTTTGCGACAGAGCAAATACCGCAGGCCCAGGCTAGACCCGGCGCTAAAATTATGGTGGTTGAAGATAATGATGATCAGCGCGCAATTCTTGAAATGGTGCTCAAAAACGCGGGATATCAGGTAGA
>JBIKUD010000080.1:0-7435 GCA_044347745.1 Bdellovibrionota bacterium
AGCGCCCAGTCCGCGAAGAATACATTGCCGATTTAGTTAGCAACTGCAAACCCCATATGGGGAAACGCAAGCTCAAGGTGGTGGTTGATGCCGGAAATGGTGTAGGCGGACTCGTTGGCCCAGCAGTGCTGCGCGAACTTGGAGTTGAGGTGATTGAGCTCTATTGCGAACCCGATGGACGTTTTCCTAACCACCATCCAGATCCTACAGTGCTCGAGAACATAGAAGACTTGATTCACAAGGTCAGAGAAACGAACGCTGACTTTGGAATTGGCTGGGATGGTGATGCAGACCGTATTGGCGTGGTGGATGAAAAAGGCCAGGTTATTTTTGGCGACATGCTCGTGCTCTTGTATGCACGCGCTATTCTCGTTGAAAAACCAGGCGCAACCATTATTGGCGACGTCAAGTGCTCGTCGCTGCTCTTTAATGATCTTAAGAAGCGCGGGGCCAATGCCATTATGTGGAAAACTGGGCATTCATTAATTAAGAAGAAACTCGTGGAAACCAATGGGGAGCTTGGCGGTGAAATGAGCGGGCACATTATGTTCCGCCATCGTTTTTATGGCTTCGATGATGCACTGTATTGCTCAGCTCGCTTTGCCGAAATAGTGAGCTCCACAAATAGTCCGGTATCTGCGTTACTCTCTGATTTGCCAAAAATGTATTCAACTCCGGAAATTCGACTGGATTGTCCTGAGGAAATTAAATTTAAGATCGCTGAACACGCCCAAACGGCTTTTAAAGGCCAGCAAGTTGAAACAATTGACGGGGTGCGGGTGACCTTCCCCACAGGCTGGGGCCTTGTGCGGGCCTCAAATACCCAACCAGTTTTAGTCATGCGGTTTGAAGCTCAAACACAAGCTGACTTGGAGCGAATTAAGGGCGAAGTAATTTCGAAGATTGAAGATATAAAGGCTTCACTTACTTAGAAGAAAAGTCTTCGTCGGAGTCCATATCATCGTGCGCCCGTGGCGGTATAAACCCGTCAGTCAGAGTGGCGCTTTCTCCGAGTTTGATCAGCACAAAAGGCAGGCAGGTGTTCTCAACCACCACATAGCCTGGGTTAGCCTCCTGAAAGCTCGTAATGAGCCAGGAAAAATCGGGGTCGGTAATTTCATAAGGGTAAACTGGCCTGCCCATAGTCCTCTTTCTCCATTGAGTATCGTTACAACATTAGGGCGATACTTACTGCATCCCCCTGAAAACACTGAGGAATGCTGGTCTAAGGTGCAACCAAATGGGGCGGGCCGCTGCACTTCAGTCCTGTAGGAGAAGTCGGATATCTTTGGAATCTGCTAAAGTAAGGGAAACTAGGATTTTTGGGCCACTTGGCAAATATATTAGCGGTGGAACGTAGGCTCCGCGCCCTGAAGATGTTAGCTTATTTGCAGCTTTTGCCCGTGCAAGAGCTAAGATTTTGAATAGCCTACTCTTATTTGTATCGACCGAGTTAAGAACTGTGACCGAGTTAAAGTTGGAAAGCTCACCTGCCCCCTCAAAGCACACTGAGAAGACGGCCTGCGAGGTCTATACCCGCGCTCAGCATGGCATCTCGAGGCGACAAATCGACCCCGAAGCCATTAAAATAATGTATCGATTAATCCGTAATGGATACCGGGCCTACTTGGTGGGTGGTGGAGTACGCGACTTATTACTCAACAAAACGCCCAAAGACTTCGACATTGCAACCAACGCCACACCACGAAGGGTTAAAGACCTTTTCAGAAACAGCAGAATCATTGGCAAACGCTTTAAATTGATTCACGTTTTCTTTCGTGGCAACAAAATAATTGAAGTTTCTACTTTTAGAGATATTTCAGATCCGATAGACCCGAACGATACTCAGCCCACCGCAGATGCTCTTATTCTCCGTGATAATAAGTATGGCACAGAAGAAACTGATGCCCGCCGGCGCGATATCACGATCAATGGACTTTTCTACGATATCTCCAGTTTTTCAATCCTCGACTATGTGGGGGGAATGCGCGACCTGCAAGCAGGGATTATCAGAGTAATCGGTGAACCAGATGTGCGCTTTGCTGAGGATCCGGTGCGACTTATACGCGTAATTCGACATGCGTGTAAGGCAAACTTCCAGATTGAAGAGTCTTGCTACGACTCTATCTGCCGGAACGCACAACTCATTACAAAAAGCCCTGAAATGCGAGTATATGAGGAGCTAAAAAAAGATTTTGTTTCTGGGTATGCGCTTTCAGTTCTCAAGCTTCTTGCCCAAACTGGAGTACTCCAGCACGTCCTGCCCTTCAATAAAGCCGGGGCGAGCGATCTTTTTGATGAAGGTTCCGAATTTGCTTCATCATTAGAAGCTTCCGACAATGCAGTTTTGGCTGGTCAAACACGCACCCACACCTTCCCGCTTGCTCTTCTTGCGCTCTACACCAAAGCGCCGTTCCTTGAAGCAGCACTTGATGAGTTCTGCAGCTTTGAGGCGATCGAAGAACACTTGAATACCGTATTTTCATTACTTGCCGTGCCTCGCCGCGAGAAAGAAAAACTCACGACTTTACTAGCAGGATTGGTAGCGGCGTATGGGGTAAGCGATCTGACCTATGGTGCTCAACAAATACATAGGTTTGAATTGGCTGATGAACTCAAATATCTTGGAGAATTTTTGCCTCAAATTAATGGTCTCTCGGACAAAGTGACTGACTACCTTGATTCTGCTGCTCCGACCCGAAGCCATTCGTCACGACGAAGAAGAAAATCCCCTGCTCACTCAAGACACTAAAGTCCTGAGGTAACGAAGGAAGAACTATATGACCATGGTATTCAAACTTCTGGCGCTCTATAGGGATACAGCCAAAAGCGCTACAAAAGATCTCCTGAGAAACCCAAGCATCATTATTGGCTCCCTGGCCGCCTGCGCCCTTTTTTGGGTTGCTCTGACTTTATTCGGCGGCTTGGGCTTCGCCGGAGGAATGATTGTGGGGATGATACAAGTTGCCCTTATTTCCCTATATTTTTCCTGGTTGGCAGCCACAATAGACCGTGAGCGCCTGGGGTTTCGTGACCTCTGGTCATTCGATTATGGAATGTTCTTCACGGTCCTCAGTGTGGGGTTCGTCATTTGGATAGCCCAGTTCTTATTGCAGAGTTTTATTACTAGCGCCGATCAAGCCTGGATCCTTCAACTCTTTGGACTCTCGGTGGTCCTCATATTTAACTGCATTCCCGAGGTTATATACCTTCAGCGCATTGAAAGCATTCCCGCGCTCACCGCAGCGGCGCAGTTTACGCAACGGTTTTGGATAGAGTGGTTCCTGCCATTTTTGGTGCTCACGCTTCCCTGGTTAACCTCAGATCCTACAGCCGTACTGCTTTCTTTTGGGCTATCAGAACCCTTATTGCCCGCAACTACTGTCATCATGGCCGTGCAAACAGCCCTGATGCGCCTCGGATTAGACTTGGGCTTTTTGGGCTTGGCGCTTGGAGCGGTTGTGGCAAATTGGTACATGCTTTTCCGAGGCAACCTATTTAAATCACTTGATTCTGGCCGCCTCAGATATCGCCCGTAAATATTCGATTAAATCCCAATTGGGGGTCCCATTAGTTTTCAATTTCAGGTATCATGCCTTGTACCTCCGGTCTGTGCACCCGCCCTGGGCGCCTCTCCTTCCGGTACCACACACATATTGCTCGCTAACAGCTGCACGCGTAACTACTTCAGGTGTATTGAATCATGGCTGCACGTCCAACCAAATTCATCTTTATTACCGGCGGAGTTGTGTCTTCTATTGGTAAGGGACTCACTTCCGCATGCATTGGCGCGCTGCTCCAAGCTCGCGGACTCAAAGTCACCGCTCTAAAACTCGATCCGTATATTAATGTAGATCCTGGCACTATGAGTCCTTTCCAACACGGAGAGGTGTTTGTCACCGATGACGGCGCAGAAACAGATCTAGACCTTGGGCATTATGAGCGTTTTCTAGACACGCGCATGATGAAGAAGAATAACTTCACCACCGGTCAAATATACGAAACAGTGATTGCAAATGAGCGTCGTGGCGATTACCTGGGTGGCACTGTTCAAGTTATTCCACATATTACGGATGAAATTAAACGTCGCATTTTCCGTGCCGCAGAGGGATTTGATATTTGCCTTGTAGAAATTGGCGGAACCGTTGGTGACATTGAAAGTTTGCCTTTTCTCGAAGCCATTCGACAAATGCGCGCCGATGTTGGACAAGAGAATTCGCTGTACATTCATGTGACCCTAGTCCCATACATTAATGCTGCGAATGAGTTTAAAACAAAGCCAACTCAGCACTCAGTGAAGGAACTTACTGGATTTGGAATTATCCCGAGCATTATCGTTCTTCGCTCAGAGCAGCCTCTTGACCAGAAGCTCAAGAAAAAAATTAGTCTCTTCTGCAGTGTTAAAGAAGACTGCGTCGTGAATGCATACGACGTTGGCTCAATATACGAGCTTCCCCTGTCTCTCCACCAAGAAGGCCTTGATCAGCGCATTGTGGAGCTTTTAAATATTTGGACTGGAGCTCCACAGCTTGCTCCATGGGAACGTATTATCAGCACGCTTAAAAACCCAGCTCATGGCGCAGTTACCATTGCAATGGTTGGCAAATATGTCGACCTTACCGAAAGTTATAAGAGTCTCACTGAGGCCTTATCGCATGCAGGCTTTGCCAATGAAGTAAAAGTGCAAATTGCCTACCTTGATAGCGAAGAAATTGAACAAAAAGGCGTAGAAGCTGTAATCGCAAGCGCCACAAACAATCAAGGAGTTGATGCTATCTTAATTCCAGGCGGCTTTGGGATTCGCGGCAGTGAAGGCAAAATTCTAGCCACTCAGTATGCACGCGAGCAAAATATTCCGTTCTTTGGAATCTGTCTTGGTTTGCAAATGGCAAGCATAGAATTTGCGCGGCACGTTGCGGGAATTAAAGATGCCACAAGCGCCGAATTTAATCCGGACTCTCAGTCGGCAGTTATTGACCTTATGGAGCATCAAAAAGAAGTCTCCAAAAAAGGTGGCTCCATGCGACTTGGCGCGTATCCCTGCGTGCTTCAAAAGAATTCTCGAACCGCTAAGATTTATGGCACCCCAGAAATTAGTGAGCGCCACCGTCACCGATTCGAGTTCAACAATAAATATCGCGAACAGCTCACCCAGGCCGGACTCGTCCTTGCGGGCACCTCACCTGACAATTCACTTGTTGAAATCATCGAGCTTCCAAACCATCGCTGGTTTATTGGAGTTCAATTTCACCCAGAATTTAAATCAACTCCACGAAGCCCTCATCCGCTCTTCCAAAGTTTTGTCGGCGCTGCCCTCGAATTTAGACGCCATCGAGGAAGTAGCAACAAACGAAAGGTGAGCAAGCCAACCAAAGGGGCGAAGGAACTAAGCTCTCAGGCAAGTATCTAAGATGAACCCAGTGAAAACTGTCCGCATTGGCGCACACATACAAGTTGGCCCAGGGCACCCGCTTCTTATTATCGCGGGCCCCTGCCAAATTGAATCTAAAGATCACTGTCTTAAAATGGCCTACGCAATTGCTGATATTGCGCGAAAATTTCCAGTGCAACTTGTCTTTAAATCTTCATTTGATAAAGCCAATAGAACGAGCGGAAAATCCGCCCGTGGACTTGGCTTAGAAAAAGGCCTGGAAGTTTTGGCTGCAGTTCGGCGAGAAACAGGACTACCAGTGCTTACAGACGTGCACTCCGCTGAACAAGTCCCCGCGGTTGCGCAAGCGATAGATGTACTTCAAACGCCTGCATTTTTATGTCGTCAAACTGACCTGCTACTTGCAGTTGGTGCCTCAGGCAAGGCGGCCCACGTTAAAAAAGGCCAATTTTTGGCCCCACAAGACATGAGCTTTGCTGCAGAAAAAATTGCAAGCCAAGGAAACAACAACATCCTGCTGTGTGAACGAGGAACTTGCTTTGGGTACCGAGACCTCGTGGTCGACATGCGCAGCTTATTGATTATGCGTGAATCTGGCTACCCCGTCGTATTTGACGCGACCCACAGCGTGCAACAAATGGGTGGAATGGGCGGTGCATCTGGCGGAATGAGGCATTTTATTCCCCCTCTTGTGCGTGCTGCTTGCGCTACCGGTGTCGACGGATTATTCATAGAATGTCACGACAACCCAGACACGGCTCCAAGTGACGGCCCAAGTATGCTCCCGCTTTCTCTATTTGCTGAGACTCTCAAGATAGCATGTGAAATCTCAGCCATTGGAAGAAGTCAATTATAGTCTTTACTCATGCACATCAGCCGCAAGCAAAGTTTGGTTATAGCCGTTGGCACTTTGTTTCTCTTTTTTGTCATCAGCATTCTAGGGTTACAACCCAAAGCAAGCTTAAAAGCGAAACAGAAGCCAATCCCAACTCCCGTAAGCACCGTCGCCTCACCAGCTCCTGAAACAAACACTGTCGGAACACCTAGCGACTCCAAATTCACCCTCAAAGAGTTTCATCGTAGCGAGGTAAGAGATGGTAAGAAGCTCTGGGAAATTTTTGGTTCAGAAGGTCAGTTAATGCCCGAACAAAACGCCGTGCGCATCTTACGCACCAAGCTCTCCCTGTTTCGGCCTGACGGTACTCAAATTGATATGACTGCCAACGAAGCTGTCGTGGTACTTCAAGGCGCGGGTATTGCTGCGGCCGAGCTCAACGGAGCGGTAGAAGTGGTCAAAGACAAAACATACAGGCTCAAAACAGAAAAATTGGTATATCACAAAGCCGCAAATGAAGTCAGTTCTCCAGTATTAGTTCAGATATCTGGCCCACTTTTGTCTGTGCAAGGTATGGGACTTAAGGGAGATTTAATAAAGAATAACTTTGTACTCACCAAAAACGTGAAAAGCAAAATTAGTCCGGGAGAAAAGCCTAATGCACCATAAAGTCTCACGAACCAGTTTTCAAAGAACTCCACAATCTCGCCTCAGTCATGGCGCTTTGGCTCTTTGTTTTTTTTGCTTTACCGCAATAATTCTGCCACAGGCTTCAGTCTTGGCAGAAGCAGGTACGCAACTAAACACCGCAAAAAACCCATTTAACAGTCCCGATTTCAATAAATCTCCAACGTTCATAAATGCCGACTCCCTTCAACTAAGCACTCAATCGAGGCAATTCCTTTATAAAGGAAACGTTGAAGTGAAACATGGGGACATGACGCTCACAGCTGAGCTACTCGAAGGCACCTATAATGAGCAGAATAAAATTCAGCGCCTTACCGCTCGTCAGAATGTAGTGATTCTTAAAGGCTCAGATATTCGCGCAACCAGCAACAATGCAAATTACGAAGCTGACAAAGAGGTTGTCACACTTACCGAAAACCCCGAGCTGACCCAAAATGGTAGTATGCTGAGTGCCGATTTAATTCGATTATTTCTTAAAGAAGATCGAAGCGAAGCTCAGGGACAGGTGCGGGTAAAACTGG